>NZ_OY782757.1:0-600000 GCF_963678185.1 uncultured Tolumonas sp.
ACGGGCACAGAAGATTCTGTCAGGATATTAAGCTGGAATGATTTTGGAGTTAGTGATGCAGATAATGAGCTTAAATCTCTCGGAATTAAGATCACCTCTCTGCCAACTGACGGTCTATTGCAATATTCTAGTGATGGCATTAACTGGAACTCTGTTATTCAGGATCAAAAAATTAGTTACACTGATATATCGGCAGGACATCTGCGGTTTATTCCAGATCTAAATGAATCAAGTAATGGTGATTTTCAGAGTGGTATCGGTGATCAGAAACATGATTATGCCAGTTTCAACTTCCAGGCAACGGATGGTAGTACCAGCAGTGACACATCCACTATTACTGTTGATATCACTCCAGTGACCGATACCCCGGTAATCAAACTAAATGGTATTTCTGTTACTGATGGCACAACATATGTAGTAACAGTACCAGTAGGTGATGGTTTGACAGTTCGTCAATACACCAATCTAGGTAATGTATCCACTACGGATGTAGATAGTAGTTCAGAAGTAAGCACTTTGTTGAATCGTTTGAATTCTGATACGCCTGTATCCACATCAGTATCTGCGGCACCACAAAATTATGTAACAGGTAATGGCTCACCGTCTGGTATTCCTACCGATGGTGCGTACCGTATAACAGGGCTAATTTATCTGGAAGCGGGCAAATCTTATACCTTCAGTTCATATATGGACGATACGGCCATCCTCAAAATCGGTGGTACAGAAGTCCTGAATAAGGCTTATAACAGTTGGGGTAATATTACGGCAACTACCTACATACCTTCAGTCGGTGGTTATTACACGCTCGATTGGGCGGTATATAACGGTGATAACGTTGGAGCGTTATTGCCATCTCTGAGCGTTGATGGCGGTACAGCACTCGCGTTAAGTAGTAGTAATTTCAACATCTACAGTTCGATCACCTCACTGGATAATTTAGGGGGGGGGCATAATGCTTTGGTTAGTATTTCGGACGGTGGATATTACCCGGTAATCAACAACAGCGGAGTAGAAGACACAACTATCAAGCTTTCACCCATCTCGGTTGCATTATCAGATACGGATGGTTCCGAGAAAGTTGTTAGTCTTGTTGTTAATAATTTGCTGGATGGCACGGTGTTATCAGATGGGACTCATGTTTTTGTCGCATCGTCATCCAATGGTTCTGTGAATATTACCGGCTGGGATTTGACCTCGTTATCTATTACACCTACTGAAAACTATAATGGTACCTACAACCTGGGATTAGTGCTTACCAACATGGAAATCGCTACCGGGCAAACAGCAACAAACACTATTACTGTTCCAATCACGGTATTAGCAGTGAATGATCCGCCTGTTGTTATGGCAGATACTGCCACTGTTACGGAAGACTCTGGCAATTATACAGTAACGGGTTCACTCACAAATAACGATACGGATGCTGACAATGATGTTCTCAGTGTTAGTTCAGTTAATAGTCAAACCTCTTTGCTCGGGTCTAATGTCACGGGTAGCTACGGAACGTTCCTCATTAAAGCCGATGGCAGTTATTCATACACCTTAACGAATAATGATGCTCAGGTGAACGCTTTGCAGAGTGGGCAATCGCTCACTGATGTTGTCAGTTACACAGTCAGTGATGGTCATGGCGGCACTAATACCACTACATTAACGGTTACTATTAATGGTGCTACGGAAAATGTTGCGAGTCAGACAACTCATACAGGCACTATTAATGCCGATGTTATGGGGTTGAACGACACCAACAACTATATTGGTGCTGATTTCATAGATGGCAAATTGGGTAATGACTATATTGAAGCTGGGACGGGTGACGATATTGTCTACAGCGGAGATAATGCCACAAATACAACATTTGCTAATCTTGTTGTTTCGACGCTTATTACAACTGCAGATTCCGGCATGCTCAGCAGTACGGCACTGGTGACGTCAGTAGCAAGTAATACCAATAAAGGATACGGCGATCTTGTGAATGGTGGTGCTGGTAATGATGCACTTATCGGCGGAAATCATACGGATCTATTCTATGGCGGTATTGGTAATGATTATCTGTATGGTGGTGCCGGGAATGATGCATTGCGTGGTGGTGCTGGTATTGATCGAATTGAGGGCGGAGCCGGTAGTGATGTACTGAAAGGCGACTCCGGTGCGGATGTTTTTGTTTGGTCGCTCGGTGATGGTTCGAACTCGTTAGGTACAATTGCAGCTGGTAAAAGTAATAGCTACGATATTAATAAAGCAATTCTTCTCGCAGACTCCACTGATCGGGTAATGGATTTCAGCAAAAGTGAGGGGGATGCACTTGATTTACGTGGGTTATTGGTTGGCGAAGTCCACTCTGGTGTCACGGATACGGGTAATCTTTCCAACTATTTACATTTTGAAACAACATCAGCCGGCGGTGTTACTAGCACAGTTATACATATCAGCACTGACGGTGGTTTTGCTAATGGCTATGATGCGACAGTGGAAAATCAAACCATAGTTCTGACTAATATTAACCTGCTACAGGATAGTACTGGTACAACGCTGCTTAATGATAATGCTGTGATTCAGGATATGCTGACTAACCACTATCTGATCGTTGATGATGGCGCCGGCAATGATACATTCTACGGTAGCATTGGGAATGACTCACTTAATGGTCTGTCTGGGGATGATTCACTTTATGGTGGCTTAGGTAATGACATTCTGATCGGCGGAAGTGGTGCTGATCATCTCTATGGTGGAATTGGTAACGATACGCTTACCGGTGGTATAGGGAACGACGTTTTTGCCTGGCAAAACGGCGAAAAAGGCACAATAGCAGCACCCGTAACCGATCATATTACAGATTTCAGTAAGAGTTTTGATGTAATTGATATATCAGATTTATTGGATCATGATAGCTCAAAATCAGCTTCTGATTTATTGAAATACTTATCGGTTGGCAGTGATACAAATAATGTAACTATTGAAATACATGCTACACCGGATGGTAAAGGCGATGTTGTTAACAGTATTACGCTCGATGGTGTTCACTATTCTGATTTTGGTTCGGGAGCTACTGCCACATCCATTTTGAATATACTTGTGGATAGTCAGCATTTATTAATAAATAAATAAAAAATGTATCCAAAAGGCGCCTAGGCGCCTTTTTTATTCGATTTCCTGCATGTATTAGTCCCGTTCTTTTCTGCCTCATCCCATTCTTTTCAGTGTTTGCAAAGTAACCAAAAGTTACACTTGTATTAACAAATGCGTAACATTGTGCTGTTGGGGTGGACTATGAAAAATCTTACAATCACGGAAGTTTCCCATGTGACTACTATTGCTGGTGTTGCCAAATTTCGCACACCTGATGGCGTATTGCATGAACTGCAGGTTGGCGACATATTACAGCCAGGAATGGAAATCCTCTTAGGTGATGCCTCTAATTTTGCCTTTGAAAAAGGTCTTCCAGAAGCAATACAAACACCAGAGCTGCCTGCAGATCAACAGCCGGCTATGCCTGCTATGGGTGCAGCTAACGGTGATCAAACCACAGCACAAATTAATGCACTACAACAAGCTATATTATCGGGGCAAGATCCCACTCAAGCGTTTGAAGCTGCGGCTGCTGGTATTGCTGCAGATGCAGGTGGTGCTGGGCCTGGTAGTGGTAACGACGGATTTATATCTATTACTCGTGTTGGTGATGCAACTATTGCTGAATCAGGCTATGACACAACAGCACCAGTAACAGATCAGTTACTTCAAATAAATCAACCCGCAGCACCTACTATTGTTGCAGTAAACAACCCAACAATAGTCATTCCAGATATAAACTCCATTACTGAAGGTGCTGTAGCAACTGGTAATGTGTTAGCTAATGATAGCGATGTTGATGATGTATTGACTGTTAGTGGTTTTACAATCGCCGGGGATTCTAGTGCTCATCTTCCTGGATCAATAGCCACAATTACGGGTGTAGGTACTTTACAAATCAATGGTGACGGTACATACATTTTTACACCTGACGTCAATTGGAATGGAAATATCCCTCAGGTTACATACACCACCAATACTGGTGCTAGTTCAACATTGAATATTGAAGTAACGCCTGTTAATGATGATTTCACTGACAACAACGAGTTGGTGCATGTACAGGAAGACAGCTTAATTGGTGGTGCCAACAATACCGGTAACGTGATTGATGGCAGCAGTGTGGATGGTCCCCTGTCGTTAACCACCTTCACGGTGGCCGGGGATGCGACGGTCTATAATGCCGGCCAGACGGTGACGATAGCGGGTGTGGGCGCGCTGACACTGCAGGCGGATGGGGATTATAGTTTTGTGCCGGTAGCCGATTACAACGGTAACGTTCCGGTTGTGACCTATACCCTGACTGATGGCAGCGGCGCGGATGACACCTCCACGTTGAGTATTATCGTGGACCCAGTGAATGATGATTTCACTGACAACAACGAGTTGGTGCATGTACAGGAAGACAGCTTAATTGGTGGTGCCAACAATACCGGTAACGTGATTGATGGCAGCAGTGTGGATGGTCCCCTGTCGTTAACCACCTTCACGGTGGCCGGGGATGCGACGGTCTATAATGCCGGCCAGACGGTGACGATAGCGGGTGTGGGCGCGCTGACACTGCAGGCGGATGGGGATTATAGTTTTGTGCCGGTAGCCGATTACAACGGTAATGTTCCGGTTGTGACCTATACCCTGACTGATGGCAGCGGCGCGGATGACACCTCCACGTTGAGTATTATCGTGGACCCAGTGAATGATGATTTCACTGACAACAACGAGTTGGTGCATGTACAGGAAGACAGCTTAATTGGTGGTGCCAACAATACCGGTAACGTGATTGATGGCAGCAGTGTGGATGGTCCCCTGTCGTTAACCACCTTCACGGTGGCCGGGGATGCGACGGTCTATAATGCCGGCCAGACGGTGACGATAGCGGGTGTGGGCGCGCTGACACTGCAGGCGGATGGGGATTATAGTTTTGTGCCGGTAGCCGATTACAACGGTAATGTTCCGGTTGTGACCTATACCCTGACTGATGGCAGCGGCGCGGATGACACCTCCACGTTGAGTATTATCGTGGACCCAGTGAATGATGATTTCACTGACAACAACGAGTTGGTGCATGTACAGGAAGACAGCTTAATTGGTGGTGCCAACAATACCGGTAACGTGATTGATGGCAGCAGTGTGGATGGTCCCCTGTCGTTAACCACCTTCACGGTGGCCGGGGATGCGACGGTCTATAATGCCGGCCAGACGGTGACGATAGCGGGTGTGGGCGCGCTGACACTGCAGGCGGATGGGGATTATAGTTTTGTGCCGGTAGCCGATTACAACGGTAATGTTCCGGTTGTGACCTATACCCTGACTGATGGCAGCGGCGCGGATGACACCTCCACGTTGAGTATTATCGTGGACCCAGTGAATGATGATTTCACTGACAACAACGAGTTGGTGCATGTACAGGAAGACAGCTTAATTGGTGGTGCCAACAATACCGGTAACGTGATTGATGGCAGCAGTGTGGATGGTCCCCTGTCGTTAACCACCTTCACGGTGGCCGGGGATGCGACGGTCTATAATGCCGGCCAGACGGTGACGATAGCGGGTGTGGGCGCGCTGACACTGCAGGCGGATGGGGATTATAGTTTTGTGCCGGTAGCCGATTACAACGGTAATGTTCCGGTTGTGACCTATACCCTGACTGATGGCAGCGGCGCGGATGACACCTCCACGTTGAGTATTATCGTGGACCCAGTGAATGATGATTTCACTGACAACAACGAGTTGGTGCATGTACAGGAAGACAGCTTAATTGGTGGTGCCAACAATACCGGTAACGTGATTGATGGCAGCAGTGTGGATGGTCCCCTGTCGTTAACCACCTTCACGGTGGCCGGGGATGCGACGGTCTATAATGCCGGCCAGACGGTGACGATAGCGGGTGTGGGCGCGCTGACACTGCAGGCGGATGGGGATTATAGTTTTGTGCCGGTAGCCGATTACAACGGTAATGTTCCGGTTGTGACCTATACCCTGACTGATGGCAGCGGCGCGGATGACACCTCCACGTTGAGTATTATCGTGGACCCAGTGAATGATGATTTCACTGACAACAACGAGTTGGTGCATGTACAGGAAGACAGCTTAATTGGTGGTGCCAACAATACCGGTAACGTGATTGATGGCAGCAGTGTGGATGGTCCCCTGTCGTTAACCACCTTCACGGTGGCCGGGGATGCGACGGTCTATAATGCCGGCCAGACGGTGACGATAGCGGGTGTGGGCGCGCTGACACTGCAGGCGGATGGGGATTATAGTTTTGTGCCGGTAGCCGATTACAACGGTAATGTTCCGGTTGTGACCTATACCCTGACTGATGGCAGCGGCGCGGATGACACCTCCACGTTGAGTATTATCGTGGACCCAGTGAATGATGATTTCACTGACAACAACGAGTTGGTGCATGTACAGGAAGACAGCTTAATTGGTGGTGCCAACAATACCGGTAACGTGATTGATGGCAGCAGTGTGGATGGTCCCCTGTCGTTAACCACCTTCACGGTGGCCGGGGATGCGACGGTCTATAATGCCGGCCAGACGGTGACGATAGCGGGTGTGGGCGCGCTGACACTGCAGGCGGATGGGGATTATAGTTTTGTGCCGGTAGCCGATTACAACGGTAATGTTCCGGTTGTGACCTATACCCTGACTGATGGCAGCGGCGCGGATGACACCTCCACGTTGAGTATTATCGTGGACCCAGTGAATGATCTGCCAGTTTCAACAGATGACAGTGTAACAACGACAGAAAATACACCTATCGTACTGACTTTGAATGATTTTGGTACCTATAGTGATATAGATAATGATGCATTTGCAGGTGTAAAAATTACTACACTAGAAGATAACGGGCGTTTGCAATATTACAACGGATCAAGTTGGGTTGATGTTGTATTGAATCAGGCTATTACAGTACAAGACATTAATGCAGGCTATTTGCGGTTTGTACCTGATGCAAATGAATATGGTAGTAATTACACTAACATCAGTTTCCAAGTCTATGACGGTACTGCTTATAGTGTGAATAGCTATGATTTAACTGTAAATGTGACTCCTTTACCGATCACTTATGATTCAGCTAAAACAGGCTGGTTTATGAATGACAATAAAGATCAAGATGCTTTTGATATGAAAATCAAAGGAGGAACAGCATATCTGAAAGCAGGTAATACTATTTATTGGGATATTTTAGTTCATGATTCTAATGGTAATGCTTCATTAACATTAGATCCTGGAAGTTTGCCTGCTGGAACAAGTTTACATTACGATCTTTTATATTCAGCTAGTGGCGAAATGATGTTTAGAGTTTATTTAAGTGCGACAACTACGGTCGCTTTATCTGAACCAAATCAGTTTGATATCTATGTTAATAATGCTGATGGAACATCGCAAATAATTAATTCTGATGAATTTGTTAAACCGCATGAAAGTTATAATTATACATATGATGCTACGTTTGATACTCATACTACCACTATTACGAATTCTACCGGGGATGGTACGAATTTGCATGATCAAAGCTGGTTGAGTTCTGATACAAATGGCGGTGAATTTACTAGCTCAATAGTTAATCAAACTGGACTAACTGTTGATTATCACGCTGGTGATGACATTGTGTATGGTACAACGGGTAATGATATTCTCACCGGTGGTTTGGGTAGTGATTATATAGATGGCCGAGCAGGTAGTGATATTTTATACGGTGGAGATGGCAACGATACACTTTTAGGCGGTTATGGTAATGATATCCTCTATGGTGGAGAGGGTAATGACTTGCTACTAGGCGGCTTTAACAATGATATTTTAGATGGAGGTAATGGTACTGACACGGCAAGCTTTAGTGATGCTTCAGCTGGCGTAACAGTAAATCTTGATACTGGTATCGCAACTGATGGTAGTAGTCTTGATACATTAACCAATATCGAAAATATCATAGGGTCTCAATACAATGACAGTTTAACCGGTGATAACGGCGTCAATAATATTAGCGGCGGTGCTGGAAATGATACACTCATCGGCGGTCTGGGTAACGATATCCTGACCGGTGGTACTGGCGCTGATATTTTCAGATGGACGGCTGACGATATAAATACTGCTTCTGGCGCACCATTTAGCGATACGATTACTGATTTTTCCAGAACAGAAGGTGATAAACTCGATTTATCAGATGTTTTATCTGGTGATACACCGTCTAGTGATTTGAGCAATTACTTAACATTCTCTACTACGGGTAGTAATGTTGTTGTATCTGTTCATGCAGATGGTAATTCAGGCGGAGCCGCCGATATGACTATTGTTCTTGAAGGTCAGGCTGGCGATTTATCTGCACTTCAAAATTACTTACTAACACAAAATGGCGTGATTCATTAAAATGCTATGGGAGCAGCTTGCCTGCTCCCAATTTGTTTTCAAACAGAGTAACAACAAATGATTAACTGGATTTCTGTGGATGATGTGCTTTACCAGTGGAACGGGCAAGAAATTGTCTGTGAGACGGGTGTTGGCTATTCAACCCATCTGGATGATCATCAGCTAGATGGTCTTGAAATAACAGACCGTAGTGGCAATATAACTGGTCAATTGTTTGTTGATTTTTCGGCCGGAACTATTGCGTATGAGTCTTTCGATGAAACACATGCAGATGGCTCTATTCTCTATTCGCTCGATGGTCAGGAAATTGCGGTGGCATTATCTCAATTACCTGAAGTTGCAACATTACACGATGTCATTGCGATAGATGATGATATGGATTTATGGTCATCAATTGCCAATGTGTCCCAAGTACATACGGATACAGCCCATTCTTATCTAAATGAAGATACAACCGTATTCACTCAGTTAGATCATCAAGCCGTGTTGGATTCAGGCGATAACTCATTAGATCCTGCATTGCAAAATATTGATGGTGCTACATTATTAATAACTGCGAAAGCAGATGCGGTTGAGTTACATGATTTTGGTGAATTGAACCTCAATACTGGGGCGGTTGATCCACTAGATAATTTGTATTTCTATAATGCGGGGCTAGGTAGTTAATTCTATTGGCGCGAAGCTATATTAAATAGAGCTTACCTTATAAAGTAAGCTCTATATCATTTTGGCTTAACAGAAATTACTCATGCAACATATGGCCGAGTTTGCCGGCTTTAGTTGACAGATAAAATTCATTAAACGGGTTTTTCCCTTCTTCTAATGGCACGCGTTCTGCAACAGGAATACCGTGTTGTTCCATTGCTTTGATCTTTCTTGGGTTATTTGTCATCAGCCGTAATGATTTTACATCAAGCAATGTCAGCATATCGGCACAAATAGTGTAGTCGCGTAAGTCGGGTGCGAAACCCAATGCCACATTAGCTTCCACGGTATCAGCACCTTGATCTTGCAGATGATATGCATGGATCTTATTTAACAAACCGATACCGCGGCCTTCCTGACGAACGTAAAGTAAAACACCGCGTCCTTCGGTGGCGATCCGCTGAAGTGCTGCTTGTAACTGGAATCCACAATCACACCGTAAACTGAATAAAGCATCACCAGTAAGACATTCAGAATGAATGCGTGCTAAGACGGGATCGGCTGTCGTGATGTCGCCCATTGATAACGCAACATGATCTTTACCTGTAGCCTCTTCTTTGAATCCGGTCATAGTAAAGACACCCCAAGGGGTAGGTAATTCGGCACTAGCGACCAGAGAAACACTACTCATGGATTTCCTCTCTGCTTCATATAGGTTCTGCCCGATTGTGACGATTGTTGCCCATGCTGGCAACTGCAATTAAGAATAATTCAATTTGTTGCAGTTTATCTTTCGAAAAGATGAACCTGTTTTTTATTAGAGATGTAAAATTAATATAAGAAGTGTATAAAAGCGGCAGTATCTTTATGAGGCTCAGGTGAACCATGAAAAAATTAGTTTCTAGTTTGGTCGTTGCGTTATCACTGACCATATCGGGTTACTCTTGGGCAGATGGCTCTTTTCGTTGTGGTAATGCGCTGATCTCTGTTGGTGACCCATCCGCGATATTACTCATCAAATGTGGTCGGCCTTTAACTATCGACGATACCACTCGCGTAGTGGTCGATGAGTATGGTCATCGACAAATCATGCGAACAGGCGAGGTTTGGACTATGTATATGGGGCATGATCACTTCATTCAGCTTGTGACGGTCGAACGTGGCGTGATCACAAATATTGTTGATGGGCCTCGAGGCTAGTTGGTGATCATTGTTTTTAATGAGCCCAGATTACGAATTTCTTTGTTGATCTGGGCTAGAACCTTTTTCCACCGCACATTGTCTACTTCGTCATAACAGGCTCGTCCAGCATCAAAGTGAAATGGGCCGGATTGCTCAATATAAAAAGTTCCCCGATAGTAGCTACGAATGTATCTTGCGATTTGCAGCGCCTGATGTTCACGGAAAGAACGTTTCATGAAATAACTCCAATAGGTTAGATACCCTAATGGTTTCATTTGCTTATTACTTTTTTGTTACATAAAAGTAATAAATTTATGAAGCGTAGTCGATCTTGGAAAGATGATTAAAAGTCGCGCTATTGCGGATTCGCGAGAGCCCGTTTATCTCGATTTTTTTCACCTTTTTCTTCCGTCAAGACTTTCGGATGAACATCTTTCTGTCATAATGCGCCGCGTCTATCCACGGATGATTAATATTTATGCTAGAAATGTTTAATGGGCTCAGCTTTGAACTGGGTCTGGGTTTAGCGTTGGCACTGACATTTGTTCTTGCCTATGAATTTATCAATGGTTTCCATGACACCGCAAATGCTGTGGCAACGGTTATTTATACCAAAGCAATGCCTCCTCATATGGCTGTGGTTGCATCGGGTATCTTTAACTGTGCTGGCGTATTGGCCGGCGGCTTGGGTGTGGCGTATGCCATTGTTCACTTGTTGCCTGTTGATTTGCTTCTAAATGTGGCATCTGCTCACGGTTTGGTGATGGTATTTGCATTACTGAGTTCAGCCATATTATGGAACTTGGGGACTTGGTATTTGGGTATTCCTGCTTCCAGTTCGCATACACTGATTGGTGCAATACTGGGTGTTGGTTTAGCAAATGCACTCATGACCGGCGTTGAAATTAGTAAAGGTATCAATATTCAAAAAGCCGTTGATATCATGTTATCGCTGATCATTTCTCCAATTGTCGGTTTAGTCATCGCCGGCGGCTTGCTGCTTTTGATGAAAAAGCGTTTCACCAGTTCCAAGATTCACAAAACCCCAGAAGAGCGTCAGACTTGGGATGGCAAAAAACGCCCTCCGTTCTGGACTCGTTTTACGCTGATTGCTTCAGCCATGGGTGTGAGTTTTGTGCACGGTTCCAATGATGGTCAGAAAGGTATTGGTCTGATCATGTTGGTTCTGATTGGTATCGTGCCGGGTCAGTTCGTATTGAATATGGAAAGCACCAGTTATCAGATCGGCCGAACTAAAGATGCTGCAATCCATATGGGTGATTTCTATCAGCGTAATAGTGCTTATTTGAATCAGATGATTGATTTAAAGAAAGTGCCAAATGCTGATATGCCACAGGTATTTAAATGCGACTCTAAAGACTCAATGTCATCGATCGCAACTGTTGCCAATTTGCTAAATACAACTGAACACTACAATCAATTGAGTGTTGAAAAACGCCGTGAAGTTCGTCGTCTGTTGTTATGTTTGGATGATACCGCTAAACAAGTCAGTAAATTGCCTGGTATTCCAGCGTCTGAAATTTCTGATTTGAACAAACTGCGTAAAGACCTGACGTTGACTACTGAATATGCGCCGATGTGGGTTATTTTTGCGGTAGCACTGGCTCTGGGTGGCGGCACAATGATTGGCTGGCGCCGTATTGTTCAGACCGTTGGTGAAAAAATTGGTCAGAAAGGCATGACATATTCTCAAGGTATGGCTGCACAGATCACCGCTGCCGTAGCCATCGGGATCGCCAGCATGAGCGGTCTGCCAGTGTCCACTACGCATGTTTTATCATCAGCTGTAGCAGGGACTATGTTGGCTAACCGTTCTGGTTTGCAATCAAGCACCGTAAAAAATATTGCGCTTGCTTGGATATTAACACTGCCAGTTACTATTGCATTGTCAGCCGGGCTGTTTTGGTTTGGAACTATTATCTTTGTTAATGGTTAAAATCAGTATTTGATGTTTTAGCTAAAAGGCCAGCAATTGCTGGCCTTTTTCATATTTGTTTGAGCATATAACATGCGCCTGCACCATACTGCGTGTCATCAATGGCATAGTTCTGAGTTTCAAAACCGTGTCGTTGCCAGTAACCAACCGCTTGCTGGAGGGATACCAGTGACAACTCCCGATAGCCTTGTTGCCTTGCCCACAGTTGAAGATATTTCAGCGTCTGCCCGCCAATTTGTTTTCCTGCATGCTGCGGAGCGATAGCAATATCATGGATATAGAGTAATTCTGATTGCTGAGGTTTGGGGTAAATTGTATGTAAACTAGCAGGCTGTCTATGCCATGGATGTGCTAAACAATAGCCTGTTACATTATGTTGTTGATCAGTGATCACCAGACAAGTTTGCGGGCCAAGCACCATTTTTGATCGGAGCACCGTTTCTGTTTCGGGTGTTATATAAGGATAAACGGTAGCCTGTATGCTAAGAATAGAAGGCCAGTCAGTATCGTTAATAGCGCGGATAATCATAGAAAACATCATTATTGAAAGCGTTAGTTTACAATGAATTGATAAAATAGGAGAACTGCATGGCGGAAGAATGGGTAGATATTGTTGATACCAATAACAACGTTATTGATGCTGTTCCTCGTTCCGTGATGCGTCAGCAACGACTGCTGCATCGGGCTACCTATATTGTCATTGAGAATGCACAGGGTCAGTTGTATGTGCAAAGACGAACGGCCACAAAAGATTATTGCCCTTCAATGTTAGATGCTTGCTGTGGCGGGGTTGTGTCTAAAGGCGAAGAGATCCAAGCATCAGCATATCGTGAATTAGCAGAAGAAATGGGTATTAGAAATGTTCCTCTGAAATTTCATGGCTCATTTTTACATCAAGATAACGACTGCAATGTTTGGGGAGCGGTATTCAGTTGTCAGTACGATGGCGAGTTAGTCTTGCAACAAGAAGAAGTGGAATATGTGTTGTTGATGACTACGGATGAGATACAAACCAGAGCATCAGAATTTACCGCAGATTCTCTGGCCGCAATTCAAGTTTGGTTAACTGGAGCAGATAATCAGGGTCATGATAAGTTGCAATGACATTCTCAGTTGTCGCTATATTCAGGGAAATGGCGTTTAAAATACGTTAAGCTTTACAAGATAAGTTTGATGGAGAGTGATATGCAGCGTTTCGCCGATGTGTCAGCCCAAAAATGGGTTTGGCGAGCAATGGTCCGAAGTGCATTAGTACCATTAGTATTGGTAGAAACGGTACTTATTGCAGTCTACCTGATTAGCAATAACCTCATCCGAGAAGCAAATATTAACTATATTTATCAGCAAGCTGATAAAGAACTCCAGATATCAGCACAGCGTGAGTCCGAAGTTATTCGGGAACAGTTATTGGCGATTTCTCGCCAAACGGAAATATATCGAACCGAAACGCAACGAGTTTTGTTGGATAAAAATATTGCCATTCCAGACGCTGAAAAAGCTAATTACACTATATCACCACAAGGTGTTTTTTATTCTATCAAAGATACGGGTGGTGCGGCTTCTTTTTATTCCTCAGCAACACCATTAGCACAACAAGATCATGAAAAGGCATTACGGCTTTCACAGTTAGACTCTTTAATGAAAGGAATTAAAGAGAGTAATCCTTTAATTGCAGCAGCCTATTTTAATAGTTGGGATTCCTATAATCGAATTTATCCATGGTTTAATACCCTAGATCAATACCCGAAAGATATGGTGATTCCTGATTATAATTTTTATTATTTAGCCGATAAGAAAAATGACCCATTACGTACAGTAGTATGGACAGATGTTTACATCGATCCAGCAGGGAATGGTTGGATGGCATCTTGTATCGCGCCTGTATATCGGCAAGATTTTCTAGAGGGTGTCGTCGGGCTTGATGTTACAGTCGGTTCTATTATTGAAAAAATTCAGCGTTTAGCTATACCCTGGGGTGGCTATGCTATTTTGGTGAATAGTAATGGTAATATTATGGCTTTGCCACCAGAAGGAGAAAAGGATTTTGGTTTGCGTGAGTTAACCAACCATAGTTATCAAGAAGCGATAAAAAAAGAGATATTTAAGCCAGAGCAATTTAATCTTTTTTTGCGCAAAGATTCACAAAAGATAGTTTTCGATATAAAAAACAGTTTAAGTGGTAAGGGTTTTATTACCTTAAATGGCAATAATAAACTAATGGCATGGGAGTCGATACCTGAAACACGTTGGAAATTAATTACTATCGTAGATGAAAATAAGGTTTACAGTGAAACTCGAACTTTAGCACAACAATTTGCTCAAATAGGCTATTTAATGATAGGCGGTTTGGTTGTGTTTTATATCATCTTCATATTTTTCATTTGGCTTAGTTCACGGCGGATGAGTAAAGCCATTTCTGATCCATTACTACACATGAAAGAGATGGTTGATCAGATTAGTCATGAGAAATACCAACTGGATAAACCTGCATTTGCCATCGCTGAATTGCAGGAAACCGCGTTTGCGATCGTAGCCATGGGGCAAAAGCTGGATGAAATTACGTGTGATCTGCGACGAGCAAAAGAAGATGCAGATGCAGCGAATAAAACTAAAAGTTTATTTTTATCAAGCATGAGTCATGAATTAAGAACGCCACTTAATGCAATTCTTGGTTTTGGGCAATTACTGCAAAAAGATAATAACAATTTATCATCAAGAGAGCGTCAGGAATATACTGATGAAATTATGACGGCAGGAGATCATTTACTCAAACTAATTGATGATGTATTAAATTTATCACGTATTGAAAACAATGGTGCATCATTGAATATAGAACCTGTCGATGCAATTAAAATTTGTTCTGAATGCAATGAAATGCTTAGGGCTATTGTAGAAAAAGAGCAATTGTATTTATCAGCAGAACTGCCAGCATCTACAATTATGGTAATGGCCGATAGCACTCGTTTGCGTCAAGTAATCATTAATCTTATTTCTAATGCCATTAAATATAACCACCCTAATGGCAGTATAAAAATAACTGTAAACGTGAATAAAGACCAATTGCGAATTAGTGTTCATGATACGGGTAGTGGGATTCCTGAAGATAAACAGAAGGAATTATTTAAGCCATTTAATCGATTAGGTTATGAAACATCTGGAATCAAAGGAACTGGGATAGGGCTTTCCATATCAAAACAGTTAATTGAATCTATGCATGGCAGGGTTGATTTTAGCAGTAAAATTAATGAAGGTTCGGTATTCTGGATTGAATTACCGTTAGCTAATAACTCAGAGACCCAGTTACCTATTATCGATTTATCTACACATTTTGATGATGAGCCTGATGCCGACATAGTTGCTGAGATCCATCATTTGTTATGTATTGGCTGTGATCAATCATCAATTCGGCAATTAGCGCGATTATCAACAAAAAAACATCAATACGTTATATCTAGTACATTATCTGTTGAAGAGGGATTCAACACACTGTCGCAAGCAAAACCAGACATTATTTTACTGGATGCTAATATTGAGGACATGGATGCATATGAATTACTTTATCGTTTACGAAAAAATGAAATAACAAGTCATACACCTGTTATTGCTATAACGGATGAAATTATGTCTGTGCTACAAAATGCCTCATCAGAATTATATTTTGATTATGTCCTGATTAAACCAATTGATATTCAGCATACTTGGGCGGTAATTCACAAAATGCTAAATTACGCGCCATAAGTAAGCGTTAACTGATGTATTATTACGGTATGATTGGATGGAGTGCAGTTTGAGCCATTATGACACCATATGAAGCAAAAGGAATAACTGGCCAGAACAGTTTGGAACACATTCTGGTTGTGGATGATATCCAAACTAATTTGCGTTTAGCGAAAGCATTTTTAAATGGCGGCGGTTATCAGAATGTCTATCTTGAAAGTGATCCGTTTCGTGTTTCTGAATGGTTAAATAGTGTTGATATCAACTTGCTGATCCTTGATTTAAGCATGCCACAGAAAGATGGCATCAGCTTGTTTGTCGAGTTGCGAAATGAGTTTGGTGAGCGGTTACCGCCGGTTATTTTTCTCACTGCACTGCATGATGACAGCTGGCGTGATCAAGCGATGGAATTGGGTGCCAAAGCCTTCATTACTAAACCGTTTGATCAAACTAAGATGCTGAGTTGTATCAGCGAAATACTGAATAGCGCCACTTAGAAAAACAAATCGCTAATATCAGCTTCTTCTATTTCTGGATCGGTTCTGACCTGTTAGCATTCGCAGGAATAAAACCACGCAGTGCTTATCGGCCTGTCTGTGTTAACCGATCTGGAGTCACGTTTTGTCTGAAGCAATTCTTCGTTCGTTGCAAAGCCAACTGTCTGAATGTTTACCTGTCGATAAAGCTCAGTTATTGCGCCGTTTACAAGGTGTGCAACGTTTGCCTGCTAATAAACAAACCTCGGTTTTAGCCCTCATTGGCCAAGAGCTGGAAAAAGCCAGGCTACGGGCACAGTTGCGTCAGCAGAACGTACCAAAATTGCATTATCCTGACCTGCCTGTTACCGATAAACGGCATGACATCGCAGAGGCGATCCGTAAACATCAAGTTGTGATTGTGGCTGGTGAAACAGGCTCAGGTAAGACAACGCAGCTGCCTAAAATTTGTATGGAAGCAGGACGTGGTGTTCAGGGGATGATTGGTCATACACAGCCCCGACGTTTAGCGGCTCGTACTGTTGCTGCGCGTATTGCGGAAGAGTTGCAGTGTGAACTGGGTTCTCATGTTGGTTATAAGGTTCGTTTTCACGATCAGGTGAATGAAAACTCTTACGTCAAATTAATGACCGACGGCATTTTGCTGGCAGAAATTCAAAGTGATCGCATGTTGATGCAATACGACACGCTGATCATCGACGAAGCACATGAACGTAGTCTGAACATCGATTTTATTCTTGGTTATCTCAAGCAATTACTGCCAAAGCGCCCCGATCTCAAACTGATCATTACGTCGGCCACTATCGATCCACAGCGTTTCTCTCGCCATTTTAGTAATGCGCCGGTGATTGAGGTTTCTGGGCGCACTTATCCGGTCGATGTTCGTTACCGCCCTTGGCAAGATGAGGAAGATAGCGATCCGTTGCAGGGGTTGTTTAATGCGGTAGATGAATTATGTAGCGAAGGTTTAGGCGATATTCTGATCTTTATGAACGGTGAACGTGAGATCAGAGATACTGCCGATGCATTGCGGAAGCGAAATCTGCGCGACACTGAGATTTTGCCGCTCTATTCCCGATTATCGAATACAGAGCAAAACCGCATTTTCTCACAGCATGCGGGGCGGCGTATTGTGTTAGCCACGAACGTGGCGGAAACATCGCTGACGGTGCCAGGGATCCGTTATGTTATTGATCCGGGTACCGCGCGGATCAGCCGATATTCCTATAAAACCAAAGTGCAGCGCTTGCCGATTGAGGCAATTTCACAAGCCAGTGCCAACCAGCGCAAAGGGCGTTGTGGTCGTGTAGCTGCGGGTATCTGTATTCGTCTTTATTCGGAACAAGACTTTTTAGGTCGCCCTGAATTTACCGATCCAGAAATTCTGCGCACCAATCTGGCTTCTGTTATTTTGCAGATGCTCGCGCTGGGTCTGGGCGATATGAGCCGTTTCCCGTTTGTGGAAGCGCCTGATAGCCGCCACATCAAAGATGGTTTACGTTTGTTGGAAGAGCTGGGCGCTATTAATGGCTCGATTGATGGGCAGCATCCGCTGCGTCTGACGCCGCTGGGCCGTCAACTGGCGCGTGTTCCGTTAGATCCGCGTTTAGCGCGCATGGTTTTGGCCGCGCCGCAATTTGGTTGCCTTGAAGAGATCTTGATCATTACCTCGGCGTTGAGTATTCAAGATCCACGCGAACGTCCGATGGATAAACAACAAGCATCGGACGAAAAACATCGTCGTTTTGAAGATAAAGATTCTGATTTTCAAGCCTACCTCAATCTGTGGAATTATGTGCAGGAACAGCAGCAGACGCTGAGTCAAAATCAGTTCCGTAAACAATGCCAGAAAGAGTTTCTCTCATATTTACGACTGCGCGAATGGCAAGACATTCATTATCAGGTGCGTCAGGCAACCCGTGAGTTGAGTTTGACAATCAATCAAGACGCTGCGCCAGAGCAGGCGATCCACAGTGCTATTCTGACTGGTTTGCTCAGTCATATTGGTATGAAAGACGGCGATAAGTCAGAATATATTGGTGCTCGTAATGCCCGTTTTATGATTTTCCCCGGATCTGGTTTATTTAAGAAGCCGCCGAAATGGAGCATGGTCGCTGAGCTTACCGAGACATCGCGTTTATATGGTCGTACCGCAGCGCGTATTCAACCGGAATGGATCGAACCACTGGCTGGGCATCTGCTAAAACGTAGCTACAGCGATCCGCGTTGGTCGAAAAAAGCGGGGGCGGTATTAGCGTCAGAGAAGGTCACGCTGTATGGCGTCACCATCGTTGCTGATCGTGAAGTGCAATATGGTGATATCGATCCGGTAGTCAGTCGTGAACTGTTTATTCGACGCGCGTTAGTGGAAGGGGATTTTGAGACTCGTCATCGTTTCTTTGCCGAGAACCGTAAATTATTGGCGGAAGTTGAAGCGCTGGAAGCCAAATCGCGGCGCCGAGACATTCTCGTTGATGATGAGACCTTATTCCTGTTTTACGATGCGCATATCCCCGCTGATGTGGTTTCAGCTCGCCATTTTGACAGTTGGTGGAAAACAGCCAGTAAAGAGTCACCTGAACTGCTCAATTTCGAACGCGAAATGTTGCTGCAGGGTGACGCTTCACACATCAATGAGCATGATTACCCCAACCAGTGGGTGCAAGGCCGCCTTAAATTCCGCCTTTCTTACCAATTTGAACCGGGCGAAGAGGCGGATGGTGTCACGGTACATATTCCACTGCCATTATTGAATCAGGTGGAACCACTTGGTTTTGACTGGCTGATCCCTGGCATGCGGCATGAGTTGTTGGTTGCGCTTATCAAGTCATTGCCAAAACAATGGCGTAAGAATTTTGTGCCGGCACCTAATTATGCGGATGCACTGATAGCGTCGATTTCACCGGAACAAGGTCCGTTACTGGATGCAATTGAACGCCAGCTGAAGCGAATGAGCGGTTTGACTGTGCCGCGTGAATGCTGGGATTGGAATTCAATTGCCGATCACCTGAAAATGACGTTCCGAGTCATTGATGATAAACGTAAAAAAGTGGCAGAGAGTAAAGATCTGCTGGCACTGAAAGAGCAACTTCGTGCGCAGGTACAGCAGACGTTGTCGCAGGTCGCAGATGACGATATTGAGCAGGAAGGCTTAACGTTGTGGAGCTTTGGCCCATTACCACAAGAATACAGCCAGAAACGCGGTGGTTTTGAAGTTAAGGCTTATCCGGCATTAGTTGATCAAAAAGATTCAGTAGCGATCCAACTATTTGATTCACCGGTGGCGCAACAGACCGCAATGTGGGCAGGGCAACGGCGTTTAGTGCTATTGAATGTGCCGTCACCGATTAAATATTTGCAGGAAAAACTGCCCAATAAAGCCAAATTAGGTCTCTATTTCACCCCGTTTGGGAAAGTGGCCGAGCTGATTGATGACTGTATTGCTTGTGGCTGTGATCAGTTGATGCAACAGCATGGTGGCTTGTCATGGGATAACGACACGTTTCAACAGCAGAAAGAAGTCATTCGGGGCGAACTGAACGAAGCGGTCGTGAAGATTGCGGCGCAAGTGGAGCAGATCCTGACTGCAGCACACGGTATCCGGAAATTGTTTAAAGGCAAGATGACGCTGGAACTCGCGTTTGCACATTCCGACATTCAAGCGCAGTTGGAACGGTTAATTCATAAAGGCTTTGTCACAGCGACTGGCGCTGCCCGTTTACCTGATTTATTACGATATATGAAAGGGATCGAGCGGCGCATGGAGAAAATCCCTGTGGATGCTAACCGTGATCGGATGTATATGTTGAAAGTACAGCATGTCGAGCAGGTTTATCAGCAATTAGTTGGTAAATTAGGGAAGGGGCAGTCGATACCGGAAGAAGTACGTAATGTGCGTTGGATGATTGAGGAATTGCGTATTTCTTATTTTGCTCAGGTGTTGGGGACGCCATATCCGGTTTCTGATAAACGCGTACTACAGGCAATAGAGGCCATTAAAATCTAGCTATTTTAGATGATTCAATAAAAAGGCCACCGATATCGGTGGCCTATTACTATCAGAAAGGTGGTTATTTTTTCTGTGGCAATTCCATGCTGCCTTTGACGGCTAAGCCATCTTTTTCAAAATCCATGCTGGTCAGCAGACGCACACCACGCATTTCATCCAACATCGTCACAACTTGCTTCATCTCTTTTTGCTCATTGCTTTCTGTCGATGTTGATGCAGAAGTTGCCGGTGCCGCGGATGTTGCCTCAGCCCCAGAGGTTGCTGACAACTCCGTTGCTGCATTTACTTTATTGGCTTGTTCAAGTTGATTACGGCCAAATTGTGCCATATCGGCCAGTAAACCATAATCCAGACCTAACTGATAAAAACCGTTTGCGGCCAATGGCTGTTTCGCCAATGATGCGGCAAATTTCGCGCCTTGATCACCAGTAAATACAGCAATGTGCTGGCCATATAAACCGAGCTTAATTTTACCTGGCAATTCCATAATTGGTGGTACTGGCAAATCAACGGATTGACCGTCAGCAGGCAATTTAACCTGTGCTGCCAATTCAGGAGAAGCCATACTGAGCATTCCCCACAATTGTTGCGGCTGTTTACTGGAAACAGAAGCGACAAAAGAGAGTTTTTCTACAGCAGGCATCTCGGTTGCATTGTTTTTGAGTTTCAGTTCTTGCAGATCGATGCTGGCACCTTGTAACCCTTGAACCATTGCTGTGCCCATTGCCAGCATGGAAGGATTTGCCATCTTTAGACTATTCTGAATATCTTGCAATGGTGTACATGTTTTTGTCTGCATATTTTTCAATTGAGTATGCGTTAACGGATATTGGGTCGCACGATTCCACAATTCGGTAGTAACAGGAGCCAATTCATCAACATTCAGGCCAATCGCAGCTTTGAAGAGCGATTTATCCTCTTTGCCATAGTCTGGAATAAAACCACGCAGTTTCTGCAACGATGCCATGGTGGCAGCATCTTTAGATTCAACTTTAAATGTACTGTCAAAACGGATCGGATCACCTTTAGTGTCCAAATTGGTATAGCCAAATATTTCTCGTGGCCACAAGCTGGCGATACCTTCGATATCTTTCTGACATTCAGGTGTGCGATATTCAGCTAGACTCTTATTGCTTTCACCTTCACTGACTTTATCCAGCAGTTTAGCCAATGGGCTGTCTGCACGGGTTAGTGTTTTGATTAGTAATTCATTGTTAATGAAACCGAGTGAATTTTTACGGAAACCGTAGCTTTGTACCAATTGGTCAAGTGTTGCAGCTTGTTTCAGTGATTTTGCTGGTTTGGTAATACCAAAAGCGATAGCCAGATCATCGGCAGGAACCATGTCGCCCAGATCCAATGTCAGGATCGCGAAACCATCTTTTTTACCAATGGCAAAAGCAACAGGATGTTTATCTTTATTAAAGAAATAACGTTTATAACTGAATTCTTTTAATTTTGCGGTATCCGCTTTTGCTTTAGTGCGTGTTTCTGCGGCGGCAATTAATTTGTCGAAATTTGCTTCATTTTCTAATTTAAAACGTAATACCGGTAATGCACCAACGGTATAAAAAGCAGCATCTAATTTATCGGAAAAACCTAAATCCTGAGGATTAATTGTTCCTTTGGTGAGCATGGTCACATATTCAGCATAAAGGCCAAATATAACGCGTAAGCCATCATTCCATTCATCAGGTTTGGCGTCGATTTCTTTTTGCAGACGCTCAATTTCCTGAACTGAGGTTGATGCACCGCCAGTAAATAATTGAGAAAAACGAGCTTGCAGGGGCGAAATAGTCTCTTTCCAAGAGGCTGGCTCAAGATCGCCCATAAACACTAGAGTGTCAGCGGGTACATAGTTCAGTGTGCCTGCAGTGTCGCCAGCATTCTGTTGTTGAATAGCGAAGTATGCGCCTGCGCCAAGAGCGGCAGCAATTGCTGCATACAAAATCCCGTTTTTCATGATTGTTATCCTTGGTGGTGTATCTCAATTAAATACTAACCAATTGTAAAAGAAATATTATTTTTTTCACTAATGTTTTTAATTGACTTCATCATGAAATGCTTTAGATTACAGTTAACTGATTGAGCGCCTGCGCTTACTTGGCAAATGTTTTCTTTCCCATAAAGAAAGTCGATATTGTCTTATTAAGTAAACCTCTTTCAGCGTTAACGGCCGAGAGGCTCAAGTATTTTGTGTTAGGAAATGTGTTATGTCTGTACGTACTGGCAAAGTAAAATGGTTCAACGAAGCTAAAGGTTTTGGTTTTATTCA
Source organism: uncultured Tolumonas sp. (assembly GCF_963678185.1). Lineage (NCBI taxonomy): Bacteria > Pseudomonadati > Pseudomonadota > Gammaproteobacteria > Aeromonadales > Aeromonadaceae > Tolumonas > uncultured Tolumonas sp. The sequence goes on from NZ_OY782757.1 coordinate 22,725, forward strand.
GCAGGATGAAGGTCCGGATGTATTTGTTCACTTCCGTGCTATCAACTCTACCGGTTTCAAAACCCTGGCTGAAGGCCAACGTGTTCAGTTCACTGTGACTCAAGGCCAGAAAGGCCCACAGGCTGAAAACGTAACTATCCTGTAATTATTTACAGTGACAGATAAAAAAGCGCCCTGCGGCGCTTTTTTTTTGTCTTCGATTTAACAACGCCGCAACATTATATCGACAACCTAAGTGTCTATTTTACGGCTAATTGTTGTAGCTGATACAGCGTCGCATAGTGCTTATTGGCAGCCAGTAAACTGCTGTGATTTCCTCGCTCAATAATCTTACCGTGCTGTAGCACCAATATCTCATCAGCATCGACAATGGTAGATAACCGGTGGGCCACAATGAGCCAGGCGTGTTGGTGCCGAATAGAAGCAATCGCTTGTTGCAAATGATGTTCGGTCTGTGAGTCCACATTTGCGGTTGCTTCATCCAGGATCAGTACAGGTGGGTGGGTTACCAAAGCACGAGCGAAAGAAAGTAACTGACGTTGGCCCGCAGAGAGATTTTTACCGCCTTCCTGTAACTGCATTGAAACCGTTTCATTGTGGTTAATACTTTCAAACCACTGCACATGATTTAATACCTGTGTGATGTCGTCATCACTGATATTCGGGCGACCAAAACGGATATTATCAGCCACTGAACCGGCAAAAATAAACGGGTCTTGTTGAATCACACCAAGCTGTGAACGTAAGCTGCTGATGTTCCATTTTTCAATCGGGTGTTGCTCTACGATGATGTTGCCTGATGTCGGCTGATACATGCCGCTCAGCAGGTGCAAAATAGTCGATTTGCCACTGCCGGTATGGCCTACCAGTGCCATCATTTTCCCTTTATACAATTCCAGATTGATATCTTGCAAGATAGGATTACCATCCTGCTGATAGCGGAAATGGATATGCTGAAATTGGATGTTACCTTCTATCGGTTGCTGGTATTCACCGACAGGTTCTTTTTGTTCATCGAGCAAAGTAAATATACGTTCGCCAGCAATCAGGGATTGTTGGATCTGCGTGAGTTGGTTGGTGAGATCATTTAATGGTTCAACCATTCGCCCCATATAGCTCACAAACGCATAGATAACGCCGACTGCAATTTGTGAGGTTCCTTGTATAGCGAACCAGCTGAGTAATGTGCCGATAGTGAAGATATACAACAGGTCGATCATTGGGCGCAGTAGTAGGCCGTTGAGTTGCAGTACTTTTTTTCTGACCTGCAATTGTTGCTGATTAGTTGCTGCAAATTTATCGGCAAAATGTTTTTCTTGCACCAGTGACTGAATGATTGGAATGCCTTGCAGCGTTTCACTGAGCTGGTGGTTGAGGTCTGAGGTGAGTTGCCGAGCTTGTCGTGACCATGGCATGGAACAACGTTGGTAGATTTGCATCACAGCGATGGACATGATGATCATGATGGATATCAGGCACGCCAGCTGCCAGTTAAGCCAGAACATGCCGCTCAAAATACCCGTCAGTAGCACAACTTTATGGATAGATTGACCGATCACCTGAATGTAAAGCTGGAGCAATGTTTCGGTATCGTTACTGATGGTCGAGATCAGATGGCCAGTCTGGTGATTGTCCAGATAGCGGGCTGGTAAGCGTAGTGCGGCGGAGAACGTTTCTTGTCGCAGCCCTTTGACAATGTATTGCGCTACTCGGCTAAACAATAAGGCTTGTTTATAACTGCTGAAGGCAGCTAGCCCTTGCAGTGACAAATAGGTAATGATGAATAGGCCAATTTCATGAGCGATCCAATGCCCAGTTGCTAGTGAAGTATCAATAAAATATTTAATCAGCAATGGGCCGCTAACTTCAGCCAAAGAAGATGAGAATAAAAATCCCAACCCGATGCAGATCAAGCGCAAATGCGGTCGGCAGTATTTCAAAAGACGCAACAAGGTATTACTCATTTTCGTCCTCTGTCAGTGCTTGTTCTAATTGCTGATAACGCCAGGTTTTTGCATACCAGCCGTTTTGTTCTAACAATATTTGATGACGACCTAACTCTCGTTGTTCGCCTTGTTCCAGTACCAGGATCTGATCGGCATGTTCTAACCCTTGTAGCCGGTGTGTCACCATCAGCAAGGTCATGTTATGGCTACTAGATTGCAGGTTATGCAAAATGCGGGATGCAGTTTTTGCATCCACGGCAGAAAGCGCATCGTCCAATAACAAATAAGGGCGTTGGGTTAACCAGGCTCGGGCTAATGCCAGTCGCTGTTTCTGACCACCGGAAAGGGTGATACCACGTTCGCCAACGGGGGTTTGATAACCTTGTGGTAAGCCTTGAATATCGCGGTCTAATTCAGCCAGTTTAGCAGCTGCAATGACTTGTTCTAATGTTGCATCAGGGCGGCCTAATGCAATGTTGTCGGCTACTGAAAGTGAGAATAGATAAGGTTCTTGAGGTACATAGGCAAATTGCTGGCGTAGATCAGAGAGCGACCATTCAGGTAATGGTTTTTGCTGTAAAGAGATATGGCCCAGCAGAGGATCGGCGAAACGTTGTATCAGTTTCAGCAGTGTACTTTTCCCAGCACCCGTTGGCCCGACGATACCCACCAACTCACCGGGTTTGATCTGCAGGTTGATCTGCTGCAAGAGTGCAATACCGGTTTCATTTTCAAAACGTTCCAGCTGAATATCCATATTACCGCTGAGGGCGGGCCTTTCCGCAGTTCCGGATGTCAGTTGCGCTTTTGTATTTAGTACTGTCTGAATGCGTTGATAGGCAGCATTCCCTCGTTCCAGAATGTTAAATAACCAGGCAATAGCAAACATAGGCCATATTAATTGCCCTAAATAGAGACTGAAGCTGGTGAGTTGGCCGATAGTTAATTGCTGTTGCCAAACTAACCAGCTACCACCGGAAATGGCGAGTAAATAAGCACTGCCAATACACAGATAAATAACTGGTTCAAATTTGGCATCCACGCGGGCGACTTGCAGATTGGCCTGATTAGCTTGCTCGGCTTTATGCTGCATTTGTTGTTCTGCATATTGCTCGGCGGCAAATAGCCGCAAAGTACGTAAACCACTCATATTTTCATGAGCAATATTGTTTACATCACCGAAAGCAGCTTGTGCTTTACCAAAAGCATGGTGAATTTCTCGCCCAATACGGGCAACCAGAAAAGCCATGATAGGTAAGGGCAATAACGAGATTATGGTTAGCGGCAGGGAGTATTGGGTGATCATGATCCCCAGCACCAGACAACCCATAAATATCGAATCGACTAATGTCAGAATGCCTTCACCGGCGGTCATTTCTACCGCCTGAATGTCATTACTGACATGTGCCATCAGCTCACCAGTACGGTGTGTCTGGTAGAAATGCTGATCCATCGCGAGATAATGCTGATACAGCCGTTGGCGTAACAAATAGCCGAGTTTGTAGGCTGCGCCATATAACGCGACGCGCCAGACATAACGCAAAATATAAACCAGCAGGCCGATAGCCAGTAATGTCAGCACTTGTGGTTGGAATTGTGGCCAGATTGAACCGCCGACTGGCGCATGCACGACGGTATCAATCATCCCGCCTATTAATGCCGGGACTTTGGTTTGCACGATGGCAATCAGACAGAGGATGGTGACCGTCAGCGAATATCGCTGCCAGTTAGCGCGGAAAAACCATCCTAGTTGCCAGATCAAACTCATCGTTGTTTTTTCGACAGCAGTATGTCGCAACGTTCGGGCAAAACTGGCATCGGATTAGGTACCGGTTTGCTACTGACTACCGCGGGCTTGTTGAGCCATGATTGTAATTCCTCTCCACAACCATCACCGGCTGGCGATGGTTTCTGCGGTTCACAGTCTTTGCTGCCAACAGGACAATGTAAACGCACATGGAAATGAGCGCTGTGACCAAACCATGGGCGTAATTTGCCTAACCAGGCATGGTCAGTGCCACGGAATTGCTCACACATGGCTTCTTTGATCGGTGGGTTGACGAAAATTCGCTCTACACGTGGGTCTTGTGCCGCGAGTTTCAGTAGGGTGATTTGCTGTGAACTGAAGTTTTTGTTCACTTTATTCTGACTAAAATCGACCATCTCAAGCGGTTGGATATTGTTCCGCTCCGAAGTACTCAGTTTTTTAGTCGCAAAGCGGAACCAGAAATCCGTATCCAGCCCACTTTGATGGCTGCGATGCCCACTATTAAACGGGCCGCCTTTGGCCATGGCCATATCGCCGACCAGAATATCGGGTAACCCCATTTTGCGCGCTTGACGAGCCAGATCGAGAACGTATTGCCGCATGATCGGATGACCATAATAACGTTTTTGTTTAGGGCGCAGAATTTGATATCCCGTGCCATATTCAGGTACTGCAACAGCACCTTGCAGACAACCGGCGGCATAACCACCGATTGCTTCTGCTGTACCACTACTTGGTGTGCTTTGAAGCGCCCATGGATTACTCATGGCAGCAACTAATATCCATTGATACATGACGGCTGAGAATTCCTGCAATAGTTAAATGGTACAAGTTAAGTGGTGCAATTAATCATTAAGCGGTTTGCCAGACCATATTACCAGCTAATGTCGGGCTCTGATCATACTGAGCTAGTGCTTGCCACAAGGGTAACAGGCTTTGCTCCATCGCCAAAGCGCGCTGCAATGGGAATAGACCGAGTTCCATCGCTTGTTGGTCGTTGATTTCACCTTTCTGATGTGCAATCAGTGCGTTAGCTACTCGGTGGTTGGCCCGGATCCAGATTGCATTTTCCGCCGCTTCGCCTGTATTTTGTGCTACGTCATCGATCATGAGCGGTTCCATCCACCATTGGCGATCAGGGCGGAAACCGCCGCGTAGCTGGTAAGCATTTTTACTGCCGATCAGCGTGATATCGAAATGCAACCCCGGTTTTGGCCACGGACATAACATCAGGTCAACCAGTGCATGCTGGCATTGCATTTGGGCGGAAATATTACAGCCAGATCCTTGGCGGGCGTCAAGAAACCGCATTTCGCCAAATAAGTGTGTCAGCAGCGAGATGGGGTGGATCATATCTTCCATAAACCATTCCACCGGTGTTTTCGGATAGGGCAGGTTAACACCGGCAACAACAGTAATGCGTAACAGCTCACCAAAATCACCACTGTTGATCAGTTGTTGTAGTTGTTTGGCGGAATCAAGAAAAGGAAACGGGAAACTGACATAACTACGTTTGGCGTTGAGTGCTAAAAACTGAGCTTGATTATCAGGTGTCAGGCCAAGCGGTTTTTCGCACAAAATTATCTTGTCTTGTAGAGCCGCAAGATAATTCAGATGGCTGGCCGTTGGCGTTGCAATAGCGACTACATCACAATCCTGAAACACAGATAAGTCTGTGCCATGATTAGGAATGCCTTCTTCCATGGCAATTTTGGCAACTATGTCCGCATCGTGTGCCATCATTGCGATAACGTCACAGCCTGCTTTGCGTAGCCCTTGAACGTGAACTCGTCCCCAATTTGTTCCTATCACTCCAGCTTTCATCAGTATTCCTCCAATAAGATCTGAGAAATAGTTTACGCTTATCAGATGGGATTCATTTGTAAAAATATTTAGTTAATGAAGATGTATTTATTTTGTTGTTTTATCTGGGCGGTCACGTTTTAATTTGATGGATTAAAAGTAAATCACGGAGATGAATATGTTTAAGGAATTTAAAGAGTTTGCCATGCGTGGCAATGTGGTTGATATGGCGGTTGGTATTGTTATTGGTGCGGCTTTCAGTGCGATCGTGAAAAGCATGGTCGATGACGTGCTGATGCCACCGATTGGTTTATTACTCGGTGGCGTGGATTTTTCTGACTTTTTTGTGGTGTTGAAAGAAGGTGCTAAAGCAGCGGCGCCTTATCACAGTCTGGCAGATGCTAAGGCGGCAGGGGCGGTAACGCTGAATTTTGGTTTGTTCGTGAATGCGATCATCAGCTTTACTATCGTGGCTTTTGCGCTGTTTATGCTGGTAAAAGGTATGAATCGTTTGCGTGCTAATGAAACACCTAAACCAGTTAGTACCAAAAAATGCCCACATTGCTGTTCCGATATCGCAATAGAGGCAACGCGTTGCCCACATTGTACTTCTCAGTTGTAACGCTTACTCAGCGGCGTAATTTGTTGAGTAAACGAATGATGTCGTTGAGTAACCGATAGCGCTGCAATTCAGCCTGCCCGTAGCGAGTCGATAGGGTAGATGGATTGTTGCGCTGTTTCAGATAACGATTTAATTGCAGACGGTTAAAACCACCGACTTTAAATATCAGCGGTAAAAGTTGCTGGATATTTTCTTCATCCAACCCCATAGCTTCGCTGTATTTTTCATCATCGGGCAGACTGATTTTTACGCTGACCTGTTTTATCTTCTGATGTTCTTGCAGATAGTCTAGCCACTGCTCGACATACATGGGTTTAGTGCCTGCCAGCAGATTGAAAAACCCACCGCTATCACTACGACACCCGCTGAGTAACAGACAAGCCAATTGATCATCATTACAAGAAAAGGAGACTTCTCCCTGAATAGACCAATCCACCGCCAGCACTGATATATCAGCGTTTTCCCCATTAAAACCTTCGCAATGAAAACGAAACAAAACAGCACTCCAATAACCAGTCAGCCGTTTAGTTTAACATTATCTCTCTGTTGTTAATAATTTATAGTGTAGATGTTAATTCGTCGCATTATCGATGAGGGCCAGTGCATCTCGTACCGCGTTGGTATTGTCTGGTCGTACTAAGCGGGCGATCTCTTTGCCATTACTGAGAAAGATCAATGTCGGCCACAGTTTAACTTTGAAGGCTCGTCCTAATGGTTTGCCATGGCCATCGGCAATTTTGATGTGTGGTATTTGCGCATGTTCGGCTATTGCTGTGGCTATAAACGGCAACGCGGCTTGGCAAAAGCCGCACCATTCATTACCAAAATCCAGCACCACAGGGCCGGTAAACGCTTCCACTTCACTCAATGATGGTTCGGTTTCCTGATAGGTATTTGTGGTCATAGTATGACTCCCATTCGGCTGATTAGCGGAAAATAACGCTTTGTATGCCTAAACAATAGCAGTGTCTAAAGTATTGCTGCCAGCAATCTCGTTACGACATAATGAAAAAAAGAACGCTAAGTATTTTTGGATAAGTTTTATAGGAATCATAATGATAAGACATCTTTTATTGCTGCAATTTACACCGGCAACAACCGAGCAGGATATTGCAGAAATCTTGGCATTATTTGTTGCCGCTAAAGACAAAATTGATGGAATTGTTGCAGTAACAGCTGGTGAAAATGTGAGTCCAGAAGGGAAAAATAAACATTTTACCCATTGTATAGCGATGGATTTCATCGATGAAACAGCGCGCGATAACTATCTGCCACATCCTGAACATCAAAAAATGAAGCCACGGTTCAGACCGCATATTGCGGATATTCTGGTATTCGATTACGCCTGTTGAAAAAGAACAGACACCTGCATCAGGTGATGCCGGTGTCTGTATATCTCTTAATCTACCAACAGCTATTTGGGAACATCGTTAAGTGAGATACCTAACGCGTTTGCCACCCCAGCTCCATAAGCCGGATCAGCTTTCAGGCAGTTACTAATATGGCGGATCTTAATTTCTTTAGGGGCATCACCCATAGCCCGCGCTGTATTTTCAAACAACGTTTTTTGCTGATCTGCATTCATTAGCCGGAACAATTTACCTGGCTGAGAATAATAATCTTCATCGGTTCGGTGATCCCAGTGATCGGCTGCACCATCAAGCGCTAACGGTGGTTCAGAAAAATCAGGTTGTTGTTGCCATTCTTGATAGCTATTCGGTTCATAACCGAGTGTCCCGCCATGATTACCATCGACTCGCATAGCACCATCGCGGTGATAGCTGTGGAACGGACAACGTGGCACATTAACCGGAATATGATGATGGTTTACACCTAACCGATAGCGTTGGGCATCGCCGTATGAAAATAAGCGCCCCTGTAACATTTTGTCCGGCGAGAAGCTTATGCCGGGCACAACATTGGCGGGGTTAAATGCCGCTTGTTCTACTTCTGCAAAATAGTTTTCCGGGTTACGGTTTAGCTCCATTTCACCGACTTCGATCAATGGGTAATCGCTGTGATACCAGACTTTAGTCAGGTCAAATGGGTTATACGGGCAGTTGGCGGCGTCTTTTCCCGGCATCACCTGAATGAACAATTTCCATTTTGGATTGTCATGCTTTTCAATGCTTTCATAGAGATCTCGCTGGTGGCTCTCGCGGTCTGAACCAACAATGGCACTGGCTTCCTCGTCGCTCAGGTTTTTGATCCCTTGTTGTGTTTGGAAATGGAATTTTACCCAAAAACGTTCATTGTCTGCGTTAATCAGACTGAAAGTATGGCTGCCAAATCCATGCATATGCCGATAAGTTGCCGGTATGCCACGATCACTCATTACAATGGTAATTTGATGGAGAGCTTCTGGTAACGATGTCCAAAAATCCCAGTTATTTCTGGCGCTGCGCATGTTCGTGCGCGGGTCGCGTTTTACTGCATGGTTCAGGTCAGGAAATTTTAATGGGTCGCGTAGAAAGAAAACCGGTGTGTTATTTCCGACTAAATCCCAATTACCTTCTTCGGTGTAAAATTTAATCGCAAAACCACGAATATCGCGTTCGGCATCCGCTGCACCGCGCTCTCCTGCGACGGTCGAGAATCGCACGAACAGATCGGTTTTTTTGCCGATTTGGGAAAAGATCTTGGCTTTGGTATAACGTGTAATATCGTGGGTGACAGTGAATGTGCCATATGCGCCTGAACCTTTGGCATGCATCCTGCGCTCAGGAATCACTTCGCGGTCAAAATGAGCGAGCTTCTCTAAAAACCAGACATCTTGCAGTAACACTGGCCCACGTGGGCCTGCGGTCATGGTGTTTTGATTGTCGGGTACGGGAGCACCGGCGCTAGTAGTCAGTTTCTCCTTTTGGTCTTTCATGATCGTTCTCCTTCTAGGTTTTTATGCAGCCTCGTCAGCGATCCTCTTTACTCGCTGTTGACTCTGATAACCTTCAGTCAATATTTACGCATAAACATAGCTAACATTAGCTTAGTCAATTCCCCGAACTCAGATGGAAAAAATTCAGGTTATGCCGGGGACGTTTGTGCTAATAATGTCGTGTTACAATCATTCGTTATCTAATCGTGAAGGAAGAAGCGTTATGTCATTACCAGCCGTATCAGATCTTGCTCGTCTTGCACTTTATATGCGCCCATCTTGCCCTTACTGTGTTCGGGTCACTGATTTTTGCCAGACTGCAGATATTAAACTTGAAAATCGTAATATTTCGGAAGGTGCTCATCTGGAAGCATTAATGGTTGGTGGTGGTAAACGTCAGGTCCCATGCTTGCGTATTCAAGGTGATGACGGGCAAAGCCATTGGTTGTATGAATCGATGGATATTATTGCTTATCTGAAACAGCAGTTGTCAAACTAGCAAACTAAGGCCTCATCGCGAGGCCTTATGTTGGATCTTGCTTATCTGCATCGAGTTTTGTCAGTTCATCGCGGAGTGTTTGTAATTCTCGTCGATAGCTTTCAGCATCTCCATAATCCACAAAGCCGCTGTAATAAGAATGGGTCTGTAATGTGCGGCGAGCATGCTTGATTGGACACCAGTATTGTTCTGTGCGCGCTGCAATCTCTTTCAGATACGATGCTAAACCATTGCCATAAGAACAGTAGGCACAATTGATTTTTTCGACCAGATTCAGGTAGGCCAGATGAGTACGATCGAAGATCATATAATCGCTTCTTCGAACCCGGGGAATGCGATATAACGGGAAACAGATCACTTGATATACGGTTACAAACAGATCCAGAAGAAGCAACGGAAAAATCATGGAGTAAATAAATGGGGCGGATAACAAATGGCGTATCTGGGCATGTAAAACATATTTCACCACCCCCATTTTAAAACGACGTTGTTGTGCTTTTACCTCTTGTTCAAATCTAACTCGTTTATTGGCAAAGTCAGCATGCAGTTCGGTTCGGCGCCGCTGCACTTCCTGATCGATTTGATCTTCAAGCTGGCGAATGCGATCAAGTAACTCTTTAATTTTAGGGTTCATAAAATCCTTTTACTGCATGCGTTATTCTTGTCAGACAAGAAAATGGATTTATATATTTACAGTAGCAGTAAAACGCGAGGGCATTCGGAAACATCTTTTTTTGATTGAGGAAATCAATCATTTGACCGTAATTCGGTAACAGAACAATGATTTAGTGGCATACTTAACGCAATGTCATCGATTTTCGGCATCTCACTCTCTCACTACGAGTTCATATCATGACGAACAGTTTTTTGGCTATCGCCGCATTGATTATCGCCAGTGCGTTTTTTTCTGTTTCAGAAATAGCGCTTGCTGCCTCCCGCAAATTGAAATTGCAACAACTGGCCGAAGCGGGCAGTGAGCAAGCCAGTAAGGTTATTGCGCTGCAGGAACAGCCGGGGCATTTCTTTACTGTTGTGCAGATTGGGTTAAATGCGGTTGCAATCTTAGGCGGTATTATTGGTGAATCAGCTTTAACGCCTTCGGTGTCGCAGATCCTGACGTATTGGGTTGAGCCACCACTGTTAAATAGCATCAGCTTTGCGATTTCGTTTGTGGTGGTGACGTCAGTGTTCATCTTATTTGCTGATTTGATCCCGAAACGATTAGCGATGATGTCTCCAGAACGTATTGCGACCCACATTGTTACACCGATGTTGTTTTGTGTGGCGGTATTTAAACCATTGGTCTGGATATTCAATGGGTTAGCCAATGTATTGTTCCGTTTATTTAATCTGCCAACGACCTATAAAGAAGTTATTACGCCCGATGATATCTACGCCATGATGACTGCAGGTGCGCAGGCGGGGGTATTGCGCGAACAGGAACATCATCTGATTGAAAACGTGTTTGAATTGGACTCTAAAACGGTTCCGTCAATCATGACATCCCGCGATGGCATCATCTATTTCGAGCGCCGAGAAACCGAAGAACAGATCAAACAAATCATTGCAGAGCATCCACATTCCAAGTTTCTGGTGTGTGATGGCAATATTGATACTGTGCTGGGTTATGTCGATTCCAAAGATATTTTGCTACGGGTTTTGAATAAACAGCCTATCGCATTGACTGATGATAAGTTGATCCAAACGCCGCTGATCATTCCTGACACGCTGACACTGACGGAAGCACTGGAAGGTTTTAAAGGTTCCCGCGAAGACTTTGCCGTTATTCTGAACGAATATGCGCTGGTGGTAGGGATTCTGACGCTGAATGACATCATGAACACCTTGATGGGCGATTTGGTGAACCAGCATCAGGAAGAACAAATCGTACAGCGTGATGAAAATTCATGGTTGATCGATGGCATCGCACCCATCGATGATGTCATGCACGTGCTGAATATTGAAGAATTTCCCGAGTATGAAAATTACGAGACGATTGCCGGATTTATGATGTTTATGCTGCGTAAAATTCCGAAACGCACCGACTATGTCATTCATTCCGGTTATAAATTTGAAGTGGTTGATATCGATAGTTACAAAATCGATCAGTTGCTGGTAACGCGAGTGGCGACGCCAGATACAAACAGTGTGATTGCATCTGGCAATAGCGACAAAAAATCAGTTTAAAGATCAAATGGTGGCAATTGGCTGAAGATTTTTTGCAGACCTTCGCCCCATGCCTGACGTAAAGCCAGAAAGTGAGGGTGTTTTTCGGTAATGCGATATTGTTGAGCTGCACTGAACGAATCTTTTGGATAAATCAGTGCATCTAGCGGTAAGCCAACCGATAGATTGCTACGCAGTGTTGAGTCGATGGAGATCAACGCACACTGCATGGCAGTTTCTAGAGAGGTGTTAAAATTCAGCACCCGATCGATGATTGGTTTGCCGTATTTACTCTCACCAATCTGGAAATAGGGGGTATCTTCAGTTGCTTCGATGAAGTTACCTTCTGGGTAGATATGAAACAGCCGATGCACATCGCCTTTTATCTGCCCGCCTAGCAAGATATTACAACCGAAGTTGATATGGCCTTGTTGTTGCCCACCGTCACGCTGGATCACTTCCCGAATAACATTGCCGACAAGTGCGGCTGCGTCGTATAACGAGCTCACGTTCATCAGGTTCGGGCAATCTTGATTGATGCGTTGGCGTAATAAGGTCAGCACACTTTGTGTTGTTGCCAGGTTGCCGGCGCTTTGCAGCACCAATACACGATCATCTTTTTCAAAAACGTGTAATTTTTTGAAGATGGCAATATGGTCAACGCCCGCATTGGTGCGTGAATCTGACGCAAAAACCACACCCTCAGCAAGACGCATGGCAACACAATAAGTCATTTCGCTTCCCTTTATACTTCAATCATCAGCGTGACAGCTTTCTATCATTGTTGCTGTTGCACGTCGAGTAAATTTACCGCCGCTTTTGCCTGCATGGCTTCACTACCGCCACCAAAACGCACACCACGGACTGGGCAGGCATCCAGATAATCCATTCCGACAGCCAATTTCAAATGCTGGTTAGGGGTACAGGTATTATTAGTGATATCGAAAGTATTCCAACGATCGTTCAGCCACACTTCAGCCCAAGCGTGCATAGCAACATGGGCGCTGTCAGGCGTGTAAAGATAACCGCTGACATAACGGGCAGGAATACCAACACTGCGGCAACAAGCCAGAAATACATGTGTGTGATCCTGACACACGCCATTGCTGGCGGCTAATGCTTCGTCGGCGGAAAACGATACATCCGTGGCGCCGGGGGTGTATGGCATTTTCTCCAGAATGGCTTGCATCAGCGATTGCAAACCAACGAGTGGCTGGCTGTCATCATGATGTTGCTGTGCTAATACACGTATTGGTGCAGTCGCATGTGTCAACGATGAACTACGCAAATAGGTCAGTGGTGAAATGAGCTCTATTGCATCATCTAATTCGTCTTCCAGAATTTCGACTTCACCGTGTGCATGGATCTGAATGGTTTCATGCGGGGTGTCGAGGCTCAATACATGCAATATGTTGCCGTAACCATCGGTCGTAATGGTAGCTTGTTCCGGCAAGTCTAATTGCCAGCTGACAATACGCTGGCGTTGCGAGGTTTGTGGTGTCAGGCGCAGATATTGAGTGCTGTGACGTACCATCTCGGCATAATGATATTGAGTATGATGATCGATGGTTAATTTCATAAGGCCTCCAAATAGGCTCTGTGGATGCTTTGTCCAATGGCACCAATGTCATTCAGGAATCGGGTCAGATATTGATGAACACCTTCCGCGAAGACTTCTTCAATTTTGCCAAACCGTAAGTTGGCGTTGAGCACTGTTGTTAGTCGACGCGGTTCATGGCCGGCATTACCTTCGATAAGTGCTAATAATTGCTCAACTTCTTCAAGGCTGGCGCGCAGCGAACGTGGTACTTCATTGCGTAAGATCAGCAGCTCTGCGACCGATTGGCGTGATAAGCCTTTATACAGCGTCTGATGTGATTCATATGCGCCGACGGAGCGCAGTAACGCGTTCCAGCGATAAAACTCGCGCACGCTGTCTTCGTCTTCCTGAATAACCTGATATTTCACATCCAGAATACGAGCGGTATTGTCCGCACGTTCAATGAATGTACCGAGACGGATAAACCACAGCACATCACCGCGCATGATGGTGCCGAACGTGGCACCACGGAACAGGTGAGAGCGCTCTTTTACCCAATCGAGGAAGGCCTGTGCACTGCTATGGTTGATCCCTTTTTTACGTAAGGTTTTAATTTCCAGCCAGGTTGCATTGATGCTTTCCCATACTTCAGAGGGAATTTTGCCGCGCACGGAATGTGCGTTATCACGAGCCATGCGGATGCAGCTAAAAATGCTACTTGGGTTCTCTTCATCCAGCCCAAAAAACGCCAGCAAATTATCCATGCTGACATTTTTGTAGCGCGCCATGAACGGTTCATGGGTGCCTGTGATAGTAAGTGGGGCAATCAATTCACTGTTGTCAGCATCAATCAGCGGCATCAGCGACATGGTTTGCGTGACATCCAGCATACGCGCTGTGTTTTCGGCGCGTTCCAGAAAACGGGCCATCCAATAAAGTTCACTTGCGGTACGACTCAGCATAAGTTGTCCTCCATAACCCAGGTATCTTTTGTGCCACCACCCTGAGAGGAGTTCACAACCAGCGAGCCTTCGGTGAGCGCAACGCGCGTTAAACCACCAGGGACCAGCCGGATTTCTTTACCACTTAAGACAAATGGGCGTAAATCAATGTGACGTGGTGCCACTCCAGACTCAACAAACGTCGGGCAAGTAGAGAGCGAAAGGGTCGGTTGCGCAATATAGTTATCGGGGCGCGCTTTTAATAATTCGCGGAATTTGGCAATTTCTGCTTTGCTGGCACAGGGGCCTATCAACATGCCATAACCACCGGCACCATGAACCTCTTTCACCACCAGTTCATCTAAATGTTCCAGCACATAACGCAGATCGTCTTGCTCACGGCATTGCCACGTCGGCACGTTGTGCAAGATTGGCTCTTCATCCAGATAGAATTTGATCATGTTCGGAACATACGGGTAGATCGATTTATCATCGGCGACACCAGTACCAATCGCATTGGCTAATACCACGCCACCAGAGCGATAAGCCGACAACAAACCCGGCACCCCGATCAATGACGTCGGGTTAAACGCCAGTGGATCGAGAAACGCATCATCAATGCGGCGATAAATAACATCCACTCGCTGTGGACCGGTGGTGGTGCGCATAAACACTTTGCCATCACGCACCATCAGATCGGCGCTTTCAACCAGCTCGACACCCATCTGTTGCGCTAAGAAGCTGTGTTCGAAATAAGCACTATTGAAGCGACCCGGCGTCATGACCACCACGTTAGGGTTATCGACCGGGCTACTTTCACGTAATGTTTGCAGCAATAACGCAGGATAACGTTCTACCGGTGCAATCCGTTGCTGGCGGAACAATTCAGGGAATAGCCGCATCATCATCTTGCGGTTTTCCAGCATGTAAGAGACACCAGATGGCGTACGCAGGTTATCTTCCAGCACGTAATAACTGCCATCATGGTTGCGGATCATGTCCACGCCGGTGATGTGTGCATAGGTGTTGCGGTGCAGATCAACGCCTTGCATGCAGGGCTGATATTGCGCGTTAGCCAGCACTTGTGCCGCAGGAATAACGCCGGCTTTCAAGATGTGCTGTTCGTGATAGATGTCATGTAAGAATGCATTCAGCGCGGTAACGCGTTGGCGAATGCCTTTATCGAGCTGCTGCCATTCGCTGGCAGGAATGATGCGAGGGATATTATCGAAAGGGATAAGTCGTTCTGCGCCGTCTTCTTCACCGTAAACGTTGAACGTGATGCCAACTCGGTGGAACAGCAGATTTGCTTCTTCTTGTTTCTGTTTAATCGTTTTTTCGTCAGTTCGGGTCAGCCATTGCCAGTAGGTATCGTAATGGCTTCGGCATTGTCCGTCAGGTTGTAACATTTCATCGTATAACCCGGGACCCGGTAGGTGGACTTTCAGCATAACTGTCTCCTCGGGACTTCCTTGTAATTTAACTAACGCAAGGGTCATGCCAGAGCAGCTTGAATCTCAAATTTAAGGTAAATATCGGTTACATCTTTATAAATCACTAAGATATATGCTTGTTTTGCCGGTGCGTATAAATGCCTGCACGGTTATGGGGCTTACTAAAGGCGGGGTTTGCCCGTTATTGGTGGGGTAGTAGGCAAGTATCGTGGGGAACAGAATATAGCGTGATGTGTAAAGGTGAAACTGATGCACCAATTCAGATATTTTCACCGATATAAAAAAGGGAGCTTAATGCTCCCTTTTTTATTAAATCGACTTATTCAGCAATCAGTTGATACTGTTTGCGCAGAATATCGATGATTTCCTGTTTCGGATTTTCGCTCAGAGGCAGCTTCTGGCCGATGATCTTTTCCGCGATACCAACATAAGTGCGGGAAATATCCATCATAACGACTTCTGGCAACTTGTTGTCGCGGGCCAGTGCGGCGCGTTCAGGCATACGGTCTTTATTGAGCAGAATATCCGGATCAGGGAAGTGGTTTAGCAACCACTGACGGAAACCTTCTTTCGATTGCTCGATGATTTTACCTTCACGGTAAGCAGCACCATCCCAAATACGGGAGCTATCTGGAGTGCCAACTTCATCCATATAGATCAGTTTGTCGTTGCCGGCCGCATCTTTGACGTAACCAAATTCAAATTTAGTATCAACAAAGACTTCATCCAGTGCGGCTAAGGCGTCACTAATTACGTTAAAGCCTTCTTTCAGTAATTTTTCATACTGATCGATATCGGCAATACTTAAGAAATTGAAGGCTTTATAATGACGTTCCAGATCGGCGCGGGAAACGTTAACGTCATCCGCTTCAGGTACACCTTCCAAGCCACGCATAATACCTTTAGTGGATGGGGTGATCAGTGTTTCTGGCAGTTTTTGCTCTTTCTGCAGCCCTTCTGGCAGGGTAATGCCACAGAATTCACGTTCGCCTTTGCTATATGCACGCCACATAGAGCCAGTGATGTACTGACGGGCAATGGCTTCAACCATTACCGGACGTGCTTTTTGCACGATCCAAACAAACGGATGTGGAATATCCAGAATGTGGCTGTCAGCCAAACCTTTTTGTTTGAACAACTTGAACCAGTGATTAGAAATGGCGTTTAGCGCAGCACCTTTACCTGGCACACCGTTTAAGCCGTCTTCACCTTGCCAAATGCAATCGAAAGCAGAGATACGATCACTGATCACCATGATGGCCAGCGGCGCATCAGCAGGCACATCGTAACCTTTTTCACGGATCAAACGGGCACTGTCTTCAGCTGTAAGCCAGTACACGCTACGTACTTTACCGGAGTGAACGGGCTTATCAGTGCGAATTGGTAAATCGTCGTTTACCGCAAGAACTTTATCTGCAAGGCTCATAGAGTTCCTTTCTATAGATATAGGCTGATGGGAAGGGCTGAATTGTAGCAGAATCACTTCGATGCAACACTATTCACAACGTTTTCCTTTCTTTTTGATAACAAAAAAAGAGAGCTGTTCGATGCTTTTAGTAGGGAAATAATTGAAATATCAGCGAGATATTTATCACAAACTGACCGTTGTTCTCATTTTTAGACATCCCCAATAGCTACAGATGAAACAATCATAATATTATTGTGAAAAAGCATACTGCTGCATTGGTTCAGCTAACTTATTGATGTATTGAATATTAAGGGGATGTTGTGAGTAGTATAAAGCAGGCATATGAAGCGCTATTAGTGGAACGAGTCTGGGATAAAGATATTCAAATCAGTTTTTTTCTTGAATATCTTGATGAATATAAACTCGCTGATCATTTCTTGTCCTATTTAGGCTTAAAACCGATTGCGACACCAAGCGTAGTTATTTCCTCTAAAGAGTATTCGACTGAGCAACTTATTGAAATAATCGTTAAAAATGAACGCATTTCAGAGATTATCAAAGAAAACTCGTTAGTGACTAAAGATGAAAGTCCGTGGACTACACCGACTATTGCTAAATGTGTCAGAGAATCACTTTCTGTCGCATTAGAGCCAGAAGATGAGCGGTTAGAAAAGGAGTTGTTGGCTTATTTTAACTTACGTCATGCCTCTTTTATTCAACCATCGCAAAAAAAGAAAACGGCGAAATCTCAGTCATCAAGTGGTGATACGTATTTTGACCATATCTTTACTCGCTATGCCAATTTTGGTTAATCAACCGAAATGCCATTAACCAGCAGGCTATCTCATTAGCCGTTGGTTCTGCTCTAAAAAATGGCAGGAATAGCGAATTCCTGCTTTAAGCATTTCTTTCACCAAAAGCGTGCGCTCCGGCACTGGATTTGCATTTAACTTTCTTAGTCGTTCATTGAGACCAATGAAGGTGTTTTTAATGCGCAAAAGAGGGGAGTGATGCACATGAACGGAGCAAAACAGCAATACGACGAGTTAGTTTCAGCCCGTTTGTGGGATAAAGAGACGCAAATCAATCACTTCCTTGAATATGCTGAAGAATATAAATTATCCGCCCATTTTTTGTCTTATCTGGCGTTGAAAGCTTCGGCAATGGCTGATCCGATTATTTCTTCAAAAAATTATACACCCGAGCAACTCATTGAAATGCTCAGTCAAAGCGAACGAGTTTCAACAGTAATAAAAGAAAATGCGCTGGTGACTCAGGTTGTCGACCCTTGGTTGGCGCCACGTATGATTGAATGTATTGCCAGCTGTATTTCTGTGGCTGTTGACCCTGACGATAAACAATTAGTTCAGGAACTGTTGACGTATTTTAATGTGAAACATTCATTTTTAATTCGCTCGATGCATAAATCATCAAGTGTGGAATCGGATGTGGTATCGGATAAATACCGGTTTGGGGCAAGAGGGTAACCGGATCATTCGCTATCTGTATTGAGATCATATTCGTTTGAGATAACCACCTTATGTTCACATGATCCGTTCGCATTCCGCTGAACTGAATCCTGGTTCATATAAACTAGGAGATTAGTTTGATGAGTAACCAACAATGGAAAGCGAAATGGAAGCGTGATGATATTGCGTTTCATCAGTCAAAAATTAACCCGCTGTTACCGCAATTCTGGCCAACACTCGGCTTAGCTGTCGGCGATACCGTGCTGGTTCCTTTGTGTGGCAAAAGTTTGGATATGGATTGGTTGTTGGATGCCGGTTATAAAGTTTTTGGTATTGAGCTCAGTAATATTGCCATACAGGCTTTTTTTGCCGGACGCGGCTTAATCCCTAACCGGCAACGTCATGGCCGTTTTATCCGTTGGTCACATAGTAATGTGGAAATATGGTGTGGCGATCTGTTTGATTTATGTGCCGCTGATTTAGGCGAGATTAGTGCTCTTTACGATTGTGCAGCACTGACTGCGTTGCCCGAAGAGACTCGTCGCCACTATGTTCGCCATTTAGGCGAACTATTACCTTTAGCCAGTCAGATCTTATTACTGACAACAGAATCAGCTGATGACATGACGTCGATATTACCATTGGTGATAGACAGTGAAGTAGAGAGCCTTTATGCGTCTCGTTATAACATTGAATTATTGCATGGTAAGCAATGTATGAAGATCGATCCGGAATATCCGCATGAACCAGCCAGAATGCTGGAAGAGAAAGTTTATAGAATGCGAGCACATTAAGCCCAAACAGATCGTCTGGGCTTTTTTATAGCGTCAAATTAGCAATTAAACTAGGCGAATACCGTCATTTTCAATGGTGATCAGCCCTTGCTTAAACAGACCGCCAATGGCTTTCTTAAACGTGCCTTTGCTCATGCTGAACTGAGAGTAGATCAGCTCGGGTGAACTCTTGTCTCCCACAGGCAGAAAACCACCTTGTTTTTGCAGGCGAGCCAGAATTTTTTCACCTGCTTCATCTTTACGTGCCAAACCCGGTTTATTCAGCGTGACATCGAGTTTGCCATCTTCATGAATTTTCTTGATATAACCTTTGGTGCGTTGGCCAATTTTAATGGCTGTGAAAATTTCGTTATAGAAAATCAGGCCCCAGAATTTTTTATTCACGATCACTTTATAGCCGAGATCGGTCTGTTCGCAGATCAGTAGATCGACCTCTTCCCACGGTTCATAAAGTGGCATTTCGATGCTTAAGTAATGATCGAGGCGGCTGGTGGCGGTAGGGCGGCTTTCGCGATCGAGATAAACATAGACGACGTAGGTGTGACCGGTTTGCATTGGTTTGGCTTGTTCATTGGCTGGCACAAACAGATCTTTCTTTAAACCCCAATCGAGGAAAGCACCAATACGGCTGGCGGAAATTACTTTCATGCCCGCAAATTCGCCAACTTGCGCGAGAGGTTTATCAACACTGATAACCAGTTCGCTGTCACCATCGAGATAGGGGAACACGGCCAGTGTACTGCCTTCTTTAATAGCTTCTGGCAGCTGACTTTGTGGCACAAACACATGACCTAAATCATCTGCATCCAACCAGGCGCCTTTTTCATCGAGTTTAATAATAGGAAGGGAATTCATGCGGCCAAGTTGGATCATAGTGCGGTTCTCTTAGACAAAATTACGTAACAAATAGATAGGAATGATATCACTTCAAAACCGGTGTCGGGGATTTTTACCAAAGAAGATACAGATAGATAGTGTAATCGATTACATTGTTGCTTGTGGTTTGTCGTGCTTATTTTGTTTTTGCAGCCATTTCCTTGGTAAAAATTAATGTAAAAACAGCGCTCACTGAGCGTTTTAGTAAGAAAAACAGCCAAAACGATAGCTTTGTTATCGTGAAACGGGAAAATAGCCGCATGAATAAAGGCAGTATGTCTGCCTGAATTAATTAATAGCTTGCTGGTGGAGAAAAACCAATATGGCGACCATCAAAGATGTTGCTCGTCTGGCAGGGGTGTCGGTGGCAACCGTCTCCCGTGTTTTAAATAGTTCACCGAAAACGAGCCCTGAATCGCGGGACGCAGTGAAAAAAGCCATGGATGAGCTGAAATATCATCCGAATGCCAATGCTCGTGCGCTCTCTCATCAGGGTAATGAGACGCTGGGGATCGTGGTGGGTGATGTGTCATCGCCTTTTTTTGGCATTATGGTCAAAGCGGTTGATCAGGTTGCGTATGCCACCGGTAATTTTTTGCTGGTGGGGAACAGCTATCATGACGCCAAGCGTGAACGTAAAGCTATCGAGCAGCTTCTGCGCCATCAATGCGCAGGTATTGTTGTGCATGCCATGATGCTCTCAGACGAAGAGTTGCAGCACTTTATGGCGCACGTGCCGGGTATGGTGATGATCAATCGGACCGTGCCGGGTTATGAATCGCGCTGCATCAATTTAGATAATCGATTTGGTGCTGAATTGGCAACAAATCACCTTATTCAACAAGGGCATAGGTCGATTGCCTATCTATCATCATCGTATCAAATTGCCGATGCATTTGAACGTCAACAGGGTTATATCGATGCGTTAACGCAGCACGGTATTCCGGTTGATGAGCGGCTCATCATTCAAGGTTCACCCGATGAAATTGGTGGTGAGCGCGCCGTTGTTGAGTTGTTAAGTCAAGGTCGAAAGGTGACGGGCATTGTCTGTTACAACGACCCGATGGCGGCTGGTGCATTATCAGCGTTGACAGATAATGGCATTAAAATTCCGACACAAATATCGGTTATCGGCTTTGATGACGTGTTAATTGCCAATTATTTACAGCCCCATCTCACCACCATTCGCTATCCGGTGATTGATATGGCTACGCAAGCAGCTCGGTTAGCGATTGCATTGGCACACGGTGAACCCGCGCCGGATGTGACCAATTTGTTTATACCCACGTTAGTCCGCCGTTACTCAGTGACCCCGGTCATTCCTGCCTAAAATTTACTTATCATTACATCGGTTAATGTCGTGTGGTTTGGAAACGATGCCATGTAGAAAATAGGCTTATTTCTACATGGCATCGATGTTTCAACCGCTTTAACCGCCTCTCATATTGATATACATCACGTTTGCGGACTTGTTTTGCCGCTGAATTTGATGATTGTCACGTTTCGAATCAAGGTCGATATCTATTCCACATGATACCTCGTTAGGATTGGGTAATCGTTTACACGGAGGTGGTGTAAACAGGTTCAGCGGCCATTGCTGTGGATATTAGTTGGCGCGGTGTCAGTGTCGCTGAGTGACTTTAAGTATCTGTTGAGTTTGCTTCAAACCGGAAGCGTTCATGGAGAACATCACTATGACTTTTGAAAAAAACAATCTCGTTCGTAACCTGACTCTGGGTGTCGTTGTGGCAACCTGTAGCATGTCTGCGCTGGCTAAAAAGAATGAACTGACCGTTTGGGCGTGGGATCCGAACTTCAATATCGCGATCATGGAGCAGGCGAAAGCGACTTATCAAAAAGCTCATCCTGATGTTGCTATTAAAGTCGTTGATTTTGCGAAAGCCGATCTTGAGCAGAAGATGCACACCATGCTGGCTTCCGGCATGACCAAATCATTGCCTGATATTGTGCTGGTGGAAGATTACAACGCACCTAAATTCCTGAGTTCTTATCCCGGCGCGTTTGCAGCGATGGATGGCAAAGTCGATTACAGCAAATTTGCCCCTTACAAAGTTGAACTGATGACCATGAACGGCAAAACCTATGGTATGCCATTCGATTCCGGTGTAACCGGTATGTATTACCGCAAAGACCTGCTGGCTCAGGCGGGTTTCAAACCAGAAGATATGCAGAACATTACTTGGGATCGTTTCATTGAAATCGGTAAAGCGGTGAAAGCGAAAACCGGTAAAGCGATGTTAGGCAATGACCCGAATGATCCAGGTTTGGTGCGCGTCATGATGCAGTCAGCAGGCAGCTGGTATTTTGATGAAAAAGGCGCATTGAACATCAAGAATAACGAAGCACTGAAAGAAGCACTGCGTATTGAAAAAAACATGACCGATGCCGGTATTGTGCGCCCAACCATGGGCTGGTCTGAATGGGTGGGTGCAGTGAACCACGGCGATGTGGCCACGATCACCACCGGTGTGTGGATCACGGCCTCTGTAAAAGCGGGTGCAGATCAAGCGGGTAAATGGGCGGTTGCGCCAACACCTCGTTTGAACATTAAAGGCGGTACCAACCAATCTAATCTGGGTGGTTCCAGCTGGTATGTTATTTCCACTTCGGACAACAGCGCGCAAGCCATTGATTTCTTGAATAGCACCTTCGGCAAAGACAGTGCTTTCTATCAGCAGATCTTAACTGATCGCGGTGCTGTGGGCTCTTATCTGCCTGCGCGCAGTGGTAAAGCTTATCAGCAACCTGATGCGTTCTTTGGTGGTCAGGCAATCTACAGCGATTTTGCCAATTGGTTAGGTAAAGTGCCGAAAGTGAATTACGGCTATTACACCTATGAAGCTGATGCTGCTCTCGCTGCGCAGTTGCCGGCTTATTTTCAAGGAATGCCACTGGAAAAAGTTCTGGAGGCGATTGATAGCCAGTTAGCGGCTCAAATTCAATAGCCAAACTGAGGGGCGGCTGATGTGCCAGTCGTTCCTCCCGCTGAGGTTTTCATCATGCCACATACAGGTGTTATGCCTATGACTCCGGTTCGTAGTCGCAGTTTTCATCGGTTTTACGATATCAACGGTTGGTGTTTCGTGTTGGGCTCACTCACGTTGGTGATGCTGTTCATGATTTACCCGATCATTAATTCGCTTTGGTTATCACTGCATTCTGGTAAAGGCGTTATCGTGCAGTTTGTCGGGTTTGGTAATATTACCCGCCTGATGCACGACCCTGTTTTTATTACTGCATTAACGAATACGCTGATTTTTCTGATTGTTCAGGTGCCGTTGATGATTTTGTTGTCATTAGCGACTGCCTCTTGTCTCAATTCACCGAACGTTAAATTCCGCAGCCTGTTTCGCATGGCGATTTTCCTACCGTGTGTGACGTCGCTGGTGGCCTATTCGATCTTGTTCAAAAGCATGTTTGGTTACGACGGCATTGTGAATTCAGCGCTGATGACGATTGGGCTGATTGAACATCCGATCGCGTGGCTGACTGATCCGTTTTGGGCCAAAGTGACCATCATTCTGGCGATCACTTGGCGCTGGACTGGCTACAACATGATTTTCTATCTAGCAGCGATGCAGAACATCGACAAGTCGATTTATGAAGCGGCCAAGTTGGAAGGCGTTACCCCAGTACAAACCTTTTTTAATATCACTGTGCCATTGCTGAAACCGGTGATCCTGTTTACTTCGGTGATGTCGACCATCGGCACGTTACAACTGTTCGATGAAGCGATGAACATTACCAATGGCGGGCCAGCGAATTCCACGCTGACGCTGTCGATGTATATCTACAACTTGTCATTCAAATTTGTACCGAATTTTGGTTATGCAGCCACGGTCTCGTATGTGATTGTCTTTTTTGCTGCGGCGTTGGCGTTGGTGCAGTTTAAATTTGTACAGGACAAAAAATGATGGCGACTAATGTCTCTAAGCAGAAGATCTATCAAGGTCTGATGTATCTGTTTTTAGTGCTGATTGCGTTTGTCTCACTATTTCCGTTTTTCTGGATGGTAGTGAGTAGTACCAATACCACAGCGGATATCAACCAGGGCAAATTATCGTTCGGTACGGCACTGTTTGATAATCTGGCCAAACTCAGTCAGGCGGTCGATCTGCCGCTGATTTTTTGGAACACCACCAAGGTCTCGCTGCTGGGTACGTTTTTGACGTTGGCGATTGCATCACTGGCGGGTTATGGCTTTGAGATCTATCAGTCAAAACTGCGTGATAAGGTTTATAACCTGCTGCTGCTGACTATGATGATCCCGTTTGCGGCGTTGATGATCCCGCTGTTTAGCATGATGGCGAAAGCGAATTTGCTGGATACCCACTGGGCGGTGGTGCTGCCATCGATTGCCTCAGTTTATATCATTTTCTACTTCCGTCAGTGCACTAAGGCGTTTCCTAAAGAGCTGCTGGATGCTGCCCGAGTTGATGGCGTCAGTGAGTGGCGCATCTTTGTGTATGTTTTCTTCCCCGTGATGCGTTCAACTTATGCGGCGGCGTTCATCATTACCTTCATGGCAAATTGGAATAACTTCTTGTGGCCATTGATCGTGTTGCAATCGCCAGAGACTAAAACCATCAACCTGGTGCTGTCGTCGTTATCTTCCGCCTATTTTCCTGATTTTGGTGTCGTGATGGTTGGCACGGTGGTGGCAACGTTACCAACAATTGCCGTGTTCTTTGCGATGCAGAAGCAATTCGTGCAAGGCATGGTGGGGTCTGTGAAATGATGAATCTCTGTGAAAAGTTTAATCACCAGTGGCAGTTCATTGCCGGTAACTACCCCCTGTTTTCAGCGGCGCAATTAATGGCCGCAGAGCACGTTGATTTACCGCATACCGCAGTGGAATTGGATTACAACTATTTTGATGAAACCAGCTATCAACGGCCATTCAGTTATCAAAAAACCTTAGTTTGGCAGCCAGAATTTGACGGCAAACAGGTTTGGTTACAGTTTGACGGTGCAATGGCGGATGCCAAAGTCTATGTGAACGGCCAATTTGTGATGGGCCATCGCGATGGCTATACGCCATTCGATGTGTTGCTCACGCCGCATTTGCTGCGTGGTGAAAACCAGATCACCGTGGTGATTGATGGCAGTGAAAACCCAGAGATAGCACCGTTTGGGGGCCAGATCGATTACCTGACATTTGCCGGTATTTATCGCCATGTCTGGCTGAAAACCACCGATGAGCTGCGTATTAAGAATGTGCATGCGATTGCTGAAAATGTACTGACTGATGAGAAGACGCTGAATGTGGCGGTTTTCTTAGAGCAGGTGGCTGTCTGTGAGCATCTTGGCGAGTTAGTGGCGCAACTGACGACGTTGGAAGGCGACGTGGTTGCCTCACATACGCAATCTATTTCGGATGCACAAAATCGCGTTGATTTCTCTCTTTCCAACCTGACAGACATTAACTTGTGGGACGTGGATAGCCCCGCACTCTATCAGCTGAACGTCAGCATCGGTGGCGCAAACTTTAGCCATCAATTTTCCACCCGAGTTGGTTTTCGACAGGCAGAATTTACCGCAGAAGGTTTTCTGTTAAACGGCAGAAAGTTAAAACTACGCGGTATTAATCGCCATCAGTCTTACCCGTATGTCGGTTATGCGATGGGTGATCATGCTCAAAAAGCCGATGCTGATCTCATCAAAAACGAGTTCAAATTTAATCTGGTCAGAACCTCGCATTACCCGCAAGCGCCTGCGTTTTTAGAACGTTGTGATGAGTTGGGATTGTTGGTGTTTGAAGAGATCCCCGGTTGGCAGCATATTGGCGATGAACGCTGGCAGCAGGGTTCTATTGCAAACGTCAGAGCTATGATCGAGCGCGATTGGAATCACCCTTCCATTATCTTGTGGGGTGTGCGCATCAACGAATCGCGCGATTGCGACGATTTCTATACACAGACCAACCAGCTTGCCCATGCGCTAGATCCAAGCCGTCAGACGGGTGGGGTACGTTGCCACGCCAACAGCACTTTACTGGAAGATGTTTACACCATGAATGACTTTGTGCTGAATGGTGGCGAGGTGGCGTTACGTAAACCGCAACAAGTGACGGGGCTTGATCATCAGGTGCCGTATATGGTCACTGAGTTTAATGGCCATATGTTCCCCACCAAACGTTTCGATTGTGAAGAGCGTCAGCATGAGCATGTGTTACGCCATTTACGCGTGTTAGATGCCTGTTATGCCGACCCGAATATTGCTGGTTGCATTGCCTGGTGTTTGTTCGATTACAACACGCATAAAGATTTTGGCAGTGGTGATCGCATCTGTTATCACGGCATCAGCGATATGTTCCGCATGCCTAAATTTGCTGCCTACGCCTATAAAAGCCAGTGTGATGTGGCCGATGAACCCGTGATGCAACCCGTGACATTCTGGGCACGTGGTGAGCGTTGCGAGTGCCTGATTTTACCGCTGATCATTCTAACCAACTGCGATGAAATCGAGTTTAAGTTTGGTGATTACCCCGTAAAGCGGCTGAAACCAGCTGTTGAACAATTCCCACATTTACCACATGCGCCAGTCATCATTGATGACAGCATTATATCTCTGGAAGAGTTTGGCGAATGGGGCATGAAGTGGAACACCGTTACATTGCGCGGGTTCCAAAACGGTAAATTAGTCAGCGAACTGAATATACCTGCTAACCCGATTGCCACGACATTGCGCGTGAAAGCCGATTACCAACGATTGCCCGCCAATGAAAAAGCCGCCACTCGTGTGACGGTGGAAGCGCTCGATCAGGATGGTAATTTGCTGCCATTTTGGGATGACATCATTCAAGTCTCGGTAACTGGGCCTGCCAAAGTCATCGGACCGGAACAATTGGCGCTGAAAGGTGGTGCAGTTGGTTTATGGCTTGAAGCTGGTAAGCAATGCGGTGATGCAATAGTGACTATTTCCAGTCGACGCTTAGGCACCCAAACTCTTACTGTAGTGGTTGAATAATTTTCCCACCTGATGCGTGTGCGCGTCAGGTTTATCTCGATGGAGACAGAATAATGGCTGATATTACGCTGCATAAAGTCGTTAAACGTTACGAAAAAAATCAAACAATTCATGGTGTTGATCTGAAAATTAACAGTGGTGAGTTTGTGGTGTTTGTTGGCCCGTCGGGCTGTGGTAAATCGACCTTGTTGCGTATGGTGGCAGGGTTGGAAGAGATCACCGAAGGTGAGTTGTATATCGATGGGCGTAAAGTGAACGATGTTGACCCTGCTGATCGCGGTGTCGCGATGGTGTTCCAATCGTATGCGCTTTATCCACACATGACGGTGGCGGAAAACATGGGCTTTGGCCTGAAAATGAATGGCGTGGCAAAAGATGAGATCGCCAAACGTGTCGCCATTGCTGCCAAGACATTAAAGATGGAAGCCTTGCTCGATCGCAAACCGAAAGATATGTCGGGCGGCCAGCGTCAGCGTGTGGCGATTGGCCGGGCGATTGTACGCGACCCTAAAGTGTTTTTGTTCGACGAGCCATTATCAAATCTGGATGCCGAATTGCGTGTCGAGATGCGTTTACAGATCGCCAAATTGCACCATGAATTGGGCAACACCATGATTTACGTGACGCACGATCAGGTCGAAGCGATGACCTTGGCTGATAAGATCGTGGTGTTACGCAGTGGTAATGTGGAACAAGTTGGCTCGCCGCTGGAACTTTACCATGCACCAGCGAATGAATTTGTGGCGGGTTTTATCGGCTCACCGAAAATGAATTTTGTCGATGCGCTGGTGGATGATTTAAACGGCGATAAAGCCTCAGTGCGTTTACCTGACGGGCAGAGCATCGAGTTAGTGGTGAATGCAGATCTGGTGAATCAGGGCGAAAAAGTTCGCTTAGGCATTCGACCAGAACATATTCACATGCAGGCAAACCTGGGCGATTTCTCGGTCTCATTCCAAAGCGAAGTCGTGGAACGGTTGGGAAACTCCACTTATCTGTTTGGTAATTACTGCGGCAAAGATGGCTTTAAAGTGCATATTCAGGGCGATAAATCGGTCGGGCTTTACGAATATGTTTCGCTAGGCATCTGCCTGAGCGATTGCCACCTGTTTAATGCCGATGGCGTTGCGGTTGGTCTGCGTGAGATCCCTGCGGATAGTAAACACTAGTTTTTAGTAGACTGAGCTTTTACTGGCCTGAATAACGCTGCATTAAATTTTCGGTTATTTAATGCAGCGGTTCAGGCCATTTTTATAAGTTTTTACAGCATTTTTAATTGGAACAGCACTGCGCTTTCCGGGTCCATCACGGGCAAGGCAATACCCACTTTTTCCAGCCATTCGCCTGACAGAACAGTTTCTTCCTGAGTCAGCCATTCCGGTTGTATTTTCATCACACCACCATCAAAGCGGGCTGGTTTTTCTAATACCGTCAGACGATAGTTTTTATCTGCCAGCAACTCCGGCAGGCGCAGAGATCCTGATAGGGAATAGGTTGGCATTGCCAGTTGGCTTAACAGGAAAACCGCTTCGGTTTTGTCTTCCGCCACCACACCATTGATCATCATTGCTGAATCATGGTGATCGATGCGCACGACTCGGCCTGTGTGCAACAGTGGGCGCAGTTGTTTGTGCAAGGCAATAAAGTGGGCAAACCCAGCTTGTTCTTCCGCGCTCTCTTTGACGGGGTCTAACTCGACACCCATATGTCCGAACAGCGCGGTTAAGCCGCGAAACTGAATGCTGTGCGAACGGGCAGTGCAATGGCAATGCGCACTGCCGATATGCGATCCCATCACTTCTGGCGGGAAGAAATAGCTCATCCCGCGTTGGATCTGCTGGCGCTCTAGTGCGTCATTGTTATCCGATGTCCAGAACCGGTGGGTGCGTTTTAAGACTTCAAAATCGATCCGCCCGCCACCAGAGGCACACGATTCAATTTCGACCAGTGGGTGGCGTGAGCGCAGTTCATCAAACAGGCGATAGACGGCGTGAGTTTGCCCGGTGATTGCGGCTTTACCTTCATGGCCGGGCTGCACGATTTCGCGGTTCATGTCCCACTTGATATAGCTGATATCATAGCGACTAAGCAGATCATCTAACCGCGCCAGCAGGTAGGCGAACACATCGGGGTTTTGCAAATCTAACGCATACTGATTGCGACCCGTCGGCTGGTTATATTCTGGCTCGGCCAGCAGCCAGTCGGGGTGTGCACGATAAAGGTCGGAATCGGGGTTTATCATTTCTGGCTCAACCCAGATGCCAAACTCCATACCCAAATTGCGTACATGTGTTACTACCGGTTCCAACCCATTTGGGTATTTTTTCTCATCTAAATACCAATCACCCAACGCGGCTCGATCATGGTCGCGGCCTTTAAACCAGCCATCGTCGATAATGAAACGCTCAATACCGAGGGCGGCTGCTTGCGTGGCCATCTGCATGATGTAATCCGGATCATGCTGGAAATAGATCCCTTCCCACGTATTCAAATGTACTGGGCGCGGTTTATCGGTGGGGAAGTGCAGAATTTGCTGACGTACAAATTGGTGGAAGGCGTGACTCATGCCATTCAACCCCTCTTTACTGTAAGTCGCATAGAGCCAAGGTGTTGAAAGACTTTCGTGTTCGGCGAGTTGAATTTCACCAGCAAAATAGAGCGCTTCGGCCTGCATAAAACGACGGCCATCAGTTTTTACATCGGAACGCAGACGGTGGTTGCCGCTCCAACCGAAATGGAACCCCCACACTTCACCTTGTTGCTCTTTAAAGCCGGTGGTGCCTTGAATAAAGGCCGGAAAATTCTCATGGGAAGTGCGGCCCCGGCGATTTTCCTGATGATAACCACCGTGTTTCAGATTGAGACGATGCGGTTGAAATTCACGTACCCAACGGCCATGAAATGCCAGCAATTCATCGGCCCGTTCCGGTAACAGCAGTGTGATGGCAAACCGATCGACCTGATAGTTTTCGGGCTTGAGATTGGTCAGCGTATGTCGCACCTGCAACACATCGGTCTGTGGATCTAAGCGTAATTCTATTTCGAGTTGTAACCCGGCAATAGTGTCTTCACTAATGAGTTGTAAGGCATTTTGCTTTTCTGTCAACGACTTAAAGTGAAACACCGGTGACCAATCTTTGCCGTTGCGATGGCCTTCTAAACCAGGGCTGCTGAATAATCCACGGCCATGTTCTGGGCTGAGCGTCATTGGCACATCAGCATCAAGACGTCCATGCGGTACTGCACGTTTTATTGCTGAGAGAACGTTTACATCAAATGCGGCGTTTAATTTTTCTCCCCAGTATAAAATTTCGACGGCAGGTGCTGTTTGTAGAATGAGCGTTGAATTAGTGCTGTGTAATTTAACTATCTGAACATTCATTGGAAATATCCTTCCAGATCACAAGTTTTTGATAAACATGGCGATATTTTATTTTGTGGTGGAAATTATAAGTCACCATTATTTTGGTGACTGTGATCGCAATATAATTATGGAATCGTTTACATGAAATTTGTGTTTTTACGTAGAAATGTGCCGTAGTGTTGAAATTTAGGCAGGCTAAAAACATGAATCGGGTTTATCGATTAAACTTGAAATAAGGGCTGCTGATTTTTCGGTGACGCTAACCTAACGCGATAAGAAGGCTGCTTATGAAGAGCATTATTCGTTTGCTATGCCTGATCTCCATTTCCACATTACTGATCTTTTTCAGTGAAATAGCTGTCGCCACCACTGCTGCAAATCAGGATCAAATTTCCTCCAACTTTTATGATTGGGCTTATGCATTAACCGAAATCATCTCAGGGTTATTGGTTATTGCTATCACCCTCGCTTGTTATGTTTTTTATCAAAATAGAAAATTAAAGGCTGAATTGTCTAAAAGTCAGCAGCATGAAGATCGGTTGCGGACCTTGTATACCGCGATTGAGCAGAGCCCGGTGTCCGTCGTTATCGCTGGCGTCGATGCGTATATTCGCTATGTTAATCCGCAATTCACTGCGGTAACGGGTTATTCACCAACCGAAGTCATCGGGCAAAACCCACGTATGCTCAGTTCTGGTTTAACCAGTCCGGCCGTGTATCAAGCCATGTGGAGTGCACTCTCTAAAGGAATTTCGTGGTCGGGCGAATTTATTAATCGCCGCAAAAATGGAGAGATTTATTGGGAGCAGGCTTATATCTCGCCGGTTTATAACAAAGCGGGTCAAATCACACAATACGTTGCTGTGAAGCTTGATATTACCGAGCGAAAACGGCGTGAGTTACACGAACATTCCCATAATCAAGTGTTGGAATTGTTATCTAAAGGAGCGCCGTTAAAGACGATATTACTGGCCATTGTGCGGGGTGTTGAAGCGGAATATCCGAATATGATGTGTTCAGTTTTATTATTGGATAAAGAAGAAAAACACCTGCTGTATGGTGCCGCTCCGAGTCTCCCCGAATTTTACAATGAGGCGATTAATGGTGAAGAAATCGGACTGGGTGTCGGTTCATGCGGCACAGCAGCTTTTACCGGTAAACGCGTTATTGTTGCCGATATTGCCACACATCCGTATTGGACCGCGTATGCCCAATTGGCGGAACGTGCCAGATTAGGTGCGTGCTGGTCGGAACCAATTTATGGTTCCAAAAACAAAGTGCTGGGTACATTTGCCATCTATCATCATGAGCAACATGTTCCCAAAGCAGAAGATATTCGATTAATCGAGGAATCAGCGAATCTGGCCGCGATAGCAATAGAGCGTTTTCAGGCGACAGAAGCGCTACGATTAAGTGAAGAGCGTCATCGCTGGTTGGCGCATTATGATGTGCTGACAGAATTGCCAAACCGGGTGTTGTTTTCTGATCGCTTGAAACAAGCAATGCGTTTGAGCAACCGTTACAACAAAAAACTGGCTTTAATGTTTCTTGATTTGGATAAATTCAAACCAGTGAATGATAGCTTTGGTCACGATATTGGTGACTTGCTGTTAAAAGAGAGCGCCAGACGAATGCAGCAATGTGTGCGGGCATCCGACACAGTTTGTCGGATCGGCGGCGATGAATTTGTGATCTTATTACCTGATGTAGTCGATCAACAAAGTGCATTCTTAATTGCGGAGAAAATTCGTTATTCGTTGAATCAACCATTTATGTTGGCTGGGCAGCAACTGCATATTTCCTGCAGTATCGGCATTGCACTCTATCCAGAGCATGGCACTGATGAGCTGACATTAACTAAAAATGCCGATCTGGCGATGTATCGGGCAAAAGAAAACGGTCGCAATCAGGCGCAGGTATTTTAAACTAAGGCTCTGTCTTGTTTATCTAAGGTTTCCGATGGCACTTAAAGCCACAATTTTTAAGGCGGTTTTGAACATTGCCGATCTTGATCGCGGTGTTTATCTCGATGCCAACCTGACTCTCGCGCGTCATCCTTCCGAAACGGATCTACGTCTTATCGTCCGCTTACTGGCATGGGCGCTGAATGCTCACGATGATTTGGCCTTTACCAAAGGCTTGTGTGCCGATGATGAGCCGGAACTGTGGTTGAAAAACTTACACGGCGGTATCGAGCATTGGATTGAGGTGGGGTTACCCGATGAACGCCGTTTGAAAAAAGGCTGTAACCGTTCTGAACAGGTGACGCTGTATACTTATGCGGGCCGTGCGGTTGATCTTTGGTGGCAACAAAACCAAGCTTTACTCAATCGTCAGGATAATTTGCGTATTGTTGATTTTTCAGAAGAAGAATTAGCCCCGCTGGTGGATCTGGCTGAACGCAATATGCAATGGCAAGTGACTATCAGTGAAGGGCAAGTTTTTATTAATTCTGGTGATGTGAATTTAAGTATTACCCCCAGTATCCGGAAGGAATGGGCGTAGCGTCTCGCTATTCAGCAGCTGGCAGATAGCAAATGATATCGGATCATTTATCTATTCCTGCTGGCTTTTTATGTTTTGTAATCCAATACTTTAAGTTAGTAACTCATTTAGCACCATCTCTGCATTTTTACCGAGATGTGCGTATACAGTAAATATGATCGTTCAGTATTCACACAAACATCTTTCACTTAGATTGTCGTAATACGGGATTCAGACATATGAACAAAATCACCAAATACTCGCTTTATTCAGTTGGTAGTGTTGTTGTTTTACTGGCGGGCTCTGCGTTTTATATCACAGCTACTTTCGATGCGAATTCCCTGAAACCAAGATTAGAAGCATGGGTGAAGGCTGAAAAACAGCGCACATTGAAATTCAATGGCCCCATCAGTTTATCGCTATTTCCCAAACCAGGCCTCACTTTATCTGATGTCAATTTATCAGAACATAACACCGATGCATTGTTTGCTCATGTATCCGATGCGCGAGTGACGATGCAGTTCTGGCCGTTGTTATCGAAAAAATTCATTATTAATGAAGTCGATATTCAAGGTGCCACGATCAATCTGGTGAAGGATAAAACCGGACAATTCAATTTTTCTGATCTGGCGGGCAGCAAAAAACAACCGGGTGATAAAACGCTTACTGAACCAACGGGCGCAAATACGGCAGCTAATACGGTATCTGCAGGCTCCGACTTTCATCTTGCCCAATTCAATATCGCCAAGAGCAGTATCAAGTATCTTGATCAACAATCTGGTCAACAGGTTATGCTCAGTGATCTGTCTTTGTTTGGTGACAAGATCACGACACAAAGTGCCGGGCATATTGATTTCAGCTCGCGTTTACAAAGCACAGTTCCAGCTTTAGATCTGCAAGTTAATACCAAACTCGATCGTGTAAATCTTGATAATAAAACCGGGCAATTACTGCTGGACGGATTGTATAACGTACTGGATGGCAAGCTGGGTAAAGAAACATTCAAACTGACCCTGACGGCCCCTAAACTGAATGTAACCGATAAAAATGCCAGTGCAGATACCATTAGCCTTTCTGCTTCATTAAACGGTGCAACCCGTAAAATTGATAGCAACCTCAAATTGGAAGGGCTATCTGGCGATAATCAGCAAGTTAACGTCAAAGCAGTTAAATTTGATCTGAATGCCAACCAAGAGACACAAGCGGTAAAATTATCCGCCAGCAGTCCGTTAGCTTTCAAATTGGCAACACAAGCGTTTAACCTGCCGCAATTGGTGATTAAGGGTGATGTCACCAGTGGTGAGATGAAAGCCTTGCCGGTTGATCTTACCGGTAAACTTATTGCAGAAGTGAAAGCGCAGCATATCAACACGACATTAACCGGTTCGCTCGATCATAATCCGCTAGCTCTTAATACCGATGTAAAAGGGTTCAGTAATCCGGCTATTCGATTTGATCTGAAAGCCGAGTCGTTAGATCTGAATCGTTATATGACGGCGTCTAAATCTACAAATTCAGGCACTAAAGATAATGCAGGCCAGAGTGCAGGCAATAAAATGCCACCGACCAAAATCGATCTCTCTGGGTTAAATGCACTGAATTTGGATGGTCAGATTAATGTTGGGCAACTGAAATATGCAGCCCTTGATGCCAAAGAGTTGGCATTGGCCTTTAATGCCAAAAACGGTTTGCTCTCGGTGCCGGCATTTAGTTTGAAAGCATTTGGTGGCGATATCGCCGCGAGTGGTTCAGCGACAACGACCTCCAGCCCACGCATTAGCGTGAAGCCTAACATTACTGGTGTAGATATTTATGCCTTACTGAAACAGTTTGCTGGCTTTGAAAAAATAGAGGGCAGGGCAACCGTGGGGGGCAGTTTGGCGATGCAGGGGAGTGATACCAGTGCATTAAAAAATAGCCTCACCGGAAACTTAACTACTCGAGTTACAGATGGCGCATGGCGTGGAATCAACGTCGCCAAAACCATTCGTGATGCTAAAGCGGCATTGTCTGGTTTGAAAGGGGGAGAACAAGCGGTCGCGACCAGTAATGTGGAGAAAACCGACTTTACCGAGTTAACAGCATCAATTCTGTTCAACCAAGGTGTTGCTAGCAATAAAGATTTAACGATGAAATCGCCGCTGTTACGGATCAATGGTGAAGGTGAGGTGAATCTAAAAGCAGATGACATCAACTATTTGTTGAAGGCTGCGTTAGTAAATACCAGTAAAGGGCAGGAAGGTGCCGACCGCGATAAATTACACGGTGTCACTGTTCCTATTCGTATTAAAGGCCCGACATCCGCGCCGAAATATTCTCTTGATTTGACCGCGGCACTAAAAGACAACGCCGGAGCCAAACTGGAAGAAAAAAAACAAGAAGTGCAGCAAAAACTGGAACAAAAAGCCGGTGATGCTTTATCGAAAGGGCTGAAGAAATTGTTCTAATTCTGCATGGTAGTCATTCACAAGAGCTGCTAAATAGCAGCTCTTTTTTTGCGTAAATAAACGTACTATAAATAACGTGACCAAACATAATTCACTGTGGGAGATGAGCCTCCTGATCCGCTACCACCTCCTCCAGAGCTTGGTATTTTTGAAGGATCAAATGTTGCGGGCAGGCTACTTAAATCAATAGTTGTACTGCCTCTTAAATCACTGCCGGTAGTACTATTACTTTGATTACTTATCGTAATATAACCATAGACCTTAGTGTTACCAGAGGTAGAGAGTAAATTGCCAGCCATAACATTGCCATGGACATCATTGGATGAACCTAAATTAATATTTCCGCCTGAGAAAACACCTGAGACATAACCACCAGCTAATAAAGCGATATTACCAATAGGGCTGGCAACATAAGTACTGTTCTGACAAAAGTTGGTTGGATAAAAAGAGAGAAAATAACTATTGGTGCAGATACCAGAATAACCTACGAAATTGGGTGAATAGATAGAAGTGCTACCCTGAGTGGATATATTTCCTGTAGCTAGAATAGTGTCATTATAAGTGCCATTACCCGCAGTCACATTACCATTAAACCAGATAACTCCGGGAGCCATCATTGTACCATTCAGCGCCCATGTACCGTTTGAATAACTAAAACAGCTATTCCAGTCAGAATAACCAATGCATATTTTTTTATAACAGCTATTGGCGTTATAGGTTGTTGTTGTGCATAAATAATCCTGATTTCCTCCGGAGCCGGCCAAATAATAAGTACCATTACTGATCCCATACATATTTGATACGGTAACGGTAATGTTATTTGATGCATCATGATCAAACGCCAAATTCGCTGAAGACTTTAATGGCCAGGCATCAATTACAGTGGATTGGATAGTTGTCGCAGTCAGTGGTGTAATCGGTACTTGCAAACCACTGACAACAGTTACATGAATATTTTTATTGTTTTTATTATCAGTGGTAAGCTTGCCTCCAATTTGCCCGCTGGCAACGCTGCTATTGCCTGATTCAGTTAAATTTCCCTCAGCCATTAACAAGCTGGTAATTGAACCACTCTTCAGGGTCACATTGCCATCAGTATAAACACTGGCTGCTTCTGCTCCACCACCGTTCAGTAAGACATCCCCAATGGATTTGACTGTAGTAACTTTAGCACTTGAATTTAATATTGTTGTACCATTAGTGTTAACACTGACGGCAGAAACACCTCCAGTCATTGTTACATTGGTTAACGAATTAACGGTGGTATATGCACCACCACCAATAAGTGTTATATCTTCTTCAGCGCTAACAGTGTTTATATTATTTTGGTGGCCAGTTAAATTAATCGTTCCAGTTGAATAAAGTAAACTAAAACCACTAATACTGCCTGAAGCGGAGACATTTCCATTCACGATAAAGTTTGTATTAACGTTACTGCCGTTCACTACGCTAAAATTACCGGATAAAGTAAGATCTCCATTTATATTTACTGTATTAATAATAGTGGGTTGATTATTTGAGCCTGCACCAACGACACAATAAACAGATTGTACTGTTGCGGTTGCATTGGCGCTAACACCAATCAGGTTGGCCGTTACTTGTACTCCGCTGGTACAAGTGGTTGCAGTATTTGAAACAGAAATAACCTGTCCACTAACACCGGAAATACCTGTGAATGTAATATTATTTCCCGAAGCCAATGCAGCAGCACCACTGCTTCCTATTTGATATAAATATTGACGAAAACCCTCAGCACCGTTCCATGCGCGCATTTGCGCCTGACTTAAAGCATGATTGGCTATAGCACTATCTTGATTACTGCGTGAATAGTGCATTGCACCCATGACAATGCCCAATAACGAAACACCGACGACCAGTATAAATAGAATCGCGGCTATTCCTTTTTGCTGTCGTATTGAGTGATGTTGATTCATACACATGTCTCACGAAGTGAAATTAATTAAGCAAGATAGCCAAGGAGTAGCAGCATTTAATGAACTCCAGTTAAGCTGTAGTTTTAAACCTGCTGTACTGGCTGAAGGGGTATTAATGCCTGATTCGGCAGCTATTGCAGTTGTTAAAGCTGATGATGCTATTTCAGAACCTAATGGAGAACATTTACTGTTATCCAAAAAAGCAGTAAATGTTAATGCATTTGCGAGTGTATTAGGTGATATCAACCGGGTTATAGTCCAATTTTGCGATGACCATTGCGTGTAAACAGGATGACATGCTGTTGTAGAAGTTAAGAAATAAACTGCTTTTGTGGTTTGATCGGATACCAGCCCTTGGCATACCCAATTACTGGTATTTGTATCTAACGATTTATTGATTTCCCAAAAAAGTGCGTTTCCACTAATACTTGCGGTTGAAATTGATTGTATTGTTCCTGCTGTTGTTAATTGTGCTGTACCGCTTACCGCACTTAATGCGGAACCATTTACTAAAATGAATTGTTTGTTAGTAGCCGGTGAAGAAACACCAAATCCGGCCCCTTGAACCAGATTTTGAATAGTCAGAAATCCCGTTGCCAGTTGTCTTTCCTGCGCAGCCTTTTGTTGTATACCTGAGTTGGCATCAAACAGATTGTGTACGACAACACGATATAACGACATGATTGATATTGTAGCGAGTAGCGATACGACCA
This sequence comes from uncultured Tolumonas sp., assembly GCF_963678185.1. NCBI lineage: Bacteria > Pseudomonadati > Pseudomonadota > Gammaproteobacteria > Aeromonadales > Aeromonadaceae > Tolumonas > uncultured Tolumonas sp. The sequence goes on from NZ_OY782757.1 coordinate 60,818, forward strand.
TTCCGATCATTATGCTGATTAGGCTATATCCACGTTGGTTAAGTCGCATCATGTCAACCCTATTGATTTTGTAAAATAAATGAGCTTGAACCTAGCCTTGCATCCGTTACCGTATATGACACTACAGGAAGGAGTACGGTTTTGGTTGTGCTGGTGACTGTGACACTCATTAATGAAAGAGAACAGCTCCGAGTCACGGTGCTCTGCGCACTACTGTTTGCATTAGAGAGTTTTATGGTTGTTTGTGTTGTCGTTCCGGCGGTCGAGCAGTTACTGTTCATTCCCGAACTCTGTACTTGCCCCCTTATTTCGTTCAGTACGGCAGTTTGAGCATTTAATTTGCCCTGCTGAAATGTTCCCTTTGCCAGATTGTATGTAATTGCCAAACCAACAATGGCCATTAATAATATGGCAATCAGGGCTTCCAGCAACGATGTCCCTCTTTGTCGTAGTAACCTCTGGGAATCATTCAAGATAACCAGTCGCATTCTGACCTCCACTCGAGATTGAATAAGCCAAGGTTGTGGTGCAAGTTGTTCCACCTAGTGATGCGGTTTCTGGCAAACCCATACTGTTCCAGCCAATACATTGTGTTGACGCGGAGTTAATGCTTGCTGAAACGTTCAATTGCGTTTGCCACACAGGAGTCGTGCAATTCAATGTTGTTGCCGTCCCATTAAGCACACATAACGTATTATTTTTTAATACTAAAAAGGCCGCTACAGTATTGCTGTTTATACCGGAGCCATTACGTAACGCGAGTGATTTGGCATGAGCGGCGCCTTGCGTCAGTAGATTTTTCCCAAGCTGCAATTGATTTGAGCTGCTCCAACTCTGTGTCAATGCTGTGCCGAGCGTAGCCAAAATACTCATCACAGCCAGGACGACCATTAATTCAATTAATGAAAATCCGCGATGGTTTAGCTGTGAATACGTTTTTTTTACCATGATGTAAAACCACATTGGCTAGTTGCTGTTCTGGCGTTGCTATTATTGAGCGTCAAGACGCATCCACTCAGACCTGTGCCAGTCTTACCTGTTGCCGTTAATGTATAGCTGCTGCTGGAACTGCTGACGGTATAAGAGAAATAAGATGAAGCTGTCGGGCTCCAGCCACTGAATAGTGCGGTTGTTGCTACGGTCCCAGCTGTATTCACCGGATATTGCAGCTGTAGCTGATATGTGTTTTCAAAATTAAGGGCGAGGGCAGTGAGATCAGCCGATGCGTCTTTTGCTTTACCTGAAGTAATGAAAAAACTGTAAGACGGCATCGCGATAGCAGCGAGAATAGCAATAATTGCCACAGCTACCATTAATTCAATTAGCGTGAATCCAGAGATCATTTTTTGCCTGATTGAACAACTCACCATAATACTATCTACCCCAAAGCAACGATCATTTATTAATAATGTATTATTAAATATCTATAACGCAAGGGAAACCGGTTACCGATATATTATTTTTCAATAGTTGAATATGGTAGATGAAAGATCTGAAAAGGTGCTACTAAATTAGATTTAATGGATGTATTCATGCGAATCTTTTTTCTGGGATGCGTATTTGGATACAAAAAAGAGGCGTTTGGCTTTTAAAAAAATATTGAAATTAATGTATTTAGTTTTTCTTTTGTATTACGTGTTATATCAAACAGATGCTAAAACTTTGATAAGTCATCAATGAAACGCTCCGTATTTTATATCTCTGATGGCACCGCTATTACCGCAGAAGTCTTAGGGCATGCAGTGTTGTCGCAATTTCCGCTAGAGCCTGATTTTTATACTATCCCTTTTGTGGATAACGTCAGTAAAGCGGCTGAAGTCAGTCAGAAGAACAACGAAATTTATCTGCAATCAGGCTGCAGACCCTTGGTATTTTTCTCGATCGTTTCTGACTCGGTGCGAGAGATCATTCTGGCTAGTCACGGTTTTTGTCAGGATGTGGTGCAGTCGTTGATTGCCCCGTTACAGCAGGAACTGGGTATTGAACCCATCGCGTCATCGCAACGGCGGCCTTATGGACTGACGGAAAATAACATACTGAAATATGACGCCCGTATTGCCGCGATTGATTATACATTGGCGCATGACGATGGCATTTCACTGCGTAATCTGGAACTGGCGCAGGTGATCTTATTGGGCGTATCGCGCAGTGGTAAAACACCGACCAGCCTTTATCTGGCGCTGCAATTTGGCGTCTATGCGGTGAATTACCCGTTTATTGCCGATGATATGGATCACCTACAACTACCGCGGGCATTGTTACCGTATAAAAACCGGCTGTTTGGTTTAACGATAGACCCTGAGCGGTTGTCGGCGATCAGGCAGGAGCGGCGTGGAAACAGTCGCTATGCATCATTGCGACAATGCCGTATGGAGTTGGCTGAAGTGGAAGCGCTCTATCGTAATCATCAGATCCCTTATCTCAACACCACGAACTATTCGGTGGAGGAGATCACGGCCAAACTGATGGAAATCATGAATTTACAGCGTCAGAAATAAAAAAGACCACCACATCATAGAGGTAATGTGGTGGCAAACGGACTAGGTGCTATTCCGCTAATGTTAACCAGGTCTGCACCACGGTATCCGGGTTCAGTGATAAACTATCGATCCCCTGTTCCTTCAGCCACAAGGCAAAATCAGCATGATCTGACGGGCCTTGACCGCAAATACCAACGTATTTACCCTGTTTTTTCGCCGCGGCAATCGCCATTGCCAACAAGGATTTGACGGCGTCGTTACGTTCATCAAATAGCTCTGATACCAGACCGGAATCGCGATCTAAACCCAGCGTCAGCTGCGTCATATCGTTGGAACCGATAGAAAAACCATCAAAATGTTGTAGGAACTGTTCAGCCAGCAAGGCATTCGATGGGATCTCACACATCATCATGATCTTCAGGCCATTCTCGCCGCGTTTCAGCCCCTCGGTTTCCAGCTGCGCAATTACGGCTTTGGCCTGTGCCACCGTTCGCACGAACGGCACCATCAGCTCAATATTGGTTAGCCCCATGCGATTGCGCACCCGTTTCACCGCTTCACACTCCAGCGCAAAACAGTCGTGGAATGTCGAAGAAATATAGCGACCGGCCCCACGGAAGCCCAGCATCGGGTTTTCTTCCTGAGGTTCGTAATGCTCACCACCGAGCAGATTGGCATATTCGTTCGATTTGAAATCAGACAGACGCACGATCACCCGTTTTGGCCAGAACGCGGCGGAGAGGGTAGAAATCCCTTCTGCCAGACGGCTGATATAAAACTCGACCGGATCATCATGGCCTAGCATCAACTCCCTGATCTGCTGCTGTAACGCGGGGGGCTGCTGCTCAAATTCGAGTAAAGCTTTTGGGTGCACACCGATCATACGGTTGATGATAAATTCGAGTCGCGCCAGACCCACACCATCATTGGGTAAACGGGCAAAATCGAAGGCGCGATCGGGGTTGCCGACGTTCATCATGATTTTCAGTGGTAACGCTGGCATTTTATTCACCTGCAAACGGCGCACGCTGAAATCCTGCAGATCCTGATAGACAAAACCGGTATCGCCTTCGGCGCATGAAACCGTCACGTTTTGTCCAGCCTGCAAAGTCTCGGTGGCATTACCGCAGCCTACCACGGCAGGGATCCCCAGTTCGCGCGCAATAATCGCGGCATGACAGGTACGGCCTCCACGGTTAGTTACAATCGCTGCCGCCCGTTTCATGATCGGCTCCCAGTCTGGGTCAGTCATGTCGGTAACCAGCACATCGCCAGGTTGCACCTGATCCATCTCACTGATGCTGTGGATGATTTTGACCGGCCCCGCTCCAATTCGCTGGCCAATCGCACGGCCTTCAATCAGCACTTTGCCGCGCGAAGTGAGCTGATAACGTTCCATCACCTGCTCGTTCGAGCGCACGGTTTCCGGCCGCGCTTGCACGATATACAGCTGGCCGGTGTGACCATCTTTGGCCCATTCGATATCCATCGGGCGACCGTAGTGCAGCTCAATCAATAGCGCCTGACGGGCTAGTTGTTCAACTTCTGCATCCGTCAAACTGAAACGCTGACTCAGCTCGGCGGGGACATCTTCAATCTGCACCTGTTTGCCGTGCTCTTTACTGTCCGCATAAACCATGCGGATTTTTTTTGAACCAATGGTGCGGCGCACAATCGCCGGTTTCTGATTATTCAGCGTTGGCTTATGTACATAAAATTCATCGGGGTTGACGGCCCCTTGCACCACCATTTCACCCAGCCCGTAAGCCGAGGTAATAAACACCACCTGATCAAAACCAGACTCGGTATCCAGCGTGAACATGACACCGGCAGCGGCTAAATCCGAACGTACCATACGCTGCACACCGGCAGATAAAGCAACGCCTCGATGGTCATACCCCTGATGTACACGGTAAGAAATAGCCCGATCATTAAACAATGAGGAAAAAACATGCTTGATGGCAACCATGACCGCATCAATGCCCTGCACGTTGAGGAATGTTTCCTGCTGTCCGGCAAAGGAGGCATCGGGCATGTCTTCGGCGGTGGCAGAAGAACGCACAGCAAACGAGGCATCAGTTTGGCCGTCCGCCAGTTGCAGATAGGCTTCACGTATCGCTTGTTCTAATTCCGGCTGGAAGGGGGTATCAACGATCCATTGGCGGATCTGGCGGCCGGCTTCGGTCAGCGCATTGAGATCATTAATATCCGTTTTATCGAGCAACAGATAAATATTCTGGTTTACGCCACTTTGTTCCAGAAAATCATTAAACGCCTGTGCGGTTGTGGCAAAACCATTAGGTACAGAGACACCTAATGACGCCAGATTCGTGATCATTTCGCCAAGAGAGGCATTTTTGCCTCCCACCCGATCAACATCGTGCATGTTGAGTTGGTTATACCAAAGCACGTTAGTCACATCGTTCTCCCTATGAAACAGATCTTACGACTCATCATGGAAAGGAAATAAACCAGACATCCAGAATGGTTTGATTTCCCCGTTATTGAAATTCGTCGCGGCAGCAATTAATGCCGCCAATATTTCAAAGGCAGACGGAATAAGAAATCAGTTAAAAATTACAAAACTTTTTAAAGCACAGGGAATTAGAGATGGTGCAAGAAACAGATATAAAGGCAGAAATTAACGGTGCCAATATGGCCTATTAGCTATTTCTATATATAAATTTAATATGAACTTAAATCATAAAAGATAGCCCTAATAATAGTTGGGTTAAAGAATAACCAATCAACAGTTCATCACGTATTCATAAAATGGTGTTGCATCAACATATTAGAAATATAGGGCGCTAAATGCGACATTTCAGCTGGCGTCACAGAAGGGGCATGCTAATCTGAAATGAGTCATGCCGGCATTGTCAGCCGTATTTATCACCATCTGACATAAGGATTGGTCAGGCAATGCGGACTCTTCCATCAACAGATGCTGGGATTATCAAATGGGGGAGTTATCTCCTGTTTGCCTTGTTGTATTTGATTCTGTCGCTATCGGCGGAGGCAGCGCCGCAGGAAAAAATTACCTTACAGCTGAGATGGTTCCATCAATTTCAGTTTGCCGGATATTACGCGGCTCAAATGAAAGGTTACTACCACGATGCGGGTCTTGATGTTCGCATCATGGATTCTAAACCGGGTATGGACGTTGTCAGTGAGGTCATTTCTGGCCGGGCGCACTATGGTGTTAGCAATAGCTCATTATTATTAGCGCGACAGCAAGGTAAACCGGTTGTTGCACTAGCGGCTATTTTTCAGCATTCCCCGTTAGTTTTTATTGCTCGTGCAGATGCCGGTATTTCATCTGTTCATGATCTGCCGGGCAAAAAAATAATGCTGGAACCTCACGCCGATGAATTAATGGCCTATTTAAAGAAAGAAGGCGTGGCTACAGGGCAATTAAAATTATTACCGTATAGCTTTGATTTTGGTGATTTGATCGATGGCAAAGTTGATGCAATTAGCGCCTTTAGTTCCGATGAACTTTACTATCTGGATAGAAGTGCATTTCGTTATCTGATGTTTACGCCGCGCTCGGCAGGTATCGATTTCTATGGTGACAATTTATTTACCACGGAACAGGAAATACAGATGCACCCCGATCGCGTGAAGGCTTTTCGTGCAGCCAGTATCAAAGGCTGGATTTATGCGATGCAGCACCCCGAAGAAATCGCCAATGTCATTATTTCTCATTATGGCTATCGGGACTCTAAAGCTCATTTGTTGTATGAAGCTAAAAATATGATCCCGCTGTTAGGGCATGACAATGTGGAATTGGGATATATGTATGCTGGCCGTTGGCAGCATATTGCCGATACCTATGCCGATCTGGGGTTAATGCCGGCTGATTTTTCATTACGTGGTTTTTTATATCAGCCGGAGCCAGAACCCAAAGACCTTTCCCATCTTTATGCCGCCATTGCTGTTGCCTTGTCTGTTGGCGGGTTGTGTCTTGTCATCGCCGTTATATTTATTCGCTTAAACAGAAAGCTGACTAACGAAAGTAAAGCCAGACAAGCTGCGATCAAGTATATGGAAGAGAGCGAGCGAAACCTGCGGTTTATTACTGAAAATTCGGCTGATGTTATATGGACGATGGATATTGCCACCGGCAAATTTACATATATCAGCCCCTCAGTTTACCAATTACGTGGCTACACGGTAGATGAGGTGATGCAACAGTCACCTGAAGAACTGATGACACCGGAATCATCAGAACGAGCTTATAGATCGTTAGTGGACTCTATTGAACGTTGGCATGCTGGCGACCATAGCGATACCCGTAAAGTGACGGAGATTGATCAGCCACATAAAGATGGTCATATCATTTCTACTGAAGTTGTCACGACCTTACATGCCAATGCGGAAGGGCATTTGACATCAATCATTGGGATCAGCCGGGATATTTCTGAGCGTAAAAAAGCCGAAGAAGTGATCCGGAATCTGGCTTTTTATGATTCGTTGACCAGACTGCCTAATCGGCGTTTATTGTTAGATCGGCTGGAACAAGCGATTACACAGGCGAAACGTAATGAATCACGGCTGGCGTTGATGTTTATTGATTTGGATAAATTTAAACCGGTTAATGATCAATATGGTCACGAGGCGGGTGACTGGCTGTTAAAGGCCGTCGCGCAGCGCATGGAGACCTGTTTGCGTGAATCAGACACTGCGGCCCGTATTGGCGGCGATGAATTTATTGTTTTATTACCTGAGATCAGACGAAATCGGGATGCAGTTGCTGTGGCGGAAAAGATCCGCGATGTTTTAAACCAACCATTTGAAATGTCGGAAGGGATACATCTGAATATTTCAGCATGTATCGGTATTGCGATTTACCCAGACCATGGATTGACGGAAAAACAACTGATGAAAAATGGCGATACAGCAATGTATCAGGCCAAAGAATCTGGACGGAACCGCGTCTGGATTTATCAGCGAAACCAGGATAGTTCGATTTTGAGTGACGATGCACTAATGCGTCTTCATTGGAAGAAATCGTATGAAAGTGGCGAAAATACGATTGATCAAGAGCACAAAGAGCTATTCCGGCTGGCCAGTCTTTTGATCAACGCAGCCATAGAACGCGATACCCGGCCGGAAGAATTTGAAAATGCCTTCCAAGCATTGCTGGATCATGCCGCTAAACATTTTGCTGGCGAAGAAATGATCCTTGCTGATTATCAGTATGAAGATCTGGAAGAACACGCAAAATTGCACAAGGAGCTGGTAACTCGTGCGCAAATGCTGCATCACGCGGCTATTCATCGACAAATGTCGATGGGGGAATTGATCGATTTCATCATTGATGACTTGGTAAAAGGCCATATGTTTAAACAAGACCGCAAGTTCTATCATCTATTTAAGAAATAGATTAATTTCTCCAATCACGATAAATCTAAACATCAATGCGTGATTTATTCAGCTCAATTTTTAATAATGCCGCCTGCAGGTAGTTAATAAAACAGGAATAACAATGACAGAGATGGTTTTCGGCTTACCCGTATTAGTGTTGGCTGTTTTGCTGGCTAGCACCGCGGGCTGGTTTTTATCTTATGTCCGTTCACAAAAAATCATCGCTAACCAAGATGTGCAGATGGGGCGTTTGGAAACAGAACGCGAGTTATTGCTGGAACGTATCGAAGAGCGCGAGCAACAGTTGGGGCAACGAAATCTGGAGTTGAATCAGCTCCAGCTTAAACATACGGAATTGTTACGACAACACGCGGAGCTTCGCACTTCACTCAATGAGAAACAGCTGCATTTCAATGAACAACTGCGCCAATTGTCGAATAGCCGTGAGATGTTGAAAACCGAGTTTGAAAATCTGGCTAATGAAATTTTGGAGCGGAAAGGCAAAGCCTTCAAAGAACTGAATCAGGAAAGTATTTATCACCTGCTTAAACCGGTACAAACCGAAATGCAGGGGTTCCGGCAAAAAGTTGAAAGCATTCATGTTGAAGAGCTGAAACAACGCAGTGAACTGCGGGCCGAACTGATTAATCTGCAAAATCTGAATCGCCAAATTACTGATCAAGCCGATAAGTTAACCAATGCATTGCAAGGGCAGAAAAAAGTGCAGGGTAACTGGGGCGAGTTGATGCTGGAGAATGTGCTGGATAATTCCGGTTTACGTTTAGGTGTCGATTATAAGCGAGAGGTCAGCTTTTCTACTGTCGATGGGCGACAACGCCCCGATGCTATCGTGTATTTACCGCAACAAAAACACCTGATTATTGACGCTAAAACCTCATTGGCAGCCTATACCCGTTATGTGAATGCCGAACATGAACTGGAGCGTCAGCAAGCCTTAGCGGAACACGCACAAGCAGTGAGTGCACGAATTAATGAATTGGCTGATCGTGATTATTACAAATTGCCGGGGCTGAACTCGCCGGAAGTGGTGATCATGTTTATTCCGATCGAATCAGCTTATGTAGAGGCTTTGCGATTTGATAACACGCTTTATCAGCGTGCGATTGAGCGCAATGTGCTGGTGGCAACACCCACCACGTTATTGACTAGCCTTAACATCGTGCGGCAACTGTGGCGGTTTGAAGATCAGAACAAACATACTGCAGAATTGGCAAGCCGGGCAGAGCGTTTTTACAGCAAATTGAATAACTTTCTGACCAGTATGCAGGAAGTCGGCAAGCAGCTTGATAAAGCCAAAGGCAGCTATGAAAAAGCGTTCTCGCAGCTGTATTCCGGTAAAGGCAATTTGATCAAACAAGCTGCCGAATTTAAAGATCTCGGTGTTTCGGTGCAAAAAGAATTACCCGATGAACTGGTGGAACTCGCACTGTTAGAAGTCGGGGAAGGGCAGCAGTAAACGTTGCATTCTATTGAACGAAAGGCCCTCATGGCTTGTGTCTGAGGGCCGAAACTATGCAAATTTAAGGCACCGGTGTTTCAGTGAGCTGCAGATGATGGTGCAGAGCCCCTACCAGATTGGCATCATTCATAAAATGACAGCGCACGACCTTTGGAATTGTCAGGTGCATTGGCAGGTGTTGTTCAAGATAAATTAGGTTTTGTTCAATATATTGCAACAGCAACGGCTGTGCGCTTATCCCGCCGCCAATGGCAATGACATCTGGATCAAACAACGATTGTAAGTTGAACAATTGCATGGACAGACGGTAGGTGTAGGCATCCAGTGCTTCACAAACGTCCTCATCCCCCTCATTTGCCCAGTCAAATACTTGCTGTCCATTCACACTTTTTGGTGGCAGGCGTTTGATGTGTTCAACGGCACGACATAAACCCCGGCTTCCTCCATCATGTCCCCAATAATGGTAAGGTTCGCCTTTCGCATGCCAGCTGTCGGTCAATAAAAAGCTCAGTTCACCGGCAGCAAAATGTGACCCTTTATAAAGTTGCCCATTCAGAAAAATACCGCCGCCAACCGCGGTTCCTAACACGACAACGACACCATTTTTGCAACCGACCAGACTACCTTGCCAAGCTTCAGCTAAGGCTGCGCATTTGGCATCATTTTCGATAGTGACGGGTACCGGGCAGTGTTGCTGAATATCTGCAACAAAATTCCGTTTATTGTTATAGGTCAGTGAGCCGCCAGTAATGGAATAGCCTTGTTCACTGTCAATGACACCGGGCAAACTGAAAGCAATTCCTGTGATTTGATCCTGATACTTTTTGTATAAATGGACGATCTCAGCCATAAACTCTGCAAAACTATCGGGTGGTGTCGTTACTTGACCTTTTTCTAACGTCACGGCTTGTTTATCCATTAACGCATATTTAATGGCTGAACCGCCGACATCGATAACCAAATATTTCATGGTAATGCACTCCAATGCGTTATTGATTTTCCTACTTTAATAATAGTCCATGAAGTACATGAGGGGAGTCTGTGACAGGTGTATCACTGAGATAACATAAGGTTACCCTCTGTGAATGAATTCTTCACAGAGGGTAATTTTGATGGCGCTTAAATGGATGCCGCAACTGTTTGTGTCAGATAACTGCTATTCCGCGATGTCGGTGTTTTGTTACGTTGAAATTGAATAATCAGGCGATCTAAATCATTTAAACGATCAGCCAGATCATTAATGCCAGTCATTGTTTTATGACTGCTGCTCGTTGATTCTTCCGCCAAAGATTTAATATTGAACACGTTGTGACTCAGTTCTTCTGTCACGCCGGCTTGTTGATGAACCGCTTGAGCTATCTGAGAACCTGCAGCGGCGATTTCTTGCAACATAGCATCGATCTTTTCTAGCACGACACCAGTGCCTTTGGCTTTATCTTGGCAAACAGCTGACAGTTGTCGCCCTGATTCCATGGCTTGTTCTGCTTTTGTCGCACTCGCTTGTAGCTCGTGGATCATGTTTTGTATCTCATTGGTGGAAGTCTGTGTCTTGATTGCCAGTGAACGAATTTCATCGGCAACTACCGCAAATCCTCGACCATGTTCACCGGCGCGGGCGGCTTCAATCGCGGCATTTAATGCCAAAAGATTAGTTTGATTAGCAATGTTATTGATCACATCAAGTACATGTTCAATTGCTCTGCAATCCCCCGCCAATGCATTGATCACTAACTGAGAGCGATTAATTTCATTGTGCATGCCGACAACCGCCTGAATAGTGCTATCAACACTGTCTCGGCCTTCGCTTGATAAGACGGTTGCTTTATCAATTGCCAATGAGGTGTGTTCTGCACTTTCGGACACTTCGATAATGGAATTACTCATTTCCGTGACAGCAGTGGCTACCATTTCTGTTTCGGTGCGCTGCTGCTCCAGATTGCGAGTAATGGACATTACATTTTTTACATCCTCATTGGCCGCAGCCAAGATGTTATGGCTGGTTTCACCGGTTCTGGCGACGACTGCGCGCAATTCCGCCTCATTCATTAACATAGACAATTCAATGGCGGAGAGTGAGCCTACTTTGCCGGTATAAATCAATTGCATTAATGAGTTATCAAAACGTTCTTGTGCTCTTTTGCTTAATTTGCGAATACGAGATGACTGTCTATTATTTAATAACAATGCAGTTAGTGTGGTGAATGCACACAAGGACATAAGAATAGGATTAAAGCCTGATATTGCCATCCAGCTAAGTAATAACGCATTAACAGTGAGAACGCATTGGATCAGGAACGATGATGAATAATGAGGCAAGCGGAGTTGCCATGGTGTTTGGTTTTTGTTGAGTTGAGCATAAATTTTTTCCGCGCGTTTTTTTTCTTCATCATTCGGTGATACACGAACAGATTGATATTCAATGATGTTTCCTTTGTTGTCTCTGATCGGCGTAACAAAGGCATTAACCCAGTAGTGATCGCCATTTTTACAGCGATTTTTAACTACCCCCATCCAGCTTTGGCCTTGGCGTATGTGTTTCCACATATCCGCAAATGCCTGTGGGGGCATATCGGGATGGCGCACGACGTGATGAGGTTTATTCCGTAATTCATCTAATGAAAACCCAGCGATATCGCAGAAGCTGGCATTGGCATCTGTAATGTTACTTTGTAGGTCAGTGGTAGAAATAAGATTTAGATCTTGAGAATAGGTTCTTTCTTTTTGAGTAACTGGTTGGTTTAGTTTCATTGGCGCCTCCAGAACAAACAATGTAGCAGTCGGGCTTACATCAAATTCAGCGTTCTCAAACATTGATCTAAGTCAATTCTATTTAGCAAGTATCAAGCCAATTGAAAATAGTTACCAATATCACAGAATGTTGGGGTTCTTTCGAAGCTTTAGTGCAAAACGCAACTGATACAGGCAATTTGCAATTGCAAAATTCATTGCTGTATCGAATCAGCAGGGGTTAGATCAAGAAAACTCAACGTATTATGACATTGATCACACATGTGTTATGTAACATGTTACATATTTTTAACTGTTACAAATTCACAACATGGATCACATAAGACGAATTACTTTATAGGCATATTTAACGCCACTAAAACGGTTTAGCTAAGCTTTATTTGTTACATGATCTGTTACATAAATAAGGCCATATCTAGACCTGAAAGACACAGTGTTCCACTGTATTTGTAAGCAAGAAACCAAAACAAAGGATGATCGAATGAACATGAAGACCATGAGCTACTCTGTTCTTGCCACATTGATTGCTGCTGCATCTGCACAAGCGATGGCTGCGCCAGCTGAAATTAAAGTTTGGCGTCACGATACCAATGAAAAAGAGATCGCCGCCTCTAAAGCTGCAGTGGAACGTTTCAATAAGAGCCAGAATGCTTACAAAGTTGTGATGGAAATGATCCCGGAAGGGGCATATACCGAAACCATTAATGCCGCGGCATTAGCCGGCAAATTGCCATGTGCGCTGGATATGGATCAACCGGTTGTGCCTAACTTTGCCTGGGCGGGCAATTTGGTTGAGTTGGATAACTTGTTACCAGCAACCCAGCTCGAACAATTGAACAGCGTAGGTAAAGGCACCTATAAAGGAAAAGTTTATTCTGTTGGTCAATATGACGTTTCATTAGCGTTGTTCTCTCGTCAAAGCATTCTGAACAAATATGGCATTCGTAAAGCGACCATCGATAAGCCATGGACAAAAGACGAGTTCAACGAAATTCTGGCGAAACTGAAAAAATCGGGTGAATTCCGTTATCCATTTGATATCAACACTAGCTGGAGCGGTGAATGGTATTCCTACGGCTTTGGTCCATTCCTGCAAAGCTTTGGCGGTGATGAAATCAACCGTGCTAACTACGTTGAATCTGAAGGCGTGTTGAACGGCGAAAAAGCTGTGGCATGGGGTACTTGGATGCAGTCACTGGTCAAAAACAAATACATCGACCGCAAACCAACCGATGACAAAGGCTTCCTGCAAGGCAAAGTGGCGATCCATTACAACGGCTCATGGGCTGTGGGCGACATGACCAAAGCTTACGGTGATGACTTAGCTATTATGCCGGTGCCTGATTTCGGTAATGGCCCGGTAATTGGTGGTGGTTCATGGCATTGGGGTATCAGCAAAGCCTGTCCAGATAAAGCTGGTGCAGCGAAGTGGCTGAGCTTCCTGATGCAACCAGAAGAAATTGCGGCTATGTCTAACGCGACCAGTTTGATCCCGAACACTGCTGCCGCTGCTGCAATGACTGAAAACTATAAAGCCGGTGGTAAATGGCGTGTGTTCTACGATTTCTCTAAGAAATACGCAAAAATGCGCCCAGAAACTCCTGCGTACCCTGTGATCACCAGCAGTTTTGCAAAAGCGGTGAATGACATTCTGGATGGTACTGACGTTCAGGAATCATTGGATAAAGCAGTTGAAACTATCGAACGCAATATCCAAGACAACAACGGTTACGGCTTCACCAGTAAATAGTCTGTAGTCCGGCCCGCGCAATGCGGGCCTTTCCTGATGTTCAGATAGGACGTAAATGATGACCGATTCAGCATTTATTCAACCTCCGCCTGCAGTACAGGCAAAAAAGAATGACAGCCTGATGCGGCGTCAGCGGTATTACGGCTGGCTAATGGGCAGCCCTGCTTTTCTGGGGCTCATTCTCTTTATTTTTGTTCCCTTCATTATGGCTTTGGTGTTGTCATTTAGTGATCAGCGGTTGCTGTCGCCAAATCCGACCGAAAGTGTGGGGTTCCGTAACTACGATCGTTTGTTAGCAGTAACGGTACTGAAGCAAGATGCGTTACATGACGATCAACAAAAAATATTAATCGATGAAAAAGGTGCGCCACAATTTGAACGGCTGCGTACCGTGTTGCGAAAAGATCCCTCTTATAAAGGTTATAGCGAATTATCCACGCTGACTTTTAGTGAATCTCGTTTTGTTATATTGGCCAAAGATCCGCTATTCATTAAGTCATTTGTTAACACCATACAATTCGCGATATTAGTTATTCCACTGCAGTGTGGTGCGGCTTTGTTATTGGCGTTATTGGTCAATATGGGGCTGAAAGGGACTAACTTCTTCCGAACGGCTTATTTTGCTCCCGTCGTAACATCAATGGTGGTGGTGTCGATCGTCTGGACATTCCTCTATCACAAAGACGTAGGTCTGATTAATGAGTTCTTGAGTAAGGTCTCATTCGGCATGATTGATAAGATCAATTGGCTAGGTGATCCGAAATGGGCCATGCCTGCGATTGTGATAATGTCGGCTTGGCAGGGGGCGGGTTATCAGATGCTGATCTTCCTGGCTGGTCTGCAGAATATTTCTGAAGATTTGTATGAAGCGGCTTCATTAGACGGTGCCAACAGCTGGCAGAAATTCGTCAACGTCACCTTACCGGGGCTACGCAACACCACTATCTTCGTCATTATTTCCACCACGATTGCTGCGTTTGGTTTGTTCACCCAAGTGTCGGTTATGACTGCCGGCGGGCCAGCAGATTCCACGACGACGGTGATGTATCACGCGGTACGTAAAGGTTTCCGTGAGCAAGACATCGGCTACGGTTCGACCATCAGTGTGGTTTATTTCCTGGTGATTCTGGCGATTGCCATGGGTCAGAAATATTACTTCGACAAGCGGGAGAAATAAGCATGAAAAACACTTCTGCTATGGTAGATCCTGGTTTTATCTACAAACGGTTGCTGACTTACGCGGCGTTGTTACTGCTGGCTTATATCTTCCTGTTTCCTTTGGTTTTTATGATCATGTCGTCATTCAAACCGGAACAGCAAATATTCTCTGATCTGTTCTCTATCCGGGCCTTGTTGCCGGTTGGAGATATTTCACTGAAAAACTATGTTTCTGTGTTTGAGAAAAGCGCCATTGAGACCATGTTCGTAAACTCCATGTTTATCACTGGTTCTACGGTGTTACTTGGCTTGTTGGTGAATAGTCTGGCGGCATTTTCTTTGTCACGCCTGCGTTGGAAAGGTCAGAACTTTGTACTGGCTGCCATCATCGCACTGTTGATCATTCCATTTGAAGCGATCTCGGTTCCTTTGTTGATGCTAGTAGCGCACCTGCCTTGGATTGGCTGGGAAAATGGTCAGATCATTCTGGAAAATTCCTGGCTGAACAGCTTGCACGTACAGATCTTACCGATGGTGGCGAACACCTTCTCGATCTTCCTGTTCTATCAATTCTTCCGTGATATTCCGAAAGATTTTGATGAAGCCGCAGCGATTGATGGTGCCACCCCTTGGCAGATCTACTGGAAGGTGATTGTACCGATGTCCGGCCCGGTGTTTGCCACTGTCGCCATCCTACAATTCCTCAATATGTGGAACCAATATCTGTGGCCAATCATGGTCGTGCAGGGCGAATCAGTGCGCCCACTGCAACCGGGTATTCAGCAGTTCTTCGGCACCACAACCGAATGGGGCGAAATCATGGCTTACGCCAGTATGGTGACCATTCCTGTGTTGGTGGTGTTCCTGCTGTTCCAGAAGAAATTTGTCAGAAGTATGGCGAGCGCTGGTGTGAAAGGCTGATTGGCAGGCACACAGACAACGACTTTTATACCGTTCGTACTTGAAGTTACAGCGTCGTTGACGGCGTTCACTCACCCCAATCACATAGTCTATCTATGTTTATGGGGGTTCGCTCTCTTGTCGCCTTGCTGCAACTCCAATTACTTTGGGTATAAGCATTGATGAAATAAAGATTTCGAGAAGGATTACCAGAATGGCTGATTTAAAACTGAATAAAGTCATCAAGCGTTTCGGTGAGGTTCAAACCATTCATGGGGTGGATCTGGATATTAAACATGGCGAATTCGTGGTGTTTGTTGGCCCGTCAGGTTGTGGTAAATCAACCCTGCTGCGCATGATCGCCGGGTTGGAGACCATCTCTGATGGCGAAGTGATCATCGATGGTCTGACGGTGAATGATGTGTCGCCGTCCGATCGCGGCATTGCCATGGTGTTCCAGTCTTATGCGCTTTATCCGCACATGACGGTGAAAGAAAATATGAGTTTTGGCCTGCGCTTGGCGAAACGACCAAAAGAAGAGATCGAACAACGTGTAGGTGAAGCCGCTCGTATTCTGAAATTAGAACCACTGCTCGATCGTTTGCCAAAACAACTCTCCGGTGGTCAGCGTCAGCGTGTCGCAATTGGTCGTACTATTGTGCGTAACCCGAAAGTGTTCTTGTTCGATGAACCGTTATCGAATCTGGATGCTGAGTTGCGTGTGCAGATGCGTGTGGAAATCTCCAAGCTACACGAACAACTTGGCAACACCATGGTTTACGTTACCCATGATCAGGTGGAAGCCATGACCATGGCCGACAAGATTGTGGTCTTACGCGACGGTCGTGTTGAGCAGGTTGGCGCACCATTAGAGCTGTATCACAACCCGGTGAACCAGTTCGTGGCCGGTTTTATCGGTTCACCACGCATGAATTTCCTCAATGCCCAAGTGTTGCAGATGGATGGCGTCAAAGCTCAGCTGCAATTATCTGGCGGCGAACAATTCTCCATGACCTTAGATCGTCCGGTGAAAGTCGGTGATGTATTACTGATGGGTATTCGCCCTGAACATCTGCTGATCGGCGAAACCGGTGATATCAACATCTCATTAAATGTCGATGTGGTGGAAGCGTTAGGGGGAACTACCTTCGCATATACCCAATATGCTGGCGAAGATCAGGTCGTAGTAGTCACGGATGGTAGTCATATCATTCCACGCGGCAAAACCATCGATGTGAGCTTTAAGCTCGAACATGCGCATCTGTTTGATACCAGCACTGCGGGCAGTCTGTTACAGCAACAGAAAGCGCCAATTGTTGCCAAAATTTTGTCTGCTGCCTGAGTGAAGAGTGAGGTAATCAATGTCAGTGAATAGAGACAAGTTACTGCATGATGTAGTAAGCCTGCTAAGTAAAAAACATGCTGGTAAAGATTTATCCGAATTTTTGGTGCGCCTTGGCGCCCAATTCGGTGAAGTATTTGTAAAATTCACTCGCTTGTATGGTGATCGGGCTGATTTCACTAATCGTTTTTCAGAACTGGTATTAGCGCTGGCAGAAATGCATCTGGCGCGGGAACCTGAATTACGCGATCTCGATCGGCAGCGTGAAGAAGACAAAGACTGGATCATGAGCCCGAACTGGGTAGCGACTATGTTGTATGTCGATCGGTTCAGTAAAAATCTGAAAGGCTTCATGCAGAAGATCGACTATCTGGAAGAGTTAGGCGTCAACTATGTGCACCTGATGCCGCTGTTGAAAATGCCACAAGAAGCCAATGATGGTGGCTATGCGGTCAGCGATTATCGCACGGTCGAAAAACGGTTTGGTTCGATGGCCGATATCCGCAAAATTGCCAAAACCTTCCGCACCAAAAATATGTTGCTGGAACTGGATCTGGTGTTAAACCATACCTCTAACGAGCATGAATGGGCGAAAAAAGCGCTGCAGGGCGAGAAAGAATATCAAGACATGTATTACATGTACGATGATCGCTCGATGCCGGATGCCTTTGAGCAAACCCTGCCGGAAATTTTTCCGGAAAACGCACCGGGCAATTTCACCTATCTACCGACCATCAATAAATGGGTGTTCACGGTCTTTAACACCTACCAGTGGGATCTGAATTACACCAACCCGAAAGTCTTTATTGAGATGATCAAGATCCTGCTCAATTTGGCCAATCAGGGGGTAGATGTTCTGCGTCTTGATGCTGTGGCCTTTATGTGGAAAAAACTGGGCACACAGAGCCAGAACTTAGACGAAGCACATATCCTGCTGCAGCTGTTTAAAGCGTGTACCAAAATTGCCGCACCGGGTGCGATCTTCAAAGCCGAAGCGATTGTCCAGCCGATTGAGATTGTGAAATACCTCGGTGGTGGCACTGTCGATGAGTGCGAAATTGCCTATAACGCTTCGTACATGGTGTATCTGTGGGATGCGATGGCAACACAGAACAAACGTATTCTGGAACATGGTCTGCAGAATATTCCTCGCTTACCGAAAGGTACTACATGGATCAACTACATCCGTTGTCACGATGACATCGGTTTAGGTTACGCCGATCAGGATATTCTGGCTGCAGGTTACAATCCGTTTGATCATAAACAATTCATGATCTCGTACTACGTAGGGGAATTTGCTGGTAGTCCGGCGAAAGGCCAGCGGTTCATGTATAACCCGAAAACTCAGGATGCGCGTATTACCGGGGCAACGGCCACTTTGCTGGGGCTGGAAAAAGGGTTGGAAGAGGGTAATGCAGAGCTAATCGAACAAGCGATCCGGAAGACCTTGCTGATGCACAGTGGCATTATGTCATTCGGTGGTATTCCGCTGGTTTATTACGGCGATGAATTGGCTTGTACGAATGATTATTCATTCTTGGAAGACCCAAGTAAACACGATGATAACCGTTGGTTGAACCGCCCGATCATCGATTGGAAGAAAGCCGCAAAACGTAACGATGCCAGCACCATCGAGCATCGGGTGTTCAATGCGCTAAAACGCATGATCGCATTGCGTAAATCCATTCCTGAGTTTTACAACGAAAATAACTACCAACTGGTCAAAAATGAAAACCAGCATGTGTTTTCATTCCTGCGTGAACGTGACTGGCACAAAACCTTGGTGCTGATGAATATGTCAGCTCAACAGCAAACGTTGTCGCAAGCTATTCTGGAACAAACTGGTTTTGGTCACTACGTTTACGACCAATATCAGCAGCAAGATGTTGCGCTGGAAAATGGCGTCGTCACTTTGGAACCTTTCCAGTTCCTCTGGCTGAAACAGAAATAACTCACCCCAAGTGAACTATTGGCCGCCGATTGGCGGTCTTTTTTTATCCGCAATTCCAGATACTCCTGACAGCTGGTTATTCCATCAAAACGAATTATTCTGAGCGGCTATCAAAAGCAGTGTCACTCAGAACAATAATGGAAAAATGGGATATCAATGAAAGTTACAGCTAAAAAAGTCATGCTGGCGTTGTCGTTACTGACCTCGTTCTCAACATTCGCCAATGACCGCGTATGTGTAAATGGCGAAGATATGCGCATCAACAACGTGCAGTTCATGGGGCATGTCAGCAACATATATAGCGCGTTTGGAAAACCGATTAAAACCAACAAGTGGTATTACACCGATGGCAATTATTACGTTGTTGATTTGGTTTATCTGGGGGTTACTTTTACTATCACCGATGCATCCAGCGGTTATGATCGGATCCAGAAAGTGGTGATCACCAAACCAAACATCAAGTTGCCGTCAGGTGTGCAAGTGGGCATGCCAGAGAAGCTGCTGCACACACTACTGCATTACAACAGTAATAGCAGTTCACCTTCATCTGCTTCAGTTTGGGCGGGCTGTGGTTGCAGTTGTGAGACGTCAGTTTCGTTTGATATGAGTAGTGATCGGAAAGTTTCGCAGATCACGATCGATTATGATTTCGACGATATTTGATATGTTAAAGGCGAATAACTCAGTTACTCGCCTTTAACATTTTTACTCAAGCACTAACGTTGGTTTTTGCCAGCCATTTTCCTGCCAGGCTTGTAGCACACTAACGATCAATGCATGGTCATCAAATTCGGGCATGCCAGAAACCGTAATCGAGCCGATACAGCCAGAACCTAAAATGCGAAGCGGAAAGCTTCCACCATGTGGTGCATAGTCGCGATCCGGTAACCCCATTTTGCGTTGCAGATCGGTGTCATCTCGTTTTAACCCTAGGCCGATAGCTAACGAGCTGCGCTGTAAGAGTTGTACTACATTCCGTTTACGGCGTGCCCAATCGGCATTACTTGGTGCGCTGCCGGGCATGGCGCAGACAAATAACACTCGGCCAAAGGCTTCAATTTCAATATGTACAGCCGCTTCGTTTAATGCCGCCGCTAATTGCAATGTACAACCTAATTCCCACGCTAACGCTTCGTTGAATACGGGCCATTGCAGAGACTCTTCCTGTTGACGAAGTTCAATCAACGAATCATTTAATTCCAGCAAGTTCATATTTTATCTCCGGATAATGTTGAGCTCATGCATGGCCTGACTATAAGCGTTTTCTTTTCAGGTCTATTCCTGAGCGTATTGCTCTAATTTTTTGTTCAGTGATTCCGCCAATTCTGTCGGTTCTTCCACCAGATTTTCTTCGCCCTGAAGGGGGAATACAGTCACGGAAATACCATCTTGTGTTAGACCATCAGTCCAACGTTCCAGCCAGATTTTCAGGGTAATGGCTTGTGGCTGATAGCGCTCCAGATCACCAACGGCCCAGAGTTTGGCATAATCTGCATGAGGCCATACTGGCAGGCATGTTTCTTCATTGTCAGAGTTGAGAAACAACAGGCCGTTATCATCTTTTAATGCCCACAATTCACCGCTGCGGGCTACTTTGCTGATGAAATGCTCATAGCGATAATCAGCGTTCAGTCTCAGTGCTGCATTGCGTTCCAGGTCTGTCAGTTCGTAGCTCATAACTTGTCTCAAAAAATAGATAGATAAGTTGTTATGATCCCATCTGTTGGTCTGCTTGTCCAAAACAGAATACAGTTGCTTATTAAGTGGCGATTACAATCTGATCTCGTCCTTGATTTTTAGCCTGATAAAGCGCGTTATCTGCTTGAGAATAAAGCTGTTGGTTGGTTTGATCTGCGATCCAGGTTGCTAACCCAGCGCTGCAAGTAATTCGGATCTCGATCTGTTTCCAATCAAAGCGGTGATGCCGTAACACCGATAAAATGCGTTTTAATACAAATTTAGCTTCTTGCTGATCGGTATTACCCATGATCAGGAAGAATTCTTCGCCACCAATACGACCCCAACAATCCAGTTTTCTGATCTGTTGTTGGCATAACAACGCAAATTCCTTTAACACCAGATCGCCAGCCGCATGCCCCCAAGTGTCATTCACATTTTTGAAGTGATCGAGATCGAGTACTGCGATAGATAAAGGCGATGATTGCCGGTTGGCGCGAACTATTTCGGTATCCAGACATTCCATTACTTTGCGGCGGTTAAATAATCCCGTCAGTGGGTCGCGCTCTGCAAGAAAACGCAAATTTTCTTCCTGATTTTTTTGGTCGGTAGTGTCGTAAGTGATGTCGACAATTCCCGTTACATTATGGCGTTGATCAAAGCAGGGGATATAAGCGCCATGAACAAATTTGATCGGGCTGTCTTCACTCGGGCCATGGTCATCAAAGTGCTGAGTTTCACCCTGCAATGCTTTCCGTAATAGGTTCAAATGCCGTTCTTTAAGTTCTGGTGGCAGAATGTCATTAGCGTAAGAACCTTCGATGACTGAACGGGAAATACCAAGGTGGCGTTCGTAATATTGGTTGGCAATTACAAATTGAAGGTTCGTATTCAGCAATGAAACAAAGCAGGGCATTGCGTCAATCATGGTTCGCAACTGGGAATATTGCAGTGCCGATAATTGCTCTTGTCTGACTTTGCGGGTGATATTGTAAATACAATGAACAAAACCACCAGACGGTAAAGGCTGGTGTTTAAACTCTAACGTATCACCATCATGCTTGACCTGTGTGTAGTGTAGCTGGCGCTCTGCAATTGCTTTATTAAGTTCAATAAACCAAAGTCGTGATAACCCTTGCGTATCGCTCCAGGCTGACAGTAGTTCGATGTAATTGATTTGCTGCGGCTTTGGGTATTCTAAGGAAAACAGTTTTTGACAGAAGACGTTGTAATAACCGAGCACGCCCTGCGCATCAACAAATAACACCCCATGATCCACAACGTTCAGATATTCTTCGGCATTAAAATCAAGAGGTGGTAGCTGTGGAGATGGCGAGTTAGGTGTTGTCATTACTGATCCCTATGAATCATCCTGAAATTTTTTCCTCTTAACGTAAAGAATAGAACGCATATTTAGATAAGATCAGGATTTCAGAGTCAATTTTGATCGAATGGTTTATTTATTCGCCACATAGAATCTCAGTGTCAAAAAAGGCTTGCTTGTTTCGCGCTCTCTGACTAATATCCGCCCCACTGACGCGGGATGGAGCAGCTCGGTAGCTCGTCGGGCTCATAACCCGAAGGTCGTAGGTTCAAATCCTGCTCCCGCAACCAAATCAGGAAAGGCCGCTTTTAGAAGCGGCCTTTTTTATTTCGGTTAATTTAGACACGTGTATTATCATGTTGTTCAAATGAATATGCGTCTAGTTTTAGCAAGCTGATTACACTACTGTTTGACGAAGCAGATAGCTGATTGATTCGTTATCATTAAATTGATTGTAATAAAAACCTTGCTAATTCAATACTTTCAGCTTATTATTCTCTCACTGACGCGGGATGGAGCAGCTCGGTAGCTCGTCGGGCTCATAACCCGAAGGTCGTAGGTTCAAATCCTGCTCCCGCAACCAAATCAGAAAAGGCCACTTTTAAAAGTGGCCTTTTTTATTGTTCAATTTCCTATGATTGTCTCAATCGCTGCTCTTATCTTGCGGTTCTGTTGTTTGTAATTCAGCTTCTTCCAGCCATTCCTGCCACACAGCTATCAGCACTGCCAATATGACCGGCCCAAGAAATAACCCCACTAACCCGAATGCGGCTAATCCACCGAGTACTCCAAACATAACCAGTAAAAAAGGAATTCGGGTTGCATTACTGATCACCATAGGTCGAACTAAATTATCTACTGAGCTGACGGCCAAGCTTCCCCATAAAAGCAGAATGATGCCATCAAGATAATTTCCTTCGGCTAATAAAAGTACCGATATAGTCACCCAAACAAAGGGCGCACCGAACGGAATTAATGCAGCTAGCGCTGTTAATGCACCCAGCAGCATCGGGGCAGGAATTCCAGTCCACCCATATCCAATACCTGCAACAAAACCTTGTGCCAATGCGGTGGCGATTAGCCCCCAAACAACGGCTTTAGTCATTCCACCGATGGCTGTGAGATAGTTGTCGATCCGAGCGCCAAGAAAACGAAATAACACCTGATGAACTTGCCTTAAGACATGGTCGCCATCCCGAAACAAGAAAAAGAGTGTGATCAGCGCAAACCCCATTTTGGCGGCATTACGCCCTACGTCGCCTAAAACGGTTATGAGTTGATTTGAGCCTTCGCTAATCCACGTTGAAACTTTAGCCTGAAAGGCCGCCGGGTTAGCGGTTATTTGGGTAAACAGATCGTTTAGCCAATTCCCCAACCAAGGCAATGTACGAATATATTTAGGCAGTTCAGGCGGTGCTTGCGTCAATCGGGCACTTAGCTCAATAAAGACCAAACTCACTTCATTTTTTAGTAACGAAAGCATCCACAATGTTGGTAAAACGAAAGCTGCCGTGAGCAAGAGCGTCATGAGTAATGCACTCAGCGTTTTACCCGGATGAATATATTTGCGTATTAGCAAAAAGAGTGGCCAGGTTGCATAAGCAATGATCATGGCCCAAGCAACGGGAACAATAAAAGGCTGCAGTACGATATAACCGAGGATGAGTAAGCCGCCTAACAATAAGCCAACTATCGTGCGGCGAATAAAACGAGTGGTGACTTGATCAAGCATGGTGATTCCCTGCTAAGTCATGAATCGTAGAAAACAATTTTTACATCAACATAATTATAGTGATAGATGTTTTCGCATGATGCTTATTCTCTGAGCTATCACCTGAATGGAATAAACCGTTGTCATAAAAGTGTAATAAATGAAGTTGGTGCTATAGTCTAAAATCAGATTTTAGTTACTGATACAGAGGACCATTGTTTCCTATGTCTATTAATCGTTCATTACGTAGTCAATTGCTCACATTGCAAGGCGCTAGTGTCTTCCTCGTCATTCTTATTGCGTTATTTTGTTTCCGATATTTGTCACATGCTGTTACCGCTTATAGTGATCTGATGTCTGGAACGCTTAGGTCCTCTCAAATGGTCGATACTGCAAATCTGGAATTTAAAATTCAGGTGCAGGAATGGAAAAACGTTTTATTGCGGGGAAAAAAACCGGAGAGTTTGGATAAGTACTGGAAACAGTTTGAGTCTCAGGAATCGAAAGTTAATGCTCAATTGACAGCATTACAAACATTGGCAACAAATCAAAACGATCCGGCGTTAGTTTCTCAAATAAAAGAGCTGCTTGATGAACATACACAATTAGGCGTTGCATATCGTAAAGGCAAAGATGTTTTTTTAGCGGCCGGCGCTGATCCGACGGTAGGAGACAGAGCTGTAACGGGTATTGACCGCGGTGCAAGTGACAAAATGTCTGCACTGGTTAAATTGTTACATGAGAAAGCCGACAAAGAATCATTACTTATTCGTGAACATGCTAATGACGCTATTTACCTTGGCATTGCTACTATTATTGCCTCGAGTGTCTTGGTGATTTTATTTGGTATCTGGCTGATCAATCGTCGGATTATTCACCCTATCCGTGACGTGATTGGTTATATAACACAACTCAGTCAAGGTCATTTTGAACGCAGCTTCCAGATCCAACGGCAAGATGAATTAGGTTCATTGGCTAAAGCGGCTAACATTCTGCGCGATTCTTTATTGAGTACATTCACCCAACTGAAACAAAGCATCGATCAGCTTGATCAATCCAGCTCAAAACTAAAAAACACTTCCAGTATTATGGCTGGCAGTGCCCGCGATCAATTAGGACGGACTGATTTAGTCGCGACAGCAATGCATGAAATGTCTGCCACTGCTCAGGATGTAGCGAATAGTGCAGAGACAGCCGCTGTCGCTGCAAATCAAGCTGATCGGGCAGCGCAAGAGGGCGAACAAGTGATGCAATCAACTATCACTATGATTACCCGAATGAGTGGCGAGATAGAAAATACCGCCGGTGTTATTCAGCAGTTAGATGAAGATAGTCGCCGGATCAGTACAGTATTAGAAGTGATCCGCAATATTGCCGAACAGACTAATTTACTTGCATTAAATGCGGCCATTGAAGCAGCGAGAGCTGGCGAACATGGACGAGGCTTCGCGGTTGTTGCTGATGAGGTTCGCACATTGGCAAAACGTACTGCCGATTCTACGGCTGAAATTAATACCATCATCTCGACTGTACAAAGTGGAACGAAAGATGCGGTACAGGCGATTGCGAGTAGCCGGTTATTGAGTGGCGATAGTGTTGAAAAAGTCACTGAAGCGGGTGATATGTTGCAACAAATTACAAAAGCAATCAGTGAAATTCACGATATGACTCAGCAGATAGCAACAGCCGCTGAAGAGCAAACATCGGTCGTTGAAGATATTTCACGCAACTTAATTGAGATTAAAGATATTGCTACTGACAATCAGGATAATGCGAATGTGACTGAAGGAACGAGTCATCAATTACATACTATTTCATCTGAATTACACCAGACTATGCATAAATTGATGAACTAGTTTTTATCTTATTAAACAGAGCTAATTACTCTTAATAGCTCTGTTTTTTTATAAACTGCTATGGTTGTGTACTGTTGATCGACCAATCAACCACTTCACGACTCAAGTTATCGCAGGCCAGCCCGAAAGTTTGAATGATTGATTTCGCATCACTATTTTTACTTATTTGATGAATGTCGAACCGATGACTTGCGATAACTTGCTGGCTTTGTGATTTGACCAAATGCATATCGAGTATGACCCGTATTTCGGGTCTGCCATTGCGGTATTCACTTTGAAAAGCCGACAACTCACTGGTTAGCTCAACATCCACATTGAATGTACTGGTGTCGCTGGTGATGGTTTGCAGACGTCCATCAGTTTGAAATGCATCGAGTAACCGATCTCGTAACAGGATCGGCGCCCGTTCGCTCCAGCGAATACCTTTATAGTTAGTGATCAGATCACCTTTAGGAATAACAGCAATACGCACACTATCAAGTGTCTGATTGGCGTGAGGGGTCATTAACCGCAATGACCACTTCAGAGTTTCTGCCTGATTATGTGCAGCTGTGACGGTCGGCAGACGATAAATCTGCACTTGCTCCGAAGTGGGAAGCAGAGAGCAGGCACTGAGTAAGCAGGCCAGTAACAGTGAACTGATATGAAGTAATAGTTTGAAGTGAATGGTCATGGCTGAAACTCCTGCTTTTTCTCTCTATCGAGTAAAAAACCAGATGGATCTTCTTCAAGACGGTGACTTAAGCGGTTCAGAGAACTTAGTGCAGCACGTAATTCCTGTAAGGCGGGGCCAAGATTATTGAGGCTTTGCATGCCATTTTGGAGCGGTGCCTGATTGTTATTGAGTAGTTGTTCTAATTGATGGGTAACACGTTCTAAATTAGCCATCGATAAGGCCGCATTGTTCAGTGCCCGTCGCCCTTGATCATCAAGCAGTTTATTGGCATTTGTTGTGATATGTGAAATATCGTTCATTGCGGCGCTGGTTTGTTGACTCAGTATCCTGATTTGCGGGATTGTTTCAGCCAAATCGTTGCGGTGTGTGGCAAACACGCCAGTGACTTGTTCTAAATGAGAAAGCGTTAAGCGTAGGCTACGCACATTTTCATCTGAGAGGATTTTATTCAGATTGTTGGTCATACTGTCGATATTTCCCATCAGATTTTCACCATTCGCCAGTAGGCGGCTGATAGGGGATTTATCAGCAATGATCACAGCGTTTTTGCCATCAAGTCCTTGTAATATCGGGCTATTCGGTGAACCGCCAAACAAGCGGATCAAGGAGCTGCCAGTTATATTGGCTAAAGATAAACGAGCATGCGTATCTTGTTTAACAGGGGTTCCGCCAGAAAGACGAATTCGAGCCCATACTTTACGTGGATCTTGCTGATCGAGTCGCAAACTTTCGACTTCACCCACTTTGATACCGCTGAACTCCACGGCACTACCCGCAGTCAAGCCACTCACTTCTTCATTAAACAGTACGTCGTAATAGACCAGTTCTAGTTTAGAGCTGGATCTACCCAACCAGAGTGAAAATAACAATATTCCTGCTATTGCTATAACGAGAAACAAACCAATCAATACATGATGAGCACGGGTTTCCATCTCAAACTTACTCCTGCTGTATTCCGGCTATACCTTTCGTACTTGAAGTTGCAGCTGCGTTGACGGTGTTTTCTCACCCCAGTCACATAGCATCTCTATGCTCATGAGGATTCGCGCTCTTATCGCCTTGCTGCAACTCCAATTATTTTGGGTATATTTGTTTCACCGCCCGCCCGCGGGGGCCGTGGAAATAGTCTTGTATCCAGGGATCATCCATGGCTACGACAGCATCAAGTGTATCGGCGATCAGCACCCGTTTTTTTGCTAGCACAGCCACGCGGTCGCAGATGGTATAGAGCGTATCGAGATCATGAGTAACCAAAAAAACAGTAAACCCCAACGCGTCGCGTAAGGTGAGGAGCAGTTGGTCGAATGCAGCCGCACTGATCGGGTCTAAGCCAGCTGTCGGCTCATCAAGAAATAAAATTTCAGGATCAAGCGCCAATGCGCGCGCCAGAGCGGCACGTTTAATCATGCCACCGGATAATGCATCAGGATATTTCCGATAAGCATCTGGGGTTAAGCCCACCAGTGCCAATTTCATTCTGGCTAAATATTCTGCATCATTTCGGTTAAGCCTGGTGTGTTCAATCAGCGGCAGGGCGGTATTCTCCAGCACCGTGAGCGAAGTAAATAAAGCACCTTGCTGAAATAAAATGCCAAAACGTTGCTTTAACTGTGATCGAAGCTCTGCAGAGAGTGTATTTAATTGTTCACCGAAGAGCTGAATATCACCTGCATTGGGATTTTGCAGACCCACAATGCTGCGCAGCAGCACCGATTTCCCGGTGCCGGAACCACCAACCACCCCTAGTATTTCACCACGGTAAACATCCAGATCGAGATTTTCATGCACAATCTGGCTGTCAAAGCGGTTAAGTAACCCGCGAACCTGAATAAGCGGTTGTTCTGTTTTTGTCACCAGCTCATCTCCATAAAGAATAGCGCTGCAAGTGCATCTAACAGGATCACAATAAAGATAGATTGTACGACGCTGGATATTGTGTGCTCACCGACAGATTGCGCACTGCCGCCGACTTTAAATCCTTCCAGACAGCCAATCACGGCCACGATGAAGGCAAATATTGGCGCTTTACCTATTCCGACCAGAAAATGATTCAGGCTGATATCGCGCTGTAAAATGGTCAGGAACAGGGTCGGGGATATATCTAATGTGAGTGAGCAAACTACGGCACCACCCAGCATGCCGCAACACATCGCTATAAAGGTGAGGAGCGGCAGGCTGATCAACATCGCTAATACTCTGGGAAGTACTAGCAGTTCGATGGGGTTTAACCCTAAAGCACGTATCGCATCGATCTCTTCGTTGGCTTTCATTGAGCCAATTTGTGCCGTAAACGCACTGGCGGTGCGACCGGCCATCAATATGGCGGTCAGCAGCACACCAAACTCCCGTAGAAAGGCGAAAGCCACTAAGTTCACGGTATAGATGCTGGCCCCGAAATTAGTTAATACCGTTGCGCCAAGAAAAGCGACCACCGCACCCACTAAAAAAGTGAGCAGGGCAATAATTGGGATCGCGTTAAAGCCGGTTTGTTCAATATGGGCGACTAATGAGGTGATGCGCCAGCGTCGCGGTCTTAAAACGGTTTTGATGAGCGTTTCAACGGTGAGCCCAATAAAACCCAGCAGGTCAATTTGTTGTTTGCCTATTTGTTCTGTTGTTTTACCAATACGGGCTAATAAGTCATTCATTATCGAGTTTTTGGGCACTGACTCTTTATCGGTCATCGCATCTAACACGCGCACTACGCACTGTAACAATGCTAAACGTTCGGCAGATAGAGATACGTTGCTTTCCGTCAACTGTAGTAAACGAGCAGGCCCGATGAGTGCGATGATCAATGTGGCACCGGCTGTATCCAGTGCGCCCAGATCATCCCAACTGATTTGCACATTGTCATTGAGTTGGTTTTTATGACGTGCGATCTGCTCCTGTAACGTTCCATAATGGGGAAGTGTCCAATCACCGCTAATGCACAATAACGAAGAGGGCGTTCCTTGCTGTAAAGACAGTGAACCGGGCAAGTGAGATGGCAATGAACCCGAGTTTTCTCTCATCATGGCACTAATCGTCCATCAACCAGATGGATCTGCCGATCCGCCACTTTAGCGAACTCAGCATCGTGTGTTACGGCGATAATTGCACACTGATGATTTTGGGAAAGATCATGCAATATGGTGCGGACATTTACACTCGATTTGGTGTCCAACGCCCCCGTAGGTTCATCGGCTAAAATCAGCACAGGATCATTTGCTAAGGCTCGGGCAACGGCGACTCGTTGTCGTTGTCCGCCGGAAAGCTGGCTGGGTAATTTATGCTGATGCTCTTGCATGCCCAGATTTTCCAGCAACTGACTTGCCTTCTGTTTGGCCTGCAGTTCAGAAAGCTGACCCAGTTTTCGCATCGGTAACATGACATTTTCCAGCGAAGAGAACTCTGCCAACAGGAAATGAAACTGAAAGACAAAACCAATCCGCTGTAGCCGGATCTGGGCGAGTCGATTATCGCTAAACTGGCTGGTTTCTTCGTCATTCAACCATAATTTGCCGGAAGTAGGCGAATCCAGCAGACCAAGCAGATACAGCAACGACGATTTGCCCGAACCGGAAGGGCCCATGATCGCCACGAACTCGCTTTGCCCGATCGTAATATCGATATCCTGCACCAGCGTGACCGGTATTTCATTGGGTAAGATCCGGGTTAGTTTTTCTGTGCGTAGGACATTTTTCATTCGGCACCTCGCAAAATATCGACTGGCCGAACGCGGCCGCCTTTACGTGCGGGTAACCAGGCGGCAAATAAAGCTGATAGCATCGCAAAGGCGATGGCAATCAAGATCTGGTCAGTGCTCCAATCAATGGGTAAGAAGGCGCGAGTCGTATTAAACGGGCTTTTAATGGCAATTCGGCTCAAGCCATACATAAACGACAATCCAACTGCGGAACCAGAAATACTGCCGATCAAACCCAAAATGGCACCTTCAATCAGAAATATGCGTTCAATATCGCGAGCCTCAAAACCAATTGATTTCAAAATGGCGATATCTTTGGTTTTTTCCAGCACGACGGTAGAGATGACGTTATAAATACCAAACGAAGCGACAAGTAAGATGGCACTGACCACGCTGTACATGATCAGATTGCGGATCAACACCAGATTCATCAGATCCTGACTGGCTTCCTGCCACGACTGGGTTTTATAACCGAGCTCCTGTTCAATTTGATGGGCAACCACCGCCGATTGCTGTGGGTCTTGCAGTTTTAAGATAAACCGATTAGCGACATTCGGGCGTTCGAGCAGGTTTTGTACCCGATTCAATAATGCAAAGGTTTGCGACTCATCATAGTTAGTCGTGCCAGTATTAAATAGGCCGACAATTTTCATCAGATGTATCGTCCCGGATGGTGAAGTGATGGAAAGTTTATCGCCCATTTTGAGTTGGAATTTATCGGCCAGACCGACGCCAATAATGATGCCATTGGAGTTCGCAGACAGGCTATCGAGCGAACCAGCCACGAAATAATGCTCGATCCGGCTGACATTTTTCATTTTCTCTGGTTTTATACCGGTAATAGAAACGCCGCGCGTCATACCGGCGAATGACGCGATCACTTGTCCCTGTAATACTGCTGCAATTTGTAAATCCGTGCGGCGGGCAATCAACGCTAATTTCTCTTTATATTGGCGAATGCCACGTAGTTCAGTCCGTGGTTTCATACCGTGAATATCAGCGACCGCAGTAGGGAAGGCGATTTGGATCGGTTGCTGACGTGGGTTTCGATATTCGTCATACACGGTGACATGTGGTGAGTTATCGACTAACCGTTGCATGAAGTCGTTTTCTGAACCGCGCATCATGGCTGAAATCGCCAGAAAGAACGAGACGCCTAAGGTAATGCCAAGCACGGAAACAATGGTTTGCCGCCGTCGCGATAATAAATGGCTGATCGCGATTGAAGCGGCAAGGCTCATGACTGTGCCCCCGAATTTTCCTGCAATTTAGCAGTAACGGGTTGGTTTGTTTTTAAAGCGAGTGGTGGGTCAACAATGAGTAGATCTTTCTCTGAAAGCCCTTCTTTTATTTCTGTTTTATCCGCATTTTTTGCCCCGATTTTCACAGATTGCTGAACGGCTTTACCTGCTTTGAACAGCCAGACTGTGTTATTCATCAATGCAGAATTCGGGATCAAGAGTGCGTTTTCTCGTTGTGCGGTGATGATATTGGCTTCTGCTGTCATACCGATTAACAGCGGAACATTGGGCGGTAAGATAACCCGTACCCGATAACTGCGTGTAACTGAGTCTCCTTTTGGCGTGATATCGGAAACGGTGGCATGAAAAACTTGCCCTGAAAAAGCATCGGTGGTGATCAAAACTGGCTGACCAGGTTTAACGGCAGGAATATCTTCTTCATCCACATCAACGACTAAACGCAGTGGTGTATCGGCCTTCCGAAGATAAAACACCGGCTGATTAACCGGAATGAAATCGCCGACTTCACCATCACGGCGAATGACCTCGCCATCAACGGGGCTGAATAAGGTCAGAGAGTTAACCTGCACTTGGAAACGTTGGGTGACGGCTTTTGCAGCGTCGGCATCGGCTCGCGCTTGTTCCAGCAATTCAATACTGGTAGCACCGCGTTGATATAATTTTTCCATCCGGGAAACATGTTGTTCCGCATTGCGCTGACGAATGCGCATTTCCTGCAGATTGGCTTGTAATTCTGCATCATCAAACCGGGCAAGGATCTGACCCGTTTTGACTTTTACACCTTCATCCGCTGTTAATGCAACTAATCGAGCTGCCCGCTCAGGTGCAATGCGAACGGTCACGCTCGATTCGACTGTACCAGTGGCATATACCGCCTCTATCGCTTGACCGAGGCTGGGGTGCGTAACCATGACAGAGAGTGGTTTTTGAAGATAAAAAATACCTGCTGTTATACAGAGCAACAGCACTAATGAACCCACTACCTTGCGCCAGGTCAACACAGGCTTCCCCTGATTTCATTCAAGTCTGTATTAAGTATAGTGAGTGTTGATATCAGCGTAGTGAGCTGAGGCGTGTTGATTTAAATTAGGAATTGTTAATTTAAGTAAACTATACTTATGGTGACATTCACCTGAATGCGAACAACTCTTTTTCTCTTCGTAAAGTAGAGGAATTTAAAATGCTATCAAATATGTTTATTAAGTCTGCATTGTTCGGTTTGGTATTACTTCCGTTTGTTGGTCTGGCCGCAGAAAAAGCAACACCAGCCGTACCAGCCACCAAAGCTGTGCCGGCGACTCCTGCAGTGCCTGCTGAAAAAGAGACTATCTTTGGTTCTCAGTTAATGACGGCTGAAGAACGCACTGCTTTTAGCGCGCAAATGCGAAATGCCACCACAGACGAAGAACGTCAGAAGATCCGTCTTGAACATCGGAAACTGATGTTGGAACGCGCCAAAGCCAAAGGCGTTACTTTATCCGATACGCCAATGATGAATGGGCAAGGTATGGGAAATGGTAAAGCGACCGGTATGGGCATGGGTGGTGGAATGATGAATAACAGCGGTAAAGGATCTGGAAAAGGTAAAAACTAACTGCATCAAGGCCGAGAGTATAAGAACAATCCGAAGTCAGACCGTTGGTCGGCTTCGGATTTTTTATTGATAACTAAAATCAAAAAAGCGCTCCTTTCCTGCCCGCGCAATGTTGTATGATGAGATCAAGATCAAATATGGTCGTTTTTTTCGGCTGGCAGTTTCACTTTATTATTTAGCTATAAAACGCTGAGGTATAAGGACATTATGAAGAAAGTGTACAATTTCTGTGCTGGTCCGGCTATGTTGCCGGTGGAAGTAATGCAGCAAGCACAAAGCGAACTCATTGATTTCGCTGGTTTAGGTGTTTCTGTGATGGAAATCTCCCACCGTGGCAAAGAGTTCATGGCGCTGGCCGCAGAAGCTGAGCAGGATCTGCGCGATCTGCTGAACATACCGGATAACTATAAAGTATTGTTCATGCATGGCGGTGGTCGTGGCCAATTTGCTGCAGTTCCTCTGAATCTGCTGGGTGGCGACAATAAGAAAGCGGATTATCTGATCTCTGGCGTATGGTCGAAAGCGGCACTGACTGAAGCACATAAATATGCGGATGCCGTTGCAGTGGCTGGCGTGCAGAAAGATGAACAAGGCCGTTTTACACTGATCGAAAAACCACAGTTCCGCGCTGATGCTGCTTATGTTCACTACTGTCCGAATGAAACCATTGAAGGCATCGAAATGTTCGATATTCCTGATACTGGTGATATTCCTTTAGTGGCAGATCTTTCTTCTACTATTCTTTCTCGCCCGATTGATGTTTCTAAATTCGGTATTATCTACGCTGGTGCACAAAAGAATATCGGCCCTTCTGGTCTGTGTATTGCCATTGTTCGTGACGACCTGTTGAATCAGGCGCGTGCCGATGTGCCAGCGATTTTTGATTACAAACTGACGGCTGAAAACGACTCCATGTTCAATACGCCACCAACTTATGCATGGTATCTGGCGGGTCTGGTGTTCAAATGGCTGAAACGCATTGGTGGCTTAGAAGCCATGAATAAGCTGAACCAGGAAAAAGCCGATTATCTGTATAACTACATCGATAACAGCTCTTTCTACAGCAATAACGTGGATCCAAAATGCCGTTCACGCATGAACGTGGCTTTCCATCTGGCGAATCCAGAATTGGACGCTGCATTCCTGACTGAATCGAAAGCGGCTGGTTTGATGGCGCTGAAAGGTCACCGTATTGCAGGTGGTATGCGTGCGAGTATCTACAACGCAATGCCGCTGGAAGGTGTTAAAGCTTTGGTTAGCTTTATGGATGAATTTGCTAAGAAACACGCTTAAGCAACCAATCAGTCTGAAATCTAGTGTGATTTAAGACGGCGTTCCTCTGCGCTGCAGTGTAAAATAAAAGAAGAGGATAACGCCGGATTATCCGGCGTTATTTTTATGCGGAATGCGTGAGCGTTGCTCATTGCCCGAACAATAAGAATTTTTTGTTGTAACAGGAATATTATGAAAACCCTGACTCTGGAACCGATTGCGCGCGTTGAAGGGACGGTTAACCTGCCTGGATCCAAGAGCGTCTCCAATCGTGCATTATTGCTGGCGGCACTGGCTCATGGAACGACCCGCCTGACTAATTTGCTGGATAGTGATGATATCCGCCATATGCTGAATGCCCTGAAAACATTGGGTGTCAAATATGAACTTTCTGCGGATAAAACAGCCTGTACAGTGCATGGTTTAGGGCGTTCGTTCTCTGCAGCTGAGCCTGTCAGTTTATTCCTGGGCAATGCGGGTACGGCAATGCGCCCTTTATGTGCCGCACTTTGCCTGAGTAATGGTGAGTTTACGCTGACTGGTGAACCTCGTATGGAAGAGCGTCCAATTGCTCATCTGGTCGATGCATTACGTCAGGCTGGCGCTCATATTCATTACCTGAAAAAAGAAGGTTATCCGCCACTCACGATTGAAGGCAAAGGCCTGTGGGGTGGGGAAGTCGTTATTGACGGTTCAGTGTCGAGTCAATTCCTGACAGCATTCCTGATGGCTGCACCGCTGGCCTCTGGTGATGTACGCATTCGCATTCGTGGTGAACTGGTTTCTAAACCATACATTGATATCACGCTGCACATCATGAAACAGTTTGGTGTGACCGTAGAGCACGATAATTATCAGGTGTTCTATGTGCGTGGCAATCAGACGTATGTCTCACCGGGTAAATTTTTGGTGGAAGGTGACGCCTCTTCGGCTTCTTATTTCCTGGCTGCTGGCGCGATTAAAGGCAAAGTACGCGTAACGGGTATCGGCAAAGACAGTATTCAGGGCGATATTCGTTTTGCTGACGTGCTGGAAAAAATGGGTGCGAAAATCACCTGGGGTGATGATTTTATCGAAGCGGAAAATGTGGGTGAACTGCAATCCGTTGATTTGGACTTGAATCAGATCCCTGATGCGGCGATGACAATTGCGACTGCAGCATTGTTCGCGAAAGGTAAAACTGCCATTCGTAATATCTACAACTGGCGTGTCAAAGAAACCGATCGTCTGAGTGCCATGGCTACTGAACTACGTAAAGTTGGTGCGGAAATCGTAGAAGGGCATGATTTTATCGAAATCACACCAGCTACCGAGTTGAAACATGCGGCAATTGATACCTATAACGATCACCGTATTGCAATGTGTTTCTCGCTGGTGGCATTGAGTGATACTCCGGTGACCATTAATGATCCGGGTTGCACTTCAAAAACCTTCCCTGATTATTTCACTAAGTTCGCATCAGTATCTCAACACTGATAACTGAATTCTGAAATATAAAAAAGGCCACCCATATGTAATGGATGGCCTTTTTTTATAGTCGTTATATCGCTGATTTTTGGGCATAAAAAAGCCTGACATCAAGTCAGGCTCTTAATGGACTGCTTTTTAAGGCAGCTATAACGGCAAATTAGAACAGAATACGCGCTTTTAATGTGCCATCGATTTCTTTCAGACGCGCCAGCGCAATATCGCTGTGCTCAGTTTCCACTTCAATCACAACATAACCGATGTTGGCGTTGGTTTGCAGGAACTGACCAGCAATGTTGATACCTTCATCAGCAAATGCCTGGTTGATCTTGTTCAGAACACCTGGCTGGTTGCGGTGAATGTGCAACAGACGGCTGGTTTTACGGTTCAGTTCTGGCAGTGATACTTCAGGGAAGTTCACGGCAGACAGAGTAGAGCCGTTGTCAGAATATTTGATCAGCTTGCTGGAAACTTCGATACCGATGTTTTCCTGTGCTTCTTCGGTAGAACCACCGATGTGCGGAGTCAGGATCACGTTATCGAACTTCTGCAGTGGAGAAACGAAACGTTCACCATTGGCTTTTGGTTCAACCGGGAATACGTCGATAGCCGCGCCAGCCAGATGACCACTTTCCAGTGCATCAGCCAAATCGTCAATTTTCACAACTGTACCGCGTGCTGCGTTGATGAAAATAGAGTTCTTTTTCATCTTCGCGAACTGTTCTGCACCAAACATATCTTTGGTGGAAGCAGTTTCTGGTACATGCAGGGTGATCACATCAGACTGCGCCAACAATTCATCCATGGTCGCTACCTGAATAGCGTTACCCATAGACAGTTTGTTTTCGATATCGTAGTAAAAAACTTTCAAACCAATGCTTTCTGCGATAACACTCAACTGGCTACCGATATGGCCGTAACCGACGATACCTAATTTTTTGCCACGTGCTTCAACAGAGTTGGTTGCGCTCTTATCCCAGTCACCACGATGTGCGCCAGCGTTTTTATGCGGAATGCCACGCAGCAACAACAGAATTTCACCTAACACCAGCTCAGCTACGCTGCGAGTGTTAGAGAATGGGGCGTTGAATACAGGAATACCGCGTTTTTCTGCCGCAGCCAGATCAACTTGGTTGGTGCCGATACAGAAGCAACCGATAGAAACCAGTTTCTGTGCTGCATCAAGAACACGTTCAGTCAGGTGAGTACGAGAGCGGATACCAATGAAGTGTACATCGCGGATTTTTTCGATCAGCGCTTCTTCTTCCAGTGAACCTTTCACATATTCCACATTGGTGTAACCAGCAGATTTGAAATTATCTACTGAGTTTGGATGCACACCTTCCAGCAGTAATACCTTGATCTTGTCCTTATCCAGAGAATATTTGGTCATGTCAGCGCTCCCTTTTACGCAACGTCATTGGATTGCGTAGTAAATTAACAAAAAAGGGGAGGCTGCGCCAAGGAAGAATGCCTTTGCGTAATACAAATTTTCTATAGGTGTAACTCGTATTACCTATATCCCCAAAACCATGCAAAACGTGTACCTTAAACACATTCTGAACTAACATGCTGGACTCCGCAGCAGGTTGGTCATATGGTTATCGACAATAAGAGATAAGGATAGCTATGAATATTATTTTTGATATTGGCAACGTGTTGGTGAAATGGGATCCGGTAGAAATTGTGCGTTCAGTGATCACAACGCCAGGCGCGGTAAGAGTGGCAGAACATTTATTTGCCCACCAGGATTGGCATGATATCGACCGCGGTTCGCTGACCATTCCCGAAGTCATTCAGCGCGCCGTAGAGCGAACTGATATAGACGAAGATATTGTTGCTGCTATTTATCACGCTGTGCCCGCCTCATTAACCCCTATTCCTGAAAGCATCCTTTTGCTGAAACAGCTTAAACAAGCGGGATATGGTATTTATGCATTATCCAATATGGGGCACGATAATGCGGCATATTTAGCGGAAACTGCCTCATTCTGGGGTGAGTTCGACGCTAAAGTGATCTCTGCGGAAGTTAAATTGATTAAACCTGATCCTACTATATATGAATATTTGCTTAATCAAAATGGTCTGACCAATTCTGATTGCATTTTCATCGATGATTCGCTGGCTAACATTAAAACCGCAGAAAATTTGGGGATAAAAAGCATTCATTTTCATTCGGCAGACCAAGCCAGAGATGAGTTGAGAAGCTATATATCATGGCCTGAATAGCTAGGTCTTAAGCGAAAAATGATCTAAATCATCTATCAGTATTAACGGCAATTTAATTCATTGCGAAATAGGTGACTCATCGACTGGAATAGGGGAGAATAACCTGTCAAGTGAGTTACTTATTGGTCTTACCAATTTGTTGTGCTAAATCCGACAGTAACAAAACATCTTGTTGGGGTGTGTGAGGTTTAGCGCACTCTTTTATGCAAGGCAAAATACAGATAAGCGTATTTATACTCTGTATTTATAGGCATCAGTAGTGGATATGTTTGTTCTGGTTGATTGGCATAAAAAATGATGCTTGGCGATGAGAGCTGTCGGAACTGCATTATGTAGTTTTGCAGGAATTTCAGGCTGCATCTAAAAGCTGAAACTTATGATCAGTAAGCATGAGCATAATGAACATAAGTGGTTGAGCCAGTTTTTAGACGTTACCTTTAGCAGGCCATCGCTGAACGATGATGTGTCGTTCGCCCTGACCTTGAACCGCTTTGACGCTGCGCGTCTGAAAGCAATGCGAGGAAAGAATGGAAGCAACAATGAATCCAACCGTTCTGGTTGTTAACTGTGGTAGTTCATCTCTGAAGTTTGCCATTGTCGATCCTGTAACCGGTGATCAATATCTTACTGGTTTAGCTGAAGCGCTGGGTTTGCCAGAAGCGCAAATCAGCTGGCGTTTCGGTGAAGATGATAAGAAAAAAGCGGCTTTGCCAGCCGGTGCAAACCACACTGTGGCGTTAACTTATCTTGAAGAGCAAATCCTTGAAGGTAAACCTGAGCTGATTAAATCTTTTATCGCTGTTGGTCACCGTGTTGTTTCTGGTGGTGAGTTATTTACCCACCCAACATTGATCACTGATGAAGTGGTTAAAGGCATTGAGCAATGCATTCCTTTGGCGCCATTGCACAACCCAGCACACTTGCTCGGTATCGCTGCTGCACGTCGTCTCTTCTCTGCTCTGCCTCACGTCGCTATTTTTGATACTGCTTTCCACCAGACTATGCCACCGAAAGCGTTTATGTATCCGCTCCCTAACGAGCTTTACAAAGAGCACGCAATTCGTCGTTACGGTGCGCACGGCACCAGTCATTATTATGTCACTACTGAAGCGGCGAAGCTGTTGGGCAAACCAATGTCTGAAACCAATATCATTACTGCGCATTTGGGTAATGGTGGTTCGGTTAGTGCTATCAAAAATGGTAAATGTGTTGATACCAGTATGGGTCTGACACCACTGGAAGGTATCGTGATGGGTACCCGTTGTGGTGATATCGATCCATCTATCGTGTTCTTCCTGATCGACACGCTGGGCTACACCGTCGAAGACGTTCGTGACACCTTGAACAAAAAATCAGGTTTGCTGGGTCTGTCTGGCAAAACCAGCGATTTCCGCGGCATCATTGAAGGTGTTGAACAAGGTGATGAGCAGTGCAAACTGGCGTTTGATATTTTCTGCTATCGTCTGGCGAAATACATTGCTTCTTACTATGTTGCTGTCGGTAAAGTTGACGCGCTGATCTTCACTGGTGGTATCGGTGAAAACTCACTGCCAATGCGCAGCGCTGTACTGAAATTGCTGGAAGGCTTCGGTTTTGTTGAAGATGCTGCAGCGAATGCGGCTGCTCGTTTCGGTAACTCAGGCTTGATCACTGCGGCTGACAGCACTAAAGCGTTCGTTATTCCAACTAACGAAGAGCTGGTTATTGCCCAAGGTGCTGCTGAATTCGCTAAGTAAGTTTTAGTGACAGCTACCAATAAAAACGGCCCGTTATGGGCCGTTTTGCTATTTAGCATTAGTGCATTTTAACTGAGTTGTTGTGCAACTGTTTCTGTAGCGGCTGCGCGACGTTGAGCTGGTGATTTGCTCAGCAGTTCTTTCCATTTGCGCATGGCTGATAGCAGGATGATGATGCCCAGAGCCAGCATGATAATAGAGATACAACCATTGAAAATGTTGTGGCCTTTCGCCGCTGGGTTGAAGTAAACATTCTTGACCATCCAGTAACCGGCATATTGTACGGTCACAAACAGGTAAGCTAGTGGAATCAAACAGGTCAGTGCATACCGGCGTTTGGTGGATAACCGCAGGATGATGGTAGTGCCGATAATTAAGCCTACAGACGCCATCAGCTGATTCGAAACCCCGAACAGTGCCCATACTGAACCGATATCGCCAGACATCAGCAGATAACCCCACATCACACAAGCCAATATGCTTGCACCGATAGCGCCGGGCATCCAATCAATGCGTTTTAATGGCGCATAAAACTCGCCGAAGAAATCTTGAATCAAATAACGCGATACACGAGTGCCTGAGTCAACCGCAGTCAGAATAAAGACCGCTTCAAACATAACCACGAATTGGAAGAAATAAGAAGATAGCGAGCTGAACCAGCTGATTTTAGTGAAGAT
Source organism: uncultured Tolumonas sp. (assembly GCF_963678185.1). Lineage (NCBI taxonomy): Bacteria > Pseudomonadati > Pseudomonadota > Gammaproteobacteria > Aeromonadales > Aeromonadaceae > Tolumonas > uncultured Tolumonas sp. Next base: position 101,163 of record NZ_OY782757.1, read on the forward strand.
GTAAGACATACCAACAGCCAGTGTTACGGCACCACCAGTACGACCATACAGCTCTAAGCCAATTTCTTTCGACAGTTGTGGCAAATCAACCACATTCATACCCAGACTAGCAAAAGCAGCAGGTGATGAGTTGATCGCGAAATAATCAGCAGGGTGTAATGCAGTGGCAGCTATTAGCGCCATCACACCAACCACGCATTCCGCCAACATAGCGCCAAAAGCAACCGGCAGAATATCACTCCATTTATCGACCAATTTAGGTGTGGTGCCGGAACCAATAAAGGCATGGAAACCAGAGATTGCGCCACAAGCAATGGTGATAGAGATGAACGGCCATACTGGGCCACCCAGAACTGGGCCACCGCCATGAATAAATTGAGTTAGCGCTGGAAATTGAATTTCAGGGTTGATGAACACCACACCGATAATCAACGCACCAAACACACCAATCTTCATGAACGATGAGATGTAACCACGTGGGGTTAACAGCAGCCATACAGGCAGCGCAGTTGCGAAGAACGCATAGATTGGTAACGCTAAGCTGATCGTGGTTTCGTGCAGGGTTAACCAGTCACCGAATACGGTGCCCTGAATGTAAGGGCCGAAGAACACACAAGCCAATACCGCGATAAAACCAACAATCGAGGAGTTTTTCAGATCGCCAGTGGCTTTGTGGTACAAACCAACCAGCATGGAAATCGGGATGGTCATGAAGACTGCGAACGTACCCCAGGCATTGCGTTCCAAAGCGTGAACTACCACCATCGATAAACCAGCCATGGTAATGGTGATGATGAACAACATCGCTAATCCAGTACACCAGCCAGCCACGGGGCCGAGTTCTGCTTTCGCGACTTCCGACAGGGATTTGCCTTGATATTTCATGGAAGCAAACAGCACAACAGTGTCGTGCACTGCACCACCAATGACGCAACCAATCAATAACCAGAGGAAGCTTGGCAGATAGCCATATTGTGCCGCCAGCACGGGGCCAACCAGTGGGCCGGCCGCAGCAATCGCAGCAAAATGCTGACCGAAATTTACCCAACGATTCGTTGGAACGTAATTTTTGCCATCGGCTAACGCATGAGAGGGCGTTACCTGGCTGTCATCGGCTTGCAGCACTTTGCGAACAAAGAAAATGCCGTAAAACCGATAGCAGATGGCAAGAATACACAGTGCGCTGATGACAAACGTAATCGCATGCGTCATGAGTGTTACTCCTGAGTGTAAGTTGATTCTGCACCAGATCCTTTCTGGTGTGACAGATTCACCTTAGAACAGTGTTTTCAGGAATAACATTTCAAATCCGGTGAGTGGTTGTATGGCGCAATAAGCGGTTATTATCCGTGATAAAGCGGTTTTACGATTTAGGGGATATTCAGACTCTGCTTGAGTGGTTTCAAATATCGGCGGCTGACTGGAATATGTTGCTGTGCTCTAGTGACCACTTCCGCACTGCCATTTTCCAACAATTGAATTTCAGCCACTTGGTCGGGATTGATCATGTATTGTCGGTGGCAACGTAGGAATGGTGTTTTTTCTTCCAGTGTGCGCATGGTCAGTTGTGTAACACCGGCTTGTTTGGCACTAAACACATGCACACCAGCCAAATCACTGTGGATGTATTCCACCTCGGTCAACGGCACTAAAAAAATACGGTTATGGCCGCAACAGGGGATAGAGCGCAGCGGCGCCAACTCAACTAAGGGTTGGTATGACGGTGGTGCTAACTCTTTGCGTAAACGACCTAATGTTTTTTCCAAACGAGCGGGTTCGATGGGTTTGAGCAAATAATCAAACGCATTTTCTTCGAATGCTTTCAGTGCAAATTCATCGTAAGCGGTAATAAAGACAATGGCAGGTAAATGTTCCGGGTCAAGCATACTGACCATTTCCAGTCCACTGATGCGGGGCATCTGAATATCTAAAAACACCACATCAGGACGGAGTTTATGAATGGCCGGAATTGCTTCCAGTGCATTGCTACATTCACCGACGATCTCCAGTTCAGCCTCATTTTTCCGCGTATAACTTTCCAGAATACTGCGCAGCTCTTCTCTGGCCGGTAATTCATCATCGACAATGATCACTCGCAACATGGTTCAACCTCAGAAAACGGCAAATTAATAATGACTTGAGTGACAATATCGGGCTGACACTGCACCTGCACGCCGAACTGGTCGCCATAATGAGCCTTGATGCGGCGATCGACCAGATCCATGCCTAAGCCATTACTGTGTTCATTTTTATCTGGGGCCGCAGGGGCATCAAATAACCCGGCATCATCGGCAACGACTAACTGCCAACTAGCATTATTTCGCTGGCCAGAAATGGTTACCGTGCCACCATTTATCGTTTGAGAAATGCCGTGTTTTATCGCATTTTCCACAATTGGTTGCAGTGAGAAGGCCGGCAATTTCTGATTTAGCAGCGAATCATCAACCTGAAATAAGACTTTCAGTCGATCAGGGAAACGGGCTAATTCAATCTGTAAATAACTGTTTACGTGTTCTAATTCTTCTTTCAGTGTTACTTCCTCGGTACCTCGTCGTAGATTTTTCCGAAAGAATAACGACAAATGTTGGACTAGCTGCCGCGCATGCTCCGGATCGCGACGTATCACTGAACCCAGCGTATTTAAGGCGTTAAACAGAAAATGCGGATTCACTTGTGCATGGAGCAATTTGATTTCCGATTGTGCCAACAGCTCGCTTTGGGCGGAGTATTTTCCTGCCAGAATTTGTGTGGAAAGCAATCTTGCCATGCCTTCACCCAACGTGCGGTTGAGAGAAGAGAAAAGTTTTCTTTTCGGTTCATAAAGTTTTATGGTGCCGATCACCCGATTGTCTTCACCACGTAGTGGTATGACGAGTGTAGAACCCAGTTTGCAGTGCGGATCTAACGTGCAGTGATAGCGGATCAGGTTACCATCGGCATACACCACTTCATTATTGGCGATAGCGCGTAAGGTGTGAGACGAGGTAATAGCAGTGCCGGGAAGATGGTGGTCTTCACCAATGCCAATAAAGGCGAGTAATTTTTCCCGATCGGTGAGGGCTACGGCGCCGACATTGGTTTCTTCCAACAAGATCCGTGCAAGTTGCGCGCAATTTTCCTGATTAAAACCTTTATTTAATATTCCCATGGAACGCTCTGCTATTTTTAAGGCGCGGGCAGAGAAAGCGACCGAATATTTTTCATACATCGCACGGCGGTCGAGCAGCATCCGCATCAAAATGGCGGCCCCGAAGCTGTTTGCCAGCATCATCGGTAAAGCAATGTTTTGCACCAGATGCCAAGCCTGATCAAATGGGCGAGCAAGTAATAAGATAATTCCCATTTGCATACATTCGGCGACTACCGCCACTGAGAAAACGACCCAAGGGTTAAACAGTTGATCGGGTCGCCGACGTTGCAGGAAATAGCGATGCACTAAACCGCCTAATAAACCTTCAGCGATGGTCGAAATCATACAGGCAAAAGAGGTAAAACCACCAAGGCTGTAACGATGAACACCGCCGGTTAAGCCGACTAGAAAACCGACCACAGGCCCACCGACAATTCCCCCTAATACTGCACCGGTAGCGCGGGTATTGGCGATTGAGTTATCGATTTTCAGGCCAAAATAGGTGCCCATAATGCAAAAAGCGGAAAAGGTTAAGTAGCAGAGAATTTTATTTGGCAGACTAATGGTAACTTGAGTGAGTGGCTGAAAAAGTGGCGTTTTACTCAACAGATAGACGATAACCACATAGACACACATCTGCTGCAATAACGAAACGATAAGTGTGATTTGTTGAAGGCTCATAATGGTGAGAGGTTCATTTGGTGTGCCCCATTGTAGGGAGAGTTAAAGTCGTTAACTTTGTAGTAGCTCATTTTTTTACAATAAAGCGCTGGAACAGCAAGTTTTAAGGTAAAAAACTTGACCAAAACTCTGTACTTCATAGACTTATATATTGTGCCCGAATCGGGCTCAGGCCGATTAACCTGGAAGGATAAGAAGATGAATAAGATTCTGAAAATGGCAGCTGTAGCAACGTTTACTCTGACCGCTTTAAGCGCACACGCTAAAGCAGCAGAACCAGCTGTTATTTATGATACAGCAGGTAAATTTGATAAATCGTTCAACGAAGCCGTTTTCCGTGGTGGTGTTGAAGAATATAAGAAAGCTAAAAAAATCACCGTTAAAGAATTTGAACCACAAAATGAAGCGCAGCGTGAACAGGGTCTGCGTCGTTTAGCCAGTCGTGGTTACAGCCCGATCGTGGCGGTAGGTTTTAACTTCTCATCTTCTGTAGAAAAAGTTGCTGCTGAATTCCCCAAAATTCAATTCACTATTATCGACTCAGTTGTTGATAAACCAAACGTGCAATCAGTGGTATTTAAAGAACACGAAGGTTCTTTCCTGGTTGGCGCTTTAGCTGCTCAAGCATCTAAAACTGGCAAAGTCGGTTTCGTTGGCGGTATGGATATTCCGCTGATCCGTAAGTTCGAATGTGGTTATGAGCAGGGCGCTAAATATATCAATCCGAAAGCCGAAGTATTCCAGAACATGACGGGTTCTACTCCTGCTGCGTTTGCTGACCCAGCGAAAGGTGCGGAACTGGCTAAAACCCAATTCTCCAAAGGTGCTGATGTTGTTTACGCTGCTGCTGGTGGCACTGGTCTGGGCGTTTATCAAGCCGCGAAAGATGCTGGCAAGCTGGCAATCGGTGTTGACTCCAACCAAAACCATTTGCACCCGGGCACTATGCTGACCTCAATGGTGAAAAGTGTTGGTTTGGCTGCATTCCAGAGCTGGGACGAATCAGTTCAGGGCAAATGGACTGGTGGCGTTAAAACACTGGGGCTGGCTGAAGGTGGTGTCGATTGGGCGCAAGATGAAAATAACGCCAAGCTGATCACGCCGGAAATGAAAACCAAAATGGACAGCATCAAAAAAGATATCATCGCGGGTAAAATCAAGATCCACGATTATATGGCTGATAACACCTGTAAATATTGATCCACAATTTTTTAGCTAATCCGGAACCGGCCATCAGGGCCGGTTTCGTGTATTTATTAACCCGTGTTCTGGAAATCATACTGTGGCGCAATTAGACTCATATGCGTTAGAGCTGAGCAGTGTTGATAAGCGATTTGGCGAAGTTCACGCCAATAAGCATATTGACCTGCAAGTTCGTAAAGGCTCGATCCATGGCATCGTCGGAGAAAACGGTGCAGGGAAATCGACATTAATGAGCATCATCTACGGTTTTTATCACGCCGATAGTGGCGAGATGAAAGTCAAAGGTGCTCCTTATAAGCCTGGGGGATCGCAGGATGCGATTGCCGCCGGTATCGGCATGGTGCATCAGCATTTTATGTTGGTGAACACCTTCACAGTATTAGAAAACATCATTCTCGGTGTGGAACAAGGTTTTACGCTGGCGCCAAGTCTGGCGGCTGCGAAAAAGAAACTGAAAGAGCTGGCTGCGCAATATGGATTGGATGTACCGCTTGATGCAGTGGTTGAAGATTTGCCAGTAGGCTTACAACAGCGCGTAGAAATCCTGAAAGCGCTCTATCGTGGTGCCGAAATTCTGATCCTGGATGAACCTACGGGCGTGTTAACCCCGCAGGAAGCAGAACATCTGCTCGCTATTCTGGCGAAACTGAAAGATCAGGGTACGACCGTCATTTTGATTACGCACAAGCTGCGTGAAATCATGGCAATCACCGATCAGGTTTCGGTCATGCGCCGTGGTGAAATGGTCGCGCATGTTGCGACGGTGAATACTTCCCGAGAAGATCTGGCCGAGTTAATGGTCGGGCGCAAAGTTCGCCTGACGGTCGATAAACAAGACACACAAGTGGGTGATGTTCTGCTACAAGCTGACAAGCTGCGTTATGTCGATGGCAGTGGTGTTGAACGAATCAAATCGGTTTCTTTCAAGGTGCGCGCGGGCGAAGTCGTTGGTATCGCTGGCGTATCAGGAAATGGTCAATCGGAATTGCTGGAACTACTCAGTGGCATTATCAAACCCGTCAGTGGTTCATTCTCTATTGGTTCCCATCAAATTGATGCTAATAACCCTGCCGATGCTGGTGAGATCCGTGACTATGGTCTGGGACATGTACCGGAAGATCGGCACAAAATGGGCCTGATCAACAAGTTTTCCGCGCAAGAAGCCTTCATCATGGGTTATCACAATCACGCGATGTATAACCGGGGTCTCTTACAGGATAAGAACGCTATTCTGCGCGATTGTCAGGAAAAAATGGATAAGTGGGATGTGCGCCCAGCGAATCCGCAACTAAAAACAGCCAATTTTTCCGGTGGTAACCAGCAGAAACTGGTTATTGCCCGCGAAGTAGAAAAGAACCCCGATGTCTTGCTGATTGGTCAGCCAACACGTGGGGTCGACATTGGTGCCATCGAATTTATTCACAAACAAGTGATTGCCATGCGTGATGCGGGGAAAGCCGTATTATTGGTATCTGTTGAGTTGGACGAGATTCTTTCACTGTCTGATCGCATTCTGGTGATGTTTGATGGTGCGATTGTTGGTGAAGTCTCGGCGGCTCAAGCGGATGAAAAAACACTGGGCTTAATGATGGCCAATATCATTCCTGAACATTTGCAGGCGCAACAAGGGGTTCAAGCATGAGTCAACAACGGATCCCGCTTTGGATCAACGTCGGCGTTATTCCGCTGGTTAACCTGTTAATGGCATTCGCTGTTTCAGGCTTATTATTTTATTACATCGATATCAATCCACTCGATGCGGTCAAAGTGATGTGGGAAGGCTCTTTCGGTAATGCCGAAGGCATCGGCTTTACCCTCTATTATGCGACAGGTTTTATCTTTACCGGATTAGCCGTAGCCGTTGCTTATCATGCTGGGTTATTCAATATCGGCGGTGAAGGGCAAGCTTATGTGGGCGGATTAGGGGTTGGCTTAGTCTGTTTGTGGTTCGGCGATAAATTACCATTGGTATTGTTATTGCCGTTAGCGGCTATTGCGGGCGGTTTGTTTGGCGCGGCATGGGCATTTATACCTGCTTATCTGCAAGCCAAGCGGGGTAGCCACATCGTTATCACAACTATTATGTTTAATTTCATCGCTTCTTCGCTGATGGCGTACCTGTTGGTTGATGTGCTAAAACCGGCCAGCACAATGGCACCGGAAAGTGCCGTGTTTGCTGAAGCCAGTTGGTTACCGAAGATCCATTCAGTCTTGGGTCTGATCGGTATTGATATGCCTGAAAGCCCGGTGAATGTCAGCTTACTCTGGGCATTACTGTGTGCGGTATTCGTGTGGGTTTTCCTTTGGCATACCCGTTGGGGCTATCAGATCCGCTCTGTCGGTGCGAATGTACAGGCTGCGGGCTATGCCGGCATCTCTTATTCCAAAGTGACCATCATGGCGATGGCATTATCCGGGATGTTAGCCGGCTTTTTTGCGCTGAATGTTATTCAAGGCGAATTGCACCAGATCAAACTGAACTATGTAGAAGGTTTTGGCTTTACTGGAATCGCTGTTGCGCTGATGGGGCGCAATCACCCAATTGGTGTCATATTAGCCAGTGTGCTATTTGGTTTTCTCTATCAGGGCGGGGCAGAACTCAGTTTCGACTATGGTGTTGACCGGAACATTGTTGTGGTGCTGCAAGGATTGGTGATCTTGTTCTCCGGCGCATTGGAACACATGTTTAAACCGAAGTTGGAAGCCTTATATCTAAAACTCACCAGCAAGCAGGAGGCAGCAGCATAATGTACGAAACATTGATATTAATGCTGGACTCAACCATCCGTGTGGCTACTCCATTGATATTTGCAGCGTTAGCCGGTTTATTCTGTGAGCGTTCGGGTGTGGTCAATATCGGGTTGGAAGGTAACTTGCTGGCTTCCGCTTTTGCTGGGGCGGCAACCGCTTCGGTGACGGGCTCTGCTTGGGAAGGTGTCGCCGCGGGTATTCTCGTGTCGATTGCCATGTCACTACTACATGGTTTTGCCACTATTACTCATCGTGGTGACCAAGTGGTCAGTGGTATGGCGGTTAATATTCTGGCGGCAGGGTTAACGGTAACGCTTGGTCGTTACTGGTTTGATCAAGGTGGTCAGACTCCGGCTTTAGATGGTGCAGCTCGTTTTGCACCACTGCATTTCCCGTTTGAAAAAGAACTTTATGATGTGCCAGTGATCGGTCAACTGTATTCCGAATTACTGAGTGGACATACCGTTCTCGAGTATGTTGCCTTATTGGCTGTACCTGCCGCGTGGTGGATTTTATACCGCACTCGTTTTGGTTTGCGGTTACGCGCTGTTGGTGAAGCGCCTGCAGCCGTTGATACCGCCGGGATTTCAGTTATCCGGTTGCGTTACAGTGCGATCTTGATCTGTGGTTTTCTGGCCGGTCTGGGTGGTGCTTACCTATCTCTTGCTCAAACAGCCCAGTTTATTCCCAATATGAGTGCGGGTAAGGGCTACATGGCATTAGCTGCATTGGTGTTTGGAAAATGGCGCCCATGGACGGCAATGAGTGCCTGTTTGTTGTTTGGTTTTCTGGATGCGCTGGCAATTCGTCTGCAGGGTGTTGAAATTGCAGGCCATGCGATTCCTGTGCAGATCATTGAAGCTATGCCGTATCTGCTGACCGTATTCCTGTTGGCAGGTTTTATAGGTAAAGCCGTAGCACCAAAAGCCTTAGGTACTGCATATGTAAAAGAACGGGAATAAAATATTTCCGATATCTGTAAATATAAAGAGCAGTCTTCGGACTGCTCTTTTTTTAGGGCTTGCAAAACTGGCTGATACTGGTATTTTGTCGTTGGAGCTAGTGCTAATTCGGAATTATGTCAATACATGATTAAAATTCAAGAAGCGGTATTGGTGTAAAGATTAGTTTACAGTGTGGTGCTATCATGCAGAAAGATTCGCTGAATAATGTTCATATCCAATCAGAAAAAGTATTACTGACCCCTGAAGAACTGAAAGCCAAAGTGCCGGTTTCTGAGGAAACATTGACCTTTATCGCCGATGCACGTCGCCAGATCGCCGATATCGTACATCATCAAGATCACCGTTTGCTGGTTATCTGTGGTCCTTGTTCAATCCATGATATGGATGCCGCTAAAGACTATGCGACACGTCTGAAAGCGCTGCATGATAAATATTCAGACACTCTGTATATCGTGATGCGTGTTTATTTTGAAAAACCACGTACGACTGTTGGTTGGAAAGGATTTATTAACGACCCGAATCTGGATGGTACCTTCGATATCGAGCTAGGTCTGCAGAAAGCGCGTGAATTGCTGAGCTGGTTGGGTGAGTTGCGCCTGCCGTTGGCAACGGAAGCATTAGATCCAATCAGCCCACAATATCTCGCCGATCTGTTCAGCTGGTCAGCAATTGGTGCACGTACCACCGAATCGCAGACTCATCGCGAAATGGCATCTGGTTTATCAATGCCGGTTGGCTTTAAAAACGGTACCGACGGTAATCTGGATACTGCTATCAATGCACTGAAAGCGGCTTCGTCTTCTCATACTTTCATGGGTATTAACCAGCAGGGTCAGGTGGCATTACTACAGACCCAAGGTAACCCGGATGGTCATGTGATTTTGCGTGGCGGTAAACAGCCAAATTATGATTCAGTGAACGTTGCTGTTGCTGAACAAGAATTGGCAAAAGCTAAATTACCAGCGAGTCTGGTGGTAGATTGCAGCCACGGTAACTCGAATAAAAACCATCGTTTACAGCCACTGGTTGCAGAAAACGTCATCCGCCAGATCCAGGATGGTAACAAATCGATTATCGGTATTATGCTGGAATCCAATATCGGTGAAGGCGCTCAATCCAGCGAACAGCCAAAATGTGATATGACTTACGGTGTATCGATCACTGATGCTTGTATTGACTGGCACGCCACTGAAAAATTGCTGGCAGGTTGTTTTGAAGAGCTGAAAGAGCCGTTGAAAGATCGACTCTGAACCTGAACACAATGCATAATGTACTCCGGCCTGATGGCCGGAGTTTTTTTAATGGAAGCACACGGATGAATGAAGAGCTGAATGCGTTGCGTGATCAAATCGATCATGTTGATAAGCAACTGGTTGATCTTCTGGCACAACGTCTGAAATTGGTTGCCGGAGTAGGGGAAGTTAAAAGCCGATACGGTATCCCTGTTTATGCCCCCGATCGTGAAGCTGCGATGCTGGCCAACCGCCGGGCAGAAGCTGAATTGGTTGGTATTCCCGCTGATCTGATTGAAGATGTTTTACGTCGTGTCATGCGCGAATCCTACAGCAGTGAAAATGATTCTGGTTTCAAATGTGTAAAACCAGAGTTACGCCGTATTGTAGTGGTTGGTGGTAACGGTCAGCTGGGTCGGTTGTTTGTTCAAATGTTCCGTCTTTCCGGTTATCAGGTCGATGTGCTGGAAAAAACTGACTGGCAACGTGCCGATACCTTGTTGTCTGATGCCAGCCTGGTGTTAGTGGCGGTACCCATCGATATTTCCTGCCAGATCATTGATAAACTGAGTAATTTGCCAGCTGATTGCCTGCTCGTTGATATTACCAGTATCAAGCAAAAACCATTAGAGCACATGCTAGCGGTGCATGCTGGCCCAGTGCTTGGTTTGCATCCGATGTTTGGCCCAGATGTCACCAGTTTGGCGAAACAAGTTATTGTTTGTTGCGATGGCCGGGGAGCCGAGCAATATCAGTGGTTACTGGAACAGATGCAGATCTGGGGGGCCCGACTGCACAGCGTAACAGCGAAAGAGCATGACGATGCAATGAGTTTTATTCAGGCATTACGTCATTTCACCACTTATGCCTATGGTTATCATTTGTTTGAAGAAAAAGCAGACATCAAATGTTTGCTGGCGTTAAGTTCCCCGATCTATCGTTTGGAATTGGCCATGGTTGGGCGTCTGTTTGCGCAAGACCCGGCATTGTATGCAGATATCATTCTTTCCTCTGAGCAAAATCTGGTGTTGATCCGTCGTTATCATCAACGCATGGGCGAGGCGATCCAGCGGTTGGAGAAGGGCGATCGACAAGCATTTATTTCTCATTTTGAGGAAGTCTCGACCTACTTCGGTGATTACGCGCAACAATTCTTGAAAGAGAGTAAACAATTGTTGGCGCAGGCAAGTGACCGTCGTCATCACGATTAATATAAAACATGATCCAAAAAGATAAGGCCAGCTAATTTAGCTGGCCTTATCTTTAATGCAATTTATTCAACAATCGCATCATTACACTGAAAATGGTTACATTTTAATATTATGTTCGCGGTAATAACGTGCTGCACCTGGGTGTAGCGGCACAGTTAAACCGACATGAGTCATGTTTTCAGGTTTTAACCCTTTAAGCGCTGGATGACTTCTCTCCAACTGCTCCAGATTTTCCATCGCCGCTTTAACAACCTGATAGGCAGTTTCATCATCAAGCTTATCGGTGGTTAACAAAGTAGCTGTCACACCAATAGTCGCAGTGTCGGTATCGTTATCACGGTATAAACCACCAGGAATAGTGGCAGCACTATACTCAGGATGCGCTTTCAATATGCTGGTAATTTGTTCTGGCGGAAGTGACAACAACTTGGCATCACAGCTATTGGTGGCTTCTCTGATGGCGCCGTTAGGATGTCCTGCGACATAAACAAAGGCATCAATTTGGTTGTCACACAATGCTTGAGCCCGTTCATCAGCATGTAAACCAGAGATTTGCGAAAAATCTGTTTGTTTCCAGTTCAGCTGTTGCATGAGTATTTCCATCGTGGCTCGTTCACCAGAACCAGGATTTCCGATATCAATGCGTTTGCTGACCAGATCTGAAAGCTGAGAAATATGGCTATCTTCTCGAACGACTAAAGTGAATGCTTCGGAATAAAGACTAAATAAAGCTCTTAACTGAGGCATTGGACCACTTTGCGCAAACTCTGTAGCCCCGGTGAATGCATGGTGCTCAATGTCTGATTGAACAATAGCTAATGGTACTTCGTTATTACGAAGTTTTTGAATATTAGCGATGGAACCTTCACTGGTTGTCACCGAACAACGTAACTGATGTTGTTTCTGACTCTTATTCAGCAATCTGCAGATCGCTCCGCCTGCTGGATAGTAAACACCAGAAACACTTCCAGTTGAAATCGTAAGATTAACCGGAGCAGCAGCGAAAGCACTGCTGCTGATTCCTAATGTCAGACACATCCATGTCAGTGCGTTTGTCAAACGTACGCTAAAGAAACGCATGCAAGACATAGTTTTTCCTGTAGTTGTGTATAGTGTGCAAGGGAGGATTATCCCTGTTTTACTGCTGAACTACCAGCCGTGCCGATTGAATCACTTTTACCATTCGATCCAACGCCTTCTGTAGCAGCTCGCGGCTGCAGCCAAAATTCAAGCGAACAAATCGTTTGTCGCCGAACTGAGCACCAGGGGATAAACCAACACCGCCGGCTTCAAAAGTAGCAATAGGATCATCAAGTTGCAGACCTGAAACATCAATCCACGCTAAATATGTTGCTTCGAGCTTAGCGATTTTAATCCCTGGTAAATCACCCAAAGTGCTGGCAACCAAGTCTCGGTTTCCGCGCAGATAATCCAGTTGTGCCTGTAACCACTCTTCACCATGTTCATAAGCGGCTTCTGCAGCGACCAGACCGATCAGGTTATTATCGGCCATTAACCCTCGCATGGCTTGTTGCAGTTTAAAACGCAAACGGTTATCTGGAATGATCGCAAAAGAGCTGCATAAACCAGCAATATTGAATGTTTTGCTCGGCGCCATTAACACGGCACTACGTGCTGCGGCTTCGGGTGATAATGAAGCAAAAGGAATATGCTTCACATTTGGTTCCAGAAGTAAGTCGCAATGAATTTCATCTGAAATCACCACGAGGTCATTTCGAATAGCAATATCTGCAATTCGTGTTAATTCTTCGTGGGTAAAGACGGTACCGCCAGGGTTATGCGGGTTGCAGAGCAGTAACACATCAGCCGTTTTAGCTTGTTGTTCAAATGTATCAAAATCAGGTAACCAGCGGTCATTAACCAACTGCATCGGCAGCAGACTGACTGGGCGATCGTTATATTCCGGCGCATGCAGAAAGGGGTAATAGACCGGATTGGGTGTGATAACATGCTGTTCTGGACGGCACCATGCTTTGATACCAAAATTCAGACCAGGCACAACACCTGGCATGAACAGCAGCCATTCCGGTTCAATTTTCCAGCCATAGCGCTGCTGCATCCGTTCGATAATCAGTTCAATGAGGCGAGGGGACGGGCGACTATAGCCGAATACGCCGTGAGCAATGCGCTGCTGCAAGGCATCAATGACACCTTGTGGCGCCATAAAGTCGGTATCGGCGACCCATAATGGAATAACATCCTGGTCTTTATATTTATTCCATTTCAGACTGTTTGTGCCGCGGCGATCAATCTGCTTATCGAAATCAAACATGCTGCATCCCTGTGATTGTTATCGAATTCAAAGAATGGTCACTCTAGGGGGAATCAATAAGTGGTGCAAGAGGAAATGAAAAGCGAATGAAACGGATATTACCTTCTTTTTTACAAAACGCAGTTGAACTGAGTTTTATGGGCGTAACTTTCCTTACTGGGTTAGCGATTGCATTTTTGGTTCCTGTCTTGAGTCTGTTTTTGAGCGACGAATTGCATGTGCGCCCATTATTGGTTGGCGCATTTTTTACTACCAATGCGGTTATGGGGATCATCATTGGGCAATTATTAGCAAATTACTCTGACAAAATGAGCAGCCGTAAACCGTTGATTACGGTCTGTGGTATAGCGGGGGTTATTGGTAGTTTGCTCTATGCTTTTGATCGTCATTATGCCGTATTAGCCAGTTTGGGCATTGTACTGATGAGTTTTTGTGGTTCGATCACGCCGCAGCTGTATGCATTAGCGCGTGAATATACCGACGCCAAAAATAAACAAGCCGTAACCTTTAGTACCGTCATGCGCGCACAGTTTTCATTAGCTTGGGTGATTGGCCCGCCGCTCGCATTTTTCATTGTTGCCCATTTTGATTTCACGCGGCTGTTTTGCGGTGTGGCTGTTTTATATATGTTGTGTGTCTGGGTTATTGCGCGTTATTTACCCGTGATCCCGCGTAAACATACTCCGATTGATCCGCTATCAGGCAGTATTTGGCAAAATTCGCGCTTATGTTTGTTGTTTCTGAGTTCATTTTTACTGTGGACATGTAACAGCATGTATTTGATTACTATGCCGCTTTATATCGGAAAGGCATTACATTGGTCGCAGGGGCTGGCTGGGTGGCTGATGGGGTTAGCGGCGGGGTTGGAAATTCCGGTGATGCTGTTTGCCGGACGCTACAGTGCGCGCCTTGGTAATCGCAAGTTGTTGTTGATCTCGGCCATATCGGCAGTCGCTTTTTATCTGCTGTTATTGCTATCACAACAGCAAGTATGGTTGTTTCTAGCTCAGATTCTGAACGCGTTGTTTATAGGCATTTTAGCGGGCATCGGCATGACTTGTTTTCAGGATCTGTTACCCGGTCATCCGGGGCAGGCATCGACCTTATTCAGTAACAGTATTCGTTGTGGTGGCATCGTTGCGGGTATGCTGGCAGGAACCATTACTGAATGGTTCCATTTTCAAGGTGTGTTTATCTGCGCATTTATTTTGTCAATTTTTGCCATGCTGTCTGTATGGCGGATCAGCGCGTTGTAGACGGTAAAATCGACGGCGAACTGATCTCAATCGCGGTCGATTTTTTATTGTTTTGCCAGTAAGCCGCAGTTAGTGGGTGTGATAAACGCAGACACTCCAGCAAACAATTTGCACTAGGGCCCAGACGTTCGGGCGCCGGAATAACCAAGTGTGTGAAAATTTTTCGTTCATTACCTTCGCGTAATGGTAAACGATGCAATTGCTGACGCTGGATAAAACCTTCTACGAGGTGCAACGGCAACCAGGCAAAGCCCATTCCCGCCAGCAGGATCTCAATGGCTTCGTGCATGCTGGTTACGGTCCAGCGTTGTTCGGCTTTCAGCCATCCGGTCATTTCTTTCGGATTTTTTGCGGTATCCCGAATCACAATTTGTAGTTGTTGGGTCAACTCCTCGGCACTGAGCATTCTTGCTTCTAATGCTAACGGATGTTGTGGATGACAAACTGCGACAAACGTTACTTCTGCTAATGGTTCTGCGAGAAATCCCTTAGGTACATGGCCACAAATGACGATATCGGCTTTTTGCTCACGGATGAACTCTTCTGTTCCACTCAAAACCGTATCAAACATCTGTAAATGAGTACCGCGCGAGAGTGGGTAATAATTCTGCAAGGCGCGATTGAGAGGCCGCCGAGGATGGGCTATTTCTACGGCAAAGCGAATTTCCGCTTCCCAGCCTTGATGAATGTTGTGGGCCAGCAGCTCTAATTCCTGCATTTGCTGATTCATGAGTTTGGCCCGCCGCAAAAACATATCGCCCGCATCGGTCAAATAGGCTTTACGTCCTCTGACTTCCAGTAAAGCAACACCCAGCGTTTGTTGCAATTTGGCAATAGCGTGATTCAGTGAAGACTGGCTTTTATTTAGTTTCTCTGCTGCTTGAGCATAACCGCCGTGTTCGACGACTGCCTGAAAGATACGCCACTGCTCGAGTGTGCTTTTTGGACGAAACATTCCATCGTCTCCAATAATTATCGCTATTTCTGAACCAATCATGCGGAAGTAGTGATTTTGTCTGCTGGTCTAACCGCGTAGAATGCAGCAGTTTTACATTTTCAGGAGAGCATGAATGGCATTTATTTATGAGTATGGTTTATTTGCTGTAAAGAGTATCACACTTGTTCTGGTCATTGTCTTGGGTGTGATCGCTATCGTATCTGCAATTGCTCGACACAAGACGCGCCGCGGCGAATTAGATATCACAGACCTTTCTGCTGATCATCAGCAGAACAAAGTGCATTTGACCGAAGCATTACTCAATAAAGAACAACGTAAAGAGTATGCCAAGCAGCAGAAGAAAGAACTTAAAGCGAAGAAAAAAAATGCGCCGGATGCCGATAAACCACGTCTGTTCCTGATCGATTTTAAAAGTGGAATGGATGCAAAGGAAGTGTTGTCACTGCGTGAAGAAATCACCGCTGTGTTAACCATGGCGAAAAGCGAAGATGAAGTGCTAGTTCGGGTGGAATCGGGTGGTGGTGTGGTGCACGGTTATGGCTTGGGTGCTTCGCAGTTACAACGCATCCGCGATCGTGGGCTATTTTTAACCGTAGCCATCGACAAAGTAGCTGCCAGTGGCGGTTATATGATGGCGTGTGTAGCACAAAAAATTATCGCGGCACCTTTTGCGATTGTTGGCTCTATTGGCGTTGTCGCGCAGATGCCAAATTTCAACCGCTTGTTGAAAAAACATGATGTAGATATCGAATTGCACACAGCTGGTCAGTTCAAACGTACCCTGACTATTTTTGGTGAGAACGACGACAAAGCTCGCGAAAAATTCCGTGAAGAGCTGGAAACCGTTCATCAGCAATTCAAGCAGTTCGTCAGTGAACATCGCCCGCGCATGGATATTGATCAAATAGCGACCGGTGAACATTGGCTGGCTGCGGAAGCGAAAAAATTAGGCGTGGTCGATGAGCTGCGGACTAGTGACGATTATTTGCTGTCTCAGTTTGAGCAAAAGCAGGTGATTAAAGTGACTTATCAAGCGAAAAAAGGTCTGGCGGATCGTTTCTCGAACGCAGCTTCATTAGCTGTCGAAAAAGCCGTTTATCGTATCATTGAGACCTGTAAGATTCCTTTTTAGTGTTCAAGAATGAGAATTTTGCCGTTTAAATGTAAATAAAAGTTGATTATCACTGAAGCTCCAACCATTTTATAAAAAGAAGAGACTTCGCCTGGTTCAGGCGAAGCTATAAACATTGCTTAATTTTTGCGTGCTAATAAGGAAACCGTCGGTCATATGGGCAAAGCACTGGTCATTGTAGAGTCCCCGGCAAAAGCCAAAACTATCAACAAATATCTGGGTAAAGACTTCGTCGTCAAATCCAGTGTTGGTCATGTGCGCGATTTGCCAACAAGTGGCAGCGCATCAACAGCAGCTGATAAAAAGGAAGGCGCAAAAAAAGGCGTTCGTCTTGATGCGGCGGATAAAGCGAAAAAAGAGTATTCATCGCTGGTTTCCCGTATGGGGATCGATCCAGAACATGGCTGGAAAGCTCGTTACGAAATACTGCCCGGTAAAGAAAAAGTCGTTGCTGAACTGCGCGCATTAGCGGCACAAGCTGACACCATCTATCTCGCAACCGACTTGGATAGAGAAGGGGAAGCGATTGCCTGGCATCTGCGTGAACTGATTGGCGGCGATGAATCACGCTTTAAACGCGTGGTGTTTAACGAAATAACCAAAACAGCAATTCAGGAAGCCTTCTCTCGTCCTGGTTTGTTGAATATCGAACGCGTTAACGCACAGCAAGCACGCCGTTTCCTCGATCGCGTTGTGGGTTATATGGTTTCCCCATTACTGTGGAAGAAAATTGCACGTGGTCTTTCAGCTGGTCGCGTGCAATCTGTAGCTTTGCGTTTGATTGTTGAAAAAGAGCGCGAAATTAAAGCCTTTGTGCCGGAAGAGTACTGGGATATTCATGCCGATACACAAACTCCTGCTCGTGAAGCTCTGCGTTTGCAGGTAACCTCACAGCAGGGCAAAACGTTTGATCCTAAGAACGAACAGCAAGCTATGGCCGCTGTGCAGACATTAAAAAATGCTGCCTATACAGTGCGCGATCGCGAAGATAAACCGACCAGTAGTAAACCTTCTGCACCATTCATTACTTCCACCTTACAGCAAGCTGCCAGCACACGGCTGAGTTTTGGCGTGAAGAAGACCATGATGATGGCACAGCGGTTGTACGAAGCCGGTCACATTACCTACATGCGTACTGACTCGACTAACTTGAGTCAGGAAGCGGTTGTTGCGGTTCGTGACTATATTGAACAGCAATTCGGTAAAAAATATTTGCCGAAAGATCCGCTGACTTATGGCTCTAAAGCCAATGCGCAGGAAGCGCACGAAGCGATCCGTCCATCCAACGTTGAAGTGAAAGCCGATGCGTTAAAAGATATGGAAGCGGATGCCGTTCGTTTGTACGACCTGATTTGGCGCCAGTTTGTAGCCTGTCAGATGACACCGGCACAATATGACACCAGCACACTTACAGTCACTGCCGCTAGTTTTGAACTGAAAGCCAAAGGCCGTATTTTACGTTTCGCGGGTTGGACCAAAGCATTACCACCAATGGGCCGTAAAGGTGACGATATTGAGTTGCCTAATGTGTCGGCTGGCGATGTATTACAACTGGTTAAACTTGATCCTAAACAGCATTTCACTAAGCCGCCTGCTCGCTTCACTGAAGCTGCGTTGGTTAAAGAGTTGGAAAAACGCGGTATCGGCCGTCCGTCAACTTACGCATCGATCATTTCTACGATCCAGGATCGCGGTTATGTGAAAGTCGAAACCCGTCGTTTTTACGCCGAAAAAATGGGCGAAATTGTCACCGATCGTTTAGTGGAAAGTTTCACTGATCTGATGAGCTATGACTTCACGGCGCAAATGGAAAGCTCACTGGATAACATTGCCCAAGGCAATTTAGACTGGCACAAACAATTGGATGGTTTCTATTCCGAATTTAAAGCCGATCTGCAAAAAGCAGAAAGTGATATGGGCGGAATGCGGAGCAATCAGGTTGTGCTGACGGATATTGATTGCCCAACTTGTGGCCGCAAAATGGGTATTCGTACCGCATCAACAGGTGTGTTCCTCGGTTGTTCTGGTTATGCCTTGCCGCCCAAAGAGCGCTGCAAACAAACCATCAATCTGGTGCCGGGTGATGAATTTATCGCAGCAGACTCCGAAGATGGTGAAGTAAACGCACTGCGTGCCATGCACCGTTGTAAAAAATGCGGTACAGCGATGGATTCTTATGTGCTGGATGGCACACGTAAAATTCATATTTGCGGTAATAACCCTGATTGTGATGGTTATGAGATCGAAGTTGGTCAGTTCCGTCTGAAAGGCTATGAAGGCCCGGTAGTGGAATGTGATCGTTGTGGTTCAGACATGCAGCTGAAAACAGGTCGTTTTGGTAAGTTTATGGCCTGTACCAATGCTGAATGTAAGAACACACGTAAGATCCTGAAAAACGGCGATGTGGCACCGCCAAAAGAAGATCCGGTGTTCCTGCCTGAGCTGAAGTGCAGTAAATCCGATGCGCATTTTGTGTTACGTGACGGGGCGGCAGGTTTGTTTATGGCGGCCAGCACATTCCCTAAATCACGTGAAACACGGGCACCGCTGGTTGCTGAATTACTTCGCTTTAAAGATCGCTTGGCGCCAAAACATCAGTATCTGGCGGAAGCTCCGGTTGCTGATCCAGAGGGTAATCCGACCATTGTGCGTTTCAGCCGTAAAACGAAAGAGCAATATGTTGCTTCGGAAGTAGACGGTAAAGCGACCGGTTGGGCAGCCTATTATGTTGGCGGTCGCTGGCAGGCTGCAGCAGGAAAAACGAAGTAAAAAGCGTAAGTAATCAGCAATAGAGAGTGAAGTGCGGAAATATCAGCCAGTCAGCATCCACTGGCCCAAAAAGTATTTTGCCTTCACTCTTCATCTACGTATAATGCGCGCCGTTGCCAAGGCAACATCTCATTGAAGCGGGAATAGCTCAGTTGGTAGAGCATAACCTTGCCAAGGTTAGGGTCGCGAGTTCGAGTCTCGTTTCCCGCTCCAATTTAAGGCGTGTTAACAAAGCGGTTATGTAGCGGATTGCAAATCCGTCTAGCCCGGTTCGACTCCGGGACACGCCTCCAATAATTTCTCAATATCCATTCAAACACTTGCCTATAAGTCTTAACCAAACTGTTTAGCCAACTGGTAAAGAATTCTCGCTGTCGCACCCCAGATAAACCAGCCATCAACCGTTAATCCGATAATTTTATGTGTCATACCGTTTCGTGTGGTGATCAGTGGTTGATAAGTATTGAGATCAAGTAACGTCTCCAGCGGCAATTCAAATACGGCAGAGACTTCATCTTTGGCTGGTGTGAATTTAAATGGTGGTTGTATTAAGGCGAGATAGGGGTGGATTTGATACCCCGTGAAGGTGTGTCCAGAAGATAATTGCCCCAGCACCCTTATCTGCTTTTCCGTGACACCAAGCTCTTCTTCCATTTCGCGAATGGCGGTCATCTGCAAAGAGCTATCCGTATCGTCCTTTCTGCCACCTGGAAAACAAACCTGTCCTGGGTGATGACGCAGTTGCCAGCTTCGTTGTGTGAACAATACCGACCAGCCATCAGAACGTAGAATAATTGGTATTAACACGGCTGCATCGTGTGTTCCAGGATGAATATCAACCGGCGCCAACGGTGCATTCTGTAATAAGAAACGATTCAGAAAGTGTTCAGTTCGGCTCATGATATGACTGTTCCAGGATCGGTAAAATCTTCGCTAATTTATCAAAGGTTTCCTGATATTCAGCGTCTGCATCAGAATCAGCAACAATACCGCCACCAGCCCAGACATAAAGTTGTTGTTGCCATGCGATCAGCGTACGAATGGTGATACTGGAATCCATGCGCCCGTGTTGGCTGATATAAAACATGCTGCCACAATAGGCAGACCGGCGATGAGGTTCGAGCTCTTCAATAATTTCCATTGCCCGAACTTTCGGGGCGCCCGTGATCGAACCACCGGGAAAACATGCTTCGAGCAATTCAACGGCACTGTATTGCTCAGCTAATGAACTTGTCACAGTCGAAACCAGATGGTGTACGGCTTTGAATGATTCAATATCAAACAGCTTGGGCACACGTACTGTGCCAGGTTTAGACACCCGGCCAATATCGTTACGTAGCAGATCAACAATCATCAAATTTTCAGCCCGATCTTTCGGCGAATTTTGTAATTCAGTGATACTGGCCTGATCCGCTAGTGGATCAACAAAACGAGGGCGCGTACCCTTAATCGGTTTGGTTTCAATTTCGCGATTATTGAGTGCCAGAAAACGTTCTGGCGATAAGCTGAGAATCGCAGCTTCTGGCAGACGCATAAATGCAGAAAATGGTGCCTGATTAACTTGTGCTAACTGGCAATAGGCTTGCCATTCATCACCGGAATAATGAGCGTAAAAGCGCTGGGTCAGATTAATTTGATAGCAATCACCTGCGCGCAGATAGCGTTGAATTGCGTCAAATCGTTCAGCATAGGCGGCTTGAGAGAGGTTAGACTGCCAGTCTGATGTGAGGTTGAATGGTTTTGGTTTTATGGCTTCTTGCTGTTGCCACCAAGCCCACCGTGATTCCATTTGTTCTTCAGAGCCGCAAACTAAGAAATGCATCTGTTGAGTCTGATGATCAACGATCCATGCCCAGTCATAAATGCCGATAGCCAACTCTGGTAAGTCGATATCACGTTCAGCTTGTACCGGAATTTTTTCAATACGACGGCCTAAGTCATATCCCAATAGGCCGATAGCACCGCCAATAAACGGTAATTCGCCGTGATAGCTAACATCTGGCCCAAAATGACGGCGTTGAATTTCTTTCAATACTTGTAACGGGGCGGCTTTGGAATATTCCGTATGCTCACCTTCCGTGATCGTGGTGATATCGCCCGTTGTTTGCAGCGTGGCTATCGGATCAGCCGAAAAAATATCAAACCGGCTATCAATATGGTCTGGGCTGGCAGATTCTAATAACACCGCCCATGGCTGATACGCAACCTTGGCGAACAGCTGTTGCGTGGTTGATTGAATTGGAAATGTTTTAAGCTGAAATAGTGATGACATGCGATAGAAAACACGATGTTACATAGCAGGGTTGATTAGCAAAGCGTATCATAAGAGCGCTTTTGTAACGAATAAATCTAATCATTTGTAGCTGGTGTCTGATGTGAGAAAACATCTTGTTTGTTGGAAAAAGAGCTCACACCAGCTTGAAGTTAAATCTGAATGCTAAACTGGTAAACAGAGCACTAAAACAAAGAGAATAACAATGTCGAGTCCACTGGTTTATTTGGTAGAAGACAGCGAAATGCTGTCCATGCTCTATCAAGATTATTTACGTGCTGAACCCTACCAAATCAAGGCCTTTCGTCTTGGTCAGGATGGGTTGGATGCGTTGAAAGAGCAACCACCACAAGTGCTGTTGCTTGATCTGGAATTACCCGACATGGATGGTATGGCGCTGCTGCGCTACGTAAGTGAGCAAGGGCTACCGACCAGTGTGGTGGTGATCACTGCCCATGGTTCCGTTGATATTGCTGTTGAAGCGATGCGACACAGTGCGTTTGATTTTTTGACCAAACCGTTTGATGGTAAACGTTTGTGTACGACTGTGCGCAATGCTGCGAAACATCAGCAATTAGCCTCGCTGGTGGATACTTACCGAGCCAATTATGATCACTCCGGTTTTGGTGGTTTTATCGGTAGTTCACTGTCGATGCAAGCGGTTTACCGCATATTGGAAAGTGCCGCACCGAGTAAAGCAACCGTCTTTATTACTGGCGAAAGTGGTACCGGCAAGGAAGTTTGCGCAGAAACCTTACACAAAATCAGCCCGCGCAAAGATCAACCATTGGTTGTTTTAAATTGTGCTGCGATTCCCCGCGATTTGATTGAAAGTGAGATTTTCGGTCATGTTAAAGGCGCTTTTACCGGAGCGCAAAGTGATCGGGAAGGTGCGGCATCCCGTGCGAATGGCGGCACATTGTTCCTTGATGAAATCTGTGAAATGGAGTTGGATTTACAATCCAAATTATTACGCTTTATTCAAACAGGCACGTTCCAGCGGGTTGGTGGCAGCAAACTGGAAAGCGTAGATGTTCGCTTTGTTTGTGCGACAAATCGAGACCCTATTGCCGAAGTGCAAGCGGGACGTTTCCGCGAAGATCTCTATTACCGTTTACATGTTATACCGGTAGCGTTACCACCATTGCGTGAACGGGGTGATGATGTGCTGGCGATCGCTCGAAATTTCCTGCGGCAATTTGCAACTGAAGAGAATAAACATTTTTCTGATTTTAGCCCTGAATCTGCACAGATGATGTTGAATTACGAATGGCCTGGCAACGTGCGGCAATTGCAGAATGTGATCCGTAATGTGGTTGTTTTGCATGATGGTGACCGTGTGTTACCGGCTATGTTCCCGCCGCCACTGAACTCTGTACCCGTAACTGTAATTCCACAAAAAGCAGCCGTCGTTGCACCACTTGTGGTTGTGAACAGTATGGAAACAATCCGCCCCATGTGGTTGGTAGAAAAAGAAACTATCGAAAATGCAATTGCAGCATGTGATGGCAATATTCCTCAGGCAGCAACACTACTTGAGTTGAGCCCATCGACTATCTATCGCAAACGGCTGGCATGGCAATCGACGTGAAAGTCATAGCGTATTTTGATGGTGATGAGGTCGGTGTATGAAAAGTGTGCTGGTATCCGATGGGTTGCCTCAGTTACAACTTGAATTGCAGTTAATGAATGATGATCCTGAGATCAAGTTCATTATGATGCTGTTGGCGTCACAGACAGACATTGCTCATGATGAGATCAGCAATCTTTTGGTTATTAACCCAAAACCTATCATCGGCGGCATTTTCCCCTATGTTCTATATGGTAAGTCGCTGCTGACTGCCGGGGTTGTATTAATTGGTTTTGCTTGTTCATTCAGCATGGCGGTTATTCCTGCGTTAAGTAAAACGGTCGAGATAGAAACTGAATTACAAAAACAACTTCCTTGGCAAAACATGGAACGGGGAACGCTGTTTACCTTTGTGCATGGGATGAGTTCAGGCGTTCAGCGATTAGTTGATGGGTTATTTAATCAATATGGCCTTGAGATCAACTATATCGGTGGTGGTTGTGGCACCTTGCAGAAATTGGATCAGCCTTGTGTATTAACCCCCCAAGGTATCTTGCAAGACGCGGCGCTGTTATTAATGGCTGACATCACCAGTGGTATTGGTGTCGCGCATGGCTGGCAATCTATTTCACGGGCTTTTAAAGTCACTGAAGTAGAGGGCAATGAAATCATCTCAATTGACTGGCGTCCGGCAGCCGACGTGTATCGTAATGTGGTTGAAGATCATTCGGGCCTGCGGTTTTGCGAAATACCATTTTCAGAAATTGCCCGCGCATATCCTTTTGGTATTGCCAAATTGGCTGATGAGCTGGTGATCCGTGATCCAATCGCACTTAAAGGTCAGCGTATCGTTTGTGTTGGTGAGGTGCGGCGAGGCTCGTATGTGCATGTAATGCATGGTAAACCAGATTATGTTTCGGCTGCTGCGGGTCGGGCTCGTCAGCGAGCGATGGAGAATCTGAAAGGGCGTACACCACGTCTGATGTTGTTTATGGATTGTATTTCGCGCGTTTTATTTCTGGGGGAATTATTTGCCCGGGAAATCACACATGTGTCGATGAATGATGTTCCTCTTGCCGGGGCCCTGACGTTAGGGGAGATAGCTAATAGTGGCTATGATTACCTGGAACTCTATAACAAAACCTCTGTAGTAGGATTGCTGGCCAGTGATACGTCAGGGATTAATTGAACAAGAAGTATTGCATGAAATCGCCATGTCGATTGGTGAAAGCATTGAGCTGGAAAAAATGCTGGCAGAATGTATCCCGGTCTTTTTGCGAGGGCTAGGCTGCGCTTCGGCAGTTGTTTTGTTGCGCGATGAACAAGACGATTTTTATACACCAACCTATATCTTGCCACGCGCGGCAGTCCGCAATCATTATTTGCATCAGGCGATTAACCGCTCTTTAGAATGTCTGACAAATCACGATGTTTTACCCACTCCACTTTGTTATTTTGAGTCAGCCGGGCTGTTTTATTATGCCTGGCCGATCCAGGATTATGGCGCGTTATTGCTAGGACGAAGTTCACCGTTTCGTGAAGCTTTGTTTCGGGAAATTATTCCGCTGGTTAATAAACTGGCGTTAGCACTAAATAGTTGTCGTCAATATCAGCGCTTAAAACTGGCACAACAGAGCATGATCCAAGCAAGAGATGATGCTCAGGCAGCTAATAAAGCTAAAAGCCACTTTTTGGCTACCATGAGTCACGAAATTCGCACACCACTGAACGCGGTTATCAACCTCTCTGAGTTACTGCTTGAGACGCATTTAGATGAGCGTCAACGTAAATTGACGCAGGGGGTTTGTGAAGGTGGCCGGTCATTATTGCAACTAGTTAACGATGTACTGGATTTTTCCCGTATCGAAGCGGGTCGATTGGAATTAGTCGCCACATCATTCAAGCTACATGATTTATTGGATGGATTAGCCGCTTTGTTTGAAAAAGAAGCGCTGATGAAAAAACTGCATTTTGGTTTGAGTATTGGGGATAACATTCCTGAGGTTGTTTCTGCAGATCCATCACGGCTGCGTCAAATACTGCAAAACCTGTTAGCCAATGCGATTAAATTCACGGAAACCGGCAGTGTGAACATATCTGTGCGCATGTTACCGGAGGATCAGCATAAGTTAGATTCGGTGCCGATGATGGTGTTTCATATCAGTGATACGGGCATCGGTATCTCCAGACAAGATCAACTCCGATTGTTTCAAGAATTTTCGCAAGTTGACACAAATTTGGATCGTCGTTTTGGTGGCTCGGGGCTTGGACTGGCTATCACGGCTCGATTGGTCATGCTGATGGGGGGAAAAATCGGCTGTCATTCGGTTGCCGGTGTGGGCAGTACTTTCTGGTTTACGTTGCCGGTGAAAACCAGCGGTGTGGTGCATGAAAAAAGTTCGGCCGGTGAGATGGAGTTATTACCGATCACCGCATTGTTAGTCGAAGATAGTCTGACGAATCAAATGGTCGCAACTGCGATGCTGGAAAAAGTTGGCTGCCAGATCACTATTGCCAATAATGGTTATGAAGCGATTGAACAAGTACAAAAAGCCGCGTTTGATGTAGTGCTGATGGATGTGTCCATGCCTGGCATGGATGGTTTGGAAGCATCACGTCGCATTCGGGCATTAGGCGGACATTATCAAACATTACCGATATTAGCGATGACTGCTCATGCCTTCGCGCATGATCGTGAGGCGTGTTTAGATGCGGGAATGAATGATTATTTGAGCAAACCACTGCAGCGGGAGCAGCTCTATGCCATGTTAAAGCGCTGGGCATTGCATAAAGATAGTTTAGTTGAAAACAGTGAAGAGCCAGTACTTGCGCCTGTCGCTATGGTTGGAACCACCAAACCGATACTTGATGAAACCATTATTCAAACATTGATCAGTGATACCAGCCCTGATTTATTTAAACAACTGGTCGCTATTTTCCTGCAAGAGAGTAAAGCGCATTTTGATGCATTACCGGAGTTGATTAAACAAGGTGATATTGCTGCGTGTGCGAAACATGCCCATGCCGTGAAAAGCACTGCCGGTGCACTTGGTGCTGTTGCGTTACAGGATATGTGTGGTCAGTTAGAAGTGGCCTGCCGTGAATCAAAACCGAATATAGTTGCGCTATTGCAGGCAACAACCAATGTGGCTGAGGCCTCATGGCAGGCGCTGTACAGCAGATTAAACTAATAGCCGGTTGAATTAATTCAACCGGCTATTAGTTTTATTCTACTTCGTTATCAGTATCTCTTTCGACATACGCAACTTCGGTAGGCGCTTTCTTGCGTACAGGCGCGAACCCGTCAATGTCGCCCACATTTTGTGTCGCATTACGTGCAGGTCGGTTTTTCGACTCTTTACGAACAGGCCCCTTCGCGGCATTTTTATTGAAAGGACGTTTACCCTGTGCAGCAGCTGCTTTTGCCTCTGCCAGTGGATGCGCATCTTTATCTGAGAATCGGGTCTTTTTCGGGGCCAGTACGCCTTTGAATTTGCCTTCCAAGCCAGGAATTGTCGTGAATGTCACTTCGCGGCGTTGCAATGCGAGTAGCCCTTGGAAAGAAGCCCAATCTTTCGGGCTCAGTAGCGAAACCGCGTTACCTTGGTTACCTGCTCGCCCAGTACGACCGATTCGGTGGATATACTCTTCCGGTTGTTTTGGCATATCAAAGTTCACTACCAGTGATACGTGCGACAAATCTAAGCCGCGCGCTGCCACATCAGTGGTGAATAACACTTTGGCGTGACCACGAGAGAATTGATCGATCACTTGGTTACGTTGCGCCTGCTTCATGTCACCCGATAACGCCAACGCGGGAATATCCAACTCGCTGTATTGTTTCGCCAGACGTTCGGTATCTTCACGCGTGGCCAAAAAGACGATGGCTTGCTGGTAATCAGGTTGCGAGAGTAGATGTTTTAACAGTGCCTGTTTGTGATCGAGATGGTCACATAAATGGAAAACTTCATTGATATCGGCATGTACAGCGTGCATTTCACCAATCGAGATCGTCTGCGGTGCTTTCAGAATGTATCCCGATAACATTTCCACCGATTGATGGTTCAGCGTTGCCGAGAACAGCCAGGTTTGACGTAAACGGTGCGATGCGGCGGAGTGGATCGCTTTTAACGCATCAGCAAAACCCAGATCTAACATACGATCTGCTTCGTCGAGCACCAGAATTTCCACGCCATCAAACAAGAAGCTGCGCGCTTTTAAATGGTTAAGCAGACGACCCGGTGTCGCGACCAAAATTTCCGGCGTTTTGCGCAGTGATTTGATCTGTTCGTTAAAGTTCTCGCCACCGAGTACTAAGCTGCAGTGCACTTGCGTTCCTGCTACCAGAAAACGCAGTTGGGCATACACCTGTTTTGCCAGTTCACGCGTTGGCGCCAGGATCAGTGCCCGTGGGCCACGAGTAGACAGCGCTCTGGAGGTTAACAGTCGATGCATCAACGGGATCAGATAGGCCAGTGTTTTACCAGAACCAGTCTTAGAAGCCACAGCCAGATCGCGCCCGATTAGTGCGTAAGGGATAGTCTGAGCCTGCACTTCGGTCATCTCGGTGTAGTCGAGATGTGCCATGGCCTCTTTTAAGCGTTTATGCATAGTCAGTTCAGCAAAGCGCAATGTAAATCTCCTGATTGAATGGGCTGATACCTTTTCCGGTATTATACCCTGTGCAAGACGCAGGGGCGAACAAAGTCACAATATGATTGACGCGAAGGTGCAATCTAACTAGATTAATTCGCCACAAACGGGCAAACCGGAATTGCCTGTACATAGAAATTGCACAGAGGTCATGATGTATCAGACAGACGATGTAAGGATCAAAGAAATTAAAGAATTATTACCGCCAATCGCACTGTTGGAGCGGTATCCTGCTACTGAAACTGCTACTCAAACGGCATTTGAAAGTCGTCAGGCGATTCACAATATTCTCAATGATCAGGATGAGCGTCTGCTGGTGGTGATCGGCCCATGTTCTATTCATGATCCTGAAGTGGCGATTGAATATGGCAAACGTTTGCTGGCGATGCGTGAAGAGCTGAAAGATCAGCTGGAAATCGTCATGCGTGTCTATTTTGAAAAACCACGTACGACTGTTGGCTGGAAAGGTCTGATCAACGACCCTTACTTGGATAACACCTACAAAATCAACGATGGTTTGCGCATTGGCCGTAAACTGCTGTTGGATCTGAACAACATGGGTATGCCAACTGCAACAGAATTCCTGGATATGATCACGCCACAATATATGGCTGATCTGATGAGCTGGGGCGCAATTGGCGCACGTACTACCGAATCTCAGGTTCACCGTGAACTGGCTTCTGGTCTATCTTGTCCGGTTGGTTTCAAAAATGGTACAGACGGCACGACCAAAGTGGCGATCGATGCGATCAGCGCTGCAGGCGCTTCGCATAATTTCTTATCAGTTACCAAATTTGGCCATTCAGCGATTGTGACCACGGAAGGTAATAAAGACTGTCATATCATTCTGCGTGGCGGTAAAGAACCAAACTACAGTGCTAAACATGTCGCGGCTGTAGTGAAAGATCTGGAAAAATCAGGTCTGCCAACCAAAATGATGATCGACTTCAGCCATGCAAACAGCTCTAAGCAATTCAAAAAGCAGATGGAAGTTTGTACAGATGTCTGTGGTCAGATCGCTGGCGGTAATCACCACATCATGGGTGTGATGGTTGAAAGCCACATGGTCGAAGGCCGTCAAGATCTGGTGGAAGGTCAAGAATTGATCTGTGGTCAGAGTATCACTGATGCCTGTATCGGTTGGGATGATACTGCTGTGCTGTTACGTCAATTAGCAACTGCAGTGAAAGCTCGTCGCGGTTAATATTTCCGCTTGATGCTAAAAGAAAGCCCGCGTAATTAGCGGGCTTTTTGTTTTTCTATTTTTAGTTTTCTACATTAAATGCTCAACCGTGAGTTCGCTTAGACTGGATAAACGAATATCAGCAATTGAAAAATGTGGGTTAGTGGTCTGGATAGCTTCCGGTATCACAATGGTTTTCATGGTGGCTGCTTTGGCGGCTAGCAACCCGTTAAAGCTATCTTCGATGGCGACACACTCTTTAGGGTGAAAACCCATTTGTACAGCGGTTTGTAAATAAACCGCAGGGTGTGGTTTACCGTATTCTTCAAATTCAGCGGAATGGCAAATAGAGAAATAGTGACCAATTTCCAGACGCGCTAAAACTGCATTAACCAATGCCATAGGGGAGGAGGTTGCCAAACCGATGGCTAATCCCTGATCCGCAATGATTTTCAATGCATCCAAAACGCCTTCTTTTGCGACACCAGATAACATGACATGGCTTGCTACACGACCGACAATAGTGCTGGCGGTTTCTTCAATACCGGGGCCTTCCCAGCGGTGTTTCGCATACCAATGTGCAACAAGCGCATCGATACGCAGGCCCATGGTTTGTTCGCATTCTTCAACAGTAATCTCTACGCCTAATTCATTCAGCACATCGATTTGTGCTTGTTGCCAGAACGGCTCGGAGTCGATCAATACACCATCCATATCGAAAATAACGGCTTTCTTTTGCATTTCATGTTCTCTGAAAAATAAGAAAAAATTCTTTCTGAACGGTAGGTGGGTTGCTTCTCACTGTAAAGCTGAAACCGGTTTCATCTTGGCGAATGGTGATATAAGTCGCATTTACCATTCGCCATTTTGACTACGCAGGGTGCTGTTGCAGTGTTTTGCGTAAGGTTTTTCTTAGTCGGAACGCCAGCATACTGGCTGCGGTTGTCAGACCCAAAATAATGCCTAACCAAAAGCCTTGTGGTCCCATACGTGGTGTGACCCAATCAGTTAAACCAAGAACAGTGCCAACCGGAATACCAATCATCCAATAAGAAATCAGGGTAATCAAAAAGATAATACGAGTATCTTTCAAGCCGCGTAATGCGCCGGAAGAGATGGCTTGGATGGTGTCTGAAAATTGATATATAGCGGCAAAAATAATCAAGTGAGCCGCTAATGTGATGACCGTTGGGTCATCTGTATATTGCGTTGCAATCCATGTCCGTAACAAGATGGTCGAAGTGGCCGTCATCACTGTAATTGATAATCCAACCAATAGGCCGCAGATGACGGCAACTTTAGCCTGTTTGGGTTGTAATTCGCCCAATGAATGACCTACGCGAATTGTAACTGCATAGCCTAAAGAGAGCGGTAGCATAAAAATCAGTGATGAGTAATTCAAGGCTACTTGGTGGCTGGCTACAATTTCCGGGCCCAATGGTGCTAACAACAACGCGACTACAGTAAACAAAGTAACTTCACAAAATAAGGCCAAGGCAATGGGAGCACCGAGTTTGAAAATACGTCGGATGTTGTCCCACTGCCAACCAATATAATGTTGGAACAGACGACATTCCTGATAAGACGGTGATTTCAGCACATACACTGTCATGGCGATGGCCATAAACCACATTGCCCCAGCGGAGGCGAAACCACAGCCTACACCGCCTAATTCGGGGAAACCCCAAACGCCATATATCAGTAAGTAATTTAGCGGGATATTCAGCAACAACCCAGCAAAACCAATACACATACCAGGGACTGTATGTGATAAGCCTTCGGCGTAATTTCGTAACACCTGATAAAAAAGATAGGCTGGTAATCCTAATAACATCGCATGCAAATAGTTGGTGGTTTTCTGCGCCATAACGACAGAAACGTCCATCCAATGTAATAGCATCGGGCTGTAATAAAGCAGGAGTCCGGCAGGAATAAATACTAGCAGGGTTAACCACAATCCTTGGGCGACGGTTGCAGGGATCTGTGCTTGTTTTTGTGCACCATTCAGCTGCGCGACGATTGGTGTTAGGGCCATGATGATGCCTTGGCTGGTCAACACGATCGGCAACCAGAAACTACTGGCAACAGAAATGGCGGCCAGATCGATGGCGCTGTAGCGGCCTGCCATAATGGTGTCTACCAGCGTCATTGCTGTTTGTGCGACCTGTGCCAGAAGAATAGGCAACGCCAGCCGAACAAGACGGCGGATTTCCTGCTGATATTGAATCACGGTATGACCTTTATACTATTTGAGAAAAAACGCCTGATCTTCAGGCGTCTTCAGAGTAATCGCTGATAAGTAAATTGGCAGCAGCAAAAGCAGCGTTATTTCGGATGTCTTCAGGCAAATCAGGATTACTGGCGATTTTATCCAATGTAAGTAAAACAACACGGATTGCATCAGGCATATAGCCTTGATCACCACTTCCGATTTGGCTGTAAACCTCCCTGATTTTGTCGCAATAGGCGAGGTGTTTCATCGGTCGTTCTCGGTTAACTATAAACGCCGACACTATAGCTATAAGCCATCCAACGTGCCAGTTTATCCCTGTTACATGGCTAAAATTAGCGCAATATGATGATGAACCCGCGTTTCCAGCGCAGGATCTTGATGTAATTGCACTAATAATGGATATAACGCATAGATAACCTGTCGGGTCTCATATCCTTGGGGCAGCGGCCACGTTTCAGTATATCCCTGCATAAAATCATCATAGTTCGGACTGAAAGTGGTTAACCAAGCGAGATCTAATTCCCGATCACCACAATAACAAGCATTATCGGGTAGAAAGAGACCGTTACTGGTCACCAATATATTATCCGGCAACAATTGCCCATGAAGTAAACAAGGTTCTGGGTGATGGTGATGCAGCAAGCGATGTATCACACTGGTGATGTCGGAAATATTAAAAAGATGCTTCCCTTTTTCCTGATGTAACTGCAACTGCCAGCCAATACGCTGCTCAGAATAAAAAGAGGCCCAGTTTTTTTGCCAGCGATTCGGCTGAATTTGCTGATAAATGAAGGTGTCTTCTTCCCAGCCGTACATGCCTTGCTGACTTTCATGATGCATTTTAGCAAAGCGTTTACCAAGCGCATGCCATTCATTCGGTAGCGGGGGGCTTTCCTCGACATCAAAGGTTTCAAAGACCACAAAACACTGATCAGCAGTTGAACCATATAAAATGATTTTGGGTGATATCAGCCAGTCTGCCATCAAAGACAAATTGCGTGTCACCATGTCGAATTTAGTCGCCATGGACTTAGGTGTAATGCGGACTATGTATGACATCCCAAGTTTTTGATCACTGATCTGATAGTAATTTGAATCTTGGGTGTGCAACAGTAATTGCCGTTTATCAATAGTAAACGGTGCATCCATACAATCTGTGATCTGTTTTGTTATGGATTGCCACATACAAACCTCCGACCTCAGTTGACACGCTATCCAAAGTATAGAGCAGGTTATTGAAATACGGGTGTATCTTTGGTCACAGTTGTTGTCTTTGCATTTTTATCTATATATTTCTGGTGGATGACTTAAATAAACGGCCAAAATGCACCAGAATAAATAACAGTGAAGTCATTTAAGGAGAAAAGCATGTCTGCTGCTGATGGAACCATGGAGTTCGAGGATATGCTGATCAAGCTGGCCACTGAAAATGGTTCGGACTTATATCTGGCAACCGGCGCCGTGCCCAGTATCAAATTTAATGGTGTGTTAACACCGATCCAGGAACGTCCGATGGAGTTAGGCCAGGTTGCCGAAATCGCCAACCGGATCATGGATGAAGAACAGCGCATTATCTTTGATAAAGAACTGGAAATGAACTTAGCACTTTCCTTATCCAAGGTAGGGCGTTTCCGTGTCAATATTTTCCGCCAACGCAATGAAATCTCGATCGTTGCCCGTAATATCAAATTAGATATTCCAACGTTTGAAGAGTTGAAATTGCCGCCAGTTTTACTCGATGTCATCATGGAAAAACGCGGGTTGGTGTTGTTTGTCGGTGCAACAGGTTCTGGTAAATCAACGACATTAGCGGCATTGATAGACCATCGGAACACTAATACCAGCGGGCATATCATTACGATTGAAGACCCCATCGAATATGTTCATCCGCACAAAAAGAGCATCATCAACCAACGTGAAGTAGGGGTGGATACCCGCAGTTTCCATGCGGCGCTGAAAAATACTTTACGTCAGGCGCCAGATGTTATTTTGATCGGGGAAATTCGTGACCGCGAAACAATGGAACACGCATTAGCGTTCGCGGAAACTGGCCATTTAGCCATTTCAACCTTGCATGCGAATAATGCAAACCAGGCGCTGGATCGTATTATTAACTTCTTCCCAGAAGAGCGTCGTCCACAGCTGATGAATGATTTGGGGAATAACCTGAAAGCGTTTGTTTCACAGCGATTAGTTAAAACAAAAGATGGGAAACGACGCGCCGCCATTGAGGTATTGCTGGGTACCGCAACGATTCAGGATATGATCCGTCGGGGTGATTTCGGCAATATTAAAGAAATCATGGAAAAATCAGTTAACTTGGGCATGAAAACGTTCGACCAATGTTTATTTGAACTGTTCTGCGAAGGTGCGATTGATGAAGAAGAAGCGCTTCGGAATGCAGACTCTGTTAACAACTTAAAACTGAAAATTAAACTCCATACCGAAAATGGTGCGCTCAAAATGTCAGGTCAAGTGTTAAGCTGGGAGTTGGACCCAATCAAGCATGATGAACCTGATCCTTTCTTCTGATTGATTTCCGTTTTTTTGTAATGACAAGCCGGCTTTTGCCGGTTTGTTTTATTGGTATTTGAGGTTTTTATGTCTTTAGAGTGGCTGGCACTGGTGTCGGCTTTTTTGTGGGCTTGCGCTAGCTTATTGTCGGTCACCCCAGCTCGTCATTTAGGTACTTTTGCTTTTAGCCGCTGGCGTATGGCTTGTGTCAGTTTGATGTTGGGCTTAATGAGTCTGATTAGCGGTGGTTTTCATACACTATCATTGTCACAAATTGGCATGATGGCGACGTCAGGGTTAATCGGTATCTTCATCGGTGACACCTGTTTATATGCCTGCATGAATAGAGCCGGGCCGCGCCGGGCAAGCTTGTTATTTGCAACGCATGCTGCATTTTCCGCATTATTTGGGATTTGGTTATTTAAAGAGCATCTGTCTTTGCAAGGCTGGGCGGGTGCTGCATTAGTATTAGCTGGTGTCATGGTTGCTGTTGCATTCAGTGGGAATAAGCCGCAAAAACTAGAATATAGCCATGGTGCTTTGTGGTTGAGTCTGGCATTGGGGCTAATGGCTGCGTTGTGTCAGTCGCTAGGAACCATTATCGCGAAACCAGTTATGTCAGCAGGGGCAGATCCGATTGCCGCATCGTGTGTGCGTATGTTGGTGGCATTTGCCGCACATTCAGGGTTACGTCTAGCGCAGGTACCTTTCAGTCGAGCTGTATCGCCGATCACATGGCGTGTATTAGGCATCATTTGCCTGAACGGATTACTGGCGATGGTCTTAGGTATGACCATCTTTCTGTTCGCATTACGTCATGGCAACGTAACACTGGTGGCGATCATGTCATCAACATCGCCAGTAATGCTTTTACCTATTCTTTGGTTTTTTACTCGACAGCGTCCCAGCCTAGGTGCTTGGCTGGGAGCTATATTAGTTGTTTGCGGAACGGCACTGGTATTAGCCCGATAAGCTTAAAACAGGCTAATCTCTTCTGCTGTCAGCGCCCGGAAGTCGCCTTCTGGAAGGCTGGCATCTAAAACTAAAGCGCCAATCTGCTCGCGATGTAGTCGCTCAACATGGTTGCCTACTGCGGCAAACATCCGTTTGACTTGGTGATACTTACCTTCGTGAATGGTGAGTAATACTTCGCGTGGTGTGACAATTTCCAACTGTGCCGGGCGCGTTGGTTGTGTCTCACTGCGTAACAGAATTCCCGCTGCGAACTGTTTACTCGTTTCATCAGAAATTGGCTCTGCCAACCAGACCCGATAAGTTTTTTCGCATTGTTTTCGAGGCGAGGTAACGCGATGTGACCACTGCCCGTCGTTAGTGACTAACACTAACCCTGTAGTATCAACATCTAGTCGCCCGGCAGCATGCAATTCATCGGCTCGTGGCAAATCGAATAACTGGGTAATGCTGGGATGATTAGCATCCGCATTGGCACACACATAACCTTGCGGTTTATGCAGCATAAAATAATAAATATATTCTCCTGGTGCCTGCAGGCTATCGTCATCCAGCAGAATAACATCCTGCTCATTAACATGCAGAGAACCACTTTTGGCTATAGTGCCATTTACAGTGATACGACCTGCTCGTAAAAGCAGCGAAGCTTGTGAGCGAGAAATACCAAGACATTGGTGAAGGTGTTTATCTAAGCGCATTATTTTTCTATTTTGTGAAACTATTAGTTTATTGTGCTCTAGTGTATTGCTTTTATGACTGTAAGGGTATTTTAATGTAAATAGTAAATAGGTTACTGCTTTATTCAGGATCGTGAATGTCGGTTTTACAATTATCTACAGAAAACTATCAGAACGTAGCTATCCGCGACATCAAGTTAGGCATGTTCGTGGTTGCTGTTACAAAACAGAAAGGCGATATTCATTTTAAACCTGGAATGGTTTCCAGTGAGACCACATGCCGCTCATTACAATCAATGGGTGTTCTAGAGGTCAAAATTGATCTGTCTCGTAGTAAACACCAGCAAGAAACTCTCCTTGAAAATCCGGAATCAAACCTTGCGCCTGAAGAGCAAGAACAAGAAATTCTGACTACTACCGAAAAAACGGAATCGCGTAAACGTGCACAAAAACTTTATGCTGAAGCGAAAGTTTTGCAGACCAAGTTATTAAATGCATTAAAGAACGGCGAAGTTGTTGATATTGCGCCAATAGAAGCGATGGCTGATGAAATGGTCGATTCCATTTTTAAAAATCCAGATGCCATGGTTTTTCTATCTCGTATCAGAGAAAAAGACACCTATTTAATGGAGCATTCCTTGAACGTAGGAATGTTGTTGGCGAATTTTGGCCGTTTTCTGAAACTCTCTCGACAAACTATTAAAGAATTATTGGTCGGCGGTTTGTTACATGACACCGGCAAAATTATGGTGCCTGATGAAATCTTGCACAAACCAGGCAGATTAACGGTTGATGAATTTGCCATCATGAAAAAACATGTCGAATTCAGCGTGCAATTTCTGGATAAGTCTGACGGTATAAGTAAGATAGTCCGCACAGTGGCAGCCAATCATCATGAACGACTCGATGGTTTGGGTTATCCTCGCGGGTTAAAAGGCTTAGAGCTGTGCCTGATTTCACGTATAAGCACTATCGTCGATGTATTTGACGCACTGACCGCGGATCGTTGTTACAAAAAAGGCATGCAGGCAACACAGGCATTCCGGATTTTGTTACAAGGCGGCGGAACGCAATTTGACGAAACACTGGTAAAAAAATTCATCAAATGTATGGGGATACACCCAACAGGCAGTTTGGTGAAACTTAAAACAGGCAAACTCGCCTTAGTTGTAGAAAGTAATGAAAGCGCGCCGTTACAGCCGGTGGTAAAAATTATCTACAGTACGACTGGTAAGCATTATCTGGATGTCAAAGTCATCGATTTGGCGAAAACACCTACAGAAGAGATTGAAAGTGCGGTTGACCCTAAAGAATATGGCATCGATATTCAGAAGTTTTTTTAGTCGAACTGCTGAATAATTCTTTTACAGGATAAGCCCCAAAGCTGCTTCATAATGAAGCAGCTTTTTTTGTACCGAATTGGCTCGGATTTGATTTATTCCAAAATAAAAAAAAGCCACCTAATTAGGTGGCTTTTAAATTTGGTTGCGGGAGCAGGATTTGAACCTACGACCTTCGGGTTATGAGCCCGACGAGCTACCGAGCTGCTCCATCCCGCGTCAATGGAGTGCATATTAGTGAGCTGACTCACATTTGGCAAGGAGTATTTTCAGCTTATTTTACCATTGCTCAATAAGTTAGCAATTCGCCTGCAAAAGCAACAATCAGTATCTTCCCGTCAATTCATATCTGTTTTAGCAATTCACAGCTATAATGCGCGTTTATTTGTACCGATGAATTAGAGACGAATGGCTGACTTTTTTGCAACATGCCCGAAAGGGTTAGAATCTATACTGGCTGCTGAACTATCAGGGCTTGGCGCATCCGATGTGAAAGAAACAGTCGCGGGTGTCGCATTTAGCGGTGAGCTTGAAGTGGCATACCGGGCATGTTTGTGGAGTCGTTATGCGTCGCGTATCGCATTAGAATTAACTTCATTTTATGCCGATACTGATCTGGATCTCTATCTCGGCTGTTTTAACGTGCAGTGGGAAACTCATTTCTCCGTAGACCAATCATTTGCCGTCGATTTCTCCGGCTCATCCAAAGCCATCAATAATACCCAATACGGTGCGTTAAAAGTTAAAGATGCCATCGTTG
Source organism: uncultured Tolumonas sp. (assembly GCF_963678185.1). Classification (NCBI taxonomy): domain Bacteria; kingdom Pseudomonadati; phylum Pseudomonadota; class Gammaproteobacteria; order Aeromonadales; family Aeromonadaceae; genus Tolumonas; species uncultured Tolumonas sp. The sequence continues at coordinate 138,918 of NZ_OY782757.1, forward strand.
ATCGTTTTACTAAACGCAGCGGTATCCGCCCATCAGTCGATAAAAAAATCCCTGATGCCCGCGTGTTAGTACACTGGAAAAAAGACACCGTCACCGTTTCTCTCGACTTATCTGGCCCGGCATTGCATCAGCGTGGTTACCGTGACGAAACAGGTGAAGCACCGCTAAAAGAAAATCTGGCCGCCGCTGTATTAGCCCGTAGTGGCTGGCAAAATGAGCCGTTGCTCGATCCGATGTGCGGTTCCGGCACGTTGTTGATCGAAGCGGCCATGCAGGCTTGTGATATGGCGCCGGGCTTGTTACGTCGTCGTTTTGGCTTTGAAGGCTGGTTAAAGCATCAGCCGGACATTTGGTTGCCAATTATGGCGGAAGCCTCAGTGCGGGCGAAACGCGGACATAAAGAAGCGTTGTTACAAGCAGATCGTTTTGTGGGGTTCGATGTGGATAGCCGAGTATTACAGCGCGCTAAAGCGAATGCGAACCGTGCTGGTGTTGGTGATCTGATCCGCTTTGAAACTGCCGATGTGATGCAATTGCATAACCCTTGGCCGGGCAGCAAAGGGTTCTTAGTCAGTAACCCGCCGTATGGTGAACGTCTGGGCGAATTCCCTGAACTGTTGAAGTTATACCAAAGTTTAGGTAGCGCACTGCGTACTGAATTCCAGGGCTGGCGAGTAACCATTTTATCCGCATCACCGGAACTGTTGAGCTGTCTACGTTTACGCGCAGAAAAACAATACCGTCTATTTAATGGTGCGCTGGAATGTCAGCTACGTAATTATCAGATTGCAGATAATTCTGTTGCATCACAGAAAATGGTGGCAGAAGATTTTGCCAACCGTCTGCGTAAAAACATCAAAACATTGGATAAATGGGCTCAGCAAGAAGGCATCGATGCATACCGTATCTACGATGCTGACTTGCCTGATTATAATGTAGCGATCGACCGCTACACCAATCACCTGATTATTCAGGAATATGCACCGCCGAAAACCATTCCGGAGCATGTTGCGCGTCAACGTATTCTCGATTTAATGCAGGCTGCGATCGAAGTTACCGGTGTCCCGGGCAAAAACGTGATCCTGAAAGTGCGTGAACGCCAGAAAGGTGAGTCGCAATATCAGAAACTCAATGCCGAAGGACAATTGCTCGAAATTAAAGAGTACAACGCCAAGTTTTTGGTCAATTTGCGTGATTATCTCGATACCGGTCTGTTCTTGGATCACCGTTATACCCGCCGTATGTTAGGGCAACTGGCAAAAGGAAAAGATTTCCTCAATCTGTTCTCTTATACCGGTACGGCCACAGTGCATGCTGCATTGGGTGGTGCGCGGACTACCACGACTGTGGATATGTCCCGCACCTATCTGAACTGGGCGCGCGATAACATGCGTCACAATGGCTTAACCAACTGGCAGCATAAGTTTGAACAGGCAGACTGCTTAGATTGGTTGCGCCATTGCGAACAGACGTTTGACCTGATCTTTATTGATCCGCCAACTTTCTCTAACTCCAAACGTATGGACGATACGTTTGATGTGCAGCGTGATCATATTGATGTGATGGCGATGCTGAAAAAAATTCTGAACCCGGACGGTTTAATTGTTTTCTCAAACAACAAACGCCAATTCAAAATGGATTTTAATGGTCTCGCTGAATTGGGTTTAGTCGCCGAAAATATCAGTGCAAAAACCTTACCTAAAGATTTTGCGCGTAACCCACATATCCATAACAGCTGGTTGATCCGTCATGCACCAAAGACTGATGTATCGCAGGAGCAAGCTTAATCATCATGGCTATTTATTCTATTCAGCAAGGGTATCTCTCATACAGTGCTGCACCGTTATTAGACCATGTGGAATTGCACATCGAATCTGGTGAGCGGTTGTGTTTGGTTGGTCGAAATGGTGCCGGTAAATCTACGCTGATGAAAGTGATCAGTGGTGAAGTCTTACTGGATGATGGCGCAATCACGCATTTGCAAGATCTGAAAATTGCTCGTCTGGAGCAAGATCCGCCACAAACGGAATCAGCCACTGTCTATGACTATGTTGCGGATGGTGTGGCTGAACTGGGCAAGATCTTAGCTGATTATCATCATCAACTCACGCTATTGGCTGATCACCATGATGACGATCGAGTCATGCGTCGTCTGAGCGAATTGCAAGAACAGCTCGATCAACAACAAGGCTGGCAATTCGACACTCGCATCAGCCAGATCCTCAGCCTATTATCACTGACAGCGGATACTTCGCTTTCGGATTTATCCGGTGGCTGGCTGCGTAAGGTTGCATTAGCTCGCGCGCTGGTTAATGAGCCTGATCTGCTGCTGCTTGATGAGCCAACCAACCATTTGGACATCAATTCGATCGCCTGGTTGGAAGATTTTTTGCGCCAGTACAAAGGCGCCATTGTCTTTATCAGTCATGACCGTGAATTCATCCAACGGATGGCAACCCGTATCGTCGATCTGGATCGTGGTGTATTAACATCATGGCCGGGAAACTACGATGCTTATCTGGCGGGTAAAGAAGAGTGGTTGCGGGTTGAAGAGTTGAAAAATGCCCAGTTTGATAAAAAGCTGGCGCAGGAAGAGGTCTGGATCCGACAAGGCGTAAAAGCCCGCCGTACCCGTAATGAGGGCCGTGTTCGGGCACTGAAAGCATTACGTATGGAGCGTGGCGATCGCCGTGAAAAAGTCGGTACTTCTAAAATCCAACTGGATGAAGCGGTTCGCTCCGGAAAAATTATCTTTGAAGGTGAGTGCGTCAATTACAGTATCGAAGGGAAATCACTGATCCGTAATTTTGATTTCCGTATGATGCGCGGCGATAAAATCGCCCTGATTGGCCCGAATGGCTGTGGTAAAACCACGCTGATTAAATTGTTATTGGGTGATCTTCAGCCGGATAGTGGCACTTTATATTGTGGCACCAAGCTGGAAGTCGCTTATTTTGACCAGTATCGTCAACAACTCGATCTGGAAAAAACGGTGATGGATAACGTGGCTGATGGCCGTCAGGAAGTCGATTTTGCTGGTCGCCGTCGTCATATTTTAGGTTATCTGCAGGATTTTTTGTTCGAACCGAAACGGGCGATGACGCCTGTTAAAGCACTCTCTGGTGGGGAAAAAAACCGCTTGTTACTGGCGAAGCTTTTTCTGAAGCCGTGTAATCTGTTGATTCTCGATGAACCAACCAACGATCTGGATATTGAAACACTGGAGTTGTTGGAGGAATTACTGGCGGAATACCAAGGTACATTATTGTTAGTCAGCCATGATCGACGCTTTATTGATAACACTGTAACGCATAGCTGGTTGTTTGAAGGCGATGGCCGGATCACGCCTTATGTCGGTGGTTTTGCCGATGTTATGGCTACTCGTCAACAGCAGTCAGCAAAAGTAGTTGCGTCAACACCAGTAGTAAAAATCGCGTCGGATACACGTGATAAAGAAGAAAAACCCGCAATACCGAAAAAAACTCGTAAACTTTCGTATAAGTTGCAGTCAGAGCTGGACGGATTACCACTTCAACTGGAACAATTAGAAGCGAAAATTAACTCGATACAATCTCAGATAAATCAACCTGACTTTTTCAGTTTGCCAGTAGAGCGCACCAAAGAAATATTAGATGCCTTACAACAAGCTGAATTGAATTTGGAACAGGCTTTCGCCCGCTGGGAAGAGCTGGAAGCGATGAAGAACGAGGAATAGTGTCTAATGAAAATGACAAAAATTGCAGCTATGTTGCCATTATTGATGGCAGGTGCTGTATCTGCTGCAGCTCAGGATCCGTTTTATTTAATCTCAGAGGTTGTTTCTGCTGCAAACATAGGAAGTGCTAACTATGGTCCATGGGCGTTAAGCATTTCCGGTGATGGGGCTGAAATTTCCAGCTTAGCGGTGAAAAGCGATTGGTATCATTATTTTCATATGTCACCAAGCAGTATGGATTTGGCGCATCGTTTTCATTATGAGAATGGTTGTACTGCTCTTCTCTCCAGTACTACTTGTAAAAGTTATTTGGAAACGTCAAATTGGGCTGCGACTTGGTTCTCTGATCTAAGCTCAAATGTAGACCAGACTTTTAATGTAACTTCGTCGGCAGTCACGGCTGAATCGGCAGGAATTGTAACCAAGTATGGTTCAGATACCACGGCGGTTACATCTGCAGGTTATATGAGTCTTGCTTCACATGGCCGTGAGGCGGTTGCCACATTACCATCTGCCACGGCTTATCTGAATTCAGTGAATGGTACTGGCTATGCGTTTGCATCAGCTTATGACATTCTACCGGTTGGCTCAAATTATCTGGTGGTTGGTACGGCTGGAGCACAAAAAGCGACAGCATATAGCTATTGTTATAACGGCAATTCAGAAATTCAAACTTATAGCCCTTATTGCCCGGGTTATGAAACTCAAGCTGCATTTTGGTTGGTGAATGCGTCAGGAACGCCAACCGCCTCGTTGCTGGCAACTTCACATAATACCTCTACGTCAACAAACTATCCTTACACCGCCAGCGCCATGGGTGTTGCGAAAGTCGGTTCTGAATATATTGCGGTCGGGTATTCAGCAACGGTAGGTTATGGTGTGGGTTCAACAAGCAGTTTGCCAAAAAATGTGGCGGCATTCTGGAACCTCGGGGATGGTTCACTGAGTTCTGCACCAACTGCTCTGGTGTTTGCAAACGATAGTGATAATCCTGGAACTAATAGCGATTACACAATCGATAATAGCTGGGCAGTTGGCGTTAATGCTAATGGCTATATAGTTGGCAACCGTACATTTAGAGCAAAAGAAAGCCGAAATTATCCAACGAAAATGTTTATCGCGAAATACTCATCTTCTTCAGATGCTATTTCCAGTACAGCAACCCCAATTACCACTTCTGGCGTTAACTCAGAAGCCGCAGCTGTAAATAATGCTGACCAAGTCGTTGGCTGGACAGATGAACGTGGTGTTACCAGTCAGCCTGTATATGGCTCCGTTTCTCGCTTACAAGAAGCGTTTATTTACAATATTAATTCAGGTAATCGTTACGCACTTAATGACTTAATTTGTGGTTTGGATAGTGCTGGTGCTAAATCATGTTTACAGAACGGTAAGTATTACTACATTGAATATGCAAACGGCATTACTGATGACGGTGCAATAGTTGCGTCTGCTCGTCGTTTTGATAGTTATACTGATTGGTCAACATTAACTAATGGAACAAATGTCGTAGTGAAACTATCTGTATCTTCAACTACTGCATTTGATAATAACCACGATGTTCCAGCTGGTTATGTAGTTGCCAATCAGCTACCGGTATTTGATTTCGGTGCTAGCGATAGCAGTGGCGGCGGTAGCTTCGGTATCTTTGGTTTACTGGCTATGGCTGGTGCAGCAGTGCTAGGTCAGTATCGCCGTTTTGTAAAGAAAGGTTCATAAGGTTGTCATAGTGACATGATTAAAATGGAGTTCAGCACAAAAAACCGGTGAACTCCTATTGATCTTTATCCTCAGATCCGATATCAATTAAGACGACAGAGCATCAGTACTGTCGTCTTTTTTCATTATGGGAAAGAGGATTGTTAAGTATGAAGAGACAGAAAAGAGATCGTTTAGAAAGAGCGCGTACCAAAGGTTATCAAGCCGGTTTAGCCGGGCGTTCTAAAGAGGTCTGTCCTTATCAATGTATAGATGCACGAGGTTACTGGTTAGGTGGTTGGCGTGATGCGTTCGATGAGCGATCACAGGGATACACGGTTAACTAACACGAATTCATATAAAAAGGCTCACTTAGGAAGTGAGCCTTTTTAGTTTCTACGATCTAAAAATTAGAACGATTAGCAATTAGAAAGAAGAGGTATCTTGGAACAAACCTACTTTCAGATCGGTCGCTGAATAGATTGGACGGCCATCAACTTCAACTACGCCATCAGCAATACCCATGATCAATTTGCGCATGATGACGCGTTTCATCTGGATTTTATAAGTCACTTTTTTCGCAGTCGGCAGGATCTGACCGGTGAATTTCACTTCACCAACACCCAATGCGCGTCCTTTACCTGGGCCGCCTTTCCAGCCAAGGAAGAAGCCAACCAGCTGCCACATTGCATCCAGACCTAAACAGCCAGGCATAACCGGGTCACCAGGGAAATGGCAATCGAAGAACCATAAATTAGATGCGATATCCAGTTCAGCAATGATTTCGCCTTTTTCGAATGCACCGTCAGTGTCAGTGATTTTGACAATGCGATCCATCATCAGCATGTTAGGTGCTGGTAATTGGCTGTTGCCTTCACCAAATAGTTCACCACGGCTACACGCCAGCAGGTCTTCTTTAGTGAAACTGGTACGACCCTGATCGCACAGGGATACTTTAGGAGTATTGGTCATTTCTGCTGACACGCTTATCAAATCCTTATAGTCAATTTTGAACTGGAGAATCTACCCAACATACGACGACTAAGCAAGTCCAACCAGTGCCCGTAACCTGCGGAAAAGTGTGCTTAATAGCCCATTTCTGCCTGATGGGCCATTTAGGTCGTCTAATCGCTGTCTGATCCGGCCAAATAGGGTTCTTTCATCGTCGCTTGAACCGGCAGGGCAACCCATCAATAATTCTACCGCTTCTTCAACATGGCCGACCGGATAAATATGGAATTGACCATTTTTAACCGCCTCAATCACTTCATCGGATAGGATCAGTTGCAGATAATTTGATTCTGGGATCACGACGCCTTGTTTTCCATTCAGGCCCTGAATAGAACAAACACGGAAAAAACCTTCGATTTTTTCATTCAATCCACCGACGGGTTGCACATTACCAAATTGGTCTACGGCACCGGTTACAGCCAGATGTTGGTAGATCGGTTGTTGTGCCAACGCAGAGAGCAGAGCACAAAGGCCCGTCAGTGCCGCGCTGTCGCCATCTATTTCACTGTACGATTGCTCGAACACCAGATTGGCTGACAAAGGCGAGGGGTTTTCAGCACCAAACAGTGTTGAGAGATAACCATGAATGATCATCATGGCTTTCGCATGAATATGACCCGCCAATTCGGCTTTACGTTCAATGTCGGAAACATCACCATCACCCATATGCACGGTAGCAGTTAATCGCACTGGTTCGCCAAAATCATAAGGGTGGCCCATGATTTGAATAACCGAAAGCCCATTGATTTGGCCAACCACTTCACCTTCAGTTTGTAATAGGATCTGTTGGTCTACGATGCCTTGGTCAGATTGTTCGACGATGTAATTCAGTCGATATTCCTGTTCAGACAACGCGGCTTTAATATGCAGTGAGGTAATCAGCTCGGCACCTTGCTCGGAGGCAATACTGTGCGCCAGTTGCATCAGTGCGACCAGTTGCGTTTCGGCAAAAGAGAGGATGCGCTGGTGTTCACATAAGCGGCAGGAAAAACGCATCAATTCTTTGATTGCAGAAGCATCAAAATCCAGTAACTCCCAATGATGACGAATGTGGCACAACAACCCGGTAAATTGGGCTACAGAATCTTCATCATAAGGAAACTCAGTAATGAGGTCGGTTCGCAGGAAGGTTTTTTCTGAAAACTCATTATCCAATAAATTGAAATCAGCAATAGAAATGCGATCGCCAACCAGAATCAGTTTGATATCTAAAGGCGTGGCTTCTGGTTGGAAAAACGGTGTTTGCGGTGGTGTGTCTTCCGGTGCTGACCAATCAAGATAACCGGTTGCCAGTGCATTATGCAGTTTGAACCACAGTTGTGGTTTCATCAGCAATTCATCCACTGGGATGATCAGATAACCGCCATTGGCCTCGCGCAATAAACCGGCTTCCAATAAATGGTGGTTACTGTAAACGCTGCCTTGTTCGGTTACATAATTGATCGAACCAAACAGGGAACGCCAAGTTAAGTCGCGAGCATAGATAACCGGTGGCTGTGGTTGCAGTTGGTGGATCATCAGATTCATCAATACCGGATGAGTAAACACACCATCTTGTGCCACATGCGCGGACAGCTCTGTCAGGTATTCAGCCAGTTTTTCATCGTTATCCTGTTTTCGCAGGATCTTTTTAACCAGTTCTTCTGCATCTAGTTTCAGTCGCAGCAATTTGAACAGGTCATCTAATAAGTCGCAAAATTCTGGGCCAGTACCTGCCTTCAATTTCAGCCATATTGGGCGGAAAGGATTTTTCAGATTTTCGGTATAGCAAAGATCAAAACTACGATTAAATGGTTTTGGGCAGTCATCAATCAGATCCATGATGACGCGTTCGTAGTTGACGCCCGGGAAACCACTTAACAGTAAAGCCGGACAGCTTTGGCTGGCAGTATTGAGGCGTAAAATAGCTGATGCCGCGCGTTCTTGCGTTTCAGCGAAACTAATCGGTTGAACAGAGGATAATTTCTCGCACGACAAATCTGAAAAGTCGGGAAGGAGGGCTTCTGCAGCTAGTTCTGTCACTTAAATTTAATTCCTTTGCTATAGACTAGATGATTATACCTGACAGAATCCGTAAACCTATCTCTTCTCGTTATCTATCAAAAAACGAATTTCGTAATTTGATTACACAAATGAAATTAAAAAAAGATTAATTCACGCCAATAAATGATCTAAAACAATAAAAAGCAGATATCCGCTGCTTTGCTGACCAAAAAATTTTGTTGTTACGTAAAAAAATTACAAATCATGCTGGACATTTGTACGATTAGGATCAAGAATTAACACATTGACTCAGCATTTGCTTTGTCTTCATTGTTTCCTTTGTTGTTGTGTGTTGTTGCCCATCAAGTGGTTGCCGGTGATTCACCCCCACTAAACCAGTTGAAAGGGCATTTCTTTTTACTGATTATTGTCAGTGCCTCGTTTTTTGGGGTAACCGAAAGGTTACCCCTTTTATTTTGGTTTTTTTCTATGAATGCATTCCAACGATTGAGACAACAACGACTAGCAAAAGCGACAAAACCGTTTAACGCCCGCGGTGGATCGATAGCTCGCTGTGAAGGTTGCGGTTTACCGGTGGTACAGTGCGCTTGTACATTAATGCCAGAGGGTGCACCGAAAGCTGCTTTCTGTTTACTGATGTATGACACAGAACCCATGAAGCCATCTAACACTGGCCGGTTGATTGCCGATATCTTTCCTCATAACACACATGCGTTTATGTGGTCACGTACTGAAGTGGATGAAGGGTTGTTGGCTTTATTAGCCGATCCAACTTATTCACCCGTGGTGGTGTTCCCAGAAAGTTATGTGCAGGAAGGTGAGCGGGTAGTAATCAGCTCGGTTGAAACACTGCCAAACCGGCCTCTTTATATTTTGCTTGATGGGACATGGAGTGAAGCTCGGAAGATGTTTCGAAAAAGCCCGTATCTCGATCAATTTCCAGTAATATCCGTGCAGCCCCAAACCTTGTCAGCTTATCGTTTGCGCGTGGCATCTAATGATAATCAACTGTGTACGGCGGAAGTTGCTTGTTGTTTATTGCAGCAGCAAGGTGATATTGCTGCATCAACGATGCTGCATGATTGGTTTTCGCTATTCCGCCAGCGTTATTTAACCATCAAGCCACACCATCAACATTTTTTAGCTGAGAACCAATCGGCATAACTTCCTGATATTCGTGATCTGATCCGCAAATCATTAAATTGGTGATGCTGATCAGTCACGAAATTCATTTGGAATCATGAAACCGGTTTCAAAATGTGTACACTAGTATGAACATTCTATTTTTCACAATAATATGTTCAATCTGGGGTACACAACGCAATGACTACGCAACAAAACCTTCCTCTTCGCCGCACATTAGCGATCGTCATATCAGGCATTCTGGCTTTTGGCTGTGGCGTCGCTGCCGCGCAATCTTTGCCATATTCATCCAAGGTCAATGATTTACTAACCAAACTAACACTTGAGGAAAAGATCAGCTTTTTACATGGCACTGTGCAGGGTTTTGATATGGCTAACCAGCACGATCCTGAAAATAAGGCGGCAGTTGGTTTTATTCCTGGGGTAAAACGTTTAGGTATTCCTGCGCTGCGCTTAACGGATGGCCCGGCAGGTGCGCGTCATCCGATGCATTTAGCCACCGCGATGCCGGCACCTGTCGCGTTAGCGGCAAGTTTTGATCCGAAATTGGCGGAACAATATGGCAACGTGATTGGTGTTGAAGCCCGTGCATTAGATCAAGATATTTTGTTATCACCGATGGTGAACATCGTCAGAACGCCGCAAGCAGGGCGGAATTTTGAAACGTTAGGCGAAGATCCGCTGTTAGCAGGTGCGTTGGTGTCAGCGGAAATTAAAGGCATTCAGGAAAAAGGCCTGATGGCTACGGTGAAACATTTTGCGGCTAACAATCAGGAAAGCGAGCGCGGAACAGGCGTTTCTGTGGTTGATGAACGTACGCTGCAAGAGATCTATCTGCCAGCCTTTGAACAGGCCGTGAAAACCGATGTAGCCTCGTTCATGTGTTCTTATAATCGTCTGGCGATTGATGGCAAAAGCAACGATTACAGTTGTGCCAACAAAAGCTTGTTAACAAATATTTTGCGTGACCAGTGGGGATACCAGGGCTTTGTCATGACTGATTGGTATGCCACGTTGTTTGAACAAAAAGCACCCGATCCAACACCGATCAAAGCTGGCTTGGACATGGAAATGCCATCTGGTTTCTTCATGGGTGAGCCGCTGAAAAAGGCCGTGACAAAAGGCGAGATCTCGACGGCACATGTTGACCAGGCAGTGGGTCGTATCCTGACGCAAATGGAGCGATTCCATATGCTGGATGGTCAGGCGCTACCGCGTGCAAAAATGGCTGATGTAGCGACTGAGCATGCTGCGTCAGCATTGAAAACAGCAGAAGAAGGTGCGGTTTTGTTGAAGAATCAAAATGCAGTATTACCTCTGCAGGCATCTGATCTGGCGAATTTATTGATCATTGGTCCAACAGCACAAGTGCCGGTGATCGGTGGTGGTGGTAGTTCGCATGTGAAAGCGAAACAAAGTTTGTCGCCTGTGCAGGCATTAAGTGCGGCTGGCGGCAAAACCACTAATACCATATTAGGTATCGATCTGGATGGTTCGGTTATTCCGATGTCAGCGCTAAAAACAGCGGAAGGCAAAACAGGTTTAACGCGAAAGCTGAAAGATCAAACGGTCACTGTTGCTGATATTAATCTGATTGGTGAAAAGCAAGCCTTACCACCACACAGTCAGGTGACGTGGACTGGCGCTTTAGTAGTGCCAGAAAGTGGTGTGTATGACATTAAATTACATATCCGCGGTGGCGCGGGCACGCTGAAATTGGGGCAAGGTGATGCGAAAGGTGAACCGCAGCTCAACAGCAATGGTTTTTTTGCTACTACCAACAAGTTGCTACCGTCGCGTGATGGGTTGGATGTTGCCTCTTTCCAGATCACACTGAAAAAAGGTGAACAGTTGCCATTGAAAGTCACGGGCACTGCGGGTGTGGCAAATATGCTGTCGAACGGTATTATCTCTGCTAATGCACCACTGGAAATGCGTTTGGCATGGGTGACGCCATCTCAGCGTAAAGCTGAATTGCAAAAAGCAGTCGCTGCGGCAAAACAGCATAAAGGCAAAGTGCTGTTGTTTGCTTTCAATGAAGGCACTGAAGGGCAGGATCGCCCGTCGCTGGCATTACCTGATGGCCAGGATGAATTGATCTCTGCTGTTAGCAAAGTGAACAAAAATACCGTGGTGGTATTAAATACCGGTGACCCAATCACTATGCCGTGGGCTAAACAAGTGGCTGCAATTTTACAAATGTGGTATTCCGGCCAAGAAGGTGCGATAGCGGCAGCGAATATTCTGACCGGTAAGGTGAATCCATCAGGGAAATTGCCAGTCACATTCCCAGCCGCAGAAAAAGATACGCCACTACAAACTATCGAACAGTTTCCAGGTGTGAAAGGTCGGGTTGATTACAAAGAAGGTATTCTGGTGGGGTATCGTTGGTATGCAACTAAAGCGATCAAACCGCTATTTGCCTTTGGTCATGGCCTCTCTTATACCCAATTCAAATACAGCGCAGCGGAAGTGAAAGCTGCAGCAGATGGTTACCAAGTCAGCTTTACTGTGACGAATACCGGTGATCGTGATGGCGCGGATGTACCGCAAGTCTATCTGGGGTCGGTGGCAGATGCCCCAGTGCCACTGGCCGAGAAATCACTGGCAGGATTTGAACGTATCATGCTGGCAAAAGGTGAAAGTAAAAAAGTAAATATCACATTAGCAAAGCGTGCATTCTCCTATTGGGATGTCACGACACATGCCTGGAAAGTATTGCCGGGTAAACGCGATGTGCTGGTGTGTGATTCAGCGGCGTGTGATGGTAATAAACTACAAAGCGAAATTAATTTAGCGCTGTAATTGCTGCCCCAAGGAGCAGGCTATCACAAATGGTCTGCTCTTTTTTGTCGGCAAATGGCTAACTGCTAACGATGAGCCTGCTTAGTTAACCAGCGTTGTAAATTGCTGAACGATATAATCCCGCACAAATTGATGGGCTGGGTCATGATCATGTAGCCGATGCCAAACCAGATTGAGTGGTACGTTTACATCCTGATCAGCAAACGGCACGACTTTGAATGTGTCAAAAAGTGAATATTGCGTGATCATCAGCCTTGGCAAAATCACCAATACTGGGCACATAGCGATGATAGCTGGGATCGCGGTGATCCCTGATGTTGTTGCCATGATTTTGCGTTTCAGACCATGCGCCTGAAAGTAGCTTTCAATAATACTGGTCGTGTTATGCGCATAATTGGTCGTGAGTTGCGGCACTGCCGCTAATTCCTCCAGTGTCGGATTATCCGGTAACGTGAGTAATTGCGGGTTATAAACATAAACAAAATGACTACGTGTCAGTAACTGCTGTTGATATCCCTCAGACAGGTCAATTTGTGCTCCTGTAATCGCCAAATCAATGCCACCGTTATCTAATTCCTCACTGAGTTGAAAAATGGGCACGGCTTTAACATGAATGTGGATCCCTGGAGCATGAACGCCTAAATATTGTAATAAATCGGGTAATAACAAGCGTTCTAAATGTTCGGGCATTCCTAAGCGCAATGAGGCTTTGATGGTTAGTGGGTCAAATAATTGCGGGCTCAGTGCCAGTTGTAATTGATCAAGCCATTGTGCGACAAACGGTGCTAATTGGCTGGCTCGCGCGGTCGGTTGCATTTTGGTGCCACGTTTAACAAACAATGGGTCATCCAACATCTCGCGTAAACGGTTCAAGGCATGACTCAAAGCTGACTGGCTCAGCCCTACACGCTGGGCTGCTCTGGTTACATTACCTTGTTCGGCATACAGCGCTTCCAGTACTACCAATAGGTTGAGATCCCAGTGGCGGAACTGCTGGAAAAAGCTGGCTGATCTTGCATTATTCATTTCATTCATGATGGCTATTATATATGCTCATTTGATTCATAATATTACTTTCTTACAATATATACCTCTTGCGAGGTATATCCATGTTGTACGCAGCTCCATTTAATCCGCCGATTATCCGGCAACTTCTCCGTATCAATATCGGCCTGATGGTCTGTATTGAATTTATTATGAATGCCATGTTGTCATTTTCATCCTCATACCTGTGTGGCGGTTTAGGGATGACATTGCATACCTATAGCCTAACTACGGCTATCTATGCAGGAACAGCGATCTTAATGATCGCGCAGCATCATTGGCTGGTTTCTCATCTTGGTTATCGGCGGTTTATTCGTTGCGCACTTGTTTTTTTTACCGTTGGTGCATTGATTTGCGCTAATGCAGATGCGGCGCCTTTGTTTATTCTGGGCAGAATTATTCAGGCGATTGGTGGTTCTGCTTTTTTCACTGCTGCTCGTGTGCATGTCAATTTCTTTGCGCCGACACCCGCCGGACGAGGGCTAGCGATACGTTACATGGCATACAGCTTAGTGGGCGGAAGTGCGCTGGCGGCATTTTTGGCCGCCTTGATTTTGGAGCATTACAGCTGGCGTGCGTTATTTTTGATTCAACTGCCACAAATCGCGGTTGTCTGGTGGTTAACAGGGAAGACTACCAGTAATGTACGCAAGCTTCGGCCATCCGGGAAATTACACCCTACGAATATGTTCTGTTTGGTGGCTGGAGTGTTTGTATTGCAGTACATCGTTGAAAATGCCCCGTATGATTATTTCAGTGATGAGTCGTTATTTTGTGGATTATTGCTGTTGGCGATAATCGGGCTTGGCTTGTTTGTTTGGTTTGAACACCAGCGCCACCATTCACTGCTTTCCTTCCGTCATTTCTTTTCCAGTCGTTATTTAGCCGGATTGATGATTTATGCGCTTTGTTATCTGGTTATCGCTTCCACCAATTATTTGATCCCGATTTTTCTACAAAAAGGGCTGGCATTTCCGGTACTAAATTGTGGTGCTTTGCTGACCACCACATCACTCTGTTCGCTGATATTTGCCTGGTTGCATCTTAAGGTTTCCGCCAAGCATTCAAACCAGAAACACTATCTTTTATTCGCGTTTGCCTGCCTGAGTGTTTTTGGTCTGCTCAGTAGTCATTTAAGTTCTGGTATTCGTCTTTGGGATATGGCTATTCCACTGATTTTTCTCTCCGGATTTGCTGCGATAGGGCAAGGCACGGCCGCATTTAATACCTTCCGCGAAACAGACAGTCGGCTTTTTTCTCAAGCCTATCAGACAAAAAATATGCTGCGGGAACTCATGAATTCAACCGCGGTTTCACTGACGAATGTGTTTTTGCAAACCAGAGAAGCAGAACATTACACGCGACTTGCCGAGCATGTGAATGAACGAACTGTCGCACACTATAGTGTCTCAATTTCACAGCTCTATAATTTGGCAACGCAGCAATCTGTCGTCATGTCGTGCCTTGATGCTTTCTGGGGGATCGGTGTTGCGGGTGCTTTGTTTTTTATTTTTAGCTGGTGGCAAAAAAAGATCGTTTAAGCATGCGCGTTACCAAAAAAACATCAGGGTTTATGCAGTGATAAACCCTGATGTTGATTCAAAATCAGAGTGATTCAGTTATTCCATCATCGTCAATCAGTTCTTTTTTCCGGTAGGCTTCGGCGCTTAATCCCAGCAACTCCTGCACTGTTGATGCGATGGTAATCGATGAAACGGTGCCTACTAATACTCCGATAAACAGCGTAAAAGAAAAAGAGAACAGTGCTTCACCACCAAATAACAGTAACGCACTGACCGTGAACAACGTGGTTCCTGATGTGATCAACGTACGGCTGAAAGTGGCCCGGATTGCCTTGTTTGAACATTGATAAATATCGGCGGCAGTAGGGCTGCGCAGTAAATCACGTAAGCGGTCTGAGATAACAATACTGTCGTTGAGTGAATAACCAATAACGGCCATCAGCCCAGCGATCACATTCAGATCAAACTCGATTTGCATCCATGCCAATAAACCCAGAGCAATCACGGCATCGTGTAAAACTGACAGTAACACCCCGATCGCTTGTCGCCATTCAAACCGGAATGCCAGATAAACCGAGATCGCGACTGAAGCAGCTAAGAGCGCTAGCAAACCTTGCTCAAAGAGATCAGCGCCGACCTGTGGCCCGACAATCGTTGTTTTACTTAATTCAACCGGCAGATTTAATTCAGCACTGATTTGTTTCACCAATTCAGTAGCAACAAACCCGCTTTCCTGTGGTGGTAATTTTACCAGCCACTCACCAGGAATACCGTTGTATTGCAGCTGAACAAAATTGGCTAATGATGAATTAAGAATAGTATTTAGTTCGGTGGCACTTTTTAAGGTCTGGATTTTCAGTTCCAGCAATACACCGCCGGTAAAATCCAGACCAAGGTGAAGCCCATATATGGAAAGAATAATGACGGAAAGTAGGGTCAGAATAATAGAAAGCATCAGCCCGGCATAACGGTAATGGGTTAGCGTTAAAGTACGAAAGAGATTCATCATGTTATACCCGCAGCAGTTTCAGGGAACTTCTTCCCCAGATAAGATTGATTACCGCTCTGGTGCCCCAGACGCCGGTGATCATGCTGGAAATAAGACCAAGGATCAGCGTGATGGCAAAGCCTTGCAGTGGGCCGGAGCCAATACTGTAGAGCACAATGGCGCTGATCAATGTGGTGATATTGGCGTCAAAAATGGTGACAAAAGCTGAGCGATAACCAAAATCGATAGCATTCGCCAAACTGCCGCCTTCGCGCAGACGATCTTTAATCCGCTCAAAAATCAGCACATTAGTGTCAACGGCCATCCCCACGGTAAGCACCAACCCCGCAATGCCGGGTAACGTTAATACCGCCCCGGGTAAGAGGGCTAACAAGCCAACCTGCATCAGTAAGTTCGTGAGCAACGCGACAATAGCGACCCAACCAAAACGGCGATACCACACCAGCATAAACAGCATCATGCCGGCCATACCGAAGGCTAAGGCACTGAATCCGGCTTTAATGTTTTCCATTCCTAATGTCGGACCGATCGAACGTTCTTCGAGTATTTTAAGCGGCGCCGTCAATGCTCCCGCCCGTAATAACATCGATAGCTCTTGCGCTTCGCTCAGGCTATCAAGCCCAGTTATAAGGAATTGGTTACCCAATGTAGTTTGAATGGTGGCGACATTAATCACCTGACTGTTGGCTTTTAATGAACCGTCAGGGGTATTTTTATATTCAGTAAACACCGTCGACATAGCTTGGCCGACATTATTCCTACTGAACCAGTTCATTTTATCGCCACCGGTTTTATCCAGCACAATACTAACTTGCGGACGCCCCATCTCATCGGCACTGGCGCGTGCATCAACAATATGTTCACCACTCAGCACTGGTTCACGCATCATGTTAATGCTGCGAGCCGACTTATCTTGTAGCTGGTAACTTCCCGTATTACTGACCTGATAAAAGGCTAAGGATGCAGTGGCACCAATCACATCTTTGGCTTGTTTCGGGTTATGAACACCCGGCAGTTCGATCCGGATGCCATTTTGCCCTTGGCGCTGCACTGAGGCTTCGACGATCCCGAGTTCATGGATGCGTTTTTTCAGGATCGACAGATTCTGCGTCACGCCATTATTGATCAGGGTATTACGCTCTGTTTCGCTCAACCGCAGAGTTATCCGGTTATCTTCGCGTTGCGAAACCCAAGGGTTAGTCTGGCCGGTGGTTTCCTGACGGATGATTTTTAGCCACGGGCTGATTTCCTGTGTAGTCGGTAATGTGATCTGCACTTCATCGTTATTGGCGGTAATTGTCGTGCCACGTAATTTCTCTTGTTTAAACTGGGTGCGCAGAGTGTCGGCAAAATTACGGGTGTGATTTTTAACGATAAAGTCGGTATCCACCGCCATTAACAGCTGAGAACCACCGCGAAGATCGAGCCCTAACCGGATCGGTGCGGCGCCCAGCGATTGCATCCAGTCCGGTGAGTCAGAGAAGAATTCGAGCGTGAGTTGACTACCATCATAACCATTTAGTTCTAATAGCTGTTTGGCTCGTTGCTGATCGGCTTGTGACGAGAAAACCAGTAATGTTTTATCTTCCGATTGAATCACCGTTTCCGGTGATATCTGATTTTCCTGCAGAATATTTTGATCGTTGCCTGCCCATGCCTGTTCGTAATGCAGGCCCAGCGCCGGGCGCTCGCCGAAAAAGGTAGGTAGGGAATAAAAGCTAAAAGTGATAAATATCAACGCTAAAAGGGCATATTGCCATTTGCTCATCCGGTTTTTGATGAGACTTTCATTTTTTTTCATCATAGTCTGATTCATATTTTGAGATGAAATAATCGCTACGCCGGAGTCAAATCAGGCATAGAGCGGTTTATAGACGTACAGTGAAAAAATTAGTTTCGGGAATGAGAAAAACGGAACTGGAGATTTTTAAGGTTCCAGTAATCAGCGGGGAAACAGGCGCGTCTACTGGCGCTGTATTTCTGCAATAAAGGCGTGATGAGCAGAATTAACCCGGCCAGCAGCAGTGCGATGACATCGCCGCCCCAGGTTTTAACTAAATCAAACAACACCGGTTTTGATTCGTCATCATCATTGATGACAGAACTCAGGCGTAACCGTAATTGCTGATGACTGGTAATAAACTTAAAGGTGCCCAGATTGTCAGCCAGTTGTTGCTGGGGGGCGAGCGGTGATACGGATGATGATAAGTCGATTTTTGCCGGATAAAACGCATGGGTGCACAACGTTAGTCCGAGGACGAACGCGATGACAAACCACTTGAATTTATCCATTAACCACCACTGCCAAACCACGCGATCTCATTGCAAACTACCATATAAATGACAATGAGAGAAAGAATAAGCGCGCTTTCTCCAGATTAAAAATACCGTTCATTATGGGTTTAACTTAGCCCAGACTTCTTTTTCAGTGGGTACTAAATCTTTATTTTTCAATGGCAGTTTTCCGCCTGAGCTTATCGTTTTAGCCCATGTCACAATGCTTTCTACCGGTTTGGGTTGCCAGTTATTAGATAGCAACCACTGTTCAATTTCAGCAGGGTTTACCGGAACTTTATTTTTATGTATTGCCCGAAATGTGACTTTTATACGGTCTTCATCCACTGCTTGTAATGTCGATTTATTGCATGTATTTGACAGTGAAGTCAGAGCTTTTAACAGAAGACTATTCATATATTTCCAATTTGATTGTTTTAAGCTTGGGCTAATTTTTTGCCGCTAAAGCCAATTTGATACCGAGCGCAATAAACAGTGTACCAATCATCTTATTCAGCCAAAAACTAACGGTGTGACTGACTTTGAGGCGTTTACTGGCCAACGAGGTAGAAATGGCCAGAAAATGGCACCACAACATACTGTTAAAGTTAAAAATAAGACCAAGAATGATGAATGCCAGCGCTTTGCTGGAGGCATCGTGATTGATAAATTGTGGAACAAAAGCCAGGAAAAACAGCGCTACTTTGGGGTTTAACGCATTGCTTAAAAAACCTTGCCAATACACAGCACGCATAGAAAGAGATGTTGTGGGTGATACTTTTTCCAGTGATTTTGTATCTGAATTAGCTTTTGATTTTTGTAGCAGGGCTACAATGCCGATATAAGCCAGGTAGGCGGCTCCGATATATTTAACAACAGTAAAGGCCGTGGAAGAGCTGGCTAGGATCGCCGATAAACCTAAGGCTGCAGCCAATACATGCACGAACACGCCAGAACCAATTCCTAATGAGGCTATACTACCTGCGCGCCATCCGTGAGAAGCGCTTTTGGACATAATCAACAATGAGTCTGGGCCAGGCATTACGTTGAGTAAAAAACCAGAAATAATGAATAGAGTGAGATCATGAATTCCAAACATATCAGTAATCCTGTAAGACGGTGATATTTAGGCTAACATCAAACAGTATGCGGGATCTGTTCTTTCTTTACTTCATTCGTCTTCGCGGTGGTCGTCTTTTCCGTGGCAGGCAGATCAAGCTCGAGCGTTGATTCAGGTTTACCACAACAGGTAAGCACCTCACCGGCAGGAATAAAAGCCAGCGGCAGGGTCGGGTAACTCACTTCCCCTGACACTAACTTACAGCGGCAAGCCCCACAATACCCATTACGACACTGATATTCGATTTGATGGCCGGTACGTAACAAGCCATCCAGCAGACTTTCGTCGCTGGACAGCTTAAACGTGGTATGCGGAGTTATTATGGTCACTTTGCCCCGCGAGGTAGTTTCCCGTTTCATCGTGTCCGATTTTTTCCTATCGCATAATTACACGCAAGATTACAGCAGGAAATCACCAAGATCATCAGGGTTTACCTCAGCATCGATCTGGCCTACCAGATAAGAGCTGATTTCGACTTCTTGTGGTGCAACTTGCACGTTATCAGAATTTAGCCAAGTGTTGATCCATGGCAGCGGATTCTGACGATCAGCATCAAAGGCCAATGGCAAACCGACACCTTGCATACGCACGTTCGTAATAAACTCGACGTACTGACACAAGATATCTTTGTTCAAACCGAGCATTGAGCCATCTTTAAACAAATAGGCTGCCCACTCTTTTTCTTGTTCCGCGGCTTTTTTGAATAACTCAAAACACTCATTGTGTAATTCACGGGCAATTTCCGCCATTTCCGGATCATCACTGCCTTCGCGCAAGATGTTCAGCATGTGCTGCGTACCGGTTAAATGCAATGCTTCGTCACGGGCTATCATCTTGATGATCTTGGCATTGCCTTCCATCAACTCACGTTCTGCAAACGCAAATGAGCAGGCAAAACTGACATAGAAACGGATCGCTTCCAGCGCATTCACGCTCATCAGGCACAGATACAGTTTCTTTTTCAGTTCGCGGCGTGAAACTACCACTGTTTTGCCATTGACCTGGTGCGTGCCTTCACCCAGCAACTGCCAGTATTGGGTCAGCTCAATCAGTTCATCGTAATAACCGGCGATGTCTTCCGCGCGTTTGATGATTTGTTCGTTAGCCACGATGTCATCAAAAATAATCGCCGGATCGTTGGTGATATTACGGATGATGTGGGTGTAAGAACGAGAATGAATGGTTTCAGAAAACGCCCAAGTTTCGATCCAAGTTTCCAGCTCTGGCAGAGATACCAACGGTAACAATGCCACGTTTGGGCTGCGACCTTGGATGGAATCCAGCAGAGTTTGATATTTCAGGTTGGAAATAAAAATGTGCTGTTCATGCGGCGGTAGTGCTTGATAATCGATACGATCTTGCGAAACATCGACTTCTTCCGGGCGCCAGAAAAACGAAAGCTGTTTCTCGATCAGACGTTCGAATACTTCATATTTTTGTTGGTCATAACGCGCCACATTAACGGTCTGGCCGAAAAACATCGGCTCTTTGCGGGCATCATTGGGTTGTTTAGAGAAAGTGCTGTACGCCATTATTCTATTCCTGCTTATACCCTTTGTACTTAGGTATCAACTCCAATTACTTTGGGTATATGAGTATTAAGGCCTCTCAATGAGAGGCCATACCTGCTTAAATCTTACATGCACCGCCAGCGCAATCGTCCGCTTGTGCTACCTGTAGCTGCGCATCATCCGCACCGTCACGGGTGTTATGGTAATACAGTGTTTTCAGACCGTATTTATAGGCAGTTAACAGATCTTTCAATAGCTGTTTCATTGGCACTTTGTGGCCTTCAAACCGGCTAGGATCATAGCTGGTGTTGGCAGAAATTGCCTGATCGACGAATTTTTGCATCACACCGACTAATTGCAGATAGCCGTCATTGTTTGGCTGGCTCCACAGTAACTCGTAGTTGTCTTTCAGTTCCGTGTAATCAGGCACAACCTGACGCAAAATACCGTCTTTCGAGGCTTTCACGCTGATCAAACCACGTGGTGGTTCAATACCGTTAGTAGCATTAGCAATTTGGCTTGAAGTTTCAGATGGCATCAGCGCGGTCAGTGTTGAGTTACGCAGACCGTGTTGTTTGATTTCACTGCGCAGTGTTTCCCAATCCAACAACAGAGGTTCTTGGCACAGATCATCCAAGTCACGTTTGTAGGTATCGATCGGCAGAATACCTTGTGCATAGGTGGTTTCGTTGAAGCGTGGACATGCGCCAGACTCTTTGGCCAGTTTTACCGATGCTTTCAACAGGTAATATTGAATTGCTTCGAAAGTACGATGCGTCAGACCCAAAGCTGAACCATCGGAGTAACGCACGCCATTTTTCGCCAGATAATAGGCATAGTTGATAACACCGATACCTAACGGACGACGCCACATCGCGCCATTATTAGCCGCTGGAATTGGGTAATCCTGATAATCCAGCAGCGCGTCTAACGCACGCACTGCCAATTCAGCCAGTGGTTCTAATTCATCCAGTGATTCAATCGCGCCTAAGTTAAACGCCGACAGCGTACACAAGGCGATTTCGCCTTTTTCATCCAGATAATGATCCAGTGCTTTAGTTGGCAGCGCGATTTCCAAACACAAATTGCTTTGGCGGATCGGCGCAACGGCTGGGTCAAACGGACTGTGCGTGTTGCAATGATCGACGTTTTGAATGTAGATACGACCTGTACCGGCACGTTCCTGCATCAGCAATGAAAACAGCTCAACCGCTTTGATCTGACGTTTACGGATCGCTGGGTCTTGTTCATATTGCAGATACAGACGTTCAAATTCAGTCTGATCAGCAAAGAAAGCATCGTATAAACCCGGTGCATCGGATGGCGAGAATAGAGTGATGTTACCGCCCTGGATCAGACGTTGGTACATCAGGCGGTTGATCTGTACACCGTAGTCCATGTGACGAACACGGTTTTCTTCCACGCCACGGTTATTTTTCAATACCAGCAGTGATTCGACTTCCAGATGCCACAGTGGGTAGAACACAGTGGCTGCACCACCACGAACGCCACCTTGAGAGCAACATTTCACTGCAGTCTGGAAGTATTTATAGAATGGAATACAACCCGTGTGGAAGGCTTCGCCACCACGAATTTCACTCCCCAGCGCACGAATACGACCGGCATTGATACCGATACCGGCACGTTGAGAAACATAACGCACAATAGAAGAGGCCGTCGCGTTGATGGAATCTAAGCTGTCGCCGCACTCGATCAACACACAAGAGCTGAATTGACGGGTAGGGGTACGCACGCCAGACATAATTGGTGTCGGCAGCGAAATTTTGAAGGTAGAAACCGCGTCGTAAAAACGTTTGATGTAATCCAGACGCGTAGTTCTTGGATAATTAGCAAACAGACATGCCGCCACCAGCATATACAGGAACTGCGGGCTTTCGTAGATTTCGCCAGTCACACGGTTTTGCAGCAGGTATTTACCTTCCAGCTGTTTAACCGCCGCATAAGCAAAATGCATGTCGCGATCGTGCACCAGATAGCTATCCAGCAGATCGAACTCTTCTTGGCTGTAATCGGTCAGTAATTGCTGGTCGTAACGACCGGCTTCTACTTGTGTTTTTACTTGCTCAAATAAAGAAGGTGGTGTGAAACCGCCATAGGCTTTTTTACGCAGATGGAACATCGCCAGGCGAGCAGCCAGATATTGATAATCAGGTGCTTGTTCGGAAATTAGATCAGCCGCCGATTTGATCAAGGTCTCATGGATGTCGGAGGTGCGAATTCCATCATAAAACTGGATATGAGCACTTAACTCAACCTGCGAGACTGAAACACCCTGTAAGCCTTCTGCAGCCCACGTTACAACGCGGTGGATCTTATCCAGATTAAGTGGCTCGGTAACGTTATCCCGTTTCGTGACCATCAAGCTGACTGTCATGGTAACTCCCGTATTTGTTGTTTAGGAAAACACTATATGTAGTGCTTATGATGTATATAAAATACAACATAAAGAATAAAAGCGATAGCTTGACAAAAACTGGTTGTTGAAAAATGTAGCAGTAAATCACACGAATGGAGAAAATAAATGGCTCTTAGAAAGAGCCAGTTGTGTTATCAGAAGGGCTAACAGCAGCCTGATTTTTAGCGAGATAACCATGCTAATAAGCTGTGTGGATCAGCCATTTCAACGTCGGCTAACCAATCGGTCAGACGTTCATTTTCCGCAATATAACCCCACGCTGCAATAGCGGTGGTCATTCCTGCATTGCGACCTGCCTCAATATCGCGGATATGATCGCCGACATAGAGACACTCTTTTGCAGCCACTCCAATTTGCTCACAGGCATGCCATAACGGCTCAGGATGTGGCTTTCGTAAGGGCAGGGTATCGGCACTGACTGCGACGGCACAGTTAGGTAACTCGGTGACTAAAGCTAGCAGCGGGTCAGTTAAAAAGGCCGGTTTATTGGTAACGACACCCCATGGAATAGCGCGGCTATTCAGCCAGGTAATCAGTTCAACCATGCCATCATACGGGCGTGTACCGACATATAAATGCTGTGCGTAGTGATCTAATAACTGCTGCCGTAGAACAGTTAAGTCGTGTTGTGCTTGCTCAGTTTCAGAAAGCCCGGCTTTAATTAAAGCGAGCGCGCCATCAGACGCCGTTTGCCGGATCACGAAATCCGAGAGCGGTGCTTTACCTATTTGCGCTAACACGTGGTTGGCGGCAGCACCGAGATCCGGGGCTGTGTCCAGCAACGTGCCATCTAAATCGAATAAGACCGCAGAAAAACGAGAATGATTCATTATGGTTTTTCACAAAAAATCTGATAGTTAACCGAAACATCGTCGGATAACTTAAAATGTTCTGTCAGCGGGTTATAGCGTACCCCTTTGACTTGTTTAGTTAGCAAGTCGGCGCTGTCACAACACCGGATAAGTTCAGCGGGGCGAATAAATTTCGCGTGGTCGTGCGTTCCTTTCGGAACAATTTTTAAGACTTGTTCTGCCGCCAAAATCATCAATAACCAGGATTGTCTTGTGCGGTTGATGGTTGAGAAAAAAAGTTTTCCACCCGGTTTGGCTAATTTGGCACAAGCACGCACGATAGAAGCGGGGTCTGGCACATGCTCCAACATCTCCATGCAGGTGACGACATCGAACGAGGCAGGCCGCTGTTCGGCCAACTCTTCGACAGTAATGCGTTGATAATCGAGTTTTACGTTTTGTTCCAATGCATGCAGGCGAGCCACTTGTAACGGTTCATGGCCCATATCAACGCCTAATACTTGTGCGCCTTGTTTCGCCATGCTTTCACTTAAAATACCGCCGCCACAGCCGACATCCAGCACTTGCTTGCCAAATAAACCTTCACAATGGTCAGAAATCCACTCCAAACGCAGCGGGTTCATCAGGTGTAATGGCTTGAAATCACCATGAGGATCCCACCAGTGACTGGCAATGGCTTCAAATTTAGCGATTTCCTGCGAATCAACATTCATTTATTGCTGTCCTTTGTGACAGTTTAGGGTTGGCATCTGCGCATTATATCCAACGAGTTAGCTTAAAACAGAGTATCTGTCAGCGATTGGGGAAATCCATCATTTGTGATAGAATTCGCGACCATTGCTTTCAAGTAGCTTGAAGTAGGAACCTATAATTATATGAGCGATCTAGCCAAAGAGATCATCCCGATAAATATCGAAGACGAGTTACGTAACTCTTATCTCGATTATGCAATGAGTGTCATCGTCGGGCGTGCACTGCCAGACGTGCGGGATGGTTTAAAACCAGTGCATCGTCGCGTTTTATTCGCGATGCACGAGTTGAGTAACGACTGGAATAAACCTTATAAGAAATCTGCCCGTGTCGTCGGTGACGTGATCGGTAAATATCACCCACACGGTGACTCTGCGGTTTACGACACCATTGTTCGTATGGCGCAAGATTTCTCCATGCGTTACACGCTGGTCGATGGTCAGGGTAACTTCGGTTCGGTTGACGGCGACTCCGCTGCGGCGATGCGTTATACCGAAATTCGTATGGACCGCATTGCGCACGAGCTGCTGGCTGATCTGGAAAAAGAGACTGTAGATTGGGTTCCTAACTACGACGGTACAGAACTGATCCCGGCAGTTATGCCAACCAAAGTACCTAACCTGCTGGTCAATGGTTCATCGGGTATCGCAGTAGGTATGGCGACCAATATTCCGCCACATAACCTGACTGAAGTCGTCGATGGCTGTCTGGCGCTGATGGAAAACTCAGAATTAACAATTGATGAGTTGATCCAACTGATCCCAGGCCCAGACTTCCCAACCGGCGGTATTATCAATGGTCGTTCCGGTATTCTGGATGCGTACCGTACTGGTCGCGGTAAAATTTACGTGCGCGCGCGCACCGAAATTGAAACTGACGAAAAGAATGGTAAAGAATCCATTATCGTTACTGAGTTGCCATACACCGTCAACAAAGCCCGTTTGGTCGAAAAAATTGCCGAACTGGTAAAAGATAAAAAAATCGAAGGTATCACTGCACTGCGCGACGAGTCTGACAAAGATGGTATGCGAGTGGTGATTGAATTGCGTCGTGGCGAATTGACTGAGGTTATGCTGAATAATCTCTACACGCATACACAGATGCAGAACGTGTTCGGTATCAACATGGTGGCACTGGTTAATGGCCAACCAAAGACACTGAATCTGAAAGAAATTCTGGCTGCCTTCATTGACCATCGTCGTGAAGTGGTTACTCGCCGTACCGTATTTGAATTACGTAAAGCGCGTGAACGTGCCCATATTCTGGAAGGTCTGGCGATCGCGCTGGCGAATATCGACCCAGTTATTGAACTGATCAAAAACTCTTCCAGCCCGGCAGAAGCCAAACAAGGCTTGGTTGCGCGTGGTTGGGCACTAGGTGCTGTTTCTGAAATGCTGGAACGTGCCGGCGATGATGCTGCACGACCTGAATGGCTGGAACCTGAATTTGGTATTCGCGAAGGTCTGTATTTCCTAACTGAGCAACAAGCGCAAGCAATTCTGGATCTGCGTCTGCACAAGCTGACTGGTCTGGAACATGAAAAAATTCTCGATGAATATCGTGAACTGCTGACTGAAATCGCCGCATTGCTGTTCATTTTGGCAAGCCCAGAACGTCTGATGGAAGTGATCCGCGAAGAGCTGGAATATGTGAAATCGCAGTTTGGTGATAAGCGTCGCACTGAAATTCAGGCCGCTAGCATCGAAATCAACATGGAAGATCTGATCACACCAGAAGACGTCGTGGTAACACTGTCGCACGAAGGTTATGTGAAATATCAGCCATTGTCTGATTACGAAGCGCAGCGTCGTGGTGGTCGTGGTAAAGCGGCTGCAAAAGTAAAAGATGAAGATTTCGTCGAACAGCTGCTGGTGGCGAATACGCACGATACCATTCTGTGCTTCTCGACCATGGGCCAAGTTTACTGGCTGAAAGTGTATCAATTGCCAGAGGCTAGCCGCACGGCGCGCGGTCGTCCAATCATCAACTTGTTGCCGTTGGATGAAAACGAACGTATTACCGCGATCCTGCCAGTTAAATCTTACGATGATGACAAATATGTCTTCTTCGCAACGGCCAATGGCACCGTGAAGAAAACAGCATTGTCTGCCTTCTCTCGCCCATTGAGCTCTGGTATTCGTGCAATCACCTTGAAAGAAGGTGATGAGCTGATTGGTGTTGATATCACCGACGGCAGCAACGAAATCATGTTGTTCTCTGATGCCGGTAAAGTGGTGCGTTTCGCGGAAGGTAATAGTCGTGGTACCGAGTCTGACGCTGATTCAGATGATGATGCAACTGACGATACAGAAACCGAAAACACTGAGAATGCGGAAGTTAGCACATCTGGTAAGGGTATCCGCCCAATGGGCCGTACTGCCGCTGGTGTTCGTGGTATCAAACTGGCGGAAGGCGATAAAGTTGTTTCGCTGATCATTCCTCGCAGTGAAGGGGCGATTCTGACCGCCACAGAAAATGGCTACGGTAAACGTACTGCATTGTCTGAATACCCTGTGAAGAGCCGCGCGACATTGGGTGTTATCTCGATTCAGGTATCTGAGCGAAATGGCCGCGTAGTGGGTGCTATTCAGGTTGATGAAGCTGATGAAATCATGCTGATCACCAACGGCGGTACACTGGTGCGTACTCGTGTTTCTGAAGTTGGCCTGATTGGTCGTAACACTGCTGGTGTTCGTCTGATCCGTACGTCGGAAGATGAAAAGCTGGTTAGCTTGGAACGTGTTGCGGAACCAGAAGGCGATGAGTCTGATGTTTCAGAGATCAATATCGACGCTGATACTGGTTCATCTGAAGAATCATCGGCTGAATAAGCCAGAGTGAGGAAGTAGTACATGAACGCTTGGAAATTCTGTTTGGCAGCGATGCTGTTTAGTGGGATCCAGACTGTCTCTGTGGCTGCAACAGACTCAGGGGAAAAAAACGCACCTGCTAAACCGTCCATGGTGACACCGGAAATGATGGCAAAATATGCCATTACGAAACAGACGCTGGATAAAAAACCGAACTGTAACGATGTTACAGTTCCGCTTTTACAAGCGTATTGTGAACGGCCGATCCTAAATACCTTGGACGGCCAAATCCGTAAGCTGATGGTTGAACTCGCTACTAAGCAGTCGCCATATCAAGTGGATTTGCAAAAAGATCAGCAATCTTGGTTGTCGCGTCATGATGCGTGTATGAAAGATAAAGATCTGAAGATGTGTCTTGAACTTTCTTACATGGAGCGTTTATCTCAGTTACAAGCACAGTTTGAATTGGTTCCTAAAGACGGGCCGATTCATTATCAGTGTGGCGCTGATAAACAAGATGCCTGGCTGACTTTCTACGCAACACCACTGCCAGCTGTGATGGTTAAATATCATGATCAAATTCGGGAAGCCTTTATGGGGCCACTCAGTCGGGGCGTAAAATACGCATCGTATGAGTTAACCGTCATTGAGCGTAAAAAAGCAGCGACAATCTCTTGGGACGATAAAACACTGGATTGTCAGCAGTTATCGAACTAAGAAATAGATAGAATTAGATCTAAAAGGGCAGACTTCGGTTTGCCCTTTCTTTTTATGACTACACTTACACCGATGTTCATGCGCAACATGAAGAAAAATGTGGGGTGTATCTATGCAGACGAAAAATGGTCATTGCCGGCAACTTGGCGCAACCATTGAATCGGGTGGCGTTAATTTTTCTTTATGGGCACGTTTAGCCAGTGCCGTTGAGTTGTTGCTTTTTTCCTCGCCAGATGATGTTGCCCCTACCATTATTAAATTAAACCCGAAAGTAAACCGCACAGCCTATTACTGGCATATCTGGATCGAAGGCATTGGTGATGGTCAGTTGTATGGCTTTCGTATTAATGGCCCATGGCGTCCGTATGAAGGCACGCGCTTTGATCCGCAAAAAATTCTGCTTGATCCCTATGGCGTGTTGGTTAATTTCCCCCAAAACTATGATCGTATGGCGGCTGCTCGGGTAGGCTCAAATATTCATTGCTGTGCAAAAAGCGTAGTCGTCGATATTCATAATTATGATTGGGAAGGTGACACCATGCCTTGCCATCCTTTATCCCGCTCCGTGGTTTATGAGTTACATGTTGGTGGTTTTACTAAACATCCATCTTCGGCATTGCCGGATAATCTCAGAGGCACCTATGCAGGGCTGATCGAAAAAATACCTTATCTGAAATCCTTAGGTATTACCGCCATTGAATTATTGCCCGTTTTTCAGTTTGATCCGCAAGATGCTCCCCCAGGGAAAAGTAATTACTGGGGATATTCACCGATGTCGTTTTTTGCGCCGCATCATCAATATTCCAGTGATCAAAGCCGAACCGGCCCGATCAATGAGTTTCGCAAGATGGTAAAGGCATTACACCGTGAAGGGTTAGAGGTTATTTTGGATGTGGTTTATAACCATACGGCGGAAGGTGCCGAAAATGGCCCGTTATTTTGTTTCCGCGGTACCGATCATGAGGCTTATTACATTCTGGATCCGAAAACTCGGGCTGATACCAACTATTCCGGATGTGGAAATACCCTCAATGGCTCACATCCGGTTACGAAACGAATGATTGTGGATAGTTTGCGTTTTTGGCGCGAATTCATGCATGTGGATGGATTTCGTTTTGATTTGGCGTCGATACTTTCGCGTGATGAAGATGGTAATCCGTTGGTTAACCCGCCAACCTTGCTCGCTATAGATACTGATCCGGTGTTATCTAATTGCAAGATGATTGCGGAAGCGTGGGATGCCGGGGGGCTATATCAGGTTGGTTCACTGGCTGGTTCTCGTTGGCGCGAATGGAATGGCCAATTCCGCGATGATGTCAGAAGTTTTATCAAAGGCGAGGATAGCACCACTCGGCAATTTGCTGATCGCATGATGGGCAGCCCGGATATCTACCAATATCATCATTCTGATCCGGAAAAGAGTATCAATTTTGTTACTTGCCACGATGGTTTTACACTGTGGGATCTGGTCAGTTACGACGGAAAACATAATGAAGCCAATGGTGAGCATAACCGTGACGGTTCAGATAACAATCATAGCTGGAACCATGGTGTAGAAGGTGAAACCGATGATCCGGCTATTAATACATTACGTGTTCGGCAAGCAAAGAATTTAATGACGGCCAATCTGCTGTCGATTGGCACACCGATGCTGTTAATGGGCGATGAGTTATTAAGAACACAGCATGGTAATAATAATGCGTATTGTCAGGATAATGCGATCAGCTGGATGCAATGGGAAACCGGCCAGCGTGGGCATGATATGTCCCGATTTGTTCGTGAGTTGCTGAAATATCGTCGTTATTTGTTTAGTAGGGAACGAGAAGATGGCAGCATGTTATCGCTGGCTGAAATGTTACGCCGCGCGGATATTTGCTGGCATGGGGTGCATTCTTATTCACCGGATTGGGGTGAAAAATCCCATGCCTTAGCCTTTTCGGCTATCTCACTGGATGTCGATATGGCGATTTACATTATTTTTAATGCTTTTTGGGACGAATTATCGTTCATTTTGCCATTACCACCGCATGATATTGAAGGCTGCTGGCATCGGGTGTTAGACACGTCATTGCCTTCACCGCATGACATCATTCCCATGGGCGAACAGCTTCCGCAAATTGAAACCAGTTATTTGGCTAAACCACGTTCAGCCAGTTTATTTGCGTGCGGAAATTTTGTCGGTATTGAACATCGTTTTCGTTAATACTGCTGGAGTGTCGGGTGTAGATCAGTAGAATGGCGGCCTGCAATATTGAGGTCGCCATGCCATTAGATTCCTTATCAGTCACTGTGCCGCAAGGCCGCATTATTCTTGCACCGATGGAAGGTGTTCTCGATTCCTTACTGCGTGAAATTTTAACGGCAGTGAATCATTACGACCTGTGTGTTACCGAGTTTGTGCGTGTGGTTGATCAACTCCTGACTAAAAAAACACTCTATCGGCTGTGCCCGGAACTGCTGCAAGGCGGTAAAACCACCAGCGGTACGCCTGTTCGCGTGCAATTGTTGGGGCAACATCCGCAATGGTTAGCGGAAAATGCAGTGCTGGCAACCGAGTTAGGTTCGCCAGGTATTGATATCAACTTTGGTTGCCCAGCTAAACGCGTGAATAACTCCTGTGGTGGTGCAGCATTATTGAAAGAGCCGGAAAGTATCTACCGGATCTTACGCACTGTGCGCGACGCATTACCTGCAGAGCAATTGTTATCGGCCAAAGTCAGACTTGGCTGGAGTTCACCGGATGAGTGTCATGAAATCATTGATG
The DNA here is from genome assembly GCF_963678185.1 of uncultured Tolumonas sp. NCBI lineage: Bacteria > Pseudomonadati > Pseudomonadota > Gammaproteobacteria > Aeromonadales > Aeromonadaceae > Tolumonas > uncultured Tolumonas sp. The sequence goes on from NZ_OY782757.1 coordinate 170,065, forward strand.
CGGTGTTACAAGGCGGTGCTGGAGAGCTGGCGATCCACGCCCGCACCAAAGAAGATGGTTATAAAGCAGAAGCGATAAAGTGGGAATGGATTGATATCCTGCGGCCAAAAATCAATATTCCGCTGATCGCCAATGGTGAGATCTGGAATGCTGAAGATGCTGCCAATTGCCGCCAGATCACTGGATGTCAGGATGTGATGGTTGGGCGAGGGGCGTTACAACTGCCTAATTTGGGCGCTGTGATTGCGAAAAATCAGCAAGCCATGGCATGGACAGATGTGCTTGATTTGTTGATCCAATATGCTGATGCTGCTTTGCAGCTACCAAGATCAGACTATGTACCTAGCCGGTTGAAGCAATGGCTGGTGTATTTAAAACATCAATATTCGGAAGCGGCTGAATTATTCATGTCGATCCGCACCGAACATGACACGACTAAATTTATTGAACGATTAAGAGTCGCAAAAATAGAGCGGGCCTGATAGCCCGCTCGATATTTAGCTAGAGCTACATTGTTACTCAGTATCGGCCAATGGCCAGCCACCCAGCGATTTCCATTTATTAACGATATGGCAAAACAACTCTGCTGTTCGTTCTGTATCGTACAAAGCAGAGTGTGCTTCACTATTATCAAACGGAATTGCAGCGGTCTGACATGCTTTAGCCAGCACAGTCTGACCTAATGCCAGACCAGCCAGAGTTGCCGTGTCGAAAGTTGCAAACGGATGGAATGGATTGCGTTTCAGTGATGCACGCTCAGACGCTGCCATCAGAAAGTTATGATCAAACGCCGCATTATGCGCAACCACGATAGCGCGGTTGCAACCTGCAGCTTTCATTCCTTTACGGATAACTTTGAATATCTCATGCAACGCATCGTATTCACTCACTGCACCGCGTAACGGATTAAAGGGATCTATGCCGTTAAAATCAATCGCGGCTTTTTCAATGTTAGCCCCTTCAAAAGGGTCAACATGGAAATGAACGGTCTGGTCGAGTGTCAACCAGCCGTCTTGATCCATCTGTAATGTTGTTGCGGCAATTTCCAGCAATGCATCCGTTTTCGGGTTAAACCCGGCAGTTTCTACATCGATCACAACCGGGTAATAACCACGAAAGCGTTCTTTCAAGCACATAAACAGATACCAACTCAGAATTAATTATAATTTTTACGGTTCGATGATGTCTTGGGTGCTCATCAGACCCAATTTTTCAAATAAACCAAACAGCAGGCTCACTACGATTGCCAGCAATGTTGCTAATGCCATCCCTTTCAGCGAGACAGTACCGACTTCAACGTGCGCACCAGATAAACCAACGGTCAGCACGATAGAGGTCAGGATCAGGTTTTTCGGTTTGCTGTAATCGACTTTAGATTCCACCAGCATACGTACACCTGACGCAGCAATTACCCCGAACAACAGCAAAGAAACACCGCCCATGACAGGCACAGGAATACTACCGATTACCGCAGTAAATTTACCCATAAATGCCATCGCAATCGAGATCACTGCCGCGCCGCCGATAACCCAAACGCTGTAGACGCGAGTGATCGCCATGACACCGATGTTTTCACCGTAAGTGGTGGTCGGTACAGAACCAAAGAAACCGGACAGGGTAGTTGATACACCATCGCCCATCAAAGAACGGTGCATGCCTGGGTCTTTTCGCAAGTTTTTGCCGATAATTTTTTCAGTCACAATAAAGTGGCCAATATGTTCAGCAATAACCACAAAAGCGGCTGGAATAACAGTAATGATGGCGCCCCAGTTTAATTCTGGTGCGTAAAATGTCGGCATAGAAAATACAGCTGCCGTATTAACCGCATCAAATTTGACCATTCCCATCGACAGTGCCAGTAAATAACCGGCCACGATTGCGATCAGAATTGGAATAACGCCCAGGAAACCACGGAATAAAACAGAACCAAAAACCACGACACCAAAAGTAAACATGGAAACGGTAACAGTATTGGCATCCAAAGTTTTTGCAGTTAAACCAGCCATATCGGCGGCAACAGGCGCCAGTTCCAAACCGATAATTGCAACGATCGCGCCCATGGCAGCAGGTGGAAATACCACTTCAATCCAGCGGTGACCAAATGCTTTAATGATCAGGGCGACAGTAATGAAAATCAGGCCGGAAGCGATGAATCCGCCTAATGCAGCGTTATAGCTAGCACTACTCATCACGGCAAAAACAGGTGATAAAAACGCGAAGCTAGAACCTAAATAAGCCGGAACTTTACCCTGACACAATGCCAGATAAATCAAAGTACCAATACCGTTAAATAACAGCACCGTACCCGGATCAATTTTGAATAACATCGGAACCAGCACAGATGCGCCAAACATGGCAAATAAATGCTGCAGACTTAACGGGATCGCTTGTAGTAGCGGCGGACGTTCATCAACCTGAATAATCTGTGTGCGCACAGACGCCTCCTTTCATTGAGAGATGCAATAATTAAATCCAAAAAATCGGAGTATTATCGCAAAAACGGGCTTTCATTTATATGGGATTCAGCAGAAATAGCTGAGCTAATAATAGTTACTAAAGATTGGGGGAATATGGCCGATAGAGGGATAAGGCAGAGGAGGTGGCACAGTGAAATACTGGATTGGAATTTTGGGATCTTTGTTTATCCCTATCAGTCAGGCGGGTGTGCTGGAATATGGCGCGTCACTCGATCAGTCTGTCTGGAAAATGACCACGGACACACCTCTGGAATGTCGGTTGGAACATATCATCCCCGGTTGGGGAAAAGGGGCTTTTGTCAGCCATGCTGGTAAAAATACCAATATGGACTTTGAGTTAAAGCCGTTGCGGCCTCAAGCTCGAATTCAAACAGTGACTGTTCGCTCAATGCCGCCGTCTTGGCACCCCGGTGTGGCAGAAAGCGGTATATCCAGAGTGAAGTTTTATAAACAATTTGATGGCTTAGTAAATGGGCAAGCTGCATGGACCATGCTGGATGAACTGGAAGGCGGATATACACCGTCGTTTCTATTCAGAGATTGGTATCACCAAAATCAGCCAATCACCGTATCTGTCTCTGCGGTCGGATTTCGCAGCACCTATCAGAATTTTCTGGGTTGCATGCAATCGTTACTGCCTTATACCTTTGAAGATATTGCATTCACTATTCTCAATTATGAGAAAAACAGTGATGAATTAACACCGTATTCGAAACGCCGCTTGGCCATGATCAGTGATTATCTGAAGGCCGACCCACAAATTGATCTGGCGTTAGTGGATGCCTATACCGACAGTATGGGGTCTAAATGGCCGAATCAGCAGTTATCAGAAAAACGAGCCAACAGCGTGAAGAAATTTTTCACTGGGCTTGGGGTTGATGAGAAACGTGTGAAGATAGAAGGGCATGGTGAAAAACAACATGTTGCCACAAATGAAACAGAACGTGGTCGAGAAGTTAACCGACGTGTTGTGATCTCCATGCAGCGTTGGACACCACCAGAATTTAATATGGAAAAAACGGCCTCACGATGAGGCCGTTTTTATATGACTCAGTTGCCTAAACCCTTACCAGCGTCTTTTTTACTGATAAGTTCAATTTTGTAACCATCGGGATCTTCAACAAAGGCAATCACAGTTGTGCCACCTTTGACTGGGCCTGGTTCGCGTGTAATTTTTGCGCCTGCAGCACGTAGTGCTTCACAGGTAGCGTAAATATCTTCCGCTTCCAAAGCCAGGTGACCAAACGCGGTGCCTAACTCATAACTTTCTACACCCCAGTTATAAGTCAGCTCAATCACCGCTTGTTCACTTTCTTCACCGTAACCGACGAAAGCCAAAGAGTATTTGTATTCAGTGTTATCACTCTGACGCAATAATTTCATACCCAATACACTGGTATAAAACTCGATGGAACGTTGTAAATTACCTACGCGTAACATGGTGTGTAAAAGGCGCATAACTTATCCCTATATATTCATTCAGTTTTATCAATATATTCGCATAAATCTTCAATCAGACAAGAGCCGCAACGCGGCTTTCGTGCGATGCAAGTGTAACGACCATGTAAGATCAACCAGTGATGAACGTCCAGTTTAAATTCGGCAGGAACGTGTTTGAGAAGTTTTGCTTCTACTTCATTCACATCTTTGCCTGGCGCAAAACCGGTACGGTTAGCCACACGGAATATGTGCGTATCAACAGCAATCGTTGGCCAGCCAAAAGCCGTATTCAGCACTACATTCGCTGTTTTTCGACCAACACCGGGCAGTGCTTCTAAGGCTGCTCTGTCTTCAGGTACTTCGCCGTTATGTTTTTCCAGCAACATACCGCAGGTCTTAATGATGTTCTCTGCCTTGGCATTATATAAACCGATGGTTTTTATATAATCCTTCAAGCCATCAACACCCAGGTTCAAAATGGCTTGTGGTGTATTCGCAACTGGATACAACTTGGCCATGGCTTTATTGACGCTAACATCGGTTGCTTGAGCTGACAAAATCACGGAAACAAGCAGTTCAAACGGCGAAGAGTATTCCAATTCCGTAGTGGGATGGGGGTTAGTTTCGCGCAAGCGTTCCAAAATCTGACGGCGTTTATCTTTATTCATATCATCAGAATGTGGTTACACGAACACGTTCGATTTGAACTTTCGCTGTGACTTTTTTCCGCGCAAAACGTGCGTTAATGACATTCTTCAACGCAATCATAAAGCCTAAAACCAGAAATGCGCCCGGCGGTAAAATCGCTAATAAGAAAGTATTATCGCTATGATATACATCGATTTTTAATCCGGCAGCCCAACTACCAAACAAGACATCAGCACCAGAAAATAAAGTGCCTTGCCCTAATATCTCACGTACGCAACCGAGTACGGTTAATGAGAAAGTAAACCCCATACCCATCATGAAACCATCAAACGCAGAAGACAGAGGTGGGTTTTGATTAGCAAAGGCTTCTGCCCGGCCAACAACCAAGCAGTTGGTTACGATCAGGGCGATAAAGATACCCAACGATTGATACAGCGCAAACGTGTAAGCATTCATCACTAATTGCAAACAGGTTACTAGTGCGGCGATCAATAAAACATAGACAGGAATACGAATCTCAGTCGGGATCCAACGGCGGAAAATAGAAATAAAGAGATTCGACATCGCCATAATGATCATGGTGGCCAACCCCATCCCCACTGCGTTGGCGGCAGAGGTTGTGATCGCCATGGTAGGGCATAAGCCAAGCACCTGTACCAGCGTCGGGTTATTTTTCCAGAGGCCCTGTTTGGCTATGGAATAGAAGCTGTTTTCATTATCAGCGCTTTTCGGCGCAAGATCATGACACCCTTTTGGTGAATGTTCCATTATTCCGCCTTACAGGCTGGTGCCTGCTCAATTAATTCAGGATGTTGTACCAGTAACAGAACGTTTTTTAATTGTTTAACAACTGCGCGTGGCGTGATGGTTGCCCCGGTAAAACTATCGAATTGGCCACCATCTTTTTTAACTGCCCAACTGCTGTCAGTTTCATTTTGTAGCTTTTTGTGTGTAAAGCTATCTAGCCAATTACCCTTATTACGATCGATTTTATCGCCTAAACCGGGTGTTTCATGATGTTCTAATACTTCGACGCGTTGCACTTCACCATTAACACTGACCCCGGTCAGTAAACGAATTGAGCCGCTATAACCATCTGGGGCGACTGATTCGACGATATACCCACTCACGGTATTACCTTTACGGGCGATATAAACGGGGTGTGGCTTTGCATTACCTAAATAAGGGTTAGTAAGCAAGCGGCAGTCATTTGCTAAAGCATTGTCATAACTGTCAGCGGGTAACATTTTCCCCAATATCTTCTGCTGCATAGATTGCTGTTGGGCCACGATAGCTTCATGCGTACTGTAATCGGTAGCAACGATCAATCCAGTACAAGCTAATGCAAACATACTGAGGCGAAGGCCATTTTTCTGCATAGATTTCAGCATGAATTAGTGTCCATATACACGAGATTGACTGTATTTATCGATCAGTGGCACCAGTATGTTGCATAACAATACTGAAAACGCCACACCATCAGGATAACCACCAAAATGCCGGATCAGGAAAACCAGCCCACCGACCAGTGCACCGAAGATCAAGCGGCCACGTGAGGTGGTGCTGCTGGTTACTGGATCGGTCACAATAAAGAATGCACCCAACATGGTGGCACCACTGAGTAACTCAATTTCTGGCATCACAAAATGGGCCGGAGACAAATAATGAGCGACAGCGCTACAGGCTGCCAGTGTGCCCAGCATTGCGAACGGGGTTTGCCACGGGATCAGGCGGAAAGCAAAAAGCATTACGCCACCGGCCAGAAAACTTAAGTTTATCCAGCGCCAGCCATCATGGCTAATAGCTGAGAAGTGCGGCAATGCGATCGCTGACTCAACTGAATGACCGCGCTGAGTTTCTGTTTTCATGTGATCCAACGGGGTCGCCATGGTGGTGCCATCAACCAGCATTTTTAACTGATAGCTGTTTAAGCCTTCGTTAGTTTTACCTTGAAAAATAACAGCAGCAGTATTAGCTACGGTTAATTGTTGTGCCGATACGGCTTGTGGCGCTAACCAAGTGGTCATTGGTACTGGGAAAGAAACCAATAACATCACGTAACCCACCATTGCTGGGTTAAATGGATTCTGGCCCAAGCCACCATACAATTGCTTGGCAATGACGATGGCAAATGCTGTAGCCAGCACAGTCATCCACCAAGGAAGTAATGGCGGGATCGCAACCGCAATTAAGGCTGCCGTCAGCAGGGCGCTGCTATCGCGCAAGGAAGGTAAAAGGGCATAACCGCGCAGGCGTAAAATAGCCGCTTCTGCGATTAGAGCAGTAACGCAGGTCAAGACAAGTTGCAGTAATACACCCCAACCAAACAAATACAATTGAGCGCCAATCGCTGGCACTAAGGCCAGTAATGTCAGTCGCATCACGCTGCTGGTGCTTTTCTGGCTATGACCATGTGGTGAGATAGCAATGGCAAATGACATGATGATTATCCCTGTGTTTCAGTGTTACTGGCAGAGTCAGCCTCAGCCTGTGCTTTTTTCGCCTTAGCCCGTGCAATTGCAGCAGTGACAGCCGCTTTTCTGGCGGCATCGGGGTCAACCACTTCGGTGACTTGTTCCACGTCTGCGACAGGAACAGCTGGCTGTTCAGTTTGCGCTTTTTTAGCTTTTGCTCTGGCAATCGCTGCAGCCACAGCTGCTTTTCTGGCAGCTTCCGGGTCAACTGATGCTACGGGTTCTTGCTCTGCATTTATCGCTGAGCTATCTGGCGTGTTACCGACCAACTCGGCTTTTCGTGCTTTCGCTCTTGCCAGTGCCGCAGCGACAGCCGCTTTACGGGCATCGTCGCTGCTTGCAACTGCTGGGTCAGTATTTCCGCTTGCAGCTTGTTGTGCTTTTTCTGCCTGATGTTGACGAGCCTGCTCTTTTCGCGCTTCGCGTTCAGCCTGAAGATCCCCACTAGCGCCAGCTTTGTTTTGCTGTGCTTTAATGCGCAAGATGGCTGCTGCTACTGGGTCTCTGTCACTGGAAACTACTGGGCGAGCTGGTGCAGGTGCTCGCGCTTCACGCGCTAATTTTTCCTCTTCCAAGCGTTGTTTTTTCGCTTCAAAGCGCAATTTCGCGCGTTCGGCTTGCGCTGCTTCTTCGCGCAGATGTTCGATTTCTGCTTTTTCCTGACGATAGTAATGCACCAGTGGAATGTTGCTTGGGCAGACCCACGCACAGGCGCCGCATTCAATACAGTCTGACAGATTATATTTTTCAGCGTTTTCGTGATCACCGGCTCGGCTGTACCAATAGAGCTGCTGTGGCAGTAATTTCACCGGACACACATCGGCACATTTTGCGCAACGAATACAATTCACTTCATCATCGCGCGGTGGTAATTCAGACACACTGGGTGCCAAAAGGCAGTTGGTAATTTTTACCACCGGTACATCAGCATGGGGCAAGGTAAAGCCCATCATGGAGCCACCCATGATGACGCGCTGACGAGGTTCAGGAGTCAGTGAAAATTGTGTCAGTAGCCAGCGAACAGATGAACCTAAACGAACCCAGGCATTGCCGGGTTTCTTAAATTGGGAGCCTGTGAGTGTCACGACACGGCGGAGCAACGGTTCATCTTCGATAATTGCTTGCCGGATAGCGTAGGTTGTACCAACGTTCACCATCACTACACCCATCGACAATGAACGTCCGCGGGCTGGTACTTGTTTACCAGTCAGGATCTCGATCAGTTGACGCGCACTGCCAGACGGATATTTGGTCGGTATCACACGCACGATGACATCGTCAGGCAACGAGTGTAATAAAAAGGCGGCGATCGCTTCTGGTTTGTTATCTTCAATCGCGATGATCGTAATAGTCGGGCGTAAGATGTGTTTAATGATCTCAACGCCTTCAAGGATCTCCCGTGCATGCTCGCGCATCAGACGATCATCGGCGGTTATGTAAGGCTCGCATTCCGCCCCGTTGATGATGACGATCTCTGCCTTCTCACGGGCTACACTTAATTTGGCATAAGTCGGGAATCCTGCACCGCCCAAACCAGCAATCCCTGCCTGACGAATACGGTCGAATAGTTGAATCGCATCATAACGGCGAAAATCTTGCCAAGGTTCACGCTCACGCCATTGGTCTAGCCCATCGGGTTTGATGTGAATACATGGTTCACTTAAACCTGATGGATGCGCCACCGTATGTAATTCAATCGAGGTGATGACACCCGAACTGCTGGCATGTACCGGCACTTCCATCGGGTGATCGCTGGCGGTTAACTGCTGACCAGTTAAAACCTGGTCGCCGACTTTGACCAATAAGCGCCCGATACGGCCACTGTGTTGTTTGATTGGAATAACCAGAAACGGGGGGATACCGGCATTAACTAACGGAACTTCACTGGATTCAAGTTTATGTTCATCGGGATGTAAACCACCGTGGAAGTCCCAGATCTTTCCTTTACGGATTTTACTGATGATATTCAGAATACTCATTGCACCATTCTCACTGGAATTGTTTCAACATCCCACTTCCAGCGATCCGGCGTGGCAGGTAATTCGATCATTTCGATGCAGTCAGTTGGGCAGGGGTCAACGCACAGATCACAACCGGTACATTCGCTGCGCAGGATGGTATGCATCTGTTTAGGCGCACCAATGATGGCGTCTACCGGACATGCTTGAATACACTTAGTACAACCAATGCACAGATTCTCATGGATAAAAGCTACGCGTTTCGGTGGGCTTAAAAGTAATTCGTTATCATCTGATGGCGGCTCGACCCCCATCAAATCGGCAATTTTTTGGATTGTCTGCGAACCGCCAGGCACACATTTATTGATGCTGTCGCCCTTCGCGATAGCTTGAGCGTATGGGCGGCACCCTGGGTAGCCGCATTGACCACATTGTGTTTGCGGTAAAATGGCATCCAATTGATCAACGATCGGATCTGATTGCACTTTGAATCGGATAGCGGCATAACCCAGCAGCAAGCCGAAAAGCAGCGCTAAACCGGTAAAAATAATGATGATGAATAAAATCTGATTCATGATATTAGAGCTTTATTAAGCCAGTGAAACCGAGGAAAGCCAGCGACATCAACCCTGCGGTCACCATGCCAATTGCCACACCTTGAAAAGGTACTGGTACATCACCGGCCGCGATACGTTCCCGCAGACTGGCGAACAAAACCAACACCAGCATGAAACCCATACCACCACCAAAGCCGTACACCACACTTTGCATAAAGTTGTGTTGCAGATTGATGTTCAGCAGTGCCAAACCCAGCACGATACAGTTAGTGGTGATCAGCGGCAGATAGATACCCAGCACGCGATAAAGGTCAGGTGCACTTTTTTTAATGACCATCTCAGTAAATTGCACAACCACCGCGATGACCAATATGAACGCCAATGTGCTGAGTGATGTGGCACCCAGTGGTGTCAAAATGTAGTGGTCAACCAGATAACAAAAAGCCGATGTCAGCGTTAAGACAAACGCAGTGGCGACACCCATACCAATGGCGGGTTCAATTTTTTTCGACACGCCCATAAACGGGCAGAGACCAAGAAATTTAACTAATACGAAGTTATTGACCAGTACAGTACTGACCAGAAGTAACAGGTATTCGGACATAATTCATACCTCAGCTTGCAAGCGCGCACATTATCTTAGTATGCCGAATGCTTAACAACCCTTAATCACAAGGGTTTCTGGCTATTAGTACGTTGAATGGCTAGACTTTGCTCTCTTTAGCCCCGTATCCAGGAGGTAATTTTGGGCGGCTTATCGATGCTGGCACTTACTTTTGCCATGCTGCTTTGGTCCAGTGCATTCATCTCATTGAAATATCTGCTGGATTACTTTCATCCGACACAGATTGTTTTCATCCGTATGTTGATTGCCAGTGGCTGTTTTTTGCTTTTTGGTAAGAAGCTTTTACAGTTTCGTTATGAAGCTGGCGATTGGCGTTGGCTCGTTGTTATGGGCATTGCAGAGCCATGCCTCTATTTTTTACTTGAAACGTCAGCCTTGCAATACACTACGGCAGGCCAAGCTGGGGTGGTCACGGCAACTTTACCGTTATTGGCATCTGTCGCCGCATTTATCATGCTCAAAGAGCGAATTGGTAAGACGCAAATTATCGGTTTTATTATTGCGATTCTTGGCTGCTCAGGGTTAAGTATGGCGGCTCAAAATGGTGAACAGGCAAGTAATCCTCTGTTGGGAAATTCATTAGAGTTCTTAGCCATGATTTGCGGGGCGATTTATTCAACCTCGATCCGTAAACTATCGACGCGTTATTCTGCGCTGGTGCTGACCTCATTTCAGGCGTTTGTCGGCGCTATTTTCTTTGGCCCGCTCGCTTTGCAACATGATATGCCGGCCAATGTTCCATTGTTTCAGTGGGGAAACTTCGTCTATTTAGCCACGATTGTCACCATTGGTGCTTATTGGTTGTATAACTGGGCCATCAGTCGGGTGCCGGTGTCATTAGCCACGGCCTATATTAATTTAATTCCAGTGTTTACCTTGTTATTGGCATTTTGGTTATTAAATGAACGGCTGAATTTCTGGCAATGTCTGGCTTGTGCTGCCGTGTTTGTTGGCGTGATAATCAGTCAGTTACCGGAAAAAGAAGTGATAACAGCAGAAGAACAAACATCCGCTTAATTGCTAAGCGATGAGTCAACAGTTTAAAGGGGAAGCGTGTTCTTCCCCTTATTGTGCGAGCGTTTACTCGAAATGAGAGAGTACGCGCGCGAAATCCAGAATATCCATTTCTACGCCACTTAGCGTTTCATCCCATTCCACACCAATCAAGACACCGTCAGCATTCAGATCGCTAACCCATTCCTCAAAAAATTCATCCAATGGGATTGCGGTTGGTTGATATTCTTTCCATTCATCACAGCACAACAGTTTCGCTGCACGTTCAGATGACCATAAAGGTAAGACATCAACCGCTTCATCGTCTTGAGAGTCGCAAACCACCCATTCATCTTCAAACTGCAGCCCCCACAAAACACCGTTATCTTTGACTTCGGTGATGAAATTTTCCGGGATGTGCTGTTCGATGTGATCTGTCATATTAAGTAGTCCAATTTGAGTGGATGAATACAGTTTTGTGTATTGTAGCGGAAAAATCAGATTTCGGTATTTTGTGTCTTCTTAATCAAATCGCGGTTGGTCATAAATACGCGAAAATCAAATTCTAACTGATGATATGCCGGTTCCATATAAGTGCAAAACTGATAGAACGCTTTATCGTGTTGTGTTTCTTTCAGGTGTGCTAATTCATGCACAGTTATCATGCGTAAAAATTCTGGCGGCGCATCCCGGAAAACACTGGCAATAATGATGTCATGTTTGCGTTTTATTTTACTGCCTTGCAGCTGCGCTTTGCGTACATTTAAACCCAGCGCATGATGCACGACCGATAGTTTACTGTCATAACGGACTTTACTAATGGCGGAAACATTACGCATATAACGATTTTTGAGTTCGGCAACATAATCGAATAGCGCGGTATCACTTTGGATATCGTGTCGCTCTGGATAGCGTTTCGCTAACCAATCACCTAATTGTTGCTTCGTGATCAATTGCCGGACTTGTTGCAGTAACTGCTCTGGATAACCATTCAGATACATTAAATCAGACATGGTTTTTACTCTGCAGACGACTCTTTTTTAATCCAGGGAGAACTTTGGGTTAACACATATAAATCTTCTACTTTAGCGCGTGCCCAAGGTGTCCGACGTAAAAATTTGAGACTCGATTTAACACTTGGCTCATTTTGAAAACAGTTGATATCGATGCGCTGACCGAGCTCATCCCAGCCATAGTGAGCAACCAGCGCTGTGACGATATGTTCCAGTGTCACGCCATGCAGCGGATCTTTGGATTGAAATTGGGACATATTGATTCATTTTCTGTCATATAAAAATAAGCCGATAGAGTAGGAGATGAAAGCTGAAATAGCAAATCCGCAAGGATAGAAATAGCCGGTGATCTGTGTGATGATGATCACTTTCCCACTTCTAGCATAATTATCATGGAATTAGAGATTTCAACGCTTTTCCTTCTGGCTTTTTGCGGTATTGCAGCAGGGTTCATTGATTCAATCGCGGGTGGTGGTGGATTATTGACTGTGCCTGCCTTACTGAGTGTGGGGATCTCGCCCGCTCAAGCGCTGGCAACCAATAAGTTACAAAGTAGCTTTGGCAGTTTTTCCGCGACATTTTATTTTTTACGCCGCGGCTATATTGATCTGAAACTGATCAGAAACGGCATCTTTTTTACCTTTATTGGTAGCGCGCTGGGCACCTTGCTGGTTCAGCAAATTGATCCGTCGGCATTAAAACAAGCCATTCCATTTATGCTGATCGGTTTTGCGCTGTATTTCATGTTTTCGCCGCGTATTGGCGAAGAAGATCGCCAACAGCGGATCAATTTTTCACTATTTAGTTTGTTAGTCGGGTTGGGTGTGGGGTTTTATGACGGCTTTTTTGGCCCGGGAACCGGCTCATTTTTTGCCATCGCCTTTGTCTCGCTTGCTGGTTTTAATCTTTCTAAAGCAACAGCCTATAGCAAGTTACTGAATTTTACGTCAAATGTGGCTTCACTCATTTTCTTTATGCTGGGTGGAAAAATCCTCTGGCAAGTGGGCATTGTGATGGGTGTTGGCCAGTTTATCGGTGCGCGATTAGGCTCAAAAATGGTGGTGAGTAAGGGAAGCAAAATCATTCGCCCATTGTTGGTGACTATGTCATTGGTGATGTCTGCTCGTTTACTTTGGCAACATTATGCAGGCTGATTTTTAGTCATCATATTGTCATTTTCCACAGGCACTCTTAACTGGTAATCCCAACAAAATAACCAAAGAGAGTGCCGATGAAATTACGCCGTAAAAAAATTAAGCAACGTCATATGTGGTTCAGTTTATGGCAACATGAATCCTCACCAGCCAATCAAGCAAATTTGACGCCAGTCAAGGTCAGCGAACGATAAATACGGTTGTTCTTGCAGAACAGACGGCGGCTTTGCTATCAGTTTGTTATAGTTAAAAATAAACGCTGGTAATGCCTTATGTTTCTGGAACACATTGAAATAACAGGATTCCGTGGCATCTCCAGGCTATCAGTCAAGCTGGGGCAAATTACCGCGTTGATCGGGGAAAACGCCTGGGGTAAAAGCAGCCTATTAAGAGCATTATGGAGTCTGCTTGGTCATGATGAACTACCTTATCAATTTGTAGCTGACGATTTCTACCGAGCGCCCTGTGATGGTGCCAACGGTCAGCAACTCATTATCCGTCTCACCTTCCGGGAACACCGCCCGGGTATCAGTCAGCATTCTCACCGCCTAAACCGATTATCCAGCATCTGGACCCGCCATCATTTAGATATGTTTCACCGTATTCATTATGTCGCCAAAGCCACTTTAAATACGGATGAGATTATTTCAGAACATTTCTTTGAAGATGCACATGGCAGTCGCGTACCCGATGAAAATAGCGCGGAATTGATTCGATTATTAAGCTCAATGAACCCCGTGTTACGTCTTCGTGATTCTCGTTCAATCAGTGCATTAGTTGAACCTGCCGTTGAGCCAGACGATTTTGTGGGTGACATTACCGACTTATTACCGGATTGCACCCCCGATCGGCAACAACGGATCACCGATGGTGTTCATGCTGCCGAATATTTGCTTGATCGTTATTTCATGAACGTACCACACCAAATTAAGCGCAGTCAGCGCGATATTATTAATCAACCGGGTTCACTGCATGGTTTAACCGACTGGCATGATCTGTTGCGGAATATGGATAATGACACTATGCAACAAATGCTGGCCCGTATTGGTCATGCTTTGTTGTCATCGCATTCAGGGCGTAAGTTAGAACATGAAGCGCGCCCTATCTATATTTTGGAAGATCCGGAAAGTCGTTTACATCCAACGATGATGTCGATTGCGTGGGGGCTTATTCAGCAGTTACCAGGGCAAAAAATATTAACAACCAATTCTGGCGATTTATTGACCACGTTACCTTTGAACCAGATCAGACGCTTAGTTCGAACAAATGGTACGGCGAAAAGTTATCAGATGGATGAAAATCGTTTCACGGCGGATGATTTACGCAAAATCACGTTTCATGTGCGTATCAACCGGCCAATGTCATTATTTGCCCGTTGCTGGTTGTTAGTGGAAGGGGAAACGGAGCTATGGTTACTCTCTGAATTGGCTCAGTTATGTGGTTACCATCTACCCGGCGAAGGCGTGCGTATCATTGAATATGCGCAGTGCGGGTATTCACCATTGATTAAATTGGCCAATGATCTGGGTATTTCATGGCATATGTTGGCCGATGGTGATGAAGCCGGGGTTAGATATGTGCAGGGTGCCCGAAGATTAATGGCTGAGGAACATCAGCACGGAAGTGCCAGCAATTTGACCTTGTTACCCAGTCGCGATATTGAGCATTTTCTTTTTACGCATGGTTTTGAGGATGTCTATCGACGGGAAGCCGGCAACCGTGACTTGCATAATTTGCCAGCGAATAAAATTATTGAACGTGCAGTTTCTCGTCGCTCAAAACCGGGTATGGCATTAGCGGTGATTGAAGAAGCGATGAAGCAAGGTGTTGATAGCGTACCAAGCCTACTACAAAACATGTTTAACAGGGTTGTAGCCTTGGCAAGAGAACAGGCATAAAAAAAGCCTTCCGGAAAGGGAAGGCTTTTTAATGATAACGATTAGAACAAAGTTTCTGTCAGGTTATACAGTTCTTCGTTAAATGGTCGTTTCATGTTTTCGATACAATCGATGATATCGTGGTGAACCAGTTCATTTTTCAACAAACCAACACAACGACCACCTTCACCCTGCATCAGCAGATCCACTGCATAAGCACCCATACGGCTTGCCAATACGCGATCACGTGCTGTTGGTGAACCACCACGTTGGATGTGACCCAGAATGGTTGCACGAGTTTCCAGACCAGTATGTAGTTCGATCAGATTGGCCAGTGCGTTAACATCGGTAACGTGTTCGCAAATAGTGATGATTGCATGACGTTTACCGTTCGCAATACCTTCATCGATATTCGCCAGCAGGTCTTCTTTTTTGAAGCCTTTTTCTGGAACGATAACAAATTCAGCACCACCAGCAACCGCGGCAGCCATGGCCAAGTCGCCACAGTGACGGCCCATTACTTCAACTACAGAGATACGTTTGTGAGAAGTAGATGTATCACGCAGACGGTCAATCGCTTCCATTACTACGTTCAGTGCAGTATCGAAACCGATAGTGAAATCAGTACCAGCGATATCGTTGTCGATAGTGCCTGGCAGACCGATACATGGGTAGCCCATTTCAGTCAGTTTTTTCGCGCCCATATAAGAGCCGTCGCCACCGATAACAACCAGTGCTTCGATGCCGTGTTTATTCAGGTTAGCGATCGCTTCACGACGTACACTTTCTTCTTTGAAAGCAGGGAAGCGAGCAGAGCCCAGCATGGTACCACCACGGTTGATGATGTCTGACACGCTGCGGCGATCCAATTTTTCGATACGGTCGCGGTGTAAGCCCAAATAGCCGTCACGAATACCGTAAACTTCAATACCTTTAGCCAGCGCAGCACGAACTACAGAGCGGATTGCCGCGTTCATACCTTGTGCATCACCGCCACTGGTCAAAACACCAATTTTCTTGATCATTGTGTGCCTCTATATAGAAATTACAAAACAAACAGATTCTTGAGTGAGTACTACACATGGCATGTCGTTATGATTTTATCAGCCGTCTGGAAGTTCACCCGTTCATATCCGGACCGTGTAATACAAAACAAGGCATCCTCTAAGAGGATGCCTTGTAAAAACAATTATTTAGCTGCAGCTTCGATGATGGCAGAGAAGTCAGCCACTTTCAGAGATGCACCACCGATCAGACCGCCATCGATGTCAGCTTGAGCCAGCAGTTCAGCCGCATTTGCAGCGTTCATAGAACCACCGTACAGAACCTGCACTTTAGCTGCAACTTCAGCGTTGAAACCAGCCAGGTAAGCACGGATGTGTGCGTGTACTGATTGAGCGATTTCTGGAGTCGCAGTTTTGCCAGTGCCGATTGCCCATACTGGTTCGTATGCAACAACTGCGTTAGCGAAAGAGTCGATACCAGCTACGTCGATAACAGCTTTCAGCTGAGTTTCAACAACAGCTTTGGTTTCGTTAGCTTCGAACTGTTCCAGTGTTTCACCGATACACAGAACAGGGATCAGGCCGCCAGCTTGAATAGCAACGTATTTAGCAGCAACAACAGCGTCAGTTTCTGCATGCAGAGTACGACGTTCGCTGTGACCAACCAGAGCGTATTTACAGCCGAACTCTTTCAGCATAACTGGCGAGTTTTCACCAGTGAATGCGCCAGAGGTATGAACGTCTGCATCTTGTGAACCATATTTCAGTGCAGAACAGGCAGTCAGTTGTTCAACTTGACCCAGGAAAATAACAGGCGCACAAACAGCGACTTCAACATTTGCTGCTGCAGCTACAGGTGCTTTCAGACCTTCAACCAGAGCTTCAACAGACGCTTTAGTACCGTTCAGTTTCCAGTTACCCATGATCAGGTGTTGTCTCATTTGCTGTATCCTCAGGATGGTTTGTGATGTTTATAAGTATTTGCACCGCATTATAGAAGGTGTGACGCCTGACGAATAGTCGCCATTTTGTTACCGCTCGTAATTTTTTCTCTTATTACTGATCCATATCAGGAACTTCACTTGAAAAAAAACAAAACGAAATAAAAAGTACTCGATTTGTTAACAAGTTAGTTACGAAAACGGTTCCATAATTGACCAATCCATTCATGCAGCGCCATTTCAGAATACATAAGATAACGTCCGGATGGTAAATAACCGTAGGCTGGAACCGGCAATTGTTGCTCTCTGCCTACATATTGTGCCGGTGCCGGGATCGGGTTCATACCTACCTGATGGAATAATGTCATGGCTCTGGGCATATGCGATGCGGAGGTAACCAGCGCAGTAGGGTGGTCGGAAATTAGCTGACTATCGCGAGTCACTTCCTCTTCTGTATCGCGAGCATTTTCAATCAATGTCATATCATGCCGTGTTATGCCATTAGCTTCCGCGACACGAGCGTACATCTCTGCACCCGAAACCGGGTCGCCAGCAATGCTGCCAGAAAAAATCATATGTGCCTTAGGGTTCAGCCGTTTTATGCGTAAGGCTTCTTGTATCCTTGCACTGGCGGCTTCAGTGAGCTGACTTGCTAATGGCACTGACGGATCAGATACATGACCGTGACCTAACACAATAATAAAATCGACGGGCTGATTATCAGGAAACGCGGGGTACATTTGCTCTAATGGCCGATTGAGCATCACACTGGTTGGTCGAACTGAAAATGTAATCAGAACGACAGTAGCAATGGAGATAAGCAATTTGCCACTCTTCTGCCATCGTGTCAGCCACAGCAAAAATAAGCCGATAAAAAGCAGAAGCGCACAAAAAGGCAGCGGCATCAGCAGTAGACCTAACCATTTTTTAAGCATAAAAAGCATATCTTTATCCCGAATTGACGATCGAAATTCCACGTTTTCGCGGCTTATGACAGAATAGCGGCCCTTTTCCATCAGATACAGCAGAATAACCTTTATGTCAGATCACTCTTTTGATGGGCTGTCAGAGAAATTTGCACAGAACATCTATGCCACCAGTAAAGGAAAGATCCGTACCGCGGTTGTTTGGCGAGATCTGGAACAAGGGTTGGCGCGCTTTGGCAATCAGCGGTTACGTATTTTAGATGCTGGCGGTGGTTTTGGTTTTTTTGCACAAAAATTAGCGGCACTGGGGCATGATGTCACACTCTGTGATCTTTCAGCCGATATGCTGGAACTGGCGAAAGAACAAATTGCTGAAAAAGGGCTGACTGAGCGTATCCGCTTAGTGCATTGCGCTATTCAGGATTTGCCTGAACACGTCAACGGTACATTTGATTTTGTGCTGTGTCATGCGGTTGTCGAATGGCTTGCTGATCCAAAATCGACGTTGATGGGGTTATTGCATTACCTGAAGCCGGGCGGGCTGTTTTCTTTGTTATTTTACAACCGTGATGCGCTGTTGTTTCAAAGTTTGGTAGTGGGGAATTTTGACTACATCCGTGCTGGGCTGGTAAAAAAACGGCAGCAAAAACTGACACCAACTAACCCGCAAACACCAGCTGATGTGTATCAATGGCTGGAAGAGTGGCAGATGCCACTGTTGTGTCGGAGTGGCGTTCGTGTGATCCACGACTACATGCGGCATAAAGAAGATCAGCACAAAAAATTTGCCGATTTATTGGAAATGGAATTACGTTATTGTCAGCAAGAGCCATTCGTCCATTTAGGGCGCTATATGCATGTGCTGGCCAGTAAGCCGTTGCCAGTAAATCATGATTGATAAGAGATTATAATGACCGAACAACTTAGGCCTGAGCGCAGCCTGCCGGAATTAGTCGGTTGGGTGAAACAGGAACAGCTAGAGCTTCATCTTAGTAATGAACGTCTGGCCTTCCTGATCGCGATATCCTCAATGGCACGGGATGAGCAAACACAGGAATTAAGCGAAGCGGCACTGCATGATGCGTTTGGTTACGTCAGCCAGCTATATGGTTTGATGGATGAAACATTATCAGTGCGTGCGAACAACGCGATTAACGAATTAGTCCGCCAACGGCTGTTATCACGTTTTAATACCGACCCAGTGGCAGGCGAGAGCGTGTATCGTCTGACGCGTTTAGCGGTAGGTATTATCGAGTTTTATGTTGATCAGCAGCAGGTTAACAGCGTCAAACTGTCACTGTTGTTAGAGCAGGTGGCCGGTGAATTAGATAAAGCCTATACCGCTGCGGTGCATGCAACCGATGATTCCGCTTGGGAAACAGAAGTTTATCCACGCCTGAAATATTCGGTGGAAGAGATCTTAAGTCGCATCGACCTGACTCAAAGGGCGATGGATGATCAACAAAATCAAGTTAAAGCCGAGATTGCTGATCTTTTGAATCAGAACTGGACGCAAGCTATCCATAACTGCGAAAAGTTGCTGCGTGAAACCGGGCAAACACTGCGTGAATTGCAAGATACGCTCGATGCCGCAGGTCATAAATTGCAATCGGGTTTGCTGAATATTCAGGAAACCGCCCGAGCGCAGGCGATTACCTCGGTGCAGGTTGAACACCTGACGTTTGAGCTGCAAAGCCGTATCGATGCGATTCTAAACTGGGGTCAGCAGTGTATCGAGCTGTGGGCGCGTTATGACCGTCACGTGCACAAATTTATCCGTAATGCGATTGATATGGATAAAAACCGCGTATTTAGCCAACGCTTGCGTGAATCGATCCGTGATTTCGATAGTCACAATTGGTTATTACTGGTTGCACAAGAAGCTCGGCTGCTGGAACTGCGCGATGAGACGCTGGTGCTGCATAATGATGAGATCACCGGTGAATTACCTGTGGCGCTGGAATTCCAAGAAATTCAGGCGCTGGACGAAAAACTTTCCGAGCATATCAGTGGCTATTTGGCCGATTTCCAAGTACACGGTAAGCCGCTCGATATGGCCGATCTGCTGAAAGATTACCTGCAACAATTCCCTGAATATCAACACTTTGATGTCGCCAGAATGCTGGTCGATCAAGCAGTTCGCTTGGGCTATTCCAGTGCCGAACTCAGCAGTGCCCGTCATCCGAAGTGGAAACCAATTAACGATTTAGGTGCTAAGGTGCAAGCGCATGTCATTGATCAATACTGAGTTACCTATCGCATTACGCCTTGCACAGGCGATTGCCAACCCGCTGTTTCCGAAGCTGGACACCGCGTTACGCAGTGGCAAACACATTAGTGCTGACGATTTAGATCAGCATTCTTATCTGCTTGATTACCATGATGAGCTGGAAAGTTTTTACAGCCGTTATCAGGTGGAATTAATTAAAGCGCCGGAAGGTTTTTTCTACATTCGCCCGCGTTCTACCTCTGAAATTGGCACGTCGGTGCTGTCTGAGCTGGATATGCTGGTGGGCAAAGTGCTTTGCTATCTCTATCTCAGCCCTGAGCGTTTGGCGAATGAAGGCATTTTTTCACTGCTTGATTTGCAGGAAGAGGTGGTTTCGTTAGCCGATGAGCGGCAATTACTGCGCATGGTCAACCAGCGCAGCGGCGGTACCGACTTAGATAAGAAAAAATTGCAGGAACGTATTCGTACCTCGATGCGGCGTTTGCGTCGGTTAGGCATGGTCACTGCTCTTGGCGTGGGTGATAAATTCCGCGTGAATGAAGCGGTGTTCCGCTTTGCTGCTGATGTTCGCACTGACGAAGACCCACGTGTGGTGCAGCTACGCATGATCCGCGAAGGCGAAGCGATTTTACATGATGATGAATTACCAACCCGTGAAACCGTATGGGATTCACTGGATGAAGCAGAAGAAGATGAAGAGCAATTGGGGCTGGATATATGATCACGCGCGGTAAATTTCTCTCTTTCACCATGATCAATTGGAACGGCTTTTTTGCCCGCACCTTTGAACTCGATCAGATGGTGACGACATTATCCGGCGGGAACGGTGCGGGTAAATCAACTAGCATGGCCGCGTTAATTACAGCACTGATCCCTGATCAGACGCTGTTGCATTTCCGCAATACGACAGAAGCCGGCAGCTCTTCGGCCAGCCGTGATCGTGGTTTATACGGTAAATTACAACGTGGTCACTGCTATTCCCTGATTGATGTGCTCAATTCCAAAGGGCAACGTTTGTGGTTTGGTGTGCACTTAGAGCAAGTTGCTAACCGCGATAACAAAGTCAATATCACGCCATTTTGTCTGCTTGATGTGCCTGCAACATTACAACCAACTGATTTCTTGCTGGAAAAATTAGACAGCGATAAAGCGAAAGTGCGCCCGTTTAACGAACTGCGTAAGCAGGCGGCAGAGCTGGGGGCGATTCGTTTCGTCAAATTTAATTCGGTGACCGATTATCACAACGTAATGTTCGAATACGGCGTGACGGCGAAGAAACTACGTGATCAACGTGATCGTTCCAGATTCTACCGCCTGATCGAAGCATCTTTGTATGGTGGTATCTCATCGTCCATCAGCCGTTCGCTGCGTGAATATTTGCTGCCTGAAAATTCTGGCGTGCGGAAGGCATTTCAGGATATGGAAGCTGCGATCCACGAAAATCGCCGTACCCTCGATGCTATCAAAGAGACACAGGCACAACGTGATCTGTTCCGTCATCTGATCACCGAAACTACCCATTATGTGGCGGCCGATTATGTGCGAAATCAGAGCGAAAAAAACCGTTTGTCGGAACAAGCACTGCATGGCCGTAAACAGTTGCAGGACAAACAGCGTCTGATCCGCGAAGAAAAGCAACGTGCAATTTATCTGGCGGAAGAAGCCGAACAGATGGGCGCCCGTGAGAAACATCTTACCGAAGATCTGGAGTTAGCTGCCGAGCATCTGGCCAAAGTAATGGCGGCGACAGGCTTGACCAATAAGATTGTGCAATATCGTGAAGATGTTGAAGATCTGAGCCTGAAAGCGGAAGAGCAATCCGCCATTACGCTGGAACTGACCGAAGAAAAAGCCGAGCTGGAGCTGCAGAAATCACAAAGTGAAGATGAAGCCGATAGCCTGAAAAGCCAGTTGGCTGATTATCAGCAAGCGTTGGATGTGCAGCAGACGCGGGCGATCCAATATCAGCAAGCGGTTAATGCGTTGGAACAAGCGCAGAAATTGTGCGATCTGACTGATTTGACCCCAGATAACGTGGCTGGTTTTCAGCAGACGTTACGCGATCAAGAACAACAAGCTACCGATCAAATGTTGTCGTTGCAGCAGCGTCTGCGTTTAGCGAAAGCAGCAGCTGATCAATACGAACAGGCGTTTACTACCCTACAACAAGTTACCGGCCCGATCTCGCGTGAACAAGCGTGGGAGCATGCGCAAAAAGTGATTGAACAAGCCCGCGAACACCGCACGTTAGTGGCGCGTCGTAATCAGGTTGAAAATGCTCTGCAAGATATTCGTCGTAATCAGGAGCAGCAAAATGCGCTGATTACCATTCAGGAACAACTGCTGCGCCAATTAGAATCACAAGGCGGCCAGTATGATCTGAACGACAACGAGCAATTGAGCGGATTGGCCGCCACGTTAGCTGAGCAGCAAGATGATCTGCAACAACGCTTGGAGCACGATCAGCAAGATCGTATTCGGCTGCATCATCAACTTGATGGCACTCGTCAACAGATTGAACAACTGCGTAAAAAAGCACCGGCGTGGTTGTTGGCGCATGAGAAATTAGAAAAGCTGCAGGAAATGACCGGTGAAACGCTTGATTCGCCGGTTGCCATTAGCCAATTACTGCAACGGACGCTGGAGCAAGAGCGTTCGCTGGAACAGGAAAAACGCCTGCTACAGCAGCAAAAAGAGAGCCTAGAACAACAGCTACGGAACCTGCAGCAGTTTGCCGGGAATGAAAACCCGCAGTTGGTGCGTATTTGTGAACAACTGGGCGGCGTGCTGCTGACCGATGTGTATGACGATATCTCTCTCGACGATGCGCCGTATTATTCCGCGCTTTTTGGCCCAGCTCGCAGTGCCATCGTGGTGGTTGATCTGGAAGGTGCGATTAATCATCTGAATACGCTGACCGAATTACCGGAAGATATTTATCTGATCCAGGGCAACCCGGATGCGTTTGATGAAAATCTGCACGATGCCAGCGAGTTTGATAAAGCCGTATTAGTGCGCACCAGCCAGCGCAAAATTCGTTACTCACGTTACCCGGAAGTACCGGTATTTGGGCGTGCCGCGCGCGAACAACGTATCGAACTGCTGTCAGCGCAACGTGATGAAATTGTTGAAACGTATGCCAAACTAGCATTTGAGCAGCAAAAACAGAATCGTTTGTATCATCACCTCAGCCAGTTTATGACTGAGCATTTGCATATGGCATTTGAAGATGATCCGGAAGCGGCACTGGCGGTGTTACAAAGTGAGATCCGTCAGGCAGAGAACAATCTGCAGCAACAGCAGCAGAACGAACATCAATATCGGCAACGCGTAACAGCGTTACAGCAGCAACAGCAACTGGTTGCTCGTCTGCAATCGCAATTTGATCTGCTGTTTGATAATTCGTTGAATGATCGTCTGCAACAAGCCGAGGCAGAATTTGCCGCGTGCCAAACTGCACAGCAGTTCCTCGATCAACATGATAAAGCCTGTCGCAAGCTGGAAACCTTGTTGGATGCGTTGCGCGAAGACCCTGCTGCCTTTGATGAATTGCAGCAAGCGAGCTTTGCCGCCGAACAACAACTGACTGCCGTTCGTCGTCAGGCGTTTACATTGGACGAGTTATTTGCACGTCGTGCCTATTTTGCCTATCACGATGCCGAGAGTTTGTTGGGCCAAACTTCGGAAATCAGTGAGCGGTTAAAGCAAAAACTGGCCGATGTGGAACAACTGCGTCGTCAGTTAACAGAACAACTGAAACAGATCACACAACGCTATCAGGAAGCGCTGCAAATTCAGACAGCACTCAATTCCAGCTTGCAGGCTAAAACACAAACTTTGCAGGAATTTGAACGTGAATTGCAGCAGATGGGTCTGCAAGTTGCTGTGGATATGGAAGATCAGGCGAGAAGTAAAAAGCGCGATCTGGAAGATCAGTTGGTGCGCACGCGCAGTCGCCGCACACAGGCAGAAACGCAATACCAGATCTGCCGCCGCGATATCGATAGCCTGAACCAACGCTTCAACTCAGAAAATAAAGAGTATCGTGCTGCGCGC
This sequence comes from uncultured Tolumonas sp., assembly GCF_963678185.1. Taxonomy (NCBI): domain Bacteria; kingdom Pseudomonadati; phylum Pseudomonadota; class Gammaproteobacteria; order Aeromonadales; family Aeromonadaceae; genus Tolumonas; species uncultured Tolumonas sp. The sequence continues at coordinate 194,438 of NZ_OY782757.1, forward strand.
CATCTGTTGTTGGAACATAAGAAAAACTGGTGTCGCGTATTAACGCTGGCGCGCACAAATGGCGTGGAAAAGCAGCTTAATCGCCGTGAGTTGGCTTATCTGGAAGCAGAAGAGTTGCGTTCCATGTCGGATAAGTCGCTAGGTGCTTTGCGTTTAGCAGTGGCGAACGATGATTCACTCCGTGACACGCTGCGTTTATCAGAAGGCAATCGTCAGACCGAGCAGAAAGTGCAGTTTTACATTCAGGTCTATCGCTATCTGAAAGATCGTATTCGTCATGACATTATTCGTTCTGATGATCCAATTGACGCGATTGAAGAGATGGAAATTGAGTTGGCGCGCCTGGCTGATGAATTGAAGCAACGTGAAACGCATTTATCGCTCTCTTCACACGAAGTAGCGGCGAAGATCACTAACATCATTCGCCGTGAGCAAAATCGTATTCGCGTCATGAACCAAGGGCTGCAAAACATCACCTTCGGTCAGGTGCGTGGCGTACGCTTGAATGTGAACGTGCGTGAGTCATATGCTCGCTTATTGCAAACGTTGGGTGAACACGCCCAGCAACATCAAGATCTGTTCGCCAGTAACGAACTGAGCTTCTCAGAAGCAATGGCGAAGCTATTCCAACGCCTGAACCCACATATCGATCAGGGTGAGCGCAGCTTCCAAGTGCTGGGCGAGGCATTGCTCGATTACCGTAATTACCTTGAGTTGGAAATTGAGGTGTTGCGTGGCGTTGATGGTTGGTTGCGTGCAGAAAGTGGTGCGTTGTCGACCGGTGAAGCGATTGGTACGGGGCAAGCTATTTTGCTGATGGTGCTGCAAAGCTGGGAAGATGAAAATCGCCGTCTGCGTAGCAGTGATATTGAACCTTGCCGTTTGTTGTTCCTCGATGAAGCGGCACGTCTGGATGCTAAGTCGATTGCGACACTATTTGAGTTGTGTGAACGACAAGATATGCAGTTGTTGATTGCCGCACCAGAAAATATCAGCCCGGAAAAAGGCACGACCTACAAACTGATCCGTAAGGTGCATGGTAAACAAGAACATGTGCATGTGGTTGGTTTACGCGGGTTTGGTGGCAGCAGCGACACACTGCCACTGAGTGCGTAATGAATGGAAGGCAGCCTTGGCTGCCTTTTCTTTTGGATAACCATTGAGAATGATGAGCCCAGAGCAAATATTGAGTTCAGCGCCGCCAGAATTGATCGTCCGGTTATTGGATAAACGGCAGATCCGTATTCGTAAGCGCTGGGCCATTATTCAGCTCAACCTGTGGTTGCAGCAAGGCTGGGTTGCTGCGCAGGGTGAGGGCATTTTTAATTTAACGAATGCAGGCGAACAAACCTTCCGACAGTATTTACTTACTCAAGGCGAAAGCTCACTAGAGTTTCTGTTACAACAACTCGATATTCAATTGCCAGCACAGTGTAACAGCCACATCCTTTCTTATTTGCTAAAACAAGATACCAAAGTCACGCTAGAACACATGCACGAGCATGAAATCAAAGTTTTGCGCGATAGCTATCTGCTACTGCGTTGTAACCTGCCGTGCAGCATTTTTATGCAATCAGGCGAATTGATCGATGTCAGCACCTTGTTGAGTGTGTGGGGTGAAGTAGCCATTCCTGAACGAGCAATGACCGGCATTACAAAAATTCTTTGGAAGGAAAAACCGCCAGCGCACGTTATCACAATCGATAACCGTGACGCGTTTGTCAGTATGGCATTACCTGCTGACACTTTGCTGCTCCATGCACCGCTTAAAGATACGACGATGGCAGAGCAGTTACTGCGTGCGTTGACAGATAATATTCACTGGTGCCATTTCGGTGATCTGTCACCCGAAAGTTTACATCTGGCTAATGCTTTTGCTGAGCGCATACAGCGGCAGTTAGCGTTGTTCTTACCTGAAAACTGGCCAGACTATCTGCGACTATTGGGTGAACCGCTTGCGGCGAACGAGAAGTGGTCAGTCGCTGGTTTGACACGTCAGCAGCAAATCAGTTTGCAATTTCTTTTTGAGAACCAACAGAAACTGCCACAGCAGGTCATGGTTTACGCAAAAAACTGGATCCACCTGACATAGTTTTGCAAGAAGCGGTGGTCGCTCGTTTTTCTCAGTGGTATAACATAACTCAGCAGGGCACTTGAGATGTGCCATCCCCCCAACCAGCCAAACTAAACAGGACGAACCATGTTTGAGAAGGTGACTCAGGCTCCAGCCGACCCTATTTTGGGTTTAACCGAAGAATTCCGTAATGACCCGCGCACTAACAAAATCAATCTGGGTGTTGGTATTTATAAAGATGAAGCGGGTGCCACGCCAATTCTCAACTGTGTGAAAAAGGCAGAAAAAATTCTGCTGGAAAAAGAAACCACCAAGAATTACCTGAGTATCGAAGGTAATCTGGAATATGGTCAGCTGGTGCAGGAACTGTTGTTTGGTGCTGACCATGAAATCGTGACCAGTAAACGCGCTAAAACTGCACAGGCTCCGGGCGGTACTGGTGCACTGCGTATTGGTGCTGAGTTTTTATTCCGTCAGGGCATTTCTAAGAAGGTTTGGATCTCTAATCCGACCTGGGTAAACCATTTCCAAGTGTTCGGTGTTGCGGGCATGGAAACTGCGGAATACCGTTACTACGATGCAGCGAATAAAAACCTCGATTTTAACGGCATGCTGGAGTCCTTGTCTGCTGCGGTAGAAGGTGATGTGGTGCTGTTGCATGGTTGCTGCCATAACCCAACTGGTGTTGATCCATCACTGGAACAGTGGGAAGTGTTAGCGAAGTTCTGTGCAGAACGTAAATTGCTGCCATTTTTCGACTTTGCGTATCAAGGTTTTGGTCGTGGCGTTGAAGAAGATGCGGCCGGTCTGCGTACTTTCGCTAAGTATAATAAAGAGTTACTGGTTGCCAGCTCCTTCTCTAAAAACTTTGGTCTGTATAATGAGCGTGTAGGTGCCATTACGCTGATCACTGATAATTCGGAAGTCGCGCTGCGTGCTTTCAGCCAGATCAAAACTACCATTCGCGCAAACTACTCTAATCCACCATCACACGGTGCAGCTGTTGTCGCGACAGTGCTAAAAGATACTGCTTTGCGTGCTGAGTGGATCGCCGAAGTTAAAGCCATGCGCGATCGTATTTGGGAAATGCGTGAACTGTTTGTACAAAAACTGAAAGCGAAAGGCATTCAGCAGGATTTCAGTTTTATCACTGAACAAAATGGCATGTTCTCATTCTCTGGTTTGAATAAAGATCAGGTAACTCGTCTGAACAAAGAATTCGCGATCTATATTGTCGGCTCTGGTCGAATCAGTGTTGCTGGTATTACCCGAAATAACATTGATGCGCTGATTGAAGGCATCGCTGCTGTGATCTGATATTCATCACATTGATGATAGATTAGCCCTGAATTTCAGGGCTTTTTTATATATTAAACGGAATAAAAAAGGGAGCCGAAGCTCCCTTAATACATCTGATTAAATCAGTTATTTATTTTGGAACAGTAGCGTCGATACCGTCTACAAACCAGTTGATTTGCGCCAGTTCAGCATCAGTCAGTGAATGACCAGCAGCAACAACTTCTTTACCAGTATTGTCTTTTAATGGGCCAGTAAATGGTTTCAGTTCGCCAGATTTGATCTTGTCGAAGTTAGTTTTGATAGCATCTTTAACATTCTGTGGCAGATTGTCGTTGATAGATGCCAGACGAACTACGTCTTCAGCAAAACCACCCCAGTAGTCTTGAGATTTCCAGCTGCCATCTTTAACTGCTTGTACAGTTTTGATGTAGTGTGGTTCCCAGTTGTCTTGGATAGAGAAAATATGGGCTTTAGGACCATATTGTGCAACGTCAGATGCTTGACCAACAGCACGGATACCGCGTTTCTCAGCCACCATCATTGGCGCAGGGCTGTCAGTGTGCTGCATTAACACGTCAACACCTTGGTCGATCAAAGCGTTAGCGGCATCAGTTTCTTTACCTGGGTCATACCATGTATTAGCCCAAACGATTTTGATTTTTACATTTGGATTAACAGATTTTGCACCCATGTAGGTTGCATCGATATCGCGCAGAACTTCCGGAATTGGGAATGCAGCGATATAACCAATGGTATTAGATTTAGTCAACAGGCCAGCTGCAACACCCGCAACATAACGACCTTCGTAAGCGCGCTGAACATAAGTGCCTACGTTTTTGGTACGTTTGTAGCCAGTTGCATGTTCAAAAACTACGTTAGGGAATTTTTTCGCTACTTTCAGAGTCGGGTTCATGAAACCAAAAGAGGTGGTGAAAATGATTTTGTTACCACCTTTAGCTAATTGAGTAATTACTCGTTCAGCATCAGCACCTTCTCCCACATTTTCAACAAACGTGGTTTGGATCTGGCCTGGAAGGGCTTTTTCCAACTCTTTACGCGCACGGTCATGTTCATAGCTCCAGCCATGATCACCAACCGGGCCAACATACACAAAACCAACTTTCATTGGTTCTTCTGCGGCAGACGCTGCTGAAACAGCGCAGCCAGCAGTTAATGCAGCTACAGCCAGTAAACGAAAAATCCTTGTCTTCATTCGTATTTCTCCGATCATTTTTAAGAAACACAAGCCAAAGCTTGCGGCTCATCAATTACACAGCTAAAGAAATTGATGAAAAATTTATACTCTGGAATCAAACGTCTGACCCAACGACATAGGGGCAGACAGTTTTTCTTTCATCCGGTTTGAACCAATGAAAATCATGACTATCAGTGTAGCCAGATAAGGCAGCATAGCTAACAGGCTAGGGGAGATCTTCATTCCTAAGCCTTGTAATACCAAATGCATAATGCTGGCGATACCAAACAAGTAGGCACCCAAAACCAGATTTTTAGTTTTCCATGACGCGAACACAACCAATGCTAAAGCAATCCAGCCACGACCACCGGTCATGTTTTCCATCCACATGGGCGTATAAGCGAGCGACATGTAAGAACCAGCCAGACCAGCCATAGCGCCACCAAACAAGATTGCCAGATAACGTACGGTCAGAACTGGCAAGCCGATTGCGTTGGCGTTATGTGGGTTTTCACCTACAGCGCGTAAAATCAGGCCACCGCGCGTTTTCACGCAGAACCAGCCGACAACCAACACCAGCAACCAACTCACATAGATCATGACATCATGCGAGAACAGCAATTGACCCACGAAAGGGATATCGCTCAGCAATGGAATATGAAAACCTTGAAAACCTTTAACTGTTTTTCCTACATAAGCGGCACCGATAAATGCGCTTAGCCCTGTTCCAAAAATAGTCAAAGCTAAACCTGTCGCAACCTGATTAGCGCGTAAATGCATACTGATCACGGCAAACAACATTGACATCAACATACCCGCTAACATGGCGGCTAAGATACCCAGGAACAAAGAGCCAGTACTGAACGCGGCAATAAAACCGCATACTGCGCCCATCAGCATCATCCCTTCTTGGCCTAGGTTCAGGACACCTGATTTTTCACAAACCATTTCACCTAAGGCAACCAGCAATAACGGGGTTCCCGTCTTAATTGCCGCCGTCAGAATTTGCAGAAGCAGTACATTATCCATTCTGATTTTCCTTAGATGTTACTTTAACTAAACGGTATTTCAGCAGGAAATCACTAGCGAGTAATAAAAACAGCAATGAACCCTGGAATAAACCGGTGATTGCGGTTGGCACTCCTAATTCGATCTGAGCCATGTCACCACCCATGTATATCAAACCTAAGAACAGGCCAGATAAAAGCATACCAATCGGGTGTAGGCGGCCCAGCCATGCGACGATAATCGCGGCATAACCATAACCCGGTGATACGGACGGGATCAGCTGACCAATCGGGCCAGAAACTTCACACGCACCGGCCAGACCAGCTAATGCACCAGATAGCAGCATAATGCCCCAGCGCAAGCGACGAATAGAAAAACCGGCATAGTGCGCGGATGACTCATCGTGCCCCAATACGCGGATCTGGAAGCCTAACCAAGTAAAACGTAATAACACCCAGCACAACACTGCAGCGAGTAATGCAAATAACACGCCCAAATGCACACGGGTATTTTCAATCAGGATGGGTAACAGCTGTGAATCAGTAAACATCGCTGATTCAGGAAAGCCCATACCTTCAGGGTCTTTCAACGGTCCATGCACAGCCCATTGCAATGCGTAAAGGGCAATGTAGTTCAACATGATGGTAGATAAGATGATATTGCTGTTGAACCACTGACGCAGGGCAATTGCAATACCTGACCAAGCCATACCAGCTAGCACACCCGCAATCAGAGCAAACCAGACGCTGAGTGAGTTATCGGCAAAATGCAGACTGACCGCACTACCGACCACAGCGCCCATCAACAGCTGCCCTTCAGCACCGATATTCCACAAATTAGCCTGATAACAAAGTGCCAAGCCAATTGCACAAAGCAGCATTGGTGCCGTTTTTACTAATAACTCACCTATGTTGTAACCATCGGCAAGAGGGCTGATGAAGAATACATGCATCGCATGAACCGGATCTTTACCCAGAAAACTAAACAGCCCCATTCCCAGCAGAACAGTAAAAAACACCGCGATCAACGGTGATACTATCTGCAGATACCACGGGATAAACGTACGAGGTTGAAATTGCCACATGGTGGTTTATTCCTGCTCCAGAAATTGTCCGGCCATCCACTGACCGATCTGATTCGTGCTGGTGTCCTGAGTTTGTACCACAGGCGAGAGATGACCATCGAACAGCGCTGCAATGCGATCACTGATCAGGAATAGTTCATCCAAATCTTCAGAGATCACCACAATAGCCGCACCGCGATCGCGTAACTCCATTAGCTCACGATAGATTGCATTTGCCGCTCCAATATCAACACCCCAAGTTGGGTGGGCGCAGACAAAAACATTCGGTTCGAGCGCGAGTTCACGGCCAATAATAAATTTCTGTAGGTTGCCGCCAGAAAGTGATTGGGCCGGCGCATGTTCGTTGTGGCATTTGACTTGATGTTGCTCAATGACATCACGAGTACGGGCAGACACCTTATGCCATTTTACCCAACCAAAGCGTTTCAAACCCAGCGTGGCATTTGTCAGCAGTAAGTTTTCACGAAGGCTCATCTTTGGCGCCGCACCATGACCGAGACGTTCGGCAGGTACATAAGCCATACCCAGGCGGCGACGGCGACCGACATTCAGACGACCGACAGGTTTACCATTCATGATGACCTGATCGCTGTGTGTACTGACGCGTTCACCACTCAGAATACTCAGCAGTTCTTCCTGACCATTACCAGCGACACCGGCAATACCTAATATTTCGCCACCACGCAGCGAAAAATTAAGTTTTTTCAGCGCACAAGCAAAGGGGTTTGGTGCTGATACGGAGAGATCTTTAACTTCCAGATTAATTTTTTTGCTGGAGCGACGTTCATAGGTTTCAGCAATTGCGCTGTCACCTACCATCATGCGGGCGATGCTTTCTGGCGTTTCATTGGAAGGAATACACGCGCCAGTCACTCGTCCACCACGTAATATGGTGGCGTTATGACAAAGTGCCGTTACTTCTTTTAGTTTGTGACTGATAAACAGGATCGTACAACCATCAGCGGCAAGCTGACGTAATACCACAAACAGGCTATCGACTTCCTGAGGCGTCAGTACTGACGTCGGCTCATCAAGAATAAGCAGTTTGACCTGTTGGATCAGGCAGCGAAGAATTTCTACTCGTTGGCGTTCGCCCATGGACAAGCTAAACACATAACGATCTGGATCGATATTCAGTCCATAATTACCCGACAGCTCACGGATGCGTCCTGCAAGATCACCGATTTGTTCCCGCATCGACGGGGTGAGACACAAAGCGATGTTTTCCGTGACGGAAAGTGTTTCAAACAGCGAAAAATGCTGGAACACCATACCGATACCTAATTCGCGGGCATGAGAAGGAGAGCGGATCTGCATCTCCTGACCATCCCACACGATGGAACCACTGTCCGGGGTCACCAAACCATAAATGATTTTGACCAAGGTTGACTTTCCTGCACCATTTTCACCCAATAGCGCATGGATTTCACCACGTTCGAGCTTCAAATTGATCTTGTCGTTCGCAAGACAGCCGGGATATTGCTTTTTGATATCCCACAATTCAAGCTGGTAATGATGTGTTGTCATCCTCTTTACGACACTCCGAAAAAATTGATGTGCGAGTTAAGCAAAAAATCGTCCAATTTGCCATTTTTTCTGTATGTGAAATCACTGATCAGCGAAAAAATCACCATGTGAAGAGGGCGATCAGCCGAATAATGTAGCGGATATGTAAAATGCAGGGATATGTCTAGCTTCAATACGGACTCACTGTATTTTAGTGGCGCTGAATTCGCTCCGATTATTTTATAACCGATAACGCATATTTTTCCTGCATTATTTTGAAGTTGATAATAGATATGTTGCTGAAAGCATTTTTCTCTTCGGTTTTTTCTTTTTTATGGCATGGAACCAATGAGTAACTTAGAACTAAAACGAAGCTGGCTGGCGCAGTTGTTTTTTGGACGACAAGATGCAGTTTTAGCGCATCAAACAACCGGATTAAGCATCGCAGATGATTCCAAAAAACAGTTGTTACCATTTGCCCGAATGAATGCCAAACCAGAAATAAAGCATTGTTTGTTTTGGTCTGATCTTTATATCACGACAGCAAGGAAAACCTATCTTTATCGTGGTTTTTCTCGAACTCGTTTGCGTCAGTTGGTGATGTTGTTGAGTCAAGGCTGGCAAAGTCATATTGAGCAGCAATTAAATGCCGAGTATTTAAATGCCAAAGCTATGAAAGCCGAACTACGTGCTTTTTTAGATAGCTCTGCCTATCGGCGTGACTCACAACGTCAGTGGTTGGTTAATCGCTGTCAGGCAATTTCTTCGGTATCTGCCGCATTAAAAGCGCAATTTGCTACATCTCGTCAGCAATCGACATTTAAATATCTGGCTGCTTTTGTTGCTGCATCGGAAGAGAAAGTGAAAAAAGCGAATGCCAAATTCCTACAGCAAGAAGGTATTCGATTTAAATCATTTTTCGACACAATAGAAAAAAATCCACTGACTGGGGCTCAGCGTCAGGCATGTTTAATTAACGAAGATCGTAATCTGGTATTGGCAGGTGCTGGCACAGGGAAAACCAGCACAATGATTGGTCGGGCTGGCTATTTGCTTGCGAGTGAACAAACAAAACCAGAACAAATCTTAATGTTGGCGTTTGCTAAAAAAGCGGCCGAAGAGATGCAGGAGCGGCAGGACAAATGTCTCAGCTCGATATTGCAGCAAGCCGTGCCAACCATAAAAACCTTCCATGCCTTGGGCTTAGAGATCATCTCTATAGTTGAAGGTCGACGTCCCACCCTTACTGCCTTTGCGGATGATAATGCTTTATTTACTCGTTTTATTGAGAAAGTCGTTGCTGAACTAATGCAGGACGCTGCGTATCAAGCAACGGTAATGAAATTTTGTGATTGCTCATCGTCGCTGAATTCAACGTCGGATGTATCGCAATTTCTGGCTGATTTTTTGGTGTTATTTAAACAGTCATCTCAAACATTAGCAGCACTAAAAAAGCGAATACCAAAGAAGGATAAATCGCGTTTTACGCTGTTAATTGCGCTTTTTGAACCCGTTCTGGCTGCGTATCAGCTTCATTTATCGGGGCGTAATGAAATTGATTTTGCAGACATGATTGAAAAAGCGCTCGAATATATTGAAAACGGGCGTTATCACTCGCCGTATCAACACATATTGATTGATGAGTTCCAGGATATTAGCCAACCACGAGCTCGTCTGATCAAAGCATTACTGGCGCAACGAGATGATGCAGTGCTGTTTGCGGTTGGTGATGACTGGCAAGCGATCTATCGTTTTAGCGGCAGTGATTTGAGTGTGACACAACGGTTTAGTGACATATTTGGGGCTGCCAGTGTGACAGCGCTTGATACCACGTTCCGTTTCAATAATAAGATTGGCGATGTGGCATCAACGTTTGTGTTGCAGAATCCTGCTCAGATAAAAAAATCGATCAACTCTGTGACTGTGGTGGCTGAGCCTGCGGTGTCACTTATCCAAGTAAAGGATGCTAAGCGAGGGCTTCATCAAGCGTTAAATGCCATCCACCAGCAAGTCATGAATCAGCCGGATCAGAAAATGACTGTCGCTGTATTAGCTCGCTTTAATTTCCTACTCGGTGATGGCAGCCAGAAAGAGCTCAAACTGCAGATGGAAACGCAATATCCATTATTGGATCTGCAATTTATGTCAGTGCATGCCTCGAAGGGGAAAGAAGCTGATTACGTGGTCATATTGGGTCTGTGTAACGGCAAATATGGTTTCCCAAGTCAAAAAGAGGGCGATCCCATCTTGGAGTTTTTGTTACCAGAAAAAGAGTCTTTCCCTGATGCAGAAGAGCGCCGGTTATTTTATGTGGCATTAACACGTGCTCGGCATCGGGTATATCTAGTATGTAATCCAACAGCGGTATCACCTTTTATTGCTGAATTAATCAATCAGAAATATCCGGTTTGTAGCGACGAATTCGCGTTAGAATGAATATTCTTACTTACACAACGTTAAGAATTTCTAATGGAAGAGACCCGAACTATTGCCAGCAGTAAATCGAGTGATACCCGTTTTCGCGTATTAGGTGCTATCAGCATGTCGCATTTTCTGAATGACATGCTGCAATCGCTGATTTTTGCTATCTACCCGCTCTTGAAAGGCAATTACGACCTGAATTTCACGCAAATTGGCCTTTTGACTCTGACTTATCAATTAACTGCATCCATTTTGCAACCCATGGTTGGCTTTTATACCGATAAACACCCTAAACCTTATTCGTTAGTGGTGGGGATGGGGTCAACATGTGCGGGACTATTATTGCTCAGTCACGCGCACACGTTTCCGCTGCTACTTCTGGCTGCATCAATGGTAGGGCTGGGTTCTTCCATTTTTCACCCGGAATCGTCGCGGGTTGCCCGTATGGCTTCCGGTGGCAGACATGGTTTGGCACAATCGATTTTTCAGGTAGGTGGCAACGCAGGCACAGCCACTGGCCCACTTTTAGCGGCAATCGTTATTTTCCCATTGGGTCAGGGAAGTCTGGCTTGGTTCTCTCTGGCCGCATTACTGGCCATGTTTATTTTGTGGAAGGTGGGAAACTGGTATAGCCAGCAACATCGCAGCCAGAAAACGCATATTGCGCCTAAAACATCATCATTATCCCGCGGTAGAATTGCTCTCGCATTGGGTGTGTTGCTTTTGCTTATCACCTCGAAATATCTCTATCTGGCGAGTTTGACGAACTATTACACCTTCTATCTGATGCACCATTTCGGCTTAGATGCGCAAGCGGCGCAATATCATCTGTTTATCTTTCTTTTTGCTGTCGCTGCCGGCACGGTGCTTGGTGGCCCTATTGGCGATAAGATCGGACGCAAAAGAGTGATTTGGTTTTCCATCCTCGGTGTTGCGCCTTTTACGCTGGCATTACCGCATGCTGATTTGCTTTGGACATCGATTTTGTCCTTTGTCATTGGTTTTATTTTGGCGTCAGCATTTTCAGCGATATTGGTTTACGCGCAAGAACTGGTACCAGGCAGAATTGGGACGATTTCGGGCCTGTTTTTTGGTTTTGCCTTTGGTGTAGCTGGTATTGGCGCTGCATTGATGGGGCAATTAGCCGATCATTATGGCATTGAGTTTGTTTATCAAATCTGTGGCTGGTTGCCCCTCATGGGAGTGATTACGGCATTGTTACCTTCATTACATAAACGCTGAAAGCAACCTAGCTATCTTCATTAATCGTCTATCTTTATATTAGCGATTATGGAGATACAGTAATGAAGAATATCAAGGTACTCGGAACCGGATGCACCAACTGTAAAACCACCGTAAAACTGATTGATGAGATAGCAAAAGAAAATGGTGTTGAAATTCAATTAGAAAAGGTGGTGGAAATCCGTGACATTATGAGTTATGGCGTCATGGCAACACCTAGCGTCGTCATTGATGGTGAAGTAGTGCATTCAGGTGGCGTTCCATCAAAAGAGAAAATCCAGAAATGGTTTACTGCAAAATAACCGAATTCTTTGGATGGAAAACGAGTGATGAAAGTACTACCAATTGTTTGGCAGCGACTGGTTACTGCCGATGGTGAAACTTGTGAACGCTGCGGCAATACCTATTTGGAAATGGTACATGCGGTTGAAATATTAAAGCAGGAATTGCATCCATTAGGCATTGAGCCGGTTTTGCGTACGAAGACCATGTCAGAAAATGAGTTTAAAGCTCATCCAGAAGAATCAAACCGGATCTGGATCGGCAATAAAACTCTGGAAGAGTGGCTTGATGCCAAAGCCGGCGAAAGTCAGTGTTGTGCGGCTTGCGGGGATGCCAATTGCCGTACATTACAACTGGATGCAGTCGAATATGAAGTTGTGCCACAACAGCTCATTTTAAAAGCCGCGTTAAAGGCTGCTGCGATGTTGTAGTGACCCCAAAATAAGGGGGAAATATGAACGTATTATCGATGGGCCTGCATCTGTTTTACAGCGGGCTGGGTAATGTGGCGTCATATCTGGCTGCACATGTATTGCTTTGTTTATTGCCTGCTTTTTATATTGCAGGTGCGATGACGGCGCTGATCCCTAAAGAAACCATCACCCGTTTTCTTGGCCGTGGACGCCCCAAATATATCTCTTATCCTGCGGCCGCATTAGCGGGCTCTGTACTGGCTGTTTGTTCTTGTACTATCGTACCTTTATTTGCGGGTATCTATAAAAAAGGTGCTGGGTTAGGGCCTGCAATTACGTTTTTGTTTTTTGCTCCGGCGGCTAACATTCTTGCACTGATCTACACTGGCGGCATTATTGGCATCGATCTCGCGTTGGCGCGTTTATTTTTATCGCTGGCATTTGGGATCGGGATTGGTTTGATCATGGCGTTGATTTTTCAACGTGATGATAAAGCGCATGATGAAGCAACTGATGTATTATTTTCCGCCTCTGGCCGTATGCAGCAAAGTGCGCTGACCTTTCTGTTGGTGCTGGTTATGTTGTTACTATCTGGCACGCTAAAAATAGCCATTCTGACTGACACCTATTTTTCTTTTACGTTACCGCTCAGTGACATTGATACCCTGCAAACTTATTTGTATCGGCTGATCCCGTTTGATCCTGCTCGTGGTGGTGAAGGGGTGAGCGCACAAGGTGTTTTACTCATTATTTTACTGCTGCTGATAGGCATTACATCATGGAAGGGAATTGAGTCTATTTTTGATGGGTTTAACCGTTGGACATGGCTTTCGCTGATCTTACTCAGTGCTACGTTGCTGGTGGCTGCAATCGGTATGAGACCTCATTCTGAAGGTGTAGATATCCTCATCACAGGTAAATGCTTAGGTGTCTTAATATCTTTATTTGCATTGGGATGGATTATAAAAACTAAATTTAGCGAAGATCAAATTCGGGATTTATTGTGGGAATCATGGAAGTTCGTTAAGCAAATTTTTCCGTTGTTGGTTGTAGGCGTGTTTCTTGTCGGCGTGATCCGAGAGTTGATTAAACCGGAGTGGATAGAAGCTCTCGCGGGGCAAAATACATTTACCGGTAACTTAGCTGGCGTTACTTTTGGTGTGTTTATGTATTTCCCAACGCTGGTCGAAGTGCCTATTGCTCAAATGTTTCTCAGTTTAGGCATGCATCGTGGCCCATTATTGGCTTATCTAATGGCAGATCCTGAATTAAGTTTACAAAGTATTCTTATCACTGCTGCAATTATTGGTTATATCAAAACATGGACCTATGTTGCCTGGGTTGCCTTATTTAGCACATTAGCCGGATTTCTTTACGGTATTTGGATTGATGGCGTAAGTCTCATGGTGGTTATTCTGTATTTATCTGTATTTCTTAGCATATTATCTGGCACATTATGGTTGGTTAATAAACGTGCCAGAAATAATATGTAGATGGTGATAAGACTGATTAGATAATTTTACAATTAATTAATGCATCTTCATTAAATTCATAAATGGCGCATAAACGGTGATAACCATCAGCAATAACAACGACGCCATTTCGTTCATCTCTTAATAGCAGGAGGGGGGAAAGCGCTTCTCCTTTATCAATTTTTTTCCTGTCTTTCTCAACATGCAGATTACTTACCCCTAATAGTGAAAGCCGGGATGCTCGGAAGATATCTTTCGCTTTAAAATTAACGATAGGCGCATTTCTATACTCGGTCATCATTTCTGCAACCCGGCTCTCAGGATAGATCAGGCTGAGATAAGATTCTGCTGCCGGATAATTATGCTCGGCTACTTCAGGAAACCATTTGATTTCTTTGAACTTAATTTGCGCCATTTTTGATTACCAACGATAATTTGATTATTAAAGGATATTCGTATTTTCAGCATTTGGCTCATAAAATGCCTAATTATTAGCATAATGACCAGCGCAATAAAAATTGAAAGGAACACATGAACATACTGGGGCTTGAATCATTAACGGCTTATTGGTCTAAACCGGAATTAGCTATAAATATTTTGATTTTTATCAACGTATTAGGTGCTTTAATTCTTGGTCTGATCATTGGTTATGAGCGTTCTTATCATGGGCGTGCAGCAGGCATGCGAACCTACGGTTTGGTTTGTATGGCATCGGCTGCGTTAACTGTTATCGCGGGTTATCCAAGTTATTGGTATGGCGGATTATCTGTCATATCCAGTGTAGGGCCAGATCCCACTCGTATCATCCAGGGCATTGTGACGGGGATCGGTTTCTTGGGGGCCGGTGTCATTATGAAAGAAGGTTTCAACATCAGTGGATTAAGCACTGCAGCCTCTATTTGGACCTCTGCCGCGATAGGGGTCATGATGGGAGTTGGTTTCTATAGTGCTGCCATTTTGTTAGCGTTGCTTTCAGTGATATGCATGATGTGGGTCTCTTCGTTGGAGAATTGGTTACCATCCCATAAAGCATTAGCGCTGACATTGCAGTTTAAAAAAGAGTTCATTCCGCGAGAAAGTGTCTTACGCGCAAAAACTATCAAATGTGGATATGAAATTTCCAGCGAATCATTATCGATTACATTGAAAGAAAGCCAAATGGAATGGCACTTTGTTGTTATCGCACTGAGCAAAAATAGTGGTATCCCATTAGAAGATTTTGGTCGCGAATTGGCTCAACTCGAAGGGCTGGAAAATTTTGCTCTGAGCCATGCCAGAAACTAATTTTTCACCGATCAGCCAACCGCAGGACTATACTTAAACTGCACCCGCATTCGTCGGTATTAGCGAGGATAAGATCATGGGTAAGGAATGGCAAAGCAACAAAGAAGCAAAAAAACAACCTGCAATGAGTCCTAAGGAAAAAAAGGCTGCCAAACGGGAAAAGAAACACACCCCAGCCTTTGCTCCGATGCCTAAGGGATAGGTTTATCAGGTATCGCAAGGCACTACCTTTAGATTATGGTAATAATTAATTGTGGACAAATGAGTATGCCGAATTGAGTTGAATCGATTCGGCATATTTTATTTTTATGAATATAAAATGTATTTTTAGTTAATCATTGGCGGCTTTTATTATTGCCAATAAATAACCATATAAAATACATGATTTTAAAATAAAAATTAAAATTGGTATTTGTGACTTATTCGTCAAATCGTAAGTGTTTTCTTTTGTTTTTCTGCTGTACTTAATAAAGTGAACTATAATATAAGTAGCTGAATTGTGTTGATCGGTGATCAATTGCAATAAGGTGTAAATGCTACCAATCTTAAACCGAATTGATAAATAATATCCTCATCCTCTTGAATGGAGCCTTCATCGTTATGGATTCGCACTTAACTGAGATTAAAAATGCACATTTATTTATGGAATATCTGATGTGTTCAGGTATTAAATCTCCACGTTCACGCAGCGAAAACTGGGAGCTTGTTGACAAGGAGCGTGTCGTGGCCAGGATTAAAAAAGACCATAATGGAATTGCAAAGTTCTTTATTTGTGCGGCCATGTTAGGGCGTAAATGATTATTTTTATAATTTAGTTTAATTGTGAGCGGGGCTTATTTGTAACAGGCTCCGCTTTATTTTTGGCTGATTTAATTGGTGAATCGATTAGCTGAATAGATTAATCCAGCATTATTTTTTTGAATTACCGCATTTTATTGCATTATTATCAAATCTTCGGTGTCGTGAGGCTTTATTTTGCTATCAGACACCGAAGTATAAATCGAACCACTAAGCCAAATATTCAACTAGTTGGGTCGCGGTAGGTAATGCTGTCATAGCACCTTTCGCAGTTGTTGCTAATGCGCCACAGGCATTAGCCTGACGGATGATCGATAACAAATTCTCGTTGTCTTGCCAATTATCAGAAGCAACCAGCCCTGCCAGTAAGCCGCCAACAAACGCATCACCAGCTCCTGTTGTATCAACCGGATTTACCGGCTTCCCTGTTACAAGCTGTTGTTCGTTGTTATGAATGACGAGCGCCCCTTTTTTTCCTTGCGTGATCACAACCAATGGCAGGTTGTATTGCTCATTCATCCAGCTCAGCGCCGTTTGCAGATCCGCTTGTTCGGTCAGAAACAGTAATTCATCGTCAGAGAACTTCACTACGTCTGCCAGTGCAACCGCCTGCAGTACTACTGGTTTTAAATCAGCAGGGTTCAGCCAGACTTCTTCACGCAGATTCGGATCGAAAGAGACATAACCACCCGCAGCTTTGATCGCGTTCATTGCCGCCAGAGTAGTGGAACGAGATGGTTCATTAGCTAGCGCAATAGAGCAGACATGCAGCCATTCGCCTTTCTGAAATGCTGGCACATCTTGTGGTTGCAGGAACTGATCGGCACTTGGTTTGACCATAAAGGTAAAACTGCGTTCACCCTGGTCATCTAAATCGACAATCACGGTGGATGTCCGGTGATCTTTATCCAGCAGCATGTAGTGGGTATCAACACCTTCGTCTTGCAAAACTTGTTTCATAAAACGACCCAACGGATCCTGACCCACGCGGCCAAAAAAGGCACTGTCTCCGCCAAGACGAGAAATAGCGACAGCCACATTGGCTGGCGCGCCGCCTGGGCATTTCAGATAGTTGGTTTCGCCATGCGGGATCAAATCAACGACTGCATCACCCGTTACCCATACTCTTGCCATCTAAATTCACTCCATTGGTTATTGATACCGGATCAAGCGTTCCGAGCACCGTAGGTATCATAAAAGCTAATGTAACAAGGCTTTGTTACATATGTATCTTAAGTAAGTTTCAATGTTGGAAATATAAGTCAGAACAGCTGAGAAACAATAAATAATTAACAGAACAGTTTTGATTTCTGCTGCATTACGCAAATTTTTACACATGAAATGCACTTTGGATGCGCCTCGTATCAAGGGTATTCGTGTAATCAGACCCTGGATGTCTTCAGTAACCTGCCCGATACACATCACGTGCTACGTATATCTCCCATTCTTTTAATCTGTCTCAAATGAGATTTTTTAAGGTTTTCTTTGGGCTCTGGAGATGATTTGGGTAACAAATTTTGAGTGTTACCTTTGTTTTCCTCTATTTGTAGAGATTTGTTAACCATTAAGTGTGATTTTGATCGTTATTTTTACTACTGTCACCCCGTATATTGCCGCCAATTCAATAGATATCTAGTTGTTACATTAAAATTGGAGTGTTGTTTCGTTGGTGTGATGGTAAACGATCACCATTGATACTCTGTTTGTGGTCACCAAGGGTGATCGAGTTATTGTCAGCAAAGGAAAGGGAAAAAGATGAAAAAAACCTTACTTGGATTATGTGTTGCCAGTGCATTTGTTGCGCAGACAAGTCATGCGCTGGAACTGAAAGCATGGGTTATTGATGGTGATTCTGAAAAACCATTTTTCCAGCAATTGGAAGAAAACTTTAATGCTAAATACAAAGATCAAAACATCACTGTTGATGTTGTTCCTATCCCTGGCTACAACAATGCGATCCAGGCGGCTGCACTGTCCGGTGAATTGCCTGACGTGATCATGGTGGATGGTCCAAATATGGCGAACTATGTTTGGACCAAACTATTGCAGCCGATGGATGGTTTGCTGGATAAAACCATCGTCGCAGATTTGCTGCCATCGGTTAAAGAGCAGGGTATTTATGGCCCGGATCAGAAGATTTATATGGTCAGCCCTTATGACTCTTCTGTGTTGTTGTGGGGTAACAAAAAATATCTGAAGGAAGCGGGCGTGCGGATCCCGACCGGTATTAAAGATGCGTGGGATGATAAGGAATTCACGGATGCACTGGCGAAATTGGCTAAGGTTAAAGGGGTGCAATGGCCGCTGGATATGAAGCTGAACTATGACGGCGAATGGTACACCTATGGTTTTGCTCCGTTTATTCAATCTCGTGGTGCTGATTTGATCGATCGTAAGGCATGGAAGGCCGAAGGAACGGTGGATTCTCAGCCTGCAGTGGATGCACTGACTGAACTGCAGACATGGTCAAAAAATGGCTGGATTGTACCGGCCACCGCCGGGGACAACCGTTTCTATGGCGATAAAACTGCCGCGCTGGCTTGGGTAGGTAACTGGATGTGGCGTGCGCATAAAACCGGTCTGGGGAAAGATCTGGTGCTGATCCCTGCACCAAAACTGGCTGGTAAATCTGTTTCCCCGAATGGCGGTTGGGGCTGGGCAGTACCGGCGAAAACTAAACATACGGCGGAAGTAGCTAAGTTCCTGAACTTTGCTTTATCGACGGAGCAGGTTGCCAAATACGCGGATATCACCGGTTATATTCCGTCTCGTAAATCCTCAGTGGCGCTGTCTGAAATCTATCGTCCGGGTGGCGAAGGGGCTTTGTTTGTCGAACAGGCACAAAGTGCGGCGATGGTTCGTCCGGTTCACCCAGCTTATCCGGTCATTTCAACCTCATTCGGCAAAGCGGTGCAACATATTCTGCAAGGCGCTGATGTGAAAAGTGAGCTGCAGAAAGCTGCGACAACTATTGATGAAGATATCGAAGATAACAGCGGTTATCCCCCATTTAATAAATAGTAAATCAGCGTCGCGCCTGTAGCCCGTCAGGCGCGCATTTCATTCGCTTAATTTTTCGCTTAAACAGATTTGTGCAGGAGTTATTATGCGCCGGTTGAAAAACCTGATGCCTGAATTGGCTATGCTGATGCCCGCAATCGTGTTGTTAACAATCTTCGTGGTAGTGCCGTTTTTCATGTCGGGATATTTATCCTTCACCAACGAAAAACTGATTGCTCGCCCGATTGCGACAACATGGGTTGGATGGCGGAATTACGAACGTCTTTTTACCGATCCGGTTTTCTGGCAGGCCGTAAAAAACACGTTTTATTTTGCTTTGCTGGTCACTCCATTCCAGTTGGCAATTTCATTGGGGTCAGCGTTACTGCTGAATAGCAAGTTGCCGCTGCGCACTCTATTTCGCAGCATCGCGTTATTACCATTATTAACCCCGATCACCGTTATCGTGGCGATCTGGGCGGTGCTTTACAAAATTCCTGATGGATTGTTTAACCATATTTATCAGTCGCTGCTTTCCACTTCGCAATATATCGATTGGCTGGGTAATGTAGATATGGCGATGCCAGCGATTGTGCTGTTGTCGGCCTGGGCAACGTTCCCATTCCAGATGTTGATCTATCTGGCGGGTTTGCAAGAGATCCCGAAAGATCTCTATGAAGCAGCGGAACTTGATGGTGCAAAACCGTTCCAACGCTTCTTGCATGTGACTTTACCGTGTCTGCGTAACACCAATATTTTCGTCATCATTGTGACCACCATTGGTGCATTGAAGTTATTTACTCAGGTCAGCATTCTCACTCACGGTGGCCCAAACGGCGCAACCAACACCATCATCCATTACATGTATGAAAACGGTTTTGTGGCGCAAAAAATCGGCTATGCCTCTGCGGTTTCAGTGGCGTTTTTCTTCACAGTAACGGCGATTGCATTGCTGCAACGTTTCCTGATGAAGAACGAGTAGGGGGCAACATGAAATCAGAATCCGTTCAGTTTGTTCCCGCGATTGATGAAACTGTTGCAGGCAAAGGGGATCAGGTCATGAAATTCCTGACAAGCTTAAAAAATATTCGCATGTGGTGTGCGTTGCTGCTGTCGTTATGTGTTCTGGCACCGCTGATGATGATGGTGACGATCAGCCTTAATCCTGATGAAGAGCAGATCATGATCTCGATGGGCACCATTAAGGCGTTCATCCCGCATGTGTTCTCGTTGGAGAATTATCGTGAGATCTGGGGTGACCCGAATCAGCCGTTTGCCCGCTATCTGTTCAACACCTTGTTCATTGTGTTTACAACGGTGTTTATGTCGATTGTTGTGAATTCGTCGGCAGCCTTTGCATTGGCCTGGGGGGAGGGGCGTTACCGTAAAATCGTGATTGGCTGTGTGGTCGCATTATTAGCGATCCCTGGGGAAAGTCTGGCACTGCCGCAACTGCTGATGGTGAGCAAGATGGGCATCATCGACAGCTATGAGGTGCAGATCCTGCCCTTTATTGGCAATGCCATGTCACTGTTTCTGTTCTATCAGTTTTTCACCAAGATCCCAAAAGATCTGATTGATGCAGCCAAGGTCGATGGCGTCAGCCTGTTCAAAACCTATCTCTATATCGGTCTGCCACTCTCCAAACCAGTCATTGCGACAGTTGCCATTTTGCAGTTCCTTGAATTCTGGAACAGCTATCTGTGGCCGGTCATGGTCACCCGTGGACCGGAATATCGTCCGCTATCGGTGGCGATGTCGGCCTACTTCAGCAGTAATCAGGCCTATTGGGGCAACATCATGGCGTTTGCGGTGTCGATGGCGATTCCGGTCATTATCTTCTTCTTATTTATTCAGCGGCATTTTGTTCAGAGTATTACTGGCAGTGCGGTGAAAGGTTAAGTCTTTAGCAGGAGTTCTCATGTTAGCAGAAAAATTTTATCGCCCTCGGGTTCACTTTACTCCGCCATATGGCTGGTTGAATGACCCTAACGGGTTGGTCTATCAGAATGGCGAATACCACTTGTTTTACCAATATCACCCACATGACAGCGTATGGGGGCCGATGCACTGGGGGCATGCTGTCAGCACAGATTTACTGTCGTGGACACATCTGCCGATTGCTCTGGCACCGGATGCACTGGGTGTTTGTTTCTCCGGCACGGCGATGGTGGATAAAGGTGATCAATCCGGGCTGTTTGATGGTAAGGATGGTTTGCTGGCCTATTACACCATCACCGCAGACAAAACTTTGTTTAATCAAAGTCAGGGGTTGGCTTACAGCAACGACAATGGCCGTCACTGGACGAAATATGCAGGTAATCCGGTGATTGCCAATCCGGGTTTTGAAGACTTCCGCGATCCGAAAGTGTTCTGGCACGAGCAAACGCAAGCCTGGATCATGCTGACCACCGTCGGTCAGCAGATCGCGATTTACCGCTCTATGGATGCGAAAACCTGGCTGTTCAGCTCTTTCTTTGGCGAAGAACATGGCGCGCACGATGAGCGAGCGTGGGAATGCCCGGATCTATTCGAGATCGGCATCGCGGGCAGTAAGAAAACCCGTTGGGTGCTGATCGTGGGGGTTCAGCGCGGTGCCTACTCAGGAGGCTCTGGCACACAGTATTTTGTCGGCCAGTTTGATGGCGAGCAATTCACCAATGAAAACACGCCAGAGACGGTGCTTTGGCTGGATTATGGCCGCGATTTTTATGCCACCCAAACCTGGTCTGATATTCCGACTGCTGACGGTCGCTGTATCGGCATCAGCTGGATGAGCAACTGGCTTTACGCCAATCAAGTGCCGACGCAAAGCTGGCGCTCCGCCATGACGATACCGCAGGAACTAACCCTGAAAGACACGCCTGACGGACTCCGGTTGTGTCATGCGTATATCCGTGAATTAGAGGCGCTTTGTCAAAATCCGGTGACGGTCGCAGATAAAACGCAGACCACAGCGGGCCCGGTATTTGGTTTTGACTGGTCTGAAGCCCATCGTCTGCAGTTCTCGTTGGAACTGAAAGACAACAGCACACTGGTGTTACAACCAGTGAATGAACTTGAATTCACTTTTACTGCGCAGAAAGGGCAATTAACACTACGTTGCCAGCGTCACGGACAAATCGGTGTTGCGGAATTTGATGAGCATTTCCCGCATGATTTTTCTGTCGCGTTAGGTGCAAACCGGCCTTTGAGTGTCGATTTGTTGCTTGATCGTTGTTCTGCGGAATTGCTGCTGGATGATGGTCTTTACGCCATCACTAATCTGGTGTTCCCGAAAGAGGGCCCAGTGCAGCAATGTGTCGCATCATTGCGTGCCGGGGAAGTGGTTATCCGCGATTTCCACAGACATGATCTGGCTAAAGTGACTGCATAAGGAATTTGTAAATGGCTGATTTAAAACTGAATAAAGTCGTTAAGCGTTTTGGCGAGGTACAGACTATCCATGGTGTCGATCTGGATATCAAACACGGTGAATTTGTGGTGTTCGTTGGTCCGTCTGGCTGTGGTAAATCAACGTTGTTACGCATGATTGCTGGCCTGGAAACCATCTCTGACGGAGAAGTCGTTATTGATGAGCAGACCGTAAATGATGTGTCACCTTCGGATCGCGGCATCGCCATGGTGTTTCAGTCTTATGCGCTTTATCCGCACATGACGGTGCGGGAAAACATGAGTTTCGGGTTGCGGCTGGCGAAGAAGAGCAAAGCTGAAATTGAACAGCGCGTGAGCGAAGCCTCTCGCATTCTGAAATTGGATCATCTGCTGGATCGGTTGCCGAAACAGCTTTCAGGTGGTCAGCGCCAGCGTGTCGCTATTGGCAGGACTATTGTGCGTAACCCGAAGGTCTTTCTGTTTGATGAACCGCTGTCAAATCTGGATGCAGAATTGCGCGTGCAGATGCGGGTCGAGATTTCAAAATTACACGAACAGCTCGGTAACACCATGGTGTATGTGACGCACGATCAGGTCGAAGCCATGACCATGGCCGATAAAATAGTTGTGTTACGTGATGGTCGTGTTGAACAGGTGGGAGCACCGCTGGAGCTGTATCACAACCCACAAAACCAGTTTGTGGCTGGCTTCATCGGTTCCCCGCGAATGAACTTTCTGAATGCCGAAGTGCTGAAAACCGAAGCAGATAAAGCATGGCTGAAATTATCAGGGGGTGAAGAATTTTGCATGCAGACAGATCATCCTGTTACAGCAGGTGATGTGCTGTTGCTTGGCATTCGTCCTGAACATTTGCTGGTGGAAACGACCGGAGATGTTGGTATTTCACTGAAAGTCGATGTGGTTGAAGCATTGGGAGGCACAACCTTTGCCTATACCCAGTATGCCGGTGAAGATCAGGTTGTTGTCGTTACCGATGGTGGGCATATCATTCCACGCGGTAAAACCCTGCCGGTCAGTTTCCAGCTGGAGCATGTGCATCTATTTGATACCAAAACAGGTCTAAGTTTATTACAACAGACAAAATCGCCGCAGGTAGAGAAAATGCTGGCAACAATGTGATCGCACAGTACGTAATATGCTGATAAAACGAAGAAACGAGTGACGTTGCTTTGGCATATTACGTACTATCAGATAAAACAGCAGTGGCACAGAATTATGACGACAATAAGAGATGTTGCAGAGCTGGCAGGGGTATCTATTGCCACCATTTCCAGAGTTCTGAATAACAAAGGCAAAGTATCAGAAGAAACGGCAGACCGTGTTCGGGCAATTGTCAAAGAACTGGACTATGTCTATGTGAAACAACCGCTAAAACCTCGCCGGACGGAAGTGAAACCGCAGGGGCTGTTCGCTATCATTCTGCCTACACTCTCCAACCCGTATTTTTCTGAACTGTTAGATATTGTTGAACAGGAAGTGCAATATCTTGGCCGTTCGCTGCTGGTTTATAACTCACGCGGTGAAATGCAGCGTGAACTCTCGCTTTTGAATATCTGTAAACAGCAAAAGATTGATGGCCTGTTCATCGTGCCCAGCTCAAGTAAACCTGAACATATTGCATTGTTGAATCAGCAGCCGTTCCCTGTGGTGTCACTGACACAACTTCATCCTGAACTAACCAGCATTGCGGTTGATCATGCAGAAGGTGGTGCGCAAGTTGCTGAACATTTAACCAGCATGGGACACACCCAAATCGGTTATCTGGGGCCAGCAGATGAAGCTGAGCAAAAATTCACCGGTTTTCGTAACAAATTATCCGATTTAGGTATTCCGCTACCGGCAGAACGCATTATTGATACGCCGGATGTCTCCGCACCTGAATTATCAGCCCGATTTAGCGCATATCTCGATCAGCATGCAGTATTACCGTTTTCTGCTATTTTTGTGTTTAACGACGTTTCGGCTCAGTTGGTCATTGAGGTATTGCAGTCGCGCGGCTATCGCGTACCGGAAGATGTACTGGTGGTCGGGTTTGATAACACACTGATTGCGCAAGTTATGAATATCAGCAGTGTCGCGCAACCTATTAAAGAAATTGGCCGTTTAGGGTTTCAGGAGATGATGCGTTTAATTGAGCATCATGAACTCGAAAATGACACACATCATCTGATTCTGTCACCGCGCTTAGTGTTGCGGAATAGCTCTGTAAAGTTGATTAAACGCGTACTATAAGAAATTTAGGTGGTTGATCTGATCACGCGGCAGGGATTGCCAACGGCCACAGAATAATCCGGAATATCTTTAACAACCACGCTGCCAGCACCGATCACGCAGCCTTCGCCAATCGTGACACCGGGGCAAACAATAACACCGGCACCCAGCCATGTTTTGGCGCCAATTTTGATCGGTTTTGCATATTCCAACCCGCTGATCCGGGCAGTGGAATCAAGCGGATGGGTGGCCGTTACGACCTGTACAGAGGGGCCAAACATCACGTCATCACCGATGGTTACTGGGGCAACATCCAAAATGGTACAACCAAAATTGGCGTAAAAGCGCTCACCCAGCGTAATGTTAAAACCATAATCACAACGAAACGGTGGTGTGATATGGAAACTGTCACCATAAGAACCAATCAACTGGCGAAATAGCAGTGCCATTTGTTTTTTATCGGAAGGCAATGTGCTGTTAATTTTGAATTGCAGATCCGCAGAGGCGTGACGAGCATCAGAAAGCTCAGGGTCAGCCGCATTATAATATTCACCAGCCACCATTAATTCGCGTTGTGTTTTTGACATTATTTTGGAACTCCATTAGCTCAATAATCTTTAAATCAGCCTACTAAAGAAACCGGTTACATTCTTTGTTACAGCTGAAAATTATGAGAATAATCACAAAAGAATATAATGGTGCAAATTAGGTATTAATGGTGTATATTTATACAGTACATCTTGTGGCTAAAAATTGATACCCAAAATCCATCGGCGTTATGCTGGAGAAAAATCATGATCAAAATTGAATTTGTAGTATTGAATTCAAAAGGGGAAGAAAAGATGCGGACCACTGATGAATTGGCAGCCAAAGCCTATGATCTGATGCTGGACGCAGCGGAAAAAGTAATGCCGATCATCGAATCTTCAGGTCTGGAATTAACTGAAAAGCAGACGGAAGATTTAGCTATTCATCTGGTGAAACATGGTGAAGCAGTGACAGCGGCGTTAGCGCCTGCAGTTAAAGGCGCAGCAGTGGTAAAACGCGCGCGCAAAAAGAATACTGAAAACGTCGAACAAGAATAACATCAGTTAAATTCAGGACAGCAGGAATATGCTGTCCGAATAGATAGACCACCTAAAGTTCAAGTTTATGAACTACTATAATAATTATAGTGTTACATAAAATTGAACTGTGGTGGGGCGAATGAATAGTCAGCCAGACACCTCTCAATCTATTGCAAGTTCCTATGCGATTGAGACTATCCAATTAACACGACGATTTAATATCTTCACAGCAGTAGATCGGGTTGATCTTGCTGTGCCATATGGTGGAATATTTGGTTTGCTAGGACCAAATGGTGCTGGAAAAAGCACACTCATCAAAATGTTAACCACATTACTCAAACCTTCTGATGGCACGGCTCGCGTTGCTGGTTTTGATATTGTTCAATCACCCTCTGAAGTACGAAAACGGATCGGTTATGTCCCTCAATTACTTTCTGCCGATGGCGCACTGACGGGTTTCGAAAATCTCACCTTATCTGCCAAGTTATACGGTATTCCTCGCGCTGAACAAAAACCTCGGATCGAAGAAGCATTGCATTATATGAGGCTAACTGATCATGCCGACCAGCTGGTAAAACGATATTCCGGCGGCATGATCCGACGACTGGAAATTGCACAAGCCATGCTACATCGTCCAGAGATATTATTTCTTGATGAGCCAACAATAGGTTTAGACCCAATGGCTTGTTTGAGTGTCTGGGAGCGGCTACAGGCGTTAAATAATGAGTATGGGATGACGATTTTAATGACCACCCATTTTATGGATGAAGTGGATGAACTTTGTGACATTGTTGCCATCCTGCATCAGGGAAAATTAGCTGCTTGCGATACGCCGGAACAGCTTAAAGCAGCAGTAGGGGCCGAGGCGACGATGACCGATGTATTCGCCCATTTTAGTGGTAGTGATATGGAGGAAAGCGGTGGTTATCGTAATGCGAAACAAACTCGTCTGACAGCAAAGCGATTGGGATGAATACTTTATGGACTTTATCACTGCTAGTCTTGCGATCGCGGAAATGGAGCTGAGAAAACTGTTTCGTGATCCCACCGAATTGTTTTCCCGTGCGATACAGCCAGCATTATGGCTAGCCGTATTTGGACAGGTTTTTAGCCGAGTGCGTGGTATTCCTATTGGCAACGTCAGTTATCTGGCTTTTATGACACCGGGCATATTGGCGCAAAGTGTTCTGTTTGCAGCGATATTTTATGGCATCGCTGTTATTTGGGAACGTGATCTTGGGGTTATTCATAAGTTGCTGGTTAGCCCAAGCCCACGAGGGGCGTTGGTATTCGGTAAAGCAATTTCGGCTGGCGTCAGAGGCATGGTTCAAGCGGCTATCATCTACCTGATCGCTTTTATAATGAATATTCCTATTCGTTATGACCCTATTGCTATAGTCGGTGTTCTTTCTGGAGTCGTGCTTGGCTCAGCTGTTTTTTCAACATTCTCGTTAATTATCGCTTGTGTCGTCAAAACGCGGGAGCGATTCATGGGGATAGGACAAGTGCTGACTATGCCGCTCTTTTTTGCGAGTAATGCCATCTATCCTTTATCTTTGATGCCGGATTGGCTCCGAGCTATTGCGAGCATCAACCCGCTGACTTACCTGGTTGATGCATTACGTATGCTGATGATCGACGGTACACAAGGCTCGCATAGCTTGTTTCTGAATTTTTCTGTACTCAGTGCGGTGTTTATCGTTTTTATATTTATTGCCGCCAAACTCTATCCAACATTAGTTGAATAGCATTGTTTATTACAATGAAGCGGGCGCGACATATTCAACTGTCGCCTGATTGTTTGGTAACAACACGACAGGTGCATTAGGTAATGTACCTTCGGCAAATTCCTGAGTAATACTGAGTGTTGCTAATGCACTTAAACCGGCAACAGCAACCAGTGAAAACCGACGATTTTGCGGATTGTCGCCAGCCATGACTAAGCCACTTTCTGGGTGAGCATAAGTTCGGCCATTTGCTTGAAATGAAGCTGCACCAAAGGTGACTGGAAACTCTTTGTTAAAACGCGCCAATACACGATTACTATCAGGGCCACCAATCAACACCAAATGATGCGATTTTAGATCGTCTTCACTGATTTCAGTGTCAGCCTTGATTGGAACAAACGCATTATGTTTACGACGTTTCAGCGCTTGCTGCAGATTCTTAGCTGCTTCCTGGTTAGCTTCCTGGTCATCTTGTGTGCCATAGACAATCAAAGAGTGATCTAATTCTGAGTCAAAGGTAAAAATAGCAAACGGTGAACCGCTGGCATTAGGCAACCCGGTATTTTTTATCCAGAGATCAAAAAAAGAGGATAAATTTTTGTGGGTCTCGTTTTCTAAATAGGCCTGAAATTGTGCTACAGAAACTTCTTTTCCCGCCTGTGCCCGGCCAAAATTATCCATCAACCGATCAAAATCGTCTTTATCTAACTGGTTACGCAAATTAGCGAGCAGCAATACGCCTTTGCCTGCGACTATGTCATACCATTTATCATCACGAAAATTCATTTTTGTTTCAGCTAAAGGAAAATCAAGCCCCGCACGGGCTCTCAAATCGTACAGTGAACGATAATAGAATAATTTCACATCTAAATGATTTTGTTCATTCTGCGTCAGTTGTTGATCTTGTTTCTGATGCCGCCAGGTTTTTTCAAGTGCAACAATGCGTTCGTAGTTAGCGAAAGCGGTTGTTAACCAGATATCGGCGTCTGTTTTGGGCAACAATGTGCCGTGCCATGCTGGTCTGGTATTGGGTTCAGACATTTCCGGTGCCGGAGGTGGTAGCACTGGATTGTTGGGGTTATGTAGGTCGACTGCTTGAGCTAATGCTGTTGCATTCTTTGGTGGTGTATCTGCATGTAATATGGTCCAGGGATTACTGACCAATGGTTTGATATTTGGGAAGTCATGTTGATCATCGGTAGATGGATAACGCACCACACCTAATGGTGGTCCAAAGGTGGCCCAGGTTGTTAATTGATTCGCCATATCACTGGTGGTGTATTTGGCATCGACAGAAACAGACGCAACGATCTCTGGTGTAGTCAAAATCTTATGCGCAAAGTCAGCATCAATTTTGCCTTTGTACTGATCATACATTGTTAACCAAACGCCATCGCGCTGCCCAGGCTTAAACGCTGCAACCGGGGAAGGGCGCTCATGAACGCTGGATATCGTTTCTAGCCGGATATCCATGTCTTTTGTATTGTTGTTGCTCCAGTAAAATCCTTCGGCACCGGCAATCCATTCCTTTTTACTACTGCGGTAGAGTTTGTTTTTGTGTGTTCCCAGTGTAAGCAGCGCGATTTCATTGCGCTTAACATCAGCCAAAATCCATTCAGCGGTTGCTAAGCCGTTATTTTTATTTGTTAATATTGCCACAGCGTCTTCAATACTATTGGCGTATTGCTGTGCTTGTCGGACTCTCGACGCAAGTGGAATACCTTTCGAATCAAATTTTGTCTGATTGACAGACGTTTCACTGAGCATGATGCCCGCATCATTAATCGAGTAATCCATGCCACTTTGGATGCCACCTGGTGTGGTTTGCATAACGAAATGATGGCCTTTGCTGGGTTTTACATCGACCCATACGTTATAAAACGTCGCCGGATAAAGCGAGAACATGGTGATGTGGCCAAATACGATCTTGCCATCTTTAGTGGCTGGCCCCACGGCAGCAAATGCATTGCAACGGATCGGGCCGCCCAATTTACGTATGGATGCCGGTTGGGTTACTTTCGCGGAAGGTTTGTTTTGTTCGCTGACAGGTGTGATAGCCAACGCATCTTCCAGTTCATCTAGTTCATTAGACAAATTGAGAATAGCGATATCGGTGACATCAAAAGCTCGGTTATTAAATCGGGCTCCTGCGGCGGTGGCGCCATCAGCAATCCCTTTCATCTCTGTCAGTTGCTCTTGCGTAAAGCCATTCAGAAACAAGATATTGACTACGCGTCGTGTTTTTTCCCACGTTTTAACTGGCGCTTCCGGATCAGTAAATTGAGCCAGTGCTTGTGCATAATCCGCAATTTCAGGGGCAAGCAATCGGCCATGCTGGAGCCCCCGTTCATAGGGTGCACCTTCAATATGCAGGTTGATCCAGCCTTTTTGCGAATAACGATATGCCGATTGCCACCATTGCACAGTATTTGGATCAGGGAAGGTATTGGCGGCATATAACGGAGAGATAGAGAAACAGATTATCGCCAGAAGAACGTTTACCAGAAATTTCATTACTAATCCGGGAGCATGCACCTGGATGGCCAGACGTTGTCCAGACAAGGCACATTTGAATGTGAATTATTGGTAAAAATATCAATTCCGTTACATTCTGGCAAACTTCATTGACAGGAATGCGCAATAAATTTTTCTGGCACCAACAGATGCCAGTGAATATCTACTGACTAGGTCAAATCAACAATAGGAAATGCTGATTCTGGTTTGTTCAACGCATGAAATACCTTAATGGCAGCATAGGCATCGTTTGCGGCATAACTTAGTTGTTCTGGCGTCAGTTGTTCCCGAGCCCAGTTCGATGTCGATATTTTTTTAGATTTACGAAAGCGTTGGTGTAAAACAACTGCGATGGCTGTTTTAACCCCCAAATCTTTCCGATAGCCTTCACTTCGAAAGAACGAATCCAGATCGAGAATTGCTTTCGGTGTAATACCTAATTTTCGATGCAGTTGTGCACGATCAGATTTCAGCCCAAAGCCGACTTTTATGATTTGTGTGGTTTCAAGTAGTTGTGCAACGCATTTAAGGCTTTCAGGGTAATGTAGCTGGAAAATATACGTATTTTCTAACGTAGCTAGCTGAATGACATGTGGGCCATCAGACTTTTGCCCCTGAACAAAGACCGGTTTGGACTCTGTATCAAAACCAACAAAACGGTGACGGAAAAGATCAGCCACTGCAGCTGTAAATTGCTCTTTAGTCGTTGGCACAATAATGTTGCTTGGCGATACACCCTTAAATGGTTCCAGAAGTGCGATTTCTTCTTTTAAGGGCGCTTCAATTTTTTCAGGCATGGATTATGGATTCTCTGTGTTGGCAGCCGTGCTGTCTTGTTTTATTACGCCACGATCTCTACTAGCTTTTTAACGAAAAGCGATACGGCATCGCCATTTTCAAACTCAAATGCCAGACCGTAGTGCACTTCCTTTTTTCCACCATGAGCATGTTTGGGAAAACGAGTCATATCCGCATTATGATAATACTGATACTTAATGGTCACGCCAGGCACAGAAACCAGCACATCACGAAATACTTCCAAAGCAGGTGGCAAAATCATTTGCGGGAATAAATTTTCAACCTGCAGATAAAATGCAAACTTGGTACCTGGCAACATGTATTCGATCAGTTGTTTAGTCTGATGGACAGTTCTGCATTCGAGTTGTTTAAGACAATCTTTCAGGTCGGAATGGGAGATTGGCATGTACTGCTCCTGTAATGGGTTAATCAAAAATCGTCGATGACGAGCAGTGTTATGGATATTGAACCAAGCCACGTTATTTTAGCGTAAAAGTTGTGCTGAGTCTTTTGACCCCAAGCTAAAGCAAGATGACATAGCCGATTTATTGCGAGCTGCGACACTGTTTTGCCAGTGTCGCGGAGGGCTAATGAAGAAAAGAAGGCGATATCCGAAGGCATTTACGGTGTGACAATGATGGTACCTTTCATGGATGGGTGAACGGTACAGTAGTAAGTGAACGTGCCTGCTGTATCGAATTTGTGAGTATATTTCCCATTCTGCATGATCTTTCCTGAATCCCAACTCCCATCATCACTGGTGATGGTATGTGGTGCGCGATCTTGATTAGTCCAGGTAATTGATGAGCCTATTTTCACCGTGACATTTTCAGGATTAAACGCAAAGCCCATGATGGCGACGTTCATGGCTGTCATAGGGGTATTTGACATCGGAGAAGGGGAATCTATTTGTTCTTTACTGTAGCAACCTGACGAGAACATGCTTGTTGCTATCACAAGTGATAGCGCAAACAGCGCGTTTTTCATAGAGATCTCCTTTTGCAACTATGCATAATGATTATAGTTCTCATTTCATGCAATTGCGGGTCAGAGTCTCTGTAAAAAATGATATTTACCCATGGGAATTAGTGCTTTTCGAGATATTGTTCGATCAAATTCGCTAAAATTTCATCCAACTCACTTTCAATTTCATTGGTGTCTTTATTAAACATTTCCAGAAATTTTGTTGCCTGCGCAGTGGTTAAATTACGATCATGCAGTTTGTATTGAATTTCGGGCAATGTTTTATCGTATCGGGGAATAATGAGCCACTGCACAAAAGAGGGAAGGATCAACTTCATTTCTTTAAATGCAAAACGACAAAATCCTTCAATATACTCCTTACCATCAGGGCCTAAACATCCGGGCTCTACGCGGCATAAAACCGTTAATTTACTTTCTGGCAACGGCGGTAAATTATTCACCATCAGCCAATGCCTCGTTGCGTTGGTATGAGCATTTTGTTTTTCTCATCATTATTCAATTTTGTCTTCTGATTTTAACCAGGCCATAATTATTTTGGTTACTTGAGAACATCTCGCTAAATCGTGGTGATTTAACCAAGTGATTTCTTCAATCTCAGCATCTGCTTGTATTTTACCAGTAAATTCAGCCAGATAGCAGGTCATTTTTACCATGATGTCATCAGGCTTCCCATCTGCTTGGGCTTTAAACGTTCCAGCATATTCAATCGTGGAAGGGATAAGATCGACGGAGAGTTCTTCTTTGATCTCCCGAATGAGTGCTTGTTCATCACTTTCCCCGGTTTCTCGTTTTCCACCAGGAATGTAATAGGTATTTTTGCCTTTCGAACGAGCACCGAGGAGTTGTTTATTTTGTATGTATAACCAAGCTAACTTGTCTATTTCAGACATAAAAAAGGGTCCTTTTCATACGTTATCTTTTACATGTATTTCTATCGCGCCAGAGCAATGATTGGTGAGCTCAGTTTTAAATGCTTCTAATTGTGTGCTGGCAATCTGTAAAGAAACAGAAACTTGTTCATTATAGTTCAGCTGTTCGCCGTCAATATCGTAGCGGCTTAGCACATGACGAACGATTGATTCCAACGCATAGTCATAACAAAATTCTATGTGTTCGCGAGGGACTTTTAGCTTTAATGGCAACTCTTCGAGTACACCGCTCACTGCATCGGAATAAGCGCGTAGTAAACCACCGGTACCTAGTTTAATGCCACCAAAATAACGTACAACGGCAACGGCGATTTCACCTAACCCACTGTATTGTAAAATTTTCAACATTGGGCGTCCGGCCGTACCACTGGGTTCGCCATCATCACTCATCGACATGATGGTGGTATTGGGTGCTCCGGCAATATAAGCCCAGCAAACATGGCGTGCCTGCGGATGTAATTCACGAATAGTTCGAATGAAATTCTCAGCTGCTTCTCTGTGATCTGCGTGAGAGGCGTAACAGATAAACTGACTACGTTTGATCTCAAATTCAAATTGGTGTTGAGTTGCGGGGGTGTTGTAAGACGCTGTCATGAGAATTAAAGAACCTTCCACAGTTGAGAGAAGAAGGTAACCAGTGGGCTATAACTCATGATGTACTACTAGATTGTTGCGCTGATAGTTTTGCGCGAATAAATTCGGCATGTTCAACGTAAATTAAGTCTGCTACTTGACGAATAACCGCTTCTTCCATTGGGTTTATGACACCATCGGCATACGCAATTTGCCACATGGCTTCAATCAGCTGGAACCGCTCATTAGGGCTCAATGCCCGTAGCTGATTCGTAAATTCATATAATGATACCGACGCTTTACTTTTCTGATGTGCTTGTTGCAATAACGCTGTGGCAGCTTGTTCATCTAGATCTAATAAGTGCGAAAGCAAATGTATTTTGGCTGTTTCTTCACGCGGATCTTCCTGATAGTCCGCATTAGCAACTTCACATAACAAACATGCCATCGCCAGCTGTATGCTTGGTGTATCAACAGTGCCGCTATCGCTGCCGTCTTGCAGCATTTCACGAAATAAAGAACGCAACACACTAAACATATACCGCCCCTGAGTTAACACTTACATGCATATAGTTTGGTTTGTCAGTATATAAATCAAGCCTGGAGAAGAGAATGTGAAAATTTTTCCGAAGGAAGTATTTTTATCGTAGCATGAATGACTGATTTGTCGGATATCGCGCGCCAGCGTTTGCTCGTAATTCTGATTTCAATGTTTTTCAGAATAAATTGAGTCTGGCTATTGATGAGGAAAAGGTCATGTTTACGGGTATCGTTCAAGGTGTTGCTAACATTCAAACCATCACTGATGTGAATGGTATTCGCACATTTGAAATCGAATTTCCAACTGGATTTTGCACAGATCTACAAATCGGCGCCAGTATCGCGATAGACGGTGTTTGCCTGACCGTAACTGAAATGTTGAGCGAAACTCGCGTTAAATTCGATGTCATGCTGCAGAGCATGCTGATCACCACACTAGGTAGTTGTGTAGCCGGTGATCGTGTTAATGCCGAGCGAGCAGCGAAAGATGGTGCTGAAATTGGCGGGCATCCACTTTCTGGGCATGTGGATTTTTGTGCCACCGTTTTAGAAGTTCGGCAACATGAAGATAATTATTGCATCAGAATTGGTGCCCCGTTGCATTGGATGCGTTACATCTTTCCAAAAGGTTACATTGCATTAAATGGTACCAGCCTCACGATCTCTGAGGTCAATAAAGTCGTTGGTTGGTTTGAGGTTTGGTTGATCCCGGAAACTCGTCGAATGACCACGTTTGAATTAAAAACCGCAGGTAGCGCCATTAATGTTGAAATTGAACGCGGCACACAAGTAGTCGTTGATACCGTACGTGCGACGTTGGAAGAGAAATTGGGTGTTTTGCTGCCAGCGTTAGAGGCGTTACTAACTAAAAATGGTATTGATATTAATTTATTAGCCGCACCAGCTTCGGAACATACAACACGGCATGAATAAAGAGGCAAATAAAATGGCTATGTATAACTGGGTTCTTTTTGATGCCGATGACACACTGTTTCGATTTGATGCATTTGGCGGTTTGCAACGGATGTTTTCTGGTTTCGGGGTGACATTTACACAGCAGGATTTTCAAGAATACCAAATTGTAAATAAGCCACTGTGGGTTGAATATCAAGACGGTAAAATATCAGCGCAACAATTACAGCATCAGCGGTTTAGTCACTGGGCGGAAAAATTGGGTACTTCAACCAAAGCCCTGAACAGTGCTTTTTTAGCTGCGATGGCCGATATTTGTGCTCCATTGGAAGGGGCGGTTAATTTGCTGAATGCTTTGAGAGGAAAGGCCAGATTGGGGATCATTACCAATGGTTTTACCGAACTACAGCAAGTCCGTTTGGAACGCACCGGTTTGCGGTCGCATTTTGAGTTGCTGGTGATTTCTGAACAAGTCGGCACGGCAAAACCGCATCGGGATATCTTTGACCATGCGTTGTCTTTGATGGGGAATCCAGTTTGCGAGCAAGTTTTGATGGTCGGCGATAACCCCGATTCCGATATTTTAGGTGGTCTTAATGCCGGGTTACATACCTGCTGGGTTAATGCTGAAAAGAAACTAGCCCCAGAGGGGATCACACCGCATTATGAAGTTGCTTCATTAGTAGAATTAGAGCATTTATTGCTAGGTTCAATACTGTGAGTCTATGTCTTACCGCATGAGTGAAGGGGCCGCTACTTACTTGTGTTTAGCGTATTGCGCTGTTATAGTTGAGTGGTTACTCATTTATTGTTTGTGAATGTGCTATGGCAAGACCCAAAAGTGAAGATAAATATTATGCATTATTAACAGCGACCATTGCTGTTTGTTCTGCATTGGGTCTTGAGGCGCCAACGTCAAAAATTGCACGCACAGCAGGGGTAGCAGAAGGAACGCTGTTCACCTATTTCAAGACCAAAGATGAATTGCTCAACCAACTCTATCTGGAACTCAAAAAAGAGATGGGGCGGGAGATGTTATCTAACTATCCCCGCACGCTGACGCTTCGTGAAAGAATGCATTTTGTCTGGTCGAAATATATTAATTGGGGCGCGCATAATCCGGAAAAACGTAAGGTTATGGGCCAACTCAGTGTGTCAGATCGGCTAACAGCTGAGAGCCGAGCTGCAGGTATGGCAATTTTTTCAGAGGCTGGGGTGCTTCTGGATGAATGCCTTAAAAACAGTAAGATCCAGAATAATTCGTGCGCTTTTGTCACTGCCATGATGGTAGCTATGGCTGACGCAACGATTGATTTTATCATTCGTGAACCCGTAGAAGCGGAACACTATTGTAACGCCGGTTTTGAAGCATTCTGGCGAGTACTGGCAAACGAGTAAAAAAATTTAACCTTTAATTGATTGATTAATCACTCATGATGGGCCAAATATACCCTAGTAAAAATTGCTGTAGATAAATAAGGCAGGGCAACGATATGAAAACACTAACACTCGTTACTACCGGTATTCAATAAGAACGGGAGGAGACATCATGGCTCAATTTACGGTTCATTTTCGACGCACGTTCAAATGGCTGTTAGCTATTTCAGGTTTGTTTGTGGGGTTGGTCACCAGTGTATTTTTTGTCACGGGTTATGCTTCATTCGGTAAAGCGCCAAGTGGTGAACGTCTGTCTAGAATTAAACAATCACCCCAATGGCATGACGGCAAATTTGAAAATCCGCAACCGATCTGGAGTGATATGAAAAGCGCTATGATGCAGACATTTCGCGCTAGCCCAGATGCGACGCCACAACAAGCGATTCCGGTGATTACGAATGTGAAGGCTGCGTTAGCGCAACCATTACATCGTGATCTGCGAGTAACTTGGCTTGGTCATTCCACATCATTAATTGAGGTCGATGGAACGCGCATTCTGATTGATCCGGTATGGAGTGAACGGACATCGCCAGTGTCTTGGTTAGGGCCCAAACGTTGGTATAAGCCTTTAATTCAGTTGGCTGATCTGCCGCATATCGACGCGGTTTTGATTTCCCACGACCACTACGACCATCTGGATCGCGCTACCATCGAAGCGATGAAAGATTGGGATACACAATTTCTGGTTCCGCTGGGCGTCGGGGCCCATCTTGAATATTGGGGCGTTCCTGCCAGTAAAATTACCGAAATGGATTGGTGGGACTCAACACAGGTAAATGATATCGATGTCGTGGCGACACCTGCTCGCCATGCTTCAGGGCGCTTGATCCCGCAATCGAATAAAACATTATGGTCAGGGTTTGCGCTGATCGGCCCTGCGCATCGGGTTTATTATTCTGGCGATACGGGATATTTCCCCGGATTTAAAGACATTGGCTCATGGTTAGGCCCGTTTGATGTAACGTTGATTGAAACGGGACAATACAACCCATTTTGGCCGGACTGGCATCTTGGGCCAGAGCAAGCGGTACGCGCGCATCAGGAAGTTCGCGGCGAAGTGATGATCCCAGTGCATTGGGGATTGTTTGAACTGGCGCCACACAGCTGGACCGAACCGGCGGAACGCGTGTTAGCGGCAGCTAAATCGGCTGGTGTCATCGTTAATATGCCAAAACCAGGGGAAAGTATTGAGCCGATACATCACACCACGGTGGAAAAATGGTGGCCACATACGGAATGGAAAATGGCCAGTTTATCGCCCATCATTGCCACTAAAAATGGCAACCCATCTGAGCGCTTTGATAACATAGCGTGGGGCGGAACACAGACTATCCAACCCGTTGAATCACAACCGTAAATTATAAGTCCCCCTAATCATATCATTAGGGGGTAAAACACTGTCACTCATCAGTTAGTAATCAAAGAAAACGCTTGTTGAGCAACCATCTCGCCATTAATTATTAGTTCTACAATATGCTTTCCGGCGTAATGTTTTCGTGTTGTAAAATCTTTGATGGTTTGACGGCTAGAGAGGTCCAGTCTTCCCAATGCAGCTAGCTCTGTTGTACGGAGTTTAAACACTTTTCTGGATGTTTTACTGTTCTGTTTTACATAGTGAATGGCGTAATCAATGACTAATTTCTGCGTGTTATCTGATTGTGATTGGATATCAACTTGCAGTGTAATGACATCGCCTAATGCAATCTGATTGGGTGAAACATCAAAACGAATAATGTCGATATCAGGTTTACCTGCCACACCAATCAGAGTTAATGCTTTTTGATCACCTTGTTTTATTAACGAACGTAGTGCATGGCGAATGATCCACTGACTATGCGGATTATCTTCCGGCCATGTTGAAAATAACGAGATAACCCATTCCGGATGATCTTTTGTAATGTCGTTCAGGTGATTAGCGACCGATTTTCGGACATATAATGCCGAGTCGGTTTTGAGCGCTTGTAAGATAGGTGCAACTGGTGATGGATCTTCTATTAGTGCTTTTATCTGAAATGACCAGGGTAAGCGTGGACGGCAGCCTTCACTGGCGAGACGTCGGACATGATCATTTTCATCTTCTGCCCATTGCTGCATGGTCGTTAGTGTGCGGCCCATGTCTTTTAGTAAAAAATGGCGTACGGCAAATTCGGACGAACCAAATTGCGTAAAATATTTCAGGGCATCCATTGATTCAGCAAAGTGATCCTGGCCGTAAAGCGCAACAAATTCGGGCAGGATCATCGAAACAAAACCGTGATTTATTTTCGGCGCCAGAGCGTACAACGTTTCAAGTTGCTGCGTAAAATGACCTGGAAGACATGTTTCTAAACTCACCGTTGTCTGCCGCAAACGCTGCATAATCGAGCGTTCAGCCAGTGATGTTGTGGCCAGTTGTAAAAAGCGCGCACCATCAAATGCGGAGTTAATCGCACCAGTGGCTGCTGCTATATGGGCAAAACGATCCGTATTAAACATGTGTTTAAGCGCTGTTGCTGAATCGTCTTCATGGCTTGTCATGCTGAAACCCGTGGTTTAAAAATGCGTGTTATTGATGCCGGATTATTAACTAGTTTATTAGCCGGACGGCGAGGGCGCCGAACCAGTTCGCCACCACAATTTGGGCAAACCCCGGCAAGTATGTTATCTGCACAAGTGACGCAAAATGTGCATTCAAATGAACAAATCAGTGCCTCAGTGGACTCTGGTGGCAAATCTTTATCACAGCATTCACAATTAGGTCTTAACTCAAGCATGTTCGACTCCGCAGTTTGATAGCGACTGAATTACTTTAATAACAAATCACTTTCAATAGGAATAAATTTGGCCGCCGAATTTACTAACGCCAATGAGGTAAATTTAGCCACACCATACACCTCTACTAATGCATCGAAATCACGGTGAATTTTATTTACTAATAAATCAAAATCGCCGTCACCAGAGACCAGCACCACAATGTCGGACACTTTTGCGTATTCCATGGCATCGAGTGTAATGCCAACATCCCAATCGCCTTTGGCGGTGCCATCTGCCCGTTGAATAAAGGGTTTCAG
The DNA here is from genome assembly GCF_963678185.1 of uncultured Tolumonas sp. Lineage (NCBI taxonomy): Bacteria > Pseudomonadati > Pseudomonadota > Gammaproteobacteria > Aeromonadales > Aeromonadaceae > Tolumonas > uncultured Tolumonas sp. The sequence goes on from NZ_OY782757.1 coordinate 233,654, forward strand.
TTTTACTTCAAAACCAATGGCGCGAAGGATATTTTGAAATTGCCGCTGTTTTTCATCGCCGCGATCGATTGCATAGGCAATCGCTTTTACAACGCGTCGATTGGCCGTTACCTGTCGCCAAAATTCGTTATAGTCAAAATTACAATTGTGGGCTTGTTTGGTGGTGTAGTAGATATTTTGCACATCAACTAGTACGACAACGCTATCCATGAATTTCCTGTCTATTCTTTACTATCATCGGTGCTGGGCTGTTTATTCGATGATCAATATATGCTTCTTGCATTCTACACCTATTAGGAGCATATAAGTTGTTGGCAATTAAGTTGTGCGCAATTGAAATGATGAATTAGCAATAAAAGAGGAGCGAGAAATGGTTCAGAATATCAACGAATTACCCTTAACTCAGATTGATGGCTCACCTGTTCACTTATCTGATTTTGCCGGATCAGTATTACTGATCGTTAATGTGGCATCAAAATGTGGTCTGACACCACAATACACAACACTTCAAGCTATTTATGACAAATACAAATCACAAGGCTTTGAAATATTAGCGTTTCCTTCAAATGAATTTGCTGCACAAGAACCAGGAACGGATGCAGAAATCAGTGATTTTTGCAGCTTGAATTATGGGGTTACGTTCCCGCTATTCAGTAAAATTTGTGTAAATGGGGAATCACGGCATCCATTGTATCAATGGTTGATTGTTGAACAGCCACAAGCGATAGCAAAAGTTGATGGAACTCTGCGTTCTCGATTGGCTGATCGTCAATTATTGCCAGCTAATGAAACTGATATCATGTGGAACTTTGAGAAATTCTTGATTGGACGCGATGGTCACGTTATTGGGCGCTATGCCCCAGACATTACGCCAGATAGCCCTGAATTAGTTGCTGCAATTGAATCGGTATTGCACAAATAATTAGATAAAAACCGGAATCAGTCGGATTCCGGTTAATTCAAGATCTATAGTTGTACCATTACCTGCTACAAACCATTCCTCGCGTATCATGACCGCAAATGACTGTTCTGCAGGTGAGTCACAAATGATATCTAAAGACTCAAATGATCTGGACATTCATTGAGCTAAGCATAATAATAATCACCATAAATGGATAAAAATCAATCTCTGTTATTTGAGATTGTATAAAAGACCTGAACTATGCTGTGTTTGGATTATATTTAAATGAAATTTTAATTTAAATATAAAGTGGTCTAACTAGGGATGGGTTGTAGATATTTTGAACGAAATAAAAGTATCAGTAAAAAATCTGCAAATAGGTAATTATGTAAGATTGCCACTGACCTGGCATAAACATCCATTTTTATTATCAAACTTCATGATAAAAAATGAAGAGCAAATTAAAATAATTCAACAGTTAGAGTTAGAGCATGTTTTTCTCATCGTTGAAAAATCTGAAACTTTACCGAAAAAAAAAGAACCAGAGCAGATAATACAACTGAGTGAAGAAGATGGTCATGATGAGATAAATGAGCTTCATGGTAAAATGCATTCTGAAAAACTCAGCCGCATTGAGCAACTGCAAAAATACAAGCGCAGTCAAAAAAGGGCGGAAGAAACATTTAAACATACCTTTACTCAAATGCGAGGTCTTATTAATAAGCTACAGACCAGACCATTAACTGCAATTCGTGAAGCACAGGAGCTGGTTGATTATCTTTCGGAACAATTAAAGCAAGCTGATCAAATAACATTACACTTAATGGATGATTCGACCAGAGAAGAAGGGCTTTATTATCATTCGCTGAATGTTGCCACATTGTCTATGTTAATGGCTAAACAGTGTGATAAGACTGAAGATGAAATCAAACTGATTGGTATGGCCGCAATTTTCCATGATATAGGAAAAATTAAGCTGCCAACGCAGATCTTGCGTAAGACCGAGCCCTTGACTAAACCGGAAGAAAATCTGTATCAAATGCACCCTATTTATGGGTTGAAATTATTAGATCTCATGAATAATTTTCCCTATAGAGCCAAAGAGATAATATTAAAACATCATGAACGTCTTGATGGATCGGGTTATCCTAAAGGCGTTACAGGCGATCAAATAGATGATTTGACCCAGCTATTATCTGTAATCGACGAATATGACTATATTTGCAATCCTCTTTTGAGAGCCAAACAACCTGTTCCACCTTATACTGCATTATCTTTTTTATTCAAACACCGCAGCCAGAAACTAAATAAGCGTTATATTCAATTATTAATTAAACAATTAGGTATTTATCCGCCTGGATGTGTTGTTGAATTATCCAATGGTCATGTTGGTCTCATCATGTCAGTTAATAGTGAACGCTTGTTGTATCCGAAATTAATGATCTATGACCCGCAAGTGCCGCGTGATAAAGCCGCCATCATTGATTTAGAACATGTTTCTTTGAGTATAAAACGTGCGTTACAACCATCACGTTTGCCAAAAGAGATATTTAATTACTTGAGTCCACGCACGTGTACCAGTTATTTTTTTGATGCCGTAGGTAGTGAATAATAAAGCCACCCCAATAGGGATGGCTTTATCTGGTTTGGTGACGATTTATTTAAACAATGCAATATGATCATTGATATAAGTTGATACTGAACGAGGGGCATGTCCGGTCAATTTTTCAACGGAATCAGTAACTAGAGCTGTCCAGCCTTCACGCACCGGATAGAAGATCGACGCTAAGAAACTGGCGTAATCGTTTGGAACACCGACACCGGTCAAAATGCCAACGAACGTATCATCATCAATCGCCTGATATTGAATGGCGTGACCTGATGCTTGAGATAGTTTTTCTGCGGCATCAGCATAACTTAGTGCTTCTGGGCCAGTCAGATTGAACGCATTGCCATCAAAAGCGGTGGTTGTTAATGCTGCTGCGGCAGATTCTGCAATATCGCGTACATCGATGAAACTGGATTTACCTTGTGCCGCCGGCACCGCGATCACACCTTGCTTGATCCCTGCCAGCCAGAAGGTATGGAAATTATCAGAGAACCAGTTTGGACGCAGGATCACAAACGGTACACCAGAACGTTCTACTTTTAATTCCAGCTGACGGTAAGGAATGCTGTCATCCGCATCAACGCCGAGTACTGATTGCAGCACAATTTTTACGCCTTTATTAATGGCCGCATCCAATACCGGTGTGACTAAAGAAACTACATCGATATGGCCGGTTGGCACCATGACATAAACACGATCTACCCCTTCAAACGCATTATCAATGGTCGATAGTTCGGTGAAATCAAACACCACGCTTTCAGCACCAGCCACGGGTTTACCAGTACGAGAAGCGGCTTTTACTTTTTCACCTTTCGCTACTAATGCTTCTGTCAGTGGTTTGCCAATGTTGCCTGTTGCGCCCAGAACCAGAATTTTATTTGTCATGATGAACTCCGTTTATTTAATAAGTAATTCACTATTTTTGGGAACTAATGATCTGTTTAATCGAATTAATTAATTTTCTTGGACCGTTATAAAGATCGGCGCCGTGTAAAATGAACTCTTGCCCGTTGATGCTGACCAGTAATAAAGGAACACCTGAAATATTCAGGCGCTGCATCAATTGCTGAGTCAGCGTTATTCTTTCTTTAGTCGCTGCGGCTAGTTGCTGATCATCTGCAATTTGCTCAGAAAATTGCTCAGCTGGGACCTCAATACCTTTTTTCGCGGCAATCGTTTCTGCAACCAGACCTAACACCTGTGGATTTGCGGTATCTAACCCTTGGATATAACGCGCCTGTTGCGCCGCATTTAAAAACGCATGTTCCAAAGCCGGATCAATCGTTTTGATAAGCGTCATCGCTCGTGTTGCCGGGCCTGAATCAAAACGCAAATGGTCACCGTGCAGTACGTGGTTGTAATAAGCCGTACTGAATTGCTGACCGGTTATCTGTTCAATGCGTTGGTCATTACGCCAAGCATACGCTGCCCATTCTGGCGAGATGTCGCGTGAATTTTCTTCCGAAAACAGACCTGAAGGCATTAACGTTAATGCGTCTGGAAACTCTTCGGCTAACCCGGCTAATGCGGGTGCACTGGCATAACACCAGCCACATAGCGGGTCGAAGAAGTAATAAAGTTCTAATGCGTTCATGTATGGTTCCTGGCAGTAGTATGACCTGATGGAATAAAGTCTATTGGATATTGAAATGAGCAAATAGAGGTATATAGTTGACAGTTTGTTGCATAAATTAAGCATATATGGATAAGTTCACCGCCATTAAAGTATTTCTTGAAACCGTAGAGCGCGGCAGTGTGTCTGCTGCATCAGAACATCTGGATATGTCGCGGGCGATGGCGTCGCGTTATGTTGCGTACATGGAGGAATGGGCGGGGGCGCGTTTATTACACCGAACTACGCGTAAGCTTACTCTCACCACTGCGGGTACGCAGATGTTGCCGTTGTGCCGTGAAATGCTGAAACTGGCTGAAAATATGGAAGCCACGGTTGCTGAGCGGGAAGGCGAGCCTCGAGGGCAATTACGGATCACTACTAGTGCGGTGTTTGCGCACCCCCACATGACTGATGCCGTGATGGCTTATCTGGCCCGATATCCGGCAACGAGTGTTGATTTGCAGGTGGTTGATCGTACCGTGAACCTGATTGAGGAACGTATCGACCTCGCCATTCGGATCACCAACAATCTTGATCCTAATCTCATTGCCCGCAAGATTGGTATGTGTCGTTCTGTTATCTGCGCTTCACCGGATTATTTACATAAACGGGGTGTGCCGCTTTCCCCTCAAGATCTCACGCAACACAACTGTTTAACCTATGCCTACTTCGGTCAGAGTTTGTGGCAGTTTGAACATGCCGGGCATCCTATATCTGTTCCGGTTCAAGGGAATTTTAGTGCGAACGAAGCATTGGTTTTGCAACAAGCGGCGGTAACCGGATGTGGAATAACAATGTTGCCGACTTTTGCCGCCAGTGAGTTGATCAAACAGGGTAAATTGGTGCCTATATTACCGGACTATAAAATGGCGGATATGGGGATCTATGCGGTTTATGCATCGAGAAAACAGATGTCACAAGCCATGCGCACGATGATTGATTTTTTAGTAACACGCTTTGGCGAAAATTCTTATTGGGATTAACTGAACTTAACGCTGGTATGCACGGCGTTGGTTCGCGCAGCTATTTTTATACAATTTTTATACTTCGCCCCTGTATTTTTATCCCTTCTTTATCTCTTCTTTTTTAAGCTTATCAATAAGAACTCTGCACCCGATTTAAGCGAATCTGATCTGGTGCCATGACGAGAATGTCGTCGATAGGGAGATAAACACAATGACCTTTGTACTATGGCTGGCAGGATTGATGGCCACCGCTTTGTTTATTTATCTCGTTTATGCTTTGCTTCGAGCTGAGGAATTCTGACATGTTCAGTTCAGGTGTTGTATTACTCATCAGTTATTTGGTGGTGTTGCTGCTATTAGCCTGGCCATTAGGTATTGCTTTAACGCGGTTAGTGGAAGAACGACTACCTCTTTGTGTGGTTCATTTCGAATCGCGTTTGGGAATCGATGTAAACGACAACATGAGTTGGCGTAGTTATGCCAATGCGATCTTAATACTTAATTTATTAGGGGCAGTTGTTCTTTTTCTTTTGTTGCAATTGCAAGGCTATTTGCCGCTGAATCCATCGCATTTACCCGCTGTGTCGCCTTTGCTTGCGGTGAACACGACAATCAGTTTTATCACTAACACCAACTGGCAGGCGTATGCCGGTGAAACGACATTATCCCCCTTAAGCCAAATGGCCGGCTTGACCGTGCAAAACTTCCTGTCTGCAGCGAACGGTATTGCGGTGGCATTTGTGTTAATGCGGGCGCTGGTTCGAACTGGGCCACAGCAATTGGGTAATGCATGGGTCGATATGTGGCGCATCACGGTTTATCTGTTATTACCAATCAGTGTTATTTATGCGCTGTTTTTATCCCAGCAAGGGGTTGTGCAGACCTTCGTGGCGCAAATTAGTGTGCCGGGTCTGACCGGTGTTGAACAGCATATCGCGCTGGGGCCGGTAGCTTCGCAAGAGGCCATCAAAATGTTGGGCACCAATGGTGGCGGTTATTTTAACGCTAACTCAGCACATCCGTTTGAAAACCCAACCGCGTTAACTAATTTCGTACAGATGATTTCGATCCTTCTGATCCCTGCTGCGTTGTGTGTTTGCTTTGGCCGCGTCGCCGGAGATTCCCGTATTGGCTCTGCCTTGTTGTGGACGATGGGGATCATGCTGGCGGGGGCGGCTCTGTTACTTATGTGGGCGGAAAGTCAGGGGCATCCACTGTTGGCTCATCTACCGGTTGATCAGCAACTGTTTGCCTTACAAAACGGCGGCAATATGGAAGGTAAGGAAACCCGGTTTGGTTTATGGGCTTCTTCCTTATTTGCCACGATTACGACTGCAGCTTCATGCGGTGCCGTAAATGCGATGCATGATTCACTGACCCCGCTGGGGGGGCTGGTCCCGATGGTGTTAATGCAATTGGGCGAGGTCGTTTTTGGCGGTGTGGGTAGTGGCTGGTACGGCATGATGTTGTTCGTATTTCTGACGGTATTTCTGGCGGGCTTGATGATTGGTCGTTCCCCCGAATATATGGGGAAGAAGATCGAAATTTATGAAATGAAAATGGTCACTATCGCCATTCTTATTCCACCGGCATTAGTGTTGTTCGGCACCGCACTGGCTTTGGTATTACCACAAGGATTAGCCAGCTTGCATGAATCAGGAACGCATGGTTTTTCTGAAATGCTGTATGCCTTTTCTTCTGCCGCTAATAACAATGGCAGCGCTTTTGCTGGTCTTAATGCCAACACACCTTTTATGAATATTACGCTGTCAGTGCTGATGTTTCTGGGGCGTTTTGGTGTCATGGTGCCTGTGTTAGCGGTTGCCGGTGCATTAATAGAAAAACGGCATCAGCCCTCTGGCGCCGGTAGTCTGGCGTGTCATGGCCCTTTGTTTGTTGGCATGTTGATTGGCGTGGTTTTGCTGATTGGTGCTTTGACCTTTATTCCGGCGCTGGCGCTGGGTCCGATCGCGGAACATCTGACCTTGTGGCAGGCTCATTGAGGGATAACGCATTATGTCTCGTAAACAATTTTCACTGTTTGATCCGGAATTACTGAAACCCGCGTTAATCAATGCGGTATTGAAACTAGACCCTCGGGCGCAATGGCGCAATCCGGTGATGATGGTTGTCTGGTGTTGTTGTGTCTTGTTGACGATTGTCAGTGGAGTGCAATTAGCTGCCCATTCATCATCAGACGCCTTTTTTACGATCGCTGTGACGGTGTGGCTGTGGTTCACTCTGTTGTTTGCCAATATGGCTGAAGCGCTAGCCGAAGGGCGAAGTAAAGCGCAAGCGGCCAGTTTGAAAGGGCTTAAGAAAACCGTTATTGCACATAAATTGGCCAGTGCCGTGCACGATGCAGTAAGCCAACTGGTTTCGGCTGAGAGCTTGCGTAAAGGCGATTATGTGCTGGCGTCGGCTGGCGAGGTGATCCCGTGTGATGGCGAGGTCATTGAAGGTGTGGCATCGGTGGATGAAAGTGCCATCACCGGCGAGTCAGCCCCAGTCATCCGTGAGTCAGGTGGCGATTTTTCTGCGGTAACAGGTGGAACACGAGTACTTTCTGATTGGCTGGTGATCGGCTGTACGGTAAACCCAGGCGAAACCTTTCTCGATCGCATGATTACCATGGTGGAAGGGGCTAAACGCCGGAAAACACCCAACGAAATTGCGCTGTCGATTTTACTGGTCGCACTAACGCTGATTTTTCTGCTGGCGGTAGTGACCTTGCTGCCATTTTCTCTGTATAGCGTGACAGCCATCGGCCAGGGTGCACCTATTTCGGTGACGGTTTTGGTGGCATTGCTGGTCTGTTTGATTCCAACGACCATCGGTGGTTTGTTGTCAGCCATTGGCGTGGCAGGCATGAGCCGGATGCTGGCGGCCAATGTGATAGCGACTTCTGGGCGTGCGGTAGAGGCGGCTGGTGATATTGATGTTTTGTTATTGGATAAAACCGGCACCATCACTTTAGGTAATCGTCAGGCGGCGGCATTTTTACCGGCACCGGGCGTGACAGAACAAGAGTTAGCCAGTGTTGCCCAACTGGCCTCACTGGCCGATGAAACACCGGAAGGCCGTAGCATCGTGGTGTTGGCTAAACAACGCTTTAATTTACGCGAACGTGATTTACATGCATTAGACGCGACCTTTGTGCCTTTTTCCGCCCAAACGCGGATGAGTGGCGTGAATGTGCATGATCGGATGATCCGCAAAGGTTCGGTTGATGCACTGCGTCGGCATATTGCTTCTAATCAAGGCTATTTTCCGCCGGAAGTGGATAAGCTCGTTGAGGATGTTGCGAAAACCGGTGGCACTCCACTGGTTGTTAGTGAAGGTTCACGGGTTTTAGGTGTCGTCGCGCTTAAAGATATTGTCAAAGGCGGTATCAAAGAACGTTTTGCCGAATTACGCCGCATGGGCATTAAAACGGTGATGATCACAGGTGATAACCGCCTGACTGCGGCGGCCATTGCCGCTGAAGCGGGCGTGGATGATTTTCTGGCTGAGGCAACCCCCGAAGCGAAGTTGGCGTTGATCCGGCAATATCAGGCGGAAGGTCGGTTAGTAGCCATGACCGGTGACGGAACCAACGATGCGCCTGCATTAGCTCAAGCCGATGTTGCGGTGGCCATGAATAGTGGTACACAAGCGGCAAAAGAGGCTGGGAATATGGTCGATCTCGATTCGAACCCGACCAAACTGATTGAGGTGGTGCATATCGGTAAACAAATGCTGATGACGCGCGGTTCTCTGACGACGTTTAGTTTGGCCAATGATCTGGCGAAATATTTTGCCATTTTACCGGCGGCCTTTGTGGCCACTTATCCGCAATTGGGTGTGTTAAATCTGATGCATCTGGCGTCACCGCAATCCGCCATTTTGTCTGCTGTGATATTCAACGCATTGATCATTATCGGTTTGATCCCATTAGCTTTACGCGGTGTGCATTATCAACCTCTTTCGGCCAAATCGTTATTACGTCGCAATTTATTCTATTACGGGCTAGGTGGGATCGTGCTGCCGTTCATTGGCATCAAAGTGATCGACTTATTACTGACATTGATGGGATGGATTTGATATGAAAACACTTCGTACTGCATTCCAGATGTTGTTGTTATTAACGGCGATCACCGGTGTTATTTATCCATTGTTGGTTACTGGGTTAGCACAATTACTTTTCCCGGCACAGGCCAATGGTTCTTTGTTATATCGAAACGGGAAACCGGTCGCGTCAGTTTTGCTGGCACAAAACATTACTCAGTCTAGTTATTTCTGGCCGCGCCCGTCGGCAGGTAATTTTGATGCCATGGCATCGGGTGGCAGCAATTATGGCCAAACCAGCCCTGCATTAATGCAACAGTGGCAAGAGCGAGTCCAGTATTGGCAACAAGCCAGTGGCAATACAAAACCGGTGCCCACTGAGTTGATTCAGGCATCGGCGAGTGGATTAGATCCGCATATCAGCGTAGCTGCCGCGTATTATCAGCTAAACCGGGTGGCTCAGAGCCGTGGTTGGCCGGAAAAACGCGTTGCAGCAATGATCGAACAACAGATAGATCGTTCTACCTGGTTTGCTGCGGGAGCGCCTATGATTAATGTGATGAGTTTGAATTTATCATTAGATCAACAGGATACGTTACATGCCGCTCGATAATGATGACTTAAGGCCAGATCCGGATGTTTTACTCGCGGATGTCAGGCCACTGCGTGGGCATCTGAAGATATTCTTCGGTGCTTGTGCAGGTGTTGGTAAAACCTATGCCATGCTGCAAGAGGCGCGTCGTCTTCGGGCTGAAGGGCTGGATGTGCTGGTGGGTGTGGTCGAAACCCATGGCCGGAGCGAAACGGCCGCTTTACTCGAAGGGTTAACCCAATTACCACTGAAACAAGTGCACTATCGCAAACACACCTTCCATGAATTTGATCTGGATGGTGCGTTATCTCGTGCCCCGGCATTGGTGTTAGTCGATGAGTTGGCACATTCCAATATGCCGGGCTCCCGTCATCCTAAACGCTGGCAAGATGTTGAAGAGTTATTGGCAGCAGGGATTGATGTTTTAACCACACTAAATGTTCAACATTTAGAAAGTCTCAATGATGTCGTCGGTAGCATTACTGGCGTGCGAGTGCGTGAAACAGTACCCGATCGTTTATATGAAGAAACAGACGAAGTGGTGCTGGTGGATCTTCCTCCCGATGATCTGCGACGTCGTCTCGATGAAGGCAAAGTGTATCTGCCTCAGCAAGCGGAACGTGCCATCGAGCATTTTTTCCGTAAAGAAAATCTGATCGCGTTGCGGGAACTGGCACTGCGCTGTACGGCGGATCGAGTTGATGAACAAATGCAGGCGCTTCGGCATACTGGCGAACCCGTCTGGCATACGCGTGATTCATTGTTGGTTTGCATTGGCCCCGGTGGCGGGAACGAAAAATTAGTTCGTGTGGCGGCACGTCTGGCAGGGCGATTGGGGTGTGTTTGGCATGCCGTGTATGTGGAAACACCACTGTTGCATCGCTTACCTGAGCATGAACGACGCAACATATTAACCACGCTGCATTTGGCGCAGGAACTGGGTGCAGAGACTTCAACGTTACCTGCACAGGAAGAAACCGATGCTGTCTTACACTACGCGCGTGAACATAATTTAGGCAAGATCCTGATTGGTCGCCACAATAAGCGACGTTGGCATGATTGGTGGAAAGGCAGTTTTGCACATCGTCTGGGTACGCGCGGCCCCGACCTCGATCTGCTGATTGTTTCACTTTCCGAAAGTGATACGGCAAATAATCCAGTACTGCCTGCAGATCTACGTCATAAAGACGAAAAATGGCAGCGTCAATTCACGGGCATTGGCGCTGCATTATTGTGTTGTGTGGTCATCACGCTGTTGTCATCATTATTGGTGAATTATTTAGCGCCGCTAAATATCATCATGTTGTATTTGCTGGGTGTGGTTTTTGTCGCCTTACTGTATGGCCGGCTCAGCGCCAGTGTAGCGGCGATTATCAACGTTGCCAGTTTCGACTTTTTCTTTGTCATCCCGCATTTTTCTTTTGCGGTGAAAGATGCGCAATATCTACTGACATTCAGTGTCATGTTGCTAGTGGGGCTTATTATAGGGCAATTAACAGCATGGGCACGCTATCAGGCGCGGGTAGCGCGTTATCGTGAAGAGCGGGCCCGCAATTTATTCGAAATGGCCAAAGCATTAAGTTCAGTGCTTACGGCAGAAGATATTGCCCGTATCGCAGAACATTTTCTGAAACGCAGTTTTCGCTCTGGCTCCGCTTTACTACTACCTAATGATGATCAGCAATTACAGTTGTTGGGGCGCAGACATTTGCAAGTCGATCATGCGATTGCGCAATGGTGTTTTGAGCATAATGCCCATGCGGGTATGGGGACGGACACTCTGCCGGCTGCTGCACAACGCTATGTACCACTAGTCACACCCTTACGCACGTTAGGTGTGCTGGTGTTAGAACCTGCCAATCTACGGATCTTAATGATCCCAGAGCAACAACGTTTGCTCGATACTTATGCATTATTGATTTCTGTGGCGTTAGAGCGGCTCCGGCTGGCGCACGTGGCTGAAAATGCCAAATTACACAGTGAAACCGAGCGGTTACGTAATGCCTTGCTGGCCGCACTGTCACATGATCTGCGTACACCGCTAACCGTGTTGTTTGCACAGGCAGAAATGTTGATGCAGTCATTAGCACACGATGGTTCACCACATACTCAACAAGCCAATGCGATCAGAGCGCAAGTGCTTGGAACAACTCGCTTGGTCAATAATTTATTGGATATGGCGCGTTTAGAGTCGGAAGGTGTGCATCTGCGTAAAGAATGGCAATCGTTACAAGAAATTGCTGGAAGTGCACTGACAACATTAAGTATTTCTCTCACTGGTCACCCACTGAAAATTAACATTCCTTCAGATTTACCGTTGCTGCATTGCGATGGCGTATTGATAGAACGTGTGCTGGTGAATCTGCTGGAAAATGGCTGCAAATATGCCGGGAAAGACGTAACGATTGGTATTGATGTCGCCGTGCACAGCGCTGAATTACAAATTACGGTGTGGAATCTGGGGCCTGAATTACCGGCAGGAAAAGAGAAACTGATTTTTGAGAAATTTGCCCGCGGCGAAAAAGAATCGACCACTCCAGGTGTAGGGTTGGGTCTTGCGATCTGCCGGGCTATTGTTGAAACACACGGTGGGCAAATATGGGCTGAAAACCGCAAGGGCGGTGGTGTGAATTTTCACTTCACCTTGCCATTACAGCCCTTACCCGAATTAGAACCAGAACCAGGCAGCGAATCGTGAGCGACCATACAGCGAATATTCTCATCGTCGAAGATGAACAACAAATCCGCCGATTTCTCGGAACTGCGCTGCAATCTGAAGGATTCCGTGTCTTTGATGCGGAAACATTACAACGCGGGTTAATTGAAGCAGCGACCCGAAAACCTGATTTAGTTATTTTAGATCTTGGTTTGCCGGATGGTGACGGTAATCAGTTTATTGAGGAAGTACGCCAATGGAGTCAATTACCTATTATTGTTTTATCTGCGCGCAGTGATGAGATTGATAAAGTAAAGGCATTAAATGCAGGGGCAGATGATTATCTCAGTAAGCCATTCGGTATGGCGGAATTATTAGCACGGGTCAGGGCTAATCTACGTCGTCGAATTACAGAAAAAGAATCTGAATCACCAGAAATTTGTTTCGGTGATGTCCGTGTTGACCGCACGAAACGACTCGTCTTTCGGAATAATGAAGAAATACACCTGACGCAACTGGAATACCGATTATTAATGGCATTATTAGCTCAACCAGGGCGTGTACTCACTCACCGTCAATTATTAAATACCGTCTGGGGGCCTTCATATGTTGAGCAAACCCAATACATTCGTATTTATATGGGGCATTTAAGACAAAAGCTTGAAAAAGATGCCACTCAGCCTCGTTATTTACAAACAGAAACGGGAATTGGCTATCGATTTATTCTTGATTAAAGAATAAGCAAAGAGATTGATTTTATATTTTTATCAGCATTTAAGCTGAGGGTTTTTATCGCTGTTTAACAGCTATTTTCTGGGTCTATTGATATATGGATAATCACAACAGTCAAACGGTACGCCAGTTAACCATTGCGGCGATCGGTGTTGTTTATGGTGATATTGGAACTAGCCCTCTATACACCATCCATGAATGTTTTTCACCGCATATTGGGTTAAAACCGACTCAAGATGTAGTGCTTGGTTTTTTATCGCTTATTTTATGGGCGCAAATATTGGTTGTTTCGATAAAATATTTAGCGTTTGTTCTGAAAGCAGATAATAAGGGTGAGGGCGGGATATTAACTCTAATGTCATTGGCTGGAAGAAACACCGGATATAACACAACAACAGCCTTGTTGATTTTAGGTTTGATCGGCGGTGGTTTATTTTATGGTGACAGTATTATAACACCTGCGATGTCAGTGCTTTCTGCATTGGAAGGGGTTCAGGTTATTGCACCTGATCTACAGCGATATATTGTTCCTGCTTCGCTACTTGTACTGTTTTTACTTTTTTACATCCAAAAACATGGCACTGCAACTGTTGGTAAATACTTCGGGCCGATCATGATCATTTGGTTTTTAGTCTTAGGTCTTTTAGGGCTAAAACAGATCTTTGCTAATCCCTTTGTTTTACATGCGTTACATCCAAAATGGGCCATTCATTTCCTAACAACTTATAAAATAACTGCTTTTTTATCATTAGGCGCGGTGGTGCTCTCCATTACTGGTGGTGAAGCGTTATATGCAGATATGGGGCATTTTGGTCCTAAACCGATCCGGTTGGCTTGGTTTTCTTTTGTATCGCCAGCGTTAATTCTGAATTATTTCGGGCAAGGTGCGTTGATACTGAACGATACCTCGGCACTGGAAAATCCATTTTATAGATTGGCACCGGATTGGGCTATTTTACCCTTAGTTGTGTTGGCAACACTGGCGACAATTATTGCATCGCAAGCAGTAATATCTGGTGCATTTTCTATGACGCGACAAGCAGTGCGGATGGGCTATCTACCTAATATGACTATATTACATACCTCAGCTTATGAGTCTGGTCAGATATATATGCCATTTGTTAACTGGGCTTTATTTTGGTCTGTGGTAGTAGTTGTTGTTATGTTTGGTGAGTCAGGCAAATTGGCATCAGCCTATGGCATTGCGGTAACCGGGACCATGGCGATTACCACGGTATTAGCTTGTTATGTGGCGAAATATAACTGGGGATGGCCTGAGCGGATTGTAAAATATATAGGTGCCGCACTATTAATAATCGATATTCCATTTTTCTCATCAAATCTGGTCAAAGTATTTGATGGTGGTTGGTTACCATTAGGTGTAGGAACGTTAACCTTTTGTATCATGGCCATTTGGAAATGGGAGCGTTTTCTTTTATTACGTCAACTTAGCCGTATGAGTATGCCATTAGACCAATTTGTTGGGTTGGTGGAAAAAGAGGCGCCACAAAAAGTGCCGGGAACTGCCATTTATCTTTCTCGGACACAGCAGGGTATTCCGCATGCGTTGATACATAATCTGAATCATAATCATGTTTTACATGAGCGAATTATTTTAATGACAATTCGTACTCAGGATATACCGTATGTTGAACCGGATAAACATATCGAAATTAATCAGTTATCACATAATATTTGGCGAATATCTGCCACCTATGGTTTTCATGAAACGCCGGATGTGGAAGATTTATTCCGCTGCTCAGCCAGAAAAGGCATGAATCTTAATTTGAAAACGACCACGTTCTTTTTATCCCGGGAAACGTTGATCCCTTCAAAACGCTCTGTGTTTGCCAAGTGGCGTGCCAGTATGTTTATTTGGTTAAGCAAAAACTCATTGCGCACGAACGATTTTATTCACGTTCCAGCCGACCGGGTGGTTGAAATGGGGATACAGGTGAGTGTCTAAGTTCGGCTGAATTTTGCTTTATTATAGTTAGGATCTGCCTCTCAATATGGCAGATCCTGTTTAAAACGTATTTTGTTATAGCACTTTTAATACGGAAACTGTTTGATCCCGTATAAAGCTCGGCATGAACTTTCTCATAGAAATTACCCCTGATAGCTGCATAACAAAACCGCAGAGGCTTTAAATGCCGCACAGGCTTCTTGTCCTTCGGCTAACTGCATATTTTGTACACTTTCTGTCGTAACTACAGCACAGACGGTTTTGTCTCCCGGTAAGCTGATCACGACTTCACTATTAATTGGTCCGCGATAGATATGACTAATTTCGCCCCAGAGTTGGTTGCGGGTTGATAGCTTGAGCTGTCGGTCTGTGACTAACATTACAGACGATGACTTAATCAACGCATACAACTCTTGCCCGGCGAAGATGTCTAAACTGCCTGCCGATTCCCGGGTAATAACCGCAATCAGGTGTACTTTCTCATCTAATTTTAATGTGATCTCAAATTCCACCGGGCCCGGACGTATCGCAATAACGGTGCCCATAAACTGATTACGGGCGCTACTGCGCATGGATATCCGACGTAATAAACGTCGAAACCGTGGTACATCATACTGTTCACCACAGCCGTCTAATTTCCCCTGACAGGATGAATGTTGTAATTGCTCATGGATCTTGGATAAAGCTAACTGATATTCCGCCTGTAAAGCTCGGTAGAGTGCGACGGTTTGTTTACCATAGGCGGTAAGTAACGTCCCCCCGCCATTTTTCCCGCCGGTTGTTCTTACTACTAATGGTTGCTCTGCCAAATTATTCATCTCATCCAAGGCGTCCCAGGCTGCACGGTAAGAGAGTGAATCGACTTTGCAGCTTGTGTTAGTGAACCCAAACGATCAATGGCTTCGAGCAGGTGGATGCGCGCATCGCCTAGTGATGGCCCTACTTCCGTACACAGCTTTAGCTCACCTAATAAAGCAGCGGTCATGTGATGTGAATGTTTAGACATTCCGATCCCTCGATATGTATTAACTTATACAGCGAAGAGCAAAATACATACCCGAAACCAAAATCGATTAAACTTCAATCAATTTACCCAGTAAAACAGGGTAAAAGCGTTATTTGACGGGGCAAAGCGTCCTATTTTGTCGCACTTATAATGTGAGAATTGTCACATTTGTCATTATTCACGCATTGTTGTGCAACAAAATGCACAACGAAATTCATCAAATCGTTGGTGGGTGCGACAACTTGTACAATCGAGCTTATGTAAAAATATTACTTATATATCAGTTATTTACAGTTATTTGCGCTCATTTTTTGAGTGGCGGCATCTGATTGTCGCTGATGCGTTATGCATTCAGGCAGGCTTTGTGCTTATTACTGCATAACGCCAAGTAAATGAGCCAAGGAGTGCCCATGTTGTCATTACGTCAAAACCCAATCACCATTGCTTTATTGTTATTAACACCATGTTTGTCTTTCGCTGATGAGGTAAAAGTCGCGGTGGCCGCCAACTTTGCTCAACCACTGGAAGACATTGGTAAAGCGTTCCAAAAAGACACCGGTAATACGTTGCTGATTTCTTCTGGCGCGACAGGGAAGTTATTTACTCAAATTCAAAATGGTGCCCCTTTTGAAGTCATGATCAGTGCTGACAGCAAAACACCGAAGAAACTGGTGAAAGCCGAATTAGCACTGGCTGATACTCAATTTACTTATGCAAAAGGGAAATTGGTGCTGTGGTCTGCTGATGCCAATACCGTCGACAGTAAAGGCGATGTGCTCAAGACCGGTAAATATACTCATTTAGCTGTTGGGAACCCGAAAACTGCACCTTATGGCACTGCTGCGTATGAAGCATTGGATAAGCTGGGATTGACCGCTTCGCTTAGTTCAAAACTGGTGCAGGGTGAAAACATCAATCAGGTAAAACAGTTTGTTGATACTGGTAATGCAGAGTTAGGGTTTGTTGCCACATCGCAGGTGTATAAAGATGGCAAACTCATCAAAGGTTCCGCATGGGAAGTGCCAACTTCTTTATACAGCCCGCTAACACAAGATGCGGTATTGCTGAAAAAAGGTGAAGACAATCCGGCTGCGGTTGCGTTGCTGAATTACCTGAAAGGCGATAAAGCCAAAACCATCATTCATAGCTACGGCTATATCGATTAATTCCAATTGATTTGGGTGGCTTCCGCCACCTTTTAAGACTCATGTTTGGGCTATTTAGCTCAAGGGATTTTTTTGCCTATAAAAAGGATATTTAGCATGAAAAAACTCACTCTGGTGGCAATTTGTGTACTGTCTGCAACTCAAGCTAACGCGGTATCAGTAATGAATAACCAATATGGCGCCATTGATATGGCTGGGCGTGCCTATGCTGGACATGTGTTTGGTGATGACCGTAAAAGTGAGTTATATGGCTCTGATACCTTTGCGCGGTTAGGCTTAAAAGGCAAAAGTAAAATCGACGATCAATTTACCGCGGTTGGTGCCTATGAGGCGCAACTCAATGTTGGCGATAAAGCCTCTTCTTCTACTGTTCCAACCAACGACACAGAAAAAAATGACAGTCTGGCAACCCGCTTGGCCTACGGTGGTGTGAGTAACAGCAATTGGGGGACTGTGACTTTTGGTCGTCAGAATGGCGCGGCAAATCTGGTAACAGCCTGGACAGATGTGGCTTTAGCCGATGGTTATGGTAATAACGGCTTAGGTGTTGGCGTGGATAAATTTGCCACCAAACGTGCATCCGATGTACTGAAATATTCCGCTACTTTTGGTAACGCGCAGCTGGATGCGGATTATAAATTCCGTAATGTGCAAGATACCTGTGCATCAACACCTTGTGACAGTAAAGGTGGTGCTGAGACAGTTGTCGATAAAGATAATGCTGCTTATGGCACCGCCTTGGCTTACAAATTGACACCATTGATCAGTGCGGGTGCATCCTATACCGTGGGTAAACAGGGCAGTCTGGACGATGCATCGTTATGGACAACTGGGCTGAAATTTGATGATAAATCCTGGTATGCCGCTTTCAATTACGGCAAAGGCAATAACTGGCTTTCTACATCAAAAAGCACAACCGCAACAACGTTAACAGGTACGACTTTAACGACCGCTACTACAACAACGACAACGTTGTATGACCACACTGGTTATGAAGCTGCTTTGGGTTATAACTTCCTAAATGGTGTTGGTTTAATGAGTACGTGGAATAAGCAAATTGCAGAAAATAGTGCCGGTGCGAAAACAAATACCGTCAATTACTACACGTTGGGTGCAAGTTATAAATTTAATCGTCGACTGAGTGTATTAGGTGAATACCGCGTGAACAACAAAGATGCTGATGCATTCATTCCTGTGAAAGATTCTGCAACAGGTTTGGCGGTAGATGCGGCTAATGATTTCCAACTGGCAGTAAAATACGATTTCTAATACAAAAGATATTCCGGTTGTGCTGGTATTTATATCACGCTGAAAAGTAAGGTTATAGCGCTGCTTACAGCGTATGGCTGTCAGCTTGAAGGATTAATTATAAATACATCAGTTATTGGATAAGGAGATTTATATGGCTATCAGCGCTCGTAATGTATTTGCAGGCACCGTGAGTGAAGTTCGTGAAGGCGCAGTGAATGCTGAAGTCTCTCTGTCTGTTGCCGGAGGTGATGTAATCGTTGCTACCCTTACCTTAGACAGTCTGAAAACCCTCGGGTTGACTGTTGGTAAAGCAGTCACTGCGTTTGTTAAAGCACCTTCCGTGATGGTTGTTACCGGCGATGATTCTGTTCGTTACAGTGCCCGTAATCATCTGAAAGGGGTGGTTTCAGAACTGAAAACTGGCGCAGTGAACAGCGAAGTGGTCGTGAAGTTGGCTGGTGGTAGTGAAGTTAAAGCGATCATCACCAATGACGCAGTTACCGATCTGGGTTTGACGGTCGGTTCTGCTGCCAGCGTTTTATTCAAAGCGGGCAGTGTGATCTTGGGTGTTACTGCTTAAAAAGTCGGTTTGTCGTAACTCCCGTCGTAAGGCGGGAGTTTCATTATTTATGTATTAAACAATTTATGTATTAAACATAAGTATCGATAGTATTTCCTGAACTGGTATCTGCACTATTCGTGGTGGTTTCTTTATTAGCTGTTTGATCGCTGGTAGCAGATGTTGAAGAATCGCTTGAGGATTGGCTTTGTTTTGCCTGTTCTTGTGCTTGAAGCTGTGCGATCTGAGCTTCAATCGCCGCGATCTGAGCAGTGAGTTGCTGAACTTCTTTTGCTCCATCAGTTGTTGAAGCCGTTTTTTGCGCGGTAGCGAGTTCTTTTTGCAGCGTGGTCAGCTGTTTTTGTAATGTCTGAATTTTTGATGAGCTGCTGTTATTACTCGTACTGCTGGTTTGTGACTGTGTCAGAGACGATAAACTAATTGAAGTCATGATGCTTTCCTTCCCGATATATTAATTTACTGAATGATGTATCCAGTGCCAATTCCTTCATCATGGCTATCGGCAATAGCGTCAATTGAATGATAGTGCCAAGGTGTAAAAGACTGTAAAGACGGAGCGTTACATAAAGCAGAGGTAATCTGCCGCCAGTTAAACATGAGTATTCAAAGGTAGGTAAAAACTATGCAGCGGTTGAATAAGCCGCCCCGTTAAGTTGCATATTCCTACCTAACGGGGCATTGGTCATCTTGCGGTAAACATCAGTTCTGGTGAATAAAGGGCCCTGCAGTTGCGGTGTTATTGTTAGCATCGGTTGAGGTAACGTAATAGGTGTATTGAACGCCTTTAGTGCCATTGAACGCATAAGCATGACTGGTAACTAGCTCATTTTTTACATACGTTCCACAGCAAGTAAATGTCACCTCAGTGGATGAAGGTACGTTAGTATTCCAGGAGATCTGGAATTTCACCCCTTTGATTATTTTGCTGGTGACGTTAGAAATAACAACGGCATTCCCCGTGTTAGTCGAGCCACTATTGCACAAACTGTCGGTAACACCGACTTGTTCCCAAGCTGCTGCGACATGAGTGCCGTAAGTGGCAGTTGCCGCAATGGTGGCTGCTCGTGCATCACAAAAATCAGCAGTTGAATTTAACGAGGTAAAGCCGTTAAAAGCGATCTGTTCTGCAGCAGGCAAGCCAATATCGGTTGCTAATAAGTAATACCAATAGTTTGATATGCCGCTATTGGTATGCACACCGCCGTTATCGGCTGTTCCGGTATATCGATTGGCATAATTGTCAGGGTCGCCATCTTCGCTTGGATTGGCCATATTTCGGATGCCGTTACTGCCCGGCGTGATGTCTTCACCAATGGTCCAGTTACCTGAGCCAAAATAAAACTCGGTACTGGCTCCCATCATGTCGGAGAAGGATTCATTTAGCGCGCCGGATTCATTTTGATAAATCAGATTGCTGGTGGCTTCAGTCACGCCATGTGTCAGCTCATGTGCGACAACATCTAAGTCACCGGAGAAATTAATGAAGCTGGTGCCATCACCATCACCGTATGAAACCTGGCTTCCGTTCCAATAAGCATTATTGTAATTTCGCTTCAAATGCGCAGATGAAACCATGCCTTGAGGGTATTTACTTATCCAGTTGAAGTTATGAATATGTTGATAATAATCATCGGTTACATTGGCAAAGAAATGGGCATCAACTAAAGCGGGTTGCCCAGGGGAAGTGGAACCTGCGGTATTCCAGTGATCGTCATTATCAACGGCAAGAATACCGGGCAAAGTACTTTTATTTTGTGCATCGTAGGTTTTTTGGCGACCGTCAGATGAAACCATCTGATATTGAGCGCCATTTTTTGTTGTATCCAGTGGTGTTTTAGTGTTGCCATCAACACCGAAGCCATCGCCGGTTGTTAAACCATCATAAGCGTTAATAACTGAACCATTACTGGCATCGATCCAGTGAAACCATCGACTGTCAGAACGTTGATTTTCAACAATATAAAAATAACGGCCATCTGACGGGTTGATCATTAACTTCGTTGACCATTTTCCTGTGCTACCCATTTTTTTAGCAACAACGGCCTGAGCGGATTTATCGTTGATAGTGATGTCATTGGTAGACATAAGATTAGGAAAATTTTCCCCAATTACGGCAATGGTTTCACCTTTGGTATTGTTCAGTACGGTCAGTTGTCCGCCCAGCACTTCTGCATTACCAACGACTTGTTGATAGCGTTTAGATTCAACACCGGGTGTTTTTAATTTTGTCGTACCAATTAAATGAACATCAGCGGGGAGCTTGAAGTTTGTTGCTTCAGCACCTTTGAGGGCTATAAATTCCGCGTGGTTATGTCTGGAAAGATCGGGTGCTGCATTAACAGCATTAGTAAGTAATAAAAAAAAGAGTAGAATAGCAAAAATTGATTTCATTTTGCAACCTCATGTCGGTTATTTCAACGCATGGATTTGTTTGACGCTCGCGGTGTGTTGTTAGATAAATGTTAATTTAGGTAAATATAGTAGGTATTTTTAATACATGTTTAAGCGGGGCATTTGACAGCAAATATGTTCGCCATCAACTCACTCTGTATCAGTAAAATATGGGAATGCGGCAGGGGATCTATCGACACGAACTTCACACAAGATAGACCAAGAACATTGCTGGTGATACTTCAAAGAGGGATAGAACCCCTCACAAAGTGGTGAGGGGTAGGAAGATATTACAGCGTTTCGCCGTTGCTGCTGATCACGGTCTGATACCAGTAGAAGCTCTTTTTGCGGCTTCTTGCCATGGTGCCAGTGCCATCATCGTGTTTATCAACATAGACGAAGCCGTAACGTTTACGGTATTCGCCCGTTGTGAATGACACACAATCCAGACAACCCCAAGGTGTATAACCCATCAGATCAACGCCATCCACAGCGACCGCTTTTGCCATCTGTTCGATATGCGCTTTCAGATAATCAATACGGTAATCGTCGTTGATTTCGCCATTGGCTTCGACTTTATCGTAGGCTCCAAAACCATTTTCAACGATAAATAATGGCTTTTGATAACGCTCATAAAGTACGTTCATGGAATAACGCAGCCCAACCGGGTCAATCGGCCAGCCCCAATCAGAAGCTTTAATATGTGGGTTTGGCACACTACCAGCGGTGATGCCAGAATCACTGCCTTGGTCACCTGATTTAACGGTATTCGTCATGTAATAACTAAAGCCCAAATAATCAGCACAACCTGCTTTCAAGATTTGTGCATCTTCAGGCGTAATTTCAATATTGTAACCTTTACGTTCCCACTCTTTCAGTGCATAAGCAGGGTATTCACCACGCATATGTACATCACTGAAAATAAAATGCTTATGCATTTTTTCGACAGAATACATCATGTCATCGGGGTTACATGAATACGGGTAGTAAGGGATAAAACCAATCATGCAGCCTATTTTGAAATCAGCGTTGATTTCATGGCCTAATTTAACTACTTTCGCACTGGCAACTAATTGATGGTGTACCACTTGGAACATGGTTTCTTCCGGGCGCTCATAGTCATTAAACACCACACCTGAACAACAATAACCAAACAAAGGGTATTGGTATTTGGCCTGATTATTAATTTCGTTAAATGTCATCCAATATTTAACTTTGTTTTTATAACGACGCATAACAGTGTCAGAATAATGCACAAAGAAATCAATAACTTTGCGGTTAGTCCAGCCACCGTATTCTTTCACCAGATGTAACGGCATTTCAAAGTGGGAGAGGGTGATAACTGGTTCGATATTATATTTTAATAATTCATCGAAAAATTCATCGTAGAATTTGAGGCCTTCTTCGTTTGGTTCTTGCTCATCCCCGTTCGGGAAAATACGAGTCCAGGCAATAGATGTGCGAAAACATTTAAAACCCATTTCAGCAAAAAGCGCGACATCTTCTTTGAAATGATGATAAAAATCAGTTGCCTCATGATTCGGGTAATAAACACCATCTTGGATGTCATCTGTGATCACGCGATCTTCATTCACTGAACCACCGGAGAGAACATCACAGATACTCAGGCCTTTACCACCCTGATTGTAACCACCCTCAACCTGATGCGCTGCAACAGCGCCGCCCCATAAGAAACTATCCGGTAATTTATAAGACATACTGATTAATACCTTTAATATTGTGTGCGTTAAATCTTAGTTAAAGAAGCCGGTAGCGAATGTTTTCGGCACAGAGAAAACAAAATGAAACCGGTTTCATTTTATTATAAGCGACTTTTATATACATGTCTAATAGGTACTAATTGAGGCTAAATATAATCAGATCCAGCAAGGCCATCTCTAGCTGGTCGCTACAGGCCAGTGAACATGACTGATAAATCACCGCGCCCAGACGCAGCCATTCCCATAACTCAGAACGAAGTGAATAAAGGCACGAAACGAGGCGACACAGGCACCTTCCGCAAACAAAATGATGGGTAGGCGCGCGTCGCTGGGCAGATGAAAATGGAGTTGTGGTGTCATCGAAAAACTGATACTCATTTGTGACGATTAAGCAACGTCAGTATCGGATGTTGCAATCTTGGTGTCAGTGATTATTTGTCTGATCTTAAAATGACAATATTAAAAGATAGATGCTATCTATAAAAATTAAATGCCGCATCAGAAGATAATGCATTTAATTTTCATGTGTCATGATAAGAAAATATAATGACCATATTTGTTATATCTATGAATATTAGATGTTAGTAGGACAAACCACTTTTTTTGGTTTTAAATGGTAAAGCTCAACGTGAGGGTGACTAAAGAACCCAACTTCCCACGGGTTTTTCTGAATAAAGGCTTCTCGGATCGGTTCAAATAACGGATGTTCTGCCGGGATCTGAAATGCATCTGCTTCAATAATTGTGTAATTCCATTCAATAGCATGTGTGTACGTAAAAACAGCTCTTGAATCAATGGCGAAATGGCAATAGTGTTCTTTTTTTAGCAATTTCGATTTAAATGTTTCTGGGAACGTGATGAAAAATATATCGTCTTCTTCGGAGGAGAGAAACGCCATTACGGTCGTATGAGGCTGCCCGATAGCTTGAGTGACCAGAACACCGATCTTATTTTCAACTTCACGTAAATCAGGAATAGGGAGTGCTGTTAACGGTGTAATGGGTAAGCTAGTTGGAATGCGATCATCGGCAGGATGTTGATAGTTATCAATCGCATAGTTGTAGACAATTTTATTGCCGTACCATAGCTCAAATTGAATGGGTATTACATAAACTCTATTAGCAGATATTTGGGTTACTTGTCCTTTATATGAGCCTCGATATACGTGTAAATCTGCATCGTACTCATCTATTCCAGTTCTGTTATCCAGATGAACTGTTACTTTGTCACCTATTGATAATTGATGCCCTTTCGGAAATGTTAGGATTAAGTTGTCATTATCCAAAATATCAACGCCACAAACATAAACTTTTGTATCTACGTTGTTTCTGTAATTAGCTGCAATACCTAGTACCGGTGAACCAAGAAAAGACATTAATCCCGAATTATTGCTCATAAAGTTGTCCACTTGCGAAATAATCAGTGTAGTGCAGATAATACATCGAAAATCCAAAATAAATATACAGGCTAGAGTAGTCTATATATCCAACAGTGATTTTTGTTGCAGTGTGTATTTTATCAATCAGGATGTCTGCTGGAATGGTTGTCTTATCGTAAGCTGGATGTCTGATGTTTCAACATTTCAGTGATCTCATCTAATGCCACACCTGAAGATAGATTGACAATAGCTGGGTGAAAAATGGAAATATTCGGGTGAATATTGATGACATGACAGTGCGACAACGCGTTAGGGATAATTTCTGATTCAGGTAAAAATGCAGCCCCTTCGATACCTGACTCCAATAGTTGGAGCAACATACGCGGTTGCGATACATGCATGATCACGTTGGGGTGTATGCCTTGTTTTCTGATCTGATCAATTAAATATTCAAAGATACCGGTTCCGCCAATTCGATGCAGTGATACCAACGGAAAGTTGGCAATTTGCGTGAATGACAAAGAGGTTGGGTGTTCTGCAGGTAGTAGCGATTTACTGACAACAGCTGACAGTTTGATTGGTGCTAAATGGGTAATGTTATAGCCTTCGGTGTTTTTTGGCGTTTGTACCAAAATGACATCTAACATGCCTTGTGTGAGTAAGAACTCTAAATGGCTGGAATCAGAAACCGAGATCCTAAGCTCTAGGTTTGGGTTGCTTTTTTGCAGGTCAGCCAATAACGGTGTGAAGTAATTTTCATATAAATAAGACACACCAATTTTTAAAATTTTCCGTTCATTATTCGCAAATAAGATCGTTTCACGGCAAACATCAGCAACGTTACGCAAAATGAGACAGGCGCGTTGATATAAAAATGCACCCGCTTCGGTCAGCTGCATTTCACGACCATTGCGGGTTAGCAATTTGGTACCCAGCTCTTCTTCCAGTTCACTCAAACGCTTACTCAATGCCGGTTGCGCGATGTGCAGTAGTTCCGACGCTTTGGTAATGGAACCTTGTTCGGCAACAGTACAAAAGTAACGTAAGCGTTTTAAATCCATAACAATTCCAAGGAAGATAACGAAGCCACTTGTGAATTCACACTATACCGTGAAGGAGCCGCGTTCATCTTTCCTTTTTGATCTAGCCAACCTACTTAAAACGGTATTTCACGAACCAATTCGACGCTCGTTAAAGTGCATGCTGCCTTATAACCATAATCTTAACGAGGGTTTCGCATGTCACAGCAACAAACAGATTGTCATGTCCACGATTTACGCTCGGCTTTAGAACTACTCAGCCAACTACCGGAACAACTTATCACTACCGATGTGGAAGTTGACCCGAACGCAGAGCTGTCTGGGGTCTATCGTCATGTCGGTGCCGCCGGCACCTGCATGCGGCCAACGCGTAAAGGTCCAGCCATGATCTTTAACAAGATCAAAGGCTTTGATGACATGAAAGTGGCAATTGGTTTATTGGCCACGCGCGAACGTGTTGGCCATTTATTGGGTTGTGAACCCGAAAAACTGGGTTTTTTGCTGAAAAACTCGGTGCAAAACCCAATTGCGCCGGTTTTAGTCTCTAAAGATAAAGCGCAGTGCCAGGAAGTGATCCATCGTGCGGATGAGCCAGGTTTTGATATCCGTAAATTATTACCTGCACCGACTAACACCCTTGAAGATGCCGGCCCGTATTTCACTATGGGGATGTGTTATGCCTCTGACCCAGAAACAGGCGAGTCAGACATCACCATTCACCGTTTGTGCATGCAAAGCAAAGATGAGCTGTCGATGTGGTTAACGCCCGGCCGTCATATCGATGCATTTCGTATAAAAGCAGAAGCCAAGAACGAGCCATTGCCGATTTCGATCAGCATCGGTGTTGACCCTGCTATTGAGATCGCTGCTTGTTTTGAGCCGCCAACCACTCCACTGGGTTTCGATGAATTGCAGGTGGCCGGTGCTATTCGTAATAAAGCGGTTGAATTGGTTAACTGTGTGACCATTCCAGCTCGTGCGATTGCGCACGCGGAAATTGTGATCGAAGGTGTTTTGCTGCCGAATGTCAGAGTGCGGGAAGATCAAAACACCAATACCGGTAAAGCAATGCCGGAGTTTCCGGGTTATACCGGTGAGGCAAAAGCGGCAATTCCAGTGATCAAAGTAACTGCCGTAACGCATCGTTTTTCACCGATTTTGCAAACCACCATCGGCCCGAGTGAAGAGCACGTCAGCATGGCGGGCATTCCGACCGAAGCCAGCATTCTCGACATGGTTGATCGTGCTATGCCGGGCAAATTATTGAATGTGAACGCGCACTCTTCGGGTGGCGGTAAATTCCTTGCGGTCATGCAATTTAAGAAAGCCGCCGCAGTCGATGAAGGTCGTCAGCGTCAGGCGGCGTTACTGGCATTTTCTGCCTTCCCTGAATTAAAACATGTCATTTTGGTCGATGAAGATGTCGATATTTTCGATACCGACGATATTTTATGGGCCATGCAAACCCGCTATCAGGGGGATGTCGACACCGTGTTTATTCCCGGTGTGCGCTGCCATCCGCTCGATCCGTCGCAAGTGCCGGAATATAGCCCAAGCATTCTGCAACCGGGCATGTCATGTAAAACCATCTTTGACTGCACAGTGCCATTTCATCTGAAAGCTCATTTCCAACGTTCTAAATTCATGGATGTGGACGTTAAGAAATTTGTGCCAGATTTTAAATAAGGGGTTTTGTAAGTGACGAAACGTCGGATCATCGTTGGGATCTCTGGAGCGACCGGATTTGAGTATGGTGTCAAAGCATTGCAGTTACTCAAACCGATGGATATAGAGGTGCATCTGGTTGTCTCGAAAGGGGCAGAGTTAACCCGCAGTTTGGAAACGGCTTATACCCGTTCGGATGTTGAGGCATTGGCGGATATGGTGCATCCGATCAGTAATATCGGTGCATCGATAGCCAGTGGTTCATTTCAAACCTTAGGGATGCTGGTTGCACCTTGTTCCATGCGTTCGCTAGCCGCGATTGCCAATAACATGGCGGATAATTTGCTCACTCGTGCAGCCGATGTGGTGCTCAAAGAGAGACGGCGTTTAGTTTTAATGGCGCGAGAAACGCCGTTAAATTTGGGTCATTTACGAAATATGCAATGGGTGACAGAAATGGGGGGAATTATATTTCCTCCGGTTCCCGCCTTATATCAAAAACCACAATCCATCGATGATGTTATTACTCACAGTGTTGGTAGAGCGCTTGATCTATTTGGCTTAGATGTTCCGAAGTTGCCACGGTGGGGTAATGAGTGATTTTTAATTAATTTTAAATATATTTAAGGATCAAACATGCTAATAGGACCATATATAAACGGTACAGCTGTTGTTATGGGCGGAATGTCTGGCGCTTTCCTTGGTGCTAAATTACCAGAACGAATTCGCACGGCGTTGCCACAAACGTTTGGCTTAGCCTCTATGGGGTTGGGTATTGCATTGATCACTAAAGTGCATTTTTTACCTGCGGTTGTATTGGCGTTGGTGATTGGTGCTATTTTAGGCGAAATGTTTTATCTGGAAAAAAACATTGGCAAGCTGGGGGCGGTTGCCAGAAAATTTGCAGATAATATTCCATCTAATAATAGCAATATTTCGCATGATGAATTTCAAGAGAAATTTGTGGCGATATTAGTGTTGTTTTGTGCCAGTGGCACGGGTATTTTTGGTGCTATGACCGAAGGTATGACCGGTGACCCGTCAATTTTATATGTCAAAACGATTTTAGACTTGTTCACATCGGCGATATTTGCGACGGCGTTGGGTTATTCTGTTGCCACTATTGCTGTTCCTCAATTGGCTATTCAATTATTGTTGGCCATGGGGGCTACGCATATTTTGCCATTGACGACACCAATTATGATGGGTGACTTTTCAGCAACCGGTGGTTTGATTATGCTGGCGACAGGTTTTCGCATCAGCGGCATAAAAATATTCCCGGTGGCCAATCTGTTACCCGCATTAATTCTTATTATGCCGTTTCATCATCTTTGGTCGCTGTTTTTTAAATAGTGCTATCACTAAGAAAGAGCATTGCGATGTTAGTCGGTGCTCTTTCTCTTTATTCTCGATGCCAATCCAATTTTTTGCCAAACCCGAGAATATTATTGGTAAATTTCAATTCTGAAATTTCTATTTTCCATAACGGCAGTGATTTTATTTTAGCAATAGGGAATCGTTTAACGTATAAAGCAAGTGCATCTGCTTTATTTTCTTCAGTTAGCAGTGAGATAACCCCTTTATATTGAATACCTTTAATTAATGAGATGTTTTTAGGTTGTCCGTTTACTGTTCCTGCCACGAGATGATTTTTTAGCATTAATTTACTATGGCGACTCTCTGTTGATGTCATCAAGTAAAAAACAACATTTTCTTCGTCAAAAATATAAAAACAATTAGCACACCAGATGTCATCATCGAATGCACAACTCAACGACAACACATGCTGTTTTTTTAAATAAGTGAAAATGGGGTTGGATGATTCTTGTGTGTCAATCATAACTAATCTACTAATCTCAGTTTTATTAATAATATCACATGGGGTTATTAATAAAATAAAAATTGGCGTCTGACTCATAGAGAATTTTATTAAATATATTTATTGGCCTCACTCTGCATTAGGTTATCCGGATGTATCGACAAGCGTGCAGGCGGTTGTGGTATGGTATCCACCGATCAATCATTTAACGATGGATGAGCAATGGAAATAAATCGGCATTGATGGTCAGATGCATTCGACAGTCGATTCTTTTGAATCATTTTTAATGAGAAAAACCATTGGGGAAGTATCTAAGGCGACGATGTCGACCACCAACCCAGAAACCTATATAACACGTGATGCCCCGCCATTTTTGATCCAACATGGTTATAAAGATGCAACGATTCCAAGATTATAAAGTCAGGAATTTGCCGTGAAATTGGCAGATGCCATTGGTAGTGATAACGTTGAATATAATTTATTAATGAGTTCAAACCGAGCAGAAGATAAATACTTTCACACCAAAAATAATCTGGAACATGATTATAAATTTCTGGCGCGCCATATTAAACAATAATAAGGTATAAGAAGTATTTTCTCTTGTATTTATGTGAGGATACAAGAGGTTTTTATGTTTTCATATAAAAGAAGCGTAGAAAGCAGGCTATAATGATATATAGTTTGTTAAGTTTTTCAGTTAAAGGTGTAGCATGCCAGTAACTTACAATATTAAAGAATTTGAACTGCTTAGTAATATATCAGCTCACAATTTAAGGTATTTCGATAAAATAGGGCTTTTAACGCCACATAGAGACAGTAATGGATATCGGGTTTATTCACTTCCGCAAGTTGCTATTGCTGAAATGATTAGCATTCTTCAAAAGGCTAAAGTTCCCAATACCAGCATTAAAAAGCTACTTAATGAATATAACTCTATTGATACAATTGATAAGCTAAAAGAATCAAAAATAAATTTATATCATCACATTCAAGAGTTAACGGCAGCATATGAACAATTGAGTGAACATATCTCAACACTCGAGAAAATCAATGTAGTAAAACAATGCTTAGATAAACCTTTTATTGAAGACAGAGACGCCGTAACGGTTGGTACAATTTCATTAAAAACAGATAATATCGTTGATTTTTTTGAGATGGTAGGAGAGATATCAAACAATGATGCTTGGTATCTCACTCATGATTATGGATTTATTCTTAATACGAAAGAGATTAAAAAATCAGGTTATCCACTGTTGGTTATGTATTGTACTTCAAAGGCCGTAATAAAAAAGACACCCTATGAAATAAAATCCGGTAGATACATGAGTGTTTATTGTAGTGGTAGTTTGGAAAATAATAGCAAAGTGTATGATTTGGTTAAACATGCAAAGGATTGTGGTTATAGATTAAGTGATGAAATTTATATAGAAAATGTTAGTGGTCCAGCTATTGAATCAGATAAAAAGGATTTTATTATAAAAATAATGATCCCAATCGAAGGCTGTTGAACATTGTTTTCAGGCTTTTGTTTTTTTGCAGAAACTGATAATTCTTAGCCGACAAACAATCAAAGCGATTCACAATGTGCCTGATTGGGAAGGTAATAATTTCTTCAAATCATATCTATTTTATTGATTCAATTTGCGTTGGCGGCTGGGCTGTTTTATTATTTTTCGGCAATATAATAGTTACAATTAACCCTCTGCCTGGTGGCGATTTTAGTAGTATTTTCCCATTGTGTTGATCAATTATTTTTTTTGCAATGGGTAAGCCCAAGCCAGTGCCACCGGTATGTCTAGAACGTGATGTCTCTAATCTATAATAAGGTTCGAATACATTTAATAGATCTTTTTCAGGAATGCCAGGGCCATTATCTTCAATGCAAATTTTGATGTAAGAGACAAAGTCTTCTATTGAGAGAGTTATCTTATCTCCTCCGTAACGTCGAGCATTTTCGAAGATATTTGACAGGCATCGATTTATTGCTTGTGGCTGAGCCATTATAGGAATTTTTATTTGTCCGAAACGCTCAATATTGGCACCTAGATCTTCCATGTTGTCACAGATACTATCTAATAATGAACCAATATTTAGTCTTATAAATGCTTCGGTGTCATAACCTGCTTTTAAGTAATCTAAGGTTTGCTCAATCATTGACTCCATTTCAGCGATATCTTGATCAATTTGCTCTTTTAATGAGCTGGATAGATTGTTTTCAATACGTAATCTAAGACGAGTTAAAGGTAATCTAAGATCATGAGACACGGCAAATAATGCTTGTGTTCGCGTTTCTATGTGGCTTTTTAGGCTGCTTTGCATTGAGTTAAAAGCTTTAGATGCCAGCACGATCTCTTTGGGGCCGACCTCTGTTAATGGGTGCGTATTTATATTGGCACCTAGCTCAGTTGCAGCATTCGCAAGGTTTTTAAGTGGTTTTGTTAATTTGTAGATGCTCCAGCTTGCGAGTGAAATTACGACAATAGTTAACAAAATGGCAAATATAAAAAATCGTAAGAAAAGCTCTTTTACTTTGTCTGGTAAAAAATGATGAATAGTGATGACGTAATTATCATGTAATTTTATTTGAAGAAATACTTCTCTTAAATAAAGAGATGAACCTTTTTTTTCATGATAAATTGAAAATTTAGCATCATTTTTAAATTTCAGCGAATTTAAAAATGACTCTGGTAATGAGTCAATTTGTAAAACTTGCATTTCAAGTTGAGAATTTATATTTTTCTTAATGTTATCTATTAATGTGGCATCTGATGCACTTACATCATTGGTTTGATTTTGCCAAGGGGTATCAAGTGATATCGTTGTAGGTAATACACTCAAATTTTTAGCTAATCTTTCCCGTTCTCTTGGCGCGGCATCATTTAACACGGAAACAATACCGGCAACACGTTGAGCAGAATATTCCGCTAACAAATGTGAGTTGATTTTATTGTGATCATCCACAATGAATATAAAGCCAAAAACTAGAAAAATTAATAGGTTAATGACCAGAGTGACAAGCACTTGGCCAAAAAGTGTTTTCGGGATGATTGTTTTTAACTGCTCTGTGTATCGCAATTTAATTTATATCCTTCATTTCTGACTGTGATGATCAGGTTAGGTGCTTTGGCATTATCATTCAGACGACGACGCAGTCGGGAGATCATCACATCAACGGTTCTGTCGGTAGGGTCTGCATCATGGCCTGCTAATACATCCATTAATTGATCACGTGTTAATACTTTATTGGCATGTTCAGTAAATAAACGGAGTAATTTGAATTCACCTGTCGATAGTATAGTTACAACGCCGTTGTCATCAATGAGATGATATGAACCTAGATCTAATGTCCAAGAGTCGAACTTCACATTATTATTTAGATTATGTTTTTTAGTGTGCTCAGTTCGCGCAGTTGAGGGTAATGTTAATTGCTCTGAAAACCGACGCAATATAGATTTCATTCTTGCTACCAGTTCTCTCGGGCTGAATGGTTTCGCTAAATAATCATCAGCACCCGTTTCCAGCCCAATAATACGGTCTATATCATTGCCACGAGCAGTCAACATCAGAATAGGGGTTGATGATATTTGTCGTATTTTTTTACACAGCACCAAACCATCATCACCGGGTAACATAATATCCAGAATAATCAGATCTGGTTCAAAAAACTTAATGCTTTTAAACATCGAATGCCCATCATGACAGATAGCAACTAAATAGTTATGTGATGTCAAATAACTATCGAGTAAGGCTGTCAGCTTGGGGTCATCATCGACAACTAACACTTTATTTTGCATATCCTCACCGTCCATTTGTGGGTGAAAGGCGTGTACTCATTGACTACAAAATGACACATATTGTTCACAATATAATGGGTGAACAACATATTCTGTTTACATCAATACATCATACTCTCTATAACGAACGGATAAACATCCTTCGTAATAAAAGTTAACACAGATTAATTTATTAATAATAGTAGCATATTATGTGCTAAGGAGATTTACATGAAAACCACATTAGCTTCAATTATTACTGCCTCTGTTTTTGCTCTATTTATTCAGGCATCTTATGCTGATGTAGAAACATATCATGCACATGGCATTGTTCAGAGTGTTGACACCACAAGTAAAACCCTGACTTTGAAACAAGATGCTGTCACCGAGCTGGGTTGGCCAGTTCGTACAATGAATTATAGTGTGGATGGTAATAACATCATGACCAATGTTAAAGCCGGTGAAAATATCGATGTTACTTTTACCGATGACTCACCATACCATCCAGTTATTCACTCCATTAATTAATGGTTTAAATTAAAATTACAAGCCCCGATTGAAGCAAATTCATTGGGGCTTATTTATATTTGATAACTGGAATTATTTTTTCTGCCAGCCACCGCCGAGTGCTTTAAATAAACTAACCCGATTGTTTAGTAATGCCAAACGTGTGGTGACTAAGCCTTGTTCTGCGGTAAATAATGACCGTTGTGCATCTAATAGCGTGAGATAACTATCGATGCCTTTTTCATAACGATTTTGTGCTTGTTGATAATAGGTTTTTGTTGCATCGACCAATGCTTGTTGAGCATGTAGTTGATCTTTGTAACCATCTTGAGCGGCTAATCCATCGGAAACTTCCTGGAAGGCTGTTTGAATGGCTTTTTCATACGTTGCGATTTCAATTTTTGCCTGAATTTTAGCAACATCCAACTGTGCCTCACGGCTACCCCAATCAAAAATTGGTAAATCGATACTTGGTTCAAACAGCCAGCTGCCAGAGCCCGCATCAAACAATTTGTTAAGCGATGAACTCATACTGCCAGCATTTGTTGTCAGGCTAATTGAAGGGAAAAATGCAGCCCGCGCGGCGCTAATATTTGCGTTTGCTGCTTTTAAGACGTGTTCTGCCGACAAGATATCCGGACGGCGAACTAATAATGTTGAAGGAATATCTGCACCCAGAGGGGATAGTAGTGTCAGATCCTGCTCCGGTAATCCGCTTGATAATCCGGCGGGTATGTTTGTGCCAAGTAGCAATTGTAGAGCATTTTTATCCAGTGCAACTTGTCGGTGATATTGTGCCAAACTGGCCTTCACACTTTCTAAATTACTACGTGATTGGCTCAGATCGAGTGCCGAGGCGATACCAGCTTGATAGCGTTGCTGGGTTAGTCCATAACTTTGTGTGTAACTTTGGGCGGTCTGTTCCGACAGTTTTAATAAATCCTGATCGGCCAAGAGTGTCATGTATGCGCTGGCTACATTGGCTATCAGCGACAACTGAGTGCTGCGTTGTGTTTCCTCTTGTGCCAGATAATTTTCCAACGCTTGGTTTTTTAGATTTTTCAAACGGCCATAAAGATCAATTTCGTATGAACTAATACCCAGTGTCGCCGTATCCTTGTTGCTGATGGTTTCTGTGCCACTATACGTCGCCGGAATGCGCTGGCGTGTCTGTGTACCCGCTGCCGACAGGCTTGGTAACTGAGCTGCGCGTTGAATACGATATTGCGCTTGATAAGCTGCCACATTCAACATGGCGACCCGAAGGTCGCGATTATTTTGTATGGCGGTATCAATCAGTTTTTGTAATGCCGGATCGGTAAAGACTTGCTGCCAGTCGGTTGTCTGCTGGGTTGTTTTTACACTAACGGCATAATTCGTCGGTATTGGTGCCGCAGGGCGTTGATATCCCGGCGCTAACGAGCAACCGGCTAATAAGAGCGCGATAGCGAGAGCAATAGGGCGCTTAGTCATGATCTGTCTCCGCAGCGTTTTGCATTTGTAATGAATGACGATGTTTACTGAAATATTTCATGACCAGTACAAAGAAACTCGGTACATAAAAGATGGCCAGCACGGTTGCGGCGATCATGCCGCCGGTGACACCTGTACCAATGGCATGACGGCCCCCGGCACCTGCACCGGTACTGATCACCAGTGGTAAGACACCCAGAATAAAGGCCAATGATGTCATTAAAATCGGCCGTAACCGCATGCGTGATGCTTCAATAACAGCCTGATGAATGCCCATTCCTTTATCAAATAGCTCTTTGGCAAACTCAACGATCAAGATGGCGTTTTTCGCGGCCAGACCAATAGTAGTAAGCAAACCAACCTGGAAGAAAATATCGTTGGAAAGCCCTCGCAGGGTTGCGGCAGCGAGCGCGCCTATCACACCTAAAGGCACTATCAGCATGACTGAAAATGGGATCGTCCAACTTTCATACAATGCGGCCAAACACAAGAACACAACCAGCAGCGATATGGCATATAACATAGGGGCTTGATTGCCAGATTGCTGTTCTTGATATGAAAGCCCGGTCCATTCATAACCAATACCTTCAGGTAACTGACCGATCAGGCGAGCCATGGTTGCTATCGCTTCGCCGCTGGTGTAACCCGCCGCGGCTTCGCCGGTGATTTCAATTGCAGATGAGCCGTTATAACGTTCCAGACGGGGGGAACCATAACTCCAGATACCTTCTGCGAACGAGGAAAATGGCACCATTTTGGTCGTATCGGCACTGTTTTTGACATACCAGAGTTTCATGTCTTCCGGTTGCATACGGAAAGGCGCATCAGCCTGCACATAAACTTTTTTCACCCGGCCACGATCAATAAAATCATTCACATATTTTGAGCCCCACGCAGTAGACAGTGTGGTGTTGATATCACTGACACTGAGCCCTAATGCCATGGCTTTTTCATAATCAACATTAATATTGTATTGCGGAGTATCGTCCATCCCGTTCGGACGCACGCTAGTCAGCGATGGTTCTTTTGCTGCCATACCGAGTAACTGGTTTCGTGCGGCAATCAGCTTGTCATGGCCAAGGCCGCCACGATCTTGCAGATATAAATCAAAACCGGTGGAGTTGCCCAACGATGGAATGCTCGACATATTGAAGGCGTAAACACGGGCTTCTTTGATCTGCGAAAAGTAACGCATGGCGCGACCAATCACCGCACTGGCTGCGTTATCTGCTGATTTACGTTCACTCCAATCTTTCAGTTTGACGAATGCAAGCCCCATATTTTGTCCGCTACCGGCAAAACTGAACCCGGCGATACTCATCACCGAGACAACATCTTGTTTTTCTTTGGTCGAAAAATAGTTAGTGATGTTATCTAAAACCTGCAGTGTTCTTTCCTGTGTCGCGCCGGCTGGAAGTTGCACCATCGTCATGACAACCCCTTGATCTTCATCTGGCAGGAAGGAAGTTGGCATACGAACAAATAACCAGGCTAGCCCTATTAACAACACGGCATAGATAGCCATCATGCGTCCGCTGCGTTGCAGTACCTTACCAACTGCTGTGCGATAACGGCGGGAATTGCGATCAAACATGCGGTTGAACCAGCCAAAGAAGCCGGTTTGAATGCCATGATGGCCTTTAGACACGGGTTTGAGCATGGTGGCACATAAAGCTGGCGTCAAAATCAAAGCCACCACGACCGACAGCGCCATGGCAGAAACAATAGTCAGCGAAAATTGACGATAAATAGCACCGGTTGAACCACTGAAAAATGCCATAGGTACAAAAACAGCTGATAGCACTAATGCGATACCGACCAAGGCGCCGGTT
Source organism: uncultured Tolumonas sp. (assembly GCF_963678185.1). Lineage (NCBI taxonomy): Bacteria > Pseudomonadati > Pseudomonadota > Gammaproteobacteria > Aeromonadales > Aeromonadaceae > Tolumonas > uncultured Tolumonas sp. Next base: position 270,339 of record NZ_OY782757.1, read on the forward strand.
ATCTGATCCATCGATTTACGTGTTGCTTCCAGCGGTGACAGACCTTCTTCTGACATCACGCGTTCAACGTTTTCAACCACCACAATCGCATCATCGACCAACAAGCCGATTGCGAGCACTAATCCAAACATCGTAAGCGTATTAATGGTGTAACCAAACGTAGTCATGATGCCGAATGTGCCTAGCAAAACAACGGGAACGGCAATCGTCGGTATGAGCGTTGCGCGCAGGTTTTGCAGAAACAAAAACATGATAAAGAAAACTAAAATGACGGCTTCAATCAGTGTCTGTGCCACTTCCGAAATCGAGATCTTGATGAAGGTCGTGGTATCAAACGGGTAAACTACTTTCAGACCGGTTGGGAAGAATTTTGACAATTCGGCCATTTTGGCTTTGACCAGATTAGCCGTATCGAGCGCATTAGCGCCACTGGCCAAACTGATGGCAATCCCCGATACCGGTTTACCATTAAAGCGGCTGTCGGAATCGTAATTTTCTGCGCCCAGTTCAACGCGTGCTACATCACGTAACCGGACTTGTGAACCGTTAGTGTTCACTTTCAGCAGAATATTTTTAAACGCATCAACACTGGTCAAGCGACCTTGTCCGGTGATAGTGGCGTTAAATTGTTGTCCCGGCACGGCTGGTGTTGCACCTAACTGACCGACCGAGATCTGGGTATTTTGTGCGGTAATTGCAGTGGTAACATCACCTGGGGTCAGGTTGTAACTGTTGAGTTTGTTGGGATCTAACCACACGCGCATCGCATATTGCGCCCCAAAAACCCGCACGGAGCCAACGCCTTCTAACCGACTGATCGGCTCTTTGATATTGGTGACCAGATAGTCACTGATATCTGATTTATCCATCTGGTCATTTTCTGAAATCAGACCTGCAACGAGTAAGATTGATGAGGTGGATTTTTGAACTGTGACACCTTGATCCTGAACGGTTTGTGGCAATGAACTCAGCGCTTGCTGGACTTTATTTTGTACCTGAACTTGCGCGGTATCCGCATTGGTACCGGCCAGAAAACTGATGGTGACGGTAACATTCCCACTGGAATCACTTTGCGACGACATATACAACAGGTTATCAATACCGGTCATATTCTGTTCCAGCACTTGAGTGACACTGTCTTCGACCGTTTTGGCTGATGCACCTGGGTAACTGGCGCTGATTTTTACAGAAGGCGGTGCGATAGTTGGATATTGTTCAACAGGCAATGTATGAATTGCCATGGCACCCGCCAGCATAATAACGATGGCGATCACCCAGGCGAAAATCGGACGATCAATAAAAAATCTGGACATAACGACTCCGCAGCTAATTATTGTTTGTTGTTCAGGCTGGCCGTAACCAATGAGGCAGGATCAACATTTTTGACGTTGATTTTCATTCCGGGCTGCACCTTTTGAGTGCCGTTGACAATGATCCGATCGCCCGCATTCAGGCCATCTTTGACTAACCAGTTGTTATCAACATTGCGAGTCGTGGTAAAGGCTTTCTGCTCCACCTGATCTTGTGCATTCACTACCAACACCGTTGCATTTCCGCGTGGATCGTGACTGACAGCCAGTTGTGGCACCAACAGGGCATCTTTTAATGTTGCTTCACCTAGTTCAGCCCGCACAAACATACCGGGTAGTAATTGTTGATCATGGTTAGGGAAAATAGCTCTGACGGTCACACTCCCGGTGCTTTCATCCACCGTCACATCCGAGAATTGCAATTTGCCGTTTTCGGTATAATAAGCACCATCATCCAGCAATAGTTTTACCTTTGCTTCCTGAGGACCGGCACTTTCCAATTGGCCATCGGTTAATGCTTTTTTCAGTTTTAACAACTCGGTACTGGACTGACTTACATCCACATACAGCGGATCAAGCTGTTGAATGGTGGTTAATGCGGTGGTCTGTTGTGCGGTTACCAACGCACCTTCAGTAACGGTCGATTTTCCGATCCGACCAGAAATAGGCGAGGTGACTTTGGTGTAGGCCAGATTGATCTGCGCCGTATCAACTGCCGCTTTCGCAGAAGAAATATCAGCTACAGCTTCTTTCCATAGAGCTTCTGCATCATCGAAATCTTGCTGGCTCACGCCCTTTGTTTTTAATAAATCGCGGTAACGGTCGGCCTTAATTCGTGCTGTGGCTTCAGTTGCTTTGGCGCGTTCTAATGTCGCTTTAGCACTGGCGAGGCTGGCGTTATAACTTGCTGGATCGATCTGATACAGCATCTGACCCGCTTTAACATCGCTGCCTTCTTTAAACAGTCGTTTAATCACAATACCGCCAACTTGAGGGCGAACTTCCGCAACGCGATAAGCACTGGTACGGCCGGGTAACTGTGTATGAAGCGTCAGTGGTTGAGGTTGCAGCGTGACGATATTTACTTCAGGAATTTGGGCCTGTTTGGTTGTAGAGGTATTTTTTTTTGAAGTATCACAACCGGCTAATGACAATATCGCTGTTAGTACAATAAAGCAGGTCGATAGACGTAAAACCGAATTATTTTGCATAGTAACCTCGGGTTAATATTTATGGCTCAATTTTTATTGAAATTTTAGGTTTTTATTTAAATGAGAATTTAAGGAAATATTGCGTGGGGAAATAAATAAGACTAATTGTATTTTTGATAAAATTAACAATAAATAACATTGCATTACTTATTATCCACATAGATTAGATAATTTAAAAAGCCGGTCCATAACAGACCGGAAATGGTTACTGAGTGTCAAGATATGAAAAGATGACGATGTATCAAGACGGATTTACTATAAATTCCAATTGTTAATCAAATTTGTCAGCAACAGTTTTTTTGTAAACGGATTTCAACATTGGCTAGAAATGCGGTGTCTTTAGAAAAAGTCTATTCAGAAGGATGCGATACACGTCAGCACAAAAAATAACCACATAAGGCATTCCGTTAATTATTGAATGCCCATGTGTAGTAGCAATCGACTTACTTAGTCTCTTTGCTCATTTCTTTAAAGTCATTACCAAAATCAGCGGGCACACCCAGCTCTTTGTCTAAATCAAACATCATGGCATGCGCAACATTTGAAATTTGCGTATTGGCGTAGTTGGGTTTGTTGCAATAGTCATCAAAGCGACGGAAGAAATCATCGGCTGACATAGTAGTGTATTGGATATCATGGATCAGGCTGTAAGCGCTGACAAAACCGGCAATCCAGTGCATATCCATAACATGAGAAAAGCTTTTGCTCCGGCTTTTGTTATATTCAGTGCAAGTTTGCCCACCCGCACCGATCATGGAGAAACCATGTGTAAACTTTGGTGGTTCAGTTGGCGCAGTTTCTGCCATACAGGTTAAACTCAATAAAAGTAACCCGGAAAGCGATGTTTTCAGTTTCATATTCATAACCATCGTAATGTTAGAAGAAAAAATGCAGATGGATAATATTCAAGCATTTTGGCGACAATTTCCAGATGCATGATGTTTCTAGTGGGGACTCGGAAGTGTATTTTCGTTGTGGTGCAGGAATAGAGTTTTACAAAAACGGCCTTAATGTTATTTATTTAATATTCGACTTAAAACCTCACCGGCATTATCAGCTTCATTTTTTTCAAGCATGGAAGTTAACAATGTCATCAAATCGGTCAACTGTCTGGGTTGGAAACCAATATTTAACGCTATTTGCAGATGACGGCTTAGCTGCATGTTCAGGCCCTTTAAACTGGCTAATGCTGCAATGGTTACAATCTCACGGGACTGAAAATCAAGATTGTCCCGACTCCAAATATCTGCAAAAAGATGCTCTTTAATGAAGGTGTCAATTGTGGGTATAAATGATAATGCAGGCCCTGTTTCCAGCGCACCAAGCAATGCAATTTGCATTTCACAGCCCAATTCAAATTTGCTTTTTTGGTCTGGCGACGGGGTTGGTTCTTTACCTATTTCATCGACAATGCCCTGCGCTTGGCGTGATGCTAATACGCCGATATAGGTGTTAATGGCATTTATGCTGCGTGGAAACCCCGCATAGGCATACAGTTGAATGAGAATTTCTTTTATCTCATTGATGGTTAATTTTGCATCAAGCCCTGTATTCAGGCTTTTTTCCAGATTATCTAAATCACCTTGAGCAGCCAGTGCGGCAATCAGAGCAATGCTTTGCTGTTTATGACTGAGCGACAGATTCGGCATATTTTAGTGCCTACTTCGAGGTGTATAGGTGGTGTGTAACAATGCATGGGCCTGGTGACCGCACGGCCCGTCTTTTAGAAATTCGCGGTAGATCTGCAGCACTTGCGGGTTTTCATGCGATTTCCGGATCGCGTAGCTGGCATCCTCACTGTAAATTGCTTTAGCTCGCTTAGCTCGGATTTCCGGGCTGGTTGGGATTGGTTGCCCACCACCACCGAGACAACCGCCGGGGCAGGCCATCATTTCTATAAAATGGCAGGTGCTGAAAAGGCCGCCAATTTTAATATCTTCCATGACTTTGCGGATATTGACCGTGCCGTGAGCAACCGCCACCCGCAACGTAACACCTTTTAGCCATTCGAAATCAGTGAACAAATGCTGGAGTAATGCCGGAACAGGCCCGACTTCGGTGATGGGTATTTCAAGTAAACGAATGCCTTCAAACCCCCGAACTGGAACAATATCGGCATGCGCGTAAAAATCCTCGACCTTTTTGCTGGTCACCAGTTCAATCACCGTGCGTAGGGCGGCTTCCATCACGCCGCCTGTCGCACCAAAAATAACGCCAGACCCGGTGGGTGTTTCAAAAGGGTCATCAAATGCGGTTTTAGGTAGTTTGGGCAGGTCGAGACCTGATTCGTGCATCATTTTCGCCAGTTCTCGGGTAGTCAGTGCAAAATCCACATCCTGAAAACCAGAGGCTTTCATCTCAGGCCGATTACATTCGAATTTTTTGGCTGTACAGGGCATTAGTGCTACTGAAACGATGTTCTTGGGATCAAGCTCTTTTTTTTCTGCGTAATAGGTTTTGATGATGGTGCCAAACATCTGTTGCGGACTTTTTGCTGTCGACAATAGATCGAGCATGTCAGGGTAAAAATATTCTATGTATTTGATCCAACCCGGTGAACAGCTGGTTAGCAGGGGCAGATTTGCCTTAGGATTCTTGTAATCCAGTACTTGCTGCAGACGAAGAAGCAGTTCTGTTCCTTCCTCAAGAATTGTCAGGTCGGCAGAAAAATTAGTATCAAACACCGCATCGAACCCCATACGTTTGATCGCGGTATTCATCTCAAATGTGAGTGGCGTGCCAGGTTCTAAGCCAAAACATTCACCAATCGCTGCTCTGGGGGCTGGTGCAGTTTGGATCACCACATGCTTGGTCGGATCATCCAATAACGCCCAGACTTCATCAGTTTGATCGACTTCACTCAGTGCCCCGGTTGGGCAGCGAATAATGCATTGGCCGCATTCAATACATGCTGATAGTGCGAGCGGTTTGTCAGCGAAAGTGGCGATCCTGGACTGATCTCCGCGGCCTGAGATCGTGAGACAACCTATATTTTGCAGTTCATTACAGGCACGCATGCAGCGACGACATAGGATGCATTTGTTCATGTCGAACACTAAAGAGCCTGAATGATCGATAGGGTATTTTTGTGAGTCTGTCTGGCCAAAACGAAGCAGATCGATACCGTATTCCGCGGCTAAACATTGTAGTTCACAATTATTGTTGCGTTTACAGGTATAACACCGGCCGTAATGATCAGTTAATAACAGATCAATAATGTGACGTCGTGCGGTACGGATAGCGGCACTTGTCGTCGTGATTTTCAACGGTTTGGTGATCGGATAAGTGCAGGCGATCTGCAAACCTGGCTGGCCATCTATTTCGATCATGCACAGTCGGCAGGCACCGATAGGGGTTAGGTCTGGGTGATCACATAAGGTGGGAATATGCAGCCCTGCCATTTTGGCGGCTGCCAGTATCGTGGTTCCTGATGGCACTGTGATTTCAATGGCGTCGATCGTAATAGTAACGAGCTGAACCTGCGGTTTTTCGGCCGCAGCGCCATTAACCTTATCAGTCGAAGCATCAGCAGCTTCAGTAGAGGTAGACATTTATGTGCTCCTTTCTGCGTGCTGAGAGATATGAACGCTGTCATCAACTATTTCTGCAGATAAATGGGCCTCAATTTCGTCACGGAAATATTCATTGATCGCCAGCAATATTTTCGGGCTGGATTGACCAAGGCCACAACGCGATGTCAGTTGAATTGTTTTACTGAGGCTAAGTAATTCATCCCAATAGCAACGCGAACATTGCCCATTTAGCAAAGCCCTGACACCGTTAAGCAAAACCACATTGCCATCACGACATGGCGTGCATTGTCCGCATGATTCATCGACAAAAAATTCCAGATAATTTTCTGCTACTTCGATAAGATCTCGAGCGAAGTTATAGATAATGACGGAACTGCCAGGGCCAAGATCTTCGTAAGCTAATTGGCGGCTAAAGGCTGTGTAGGGTACTAATCTTCCAGAATATCCGCCGATCTGAACGGCTTTGGCATTTTTTCCGCCCACAAGAGCTAACAGTTCAGAAACACTAGCCCCCCAAGGTAATTCATACAGGCCTGGTCGTGAACAATCACCAGAGACGCTGAACAGTTTAAAACCTTTAGAACGCGGTGTTCCTATGCCGGAAAACCATGCGGCACCTTGTTCAAAAATAACGCTGGCTGTTGCCAAGGTTTCGACATTGTTTAATGCAGTTGGCTGGTTGTGGAGGCCAATTTCAACGGGGTAGGGCGGGCGGTTCCGAGGTTCGCCACGATTTCCCTCTAATGATTCTATGAGTGCGGTTTCTTCGCCACAAATATAGGCACCAGCACCCATCTGGATACAGATGTCGAAATCAAAAGCATTTTTACCCAGAATATTTTGACCTAATAATCCGCTCTCATACCTGTTTTGTAATACCTGTTGCAGGTGCGGCTGAAGATACGCATATTCTGCGCGCAGATAAATAATACCTTGTCGGGCACCAATAGCGTAAGCCGCTATAGTCATACCTTCAAAGACCAAATCGGCGAATTTAGTAAGAATGACGCGATCTTTGAAGGTGCCGGGTTCTCCCTCGTCAGCATTACAAATCACATATTTCATGTCGCCTTTAGCGTCAGCTGCCATCTGCCATTTAAGCCCGGTTGGAAAACCCGCACCGCCGCGGCCACACAAACCGGCATTGGTGATTTCCTCGATGACTTGCTTAGGCGTCATGCCCAACGCATTTTTTATTCCTGCGTTGGTGTGATGATGCGCATAAGTGAGAGCGTTAGTTACAGTAGGCGTAAAGTCGCTGGCGATGGTTCGATGCGTTGCTGTTACTTTGATACATTGTTGGATAATTGGTTGAATTTTGTTTGGTGTCAGATTGGAAAATACCGCCTCGTTGATCATCATGGCGGGAGCTTGATCATCCATGCCAAGACAACTGATCCATTGCAAAGAAAACATCCCATCCGCGGTCGTTTCGCCAAATTTGATACCAAGCAATTCTTCTAGCTGTTGGGCAACGAGTTTTGCTCCTTTCATCATTGCGTTGATATCGCGGCTGATGCGGATAATGAATTTACCTTGTGGCTTGGTGTTCAGAAAACGGTAGAAAGTAGCAACGCTATATACCTTTGATGCGGGAATACCCAATAACTCACCGACACAGTGCATAGCAAATTCGGAAAGATAGCCATATTCTGTTTGAATCGCCAAAAGTATAGACAGTAACGCGGAACGCTCGTTGGCGTGCTTTTCCACTAGCGCTGAGATATACGCCTGTACTTTTGCCTGTTCAGTTAACAACATATCTCTGCTTCCTCCATCCCCATGCCTAAATTTATTAGACTGGCACAGGGCTGTATTTATATATTCAGCGTTACTGCTCGGTCGTTGTTTGCGTTATCGCTTTGATCTCTCTTCATTGATCATAGCTAGTTTGGATATGGCGAGAGTCTGAAGTTAAAAATTAATTTACACACTGCCGCGAGTTTTACTCATCTAGGGATATTTAATGAAAAATTAATATCTTAAATATATATTCCTCAGTTAAATCGCTTATCCCTTTGTCAGAGAATACGCTATGTCAGATGATTTTCACGTTCACGGCCCGCATGACCATGAAGTAGAACATGTTAGTCATCACAACAGTTCGCATTCATTTGCGAATCAAATTGCCGTAACGACGGCTATTTTAGCCACTATTGGTGCTATCTATTCCTATATGGGCGGTGCTACGCAAGCAAACGCCATGCTCTATAAAAATAATGCTGCGATTGCAAAAACAGAGGCATCCGATCAGTGGAATTATTATCAGGCAAAAAATAACCGGCAAAATTTGAATCTACTGGCGTTAGATCTATTGCCAGAAAATAAACGTGGCAGTTATGGAAAAATGGCTGGTCGTTATGAGCAAGAAAAAGAAGAGATAAAAGCCAAAGCAGAAGCGTTGGAAAAGGAATCTGTGGAATGGAATCACCGTAGTGATGAACAAATGCACCTGCATCATCGCTGGGCACAAGCAACGACTGTGATACAGGTCGCTATTTCTATGGCTGCGATCTCGTTACTTACCCGAAAACGTTGGTTAGAATGGCTGATGTGGGGATTATCCGGTGTCGGTATTGTTTCCGGGATCTTCGCAATATTGCAAATCTAAGGGGATGGATTCGATAAAGTCTTAGCTTAGTGATAAGGGCCGTTCGAAGGAAATAGCATTGGATAAACCTCAAAATACGATCTTTACCCTGCTCATGCTGCTAACACCGATCATGGCTTGTGCTGAAAGTTCTTTTTCAAATGACACTGCATTTGGTTTCAACGAAAGCTGGCGAAATAATACGCAAGATATCTTCCGGTCTTATCAAGAAAAAAACAGACTCGATAGTCCCTCTTTATTTGAAAGCGTAGTAAAGGATAAACCCCTCAATTTTGAAAATGCAGCAATACAAAGCGGGCAGTTCAATTTTGATTATCCGGAAATACTTGATTCGCCGTTAAACGATTATATCTCTGAAAAGAATCAGCCTTATTCTTTTCAGAATTCACGGGTATATAAGCTGATACCAAAAGATCTAGTACCCTATTTGGGATTACGGATGAAATATAACGTTACGTCTAGATTTGGTTTGGTCAACGATATAACCCCCAAGAATATTTTTTATGGCCTGACGTATACCTATTAAGTTATTCCCAACTTCATCGCTGATCTACATATAAAAAAGAGGAGCATAAGCTCCTCCATTACGATGTTATTGAGAGATTATTTCATCTCAATAACAAATTGTTCTTTTGTCCGGCGCACTTTCTTTAGATTAACCAGCCAATCGCCTTCGGTAGCTCGGTATCCAAGAGGAAGCAGAATGACAGAACGCAATCCTAGTTTGCTCAAACCGAGTATTTCGTCGACTTTAGCAGGGTCAAAACCTTCCATCGGCGTACAATCAACTTTTACTTCCGCAGCTGCGATGAGTGCGGTTCCTAAACCGATATAAGCTTGGCGTGCGGCATGTTGATAGTTGGTTTCTGCATCACGTTGCGTGTAGTTAGCCAGCAACATATTGCGATAATTTTCCCAGCCTTCGTTTTTAAAACCACGTTCTTCATTTACTAGATCGAACATCATATTGATCCGTTCGGCGGTGTAATTATCCCAAGCAGCAAAAACCAACAAATGTGAGCTATCGATGATTTGGCTTTGTTCCCAGGCATGAGGCTGAATCTGCGCTTTCAATTCCGGGTTGGTCACAACAATAACTTGGTAAGGCTGCAAGCCACTAGAGCTGGCAGTCAGACGAATTGCTTCCAGAATGAAATCTACTTTTTCATCTTCTACTGGCAAAGAAGAATCCATTTTTTTAGTTGCGTAACGCCACTCTAAATCTTTCAATAAATTAGCCATTCTATCCTTCCGTTCTTTTGTAGTAAGGGGAGTCAATCAGCCACATAATCTCCCCCTAAACAGTAAGAAGCAATCGCCCTCATCACAACAATTGTGTTGTGTCTCAGTAACTACTAGCTACGCGAGTTGGTGTATTCGATTCCTCAACGGCGTGTTTGACGGCTTCACCCAACTGCCAGACGGCCATGGAGTAGTGCACGCTCTTGTTGTAGCGCGTGATGGTGTAGAAGTTAGACAATCCGTACCAATATTCGTAATTTTTACCTACATCTAGACGCAATACGCTCGCTTCAGTATGTGTGCCGAGGCTCTTAGTTGGTTTCAGACCTGCGGCTGTCAAAGCCTGTACCGGATAGCGATTTTCAAACCCGTATTTGAGGCCTAAAGCCTGACCATTACCACGAATGGCGATAGCATCACCTGGCGTCCAGCCATTTGCCTGGAAGTAATGGGCAACACTACCTATTGCATCTTCTGGATCCCACAAATTGATATGGCCGTCGTGGTTGAAATCGACTGCAAACGATTTATAGGACGACGGCATGAATTGGCAATACCCCATGGCGCCTGCAAATGAACCGCGCAGCTCATGTGCATCAACGTGCTCATCACGCGCCATCAGCAGGAAGGTTTCCAGCTCACGGCTGAAATATTCCGAACGACGAGGATAATCAAAGGAAAGAGTAGCCAGTGCATCAAGCAGGCGTGTTTTTCCGATCACTCGGCCCCAGCGGGTTTCGACGCCAATGATACCTACAATAATTTCCGGCGGTACGCCGTATAGTTGATAGGCTCGATCGAGTGCTGCTGCATGTTGTTGCCAGAAAGCGACACCATTCTTGATATTATCCGGTGTAATGAATTGCTTACGGTAACGTAACCAAGCACCGGTTGGACCAGACGGGCGCGAACTGGGTGTCGGTGCCTGACGGTCCATTAAACTGATCACTGAATCTAAACGTTTGGCATGGCTAATCCAGTATTCAAGCTGACTGCGGTCATACTGGTGTTTGTCCACCATATAATCGATAAAACGACGTGCATTTTCGTTGTGCGCAAAATCGCCGCCAGTAAGTGCTGCGCCATCAGACTGATTGTCTGAATGTGGAGCGGTCATTGTGACATTGTTGCTGTTCTGAGAAGAGGATTGGTTGGTGTCGCTATCATGACTGCTACAGGCTGACAGGAGAGGGATCAGAGCTAATAAAGGAATTAAAGTGCGCATGGATTTTCCGTATCTCCGGTGTGAAAACTGAATAAGGCGCCCTGTCCTTACCGGTTGGGACTGATGCCACAAGACAGGGATCGAGACTTTACCGCCGAAAGCGGATCAATGGAATGTTTATACGTATTTTCTGCGGAATGGTCATGTCTTTGCTTCATCGAATGCTCCGCCTCACTAAAGCCATAAATGCCGCTTGTTATAGAAAAGATCGCTTATGTGATATGGTTTGACATCAATTTTATGGTTATCAACTCAAAGGATGCAGCATGAAAATTGGAATCGTAGGTTCAGGTAATATTGTCAGAACATGCCTTGACGCCATTGCTCAGATCCCATCGATCTCATGTGAAGCGGTAGTTGTGCGGGAAAGTAGCCGGGCCAAAGGCGAATCCTTAATTCAAGAGTTCGGCATCAATAAACTTTATACCGACTATGCTGCTTTTTTGGCTGATCCGACTATTGATATTGTTTACATCGGTATCACTAATAACCTGCATTATGAATATGCGCTTACCGCACTGAATGCTAAAAAGCATGTGATTTGTGAAAAACCATTTACCTCTAATTATGCTGAGTTGTTAACTTTGTCAGAGTTGGCAAGGAATAATAACTTATTCTTGTTTGAGGCGATCACCACTTTATATTCGCCTAATGTTCAATTTATACAAGAAAATATCAGCAAGCTTGGTGAGATAAAATTAGTGCAATGTAATTATTCTCAATACTCCAGCCGTTATTCACAATATTTGGCTGGTACGGTATTGCCAGCGTTCGACCCGGCCATGTCTGGGGGGGCGCTTTATGATATCAATATCTATAATTTGCACTTCACCTGTGCGCTGTTTGGTGCGCCACTGTCTGTTGCGTATCATGCCAACATCGGGTTTAACGGCATTGATACTTCTGGTGTGCTACTGTTAACTTACACCGATTTTATTGCTGTTTGTTGTGGTGCTAAAGATTCGCAAAGCCCTAGTTATGCAACAGTGCAAGGAACAAAAGGTTATTTAAAGCTAACTAGTGCGCCAAATACGGCCAGGTCGGTGGAATGTTGTTTCGATAATGAGTTATCGATAGTTGATAACAATAAATATGAAAATCATATGGTCTATGAGTTTATGAATTTCGAAGCCATGCTCATGCAAAAAGATTATGCCCGTTGTTATAAAAACCTAGATCATTCTTTAATTGTTTTAAATGTATTGAATGAAGCCAGAAAACAGGCGGGTATTCGTTTTCTTTCTGACAATTAATTATATCCGTATAACGTCGTAGGGTTTAGTTAAAACTGAGGTAAGTTAAACAGCCTTAGTGGTTGAGGTGATCGTTTTATAGCCGATCACCTCAAATAAAGACATCACTATTAAGGCGCTAACTTCAGTGTCGACAGTGTCTGCTTTCTGACGCTGGCTAATAAATTGGCATCAGTAATTAATGATCGGCCATATGATGGGATCATGGTCTTAAGTTTGTCTTGCCAAGCTGCAGATTGCATTTGGTGCGGGAAACAACGTTCCAGTACATCTAACATGGTTTTAACGCTCACTGATGCACCAGGGGAGGCACCAAGCAGTGCCGCCAGACTTCCATCTTCAGCAGCTACAATCTCAGTACCAAATTCCAATTTGCCCCATTTATGATGGCAACGTTTGATAATTTGTACTCGCTTACCTGCGTGAGCTAATGTCCAATCTTCAGTACGTGCATTGGGAATAAACGCCTGCAATGATTGCATTCGTTGGCTTTGGTTTTGAAAAACCTCTTTTACCAGATATTTGGTTAAATCAAAATTGTTAGCGCCAGCACCAATCAAACTTTTCAGATTGTTGGGTCTTACCGATTTGACTAAATCCAAGCGCGAACCATGTTTCAAAAATTTAGTCGTAAACCCGGCATACGGGCCGAATAAAAGACTCATTTTGCCATCGATAATTCGGGTATCTAAGTGGGGGACCGACATTGGTGGCGCACCAACAGTAGCGAGGCTATAGACCTTGGCATGATGTTGTTGAATGAGTTCTTGGTTTTGGCAAATTAACCACTGTCCGCTGACTGGAAATCCGCCATAACCGGCCGCTTCCTCAATGCCTGATTGCTGTAACAGATGCAGAGCTATTCCGCCGGCCCCTAAGAAGACAAATGGGCTTTCGATCGCTTGTTTAGCAGCTGTATTTCGATTTTTGACTCTGATCGTCCAAGGTTTTTTTGCACCATGTCCACGATGTAAATCAATAGCCTTAGTATTAGTTAATAATTCAAAATTGGCGTTTTTCTGCAGATAACCCACTAAAGTTCGAGTCAGTGCACCAAAATTCACATCGGCACCATGCTCAACACGCGTAGCAGCTAAACGAGGCTCTGTCGAACGGCCATTCATCATTAAAGGCATCCAATCAAGCAGAGTCTGGTTGTCTTCACTCCACTGCATTTCTGCAAACAGATGATGCGATTTCAACAATGAGTATCTGGCTTTGAGGTAATCGATATTATTTTCGCCCCAGACTGCGCTGAGGTGAGGAACCCGATTAATGAACGACTTAGACTGAATGTTCTGACTATCGGCATTGACTAAATGCGACCAGAATTGCAAAGAAACTTCAAACGCGGCATTAATTTCTAACGCACGTTGAATTTGTACATTGCCGTTTTTGTCGTGAGGGGTGTAGTTCAGTTCACAATAGCCAGCGTGGCCAGTTCCTGCATTGTTCAGTGCGCCAGAACTTTCAAGAGCGATTTCGGGGAGCTGTTCAACCATACAGATATGCAATGAAGGGTCTAGGCGGTGTATCAACATCGCCAGAGTTGCACTCATGATCCCACCGCCAACTAACGTAACATCTGCATGAATTGAAGCCATTAAACAACCCTGTTAAGCATTCCAATGATAAGATGGATTATAAATACATTTTTACTAATATGATATGTGTTGCTTTTCAGCAATTGGTGACAATAGCTCATTTTTAGCAAAAGTACTTATTCGTCAATGTGATAAAGCTCTGTTCACTCTTTGCATCACTATAGTCTACAGAAGATATTCGTATAGTGAATTTTGTTAGTTGATGGAGTCGGAGTTACGGTTTAATCACATCTAGCAAAACACTAAGATTTAAAATTAATTAAATCAACAAGTTAAGGATAACCAGTTTTTAACTGGATGCGGTTTTTAGCATTTCAGAAAATGAGACAACGAAGGATTAAGATAGGGTATTAAAAGGGCTGGAATTTGCATCTGTCCCTGATTATTCATCAAACTTAAACGAAGAACAGATGCAATAATATCTACGAAAATAATTAAATTAGGGAAATAATTTTAAAAACTTTATGTTATGGCATTTAAATTGTTAATGATTGCTCTGATGATTAGTATCACCCAAGTCGATCTGATTTAATCGCTGTTGTGCTACAGGGTCATTAATACTTTTAATTTGATATTGCTCATTCATCATTTGTTTCATCAAACCACCATTATGATTGCCTGAGTCAGTTTGTTCTTTTGCTGAAATTGAGAATGCGGTAGAAAATGCTAAAGCCATTAAAGTTGTTTTAATAAATAAATTACTCATGATAAATCTCCAAAAAAGACGGAAAGCGCATGTGACTAATTAATCACATGTATAAATAATGCAAAGAAGAAACGGGTCGGCATGTAGCCGACCAAGATTACAAAATCAATAAGCAGTCGGGGTAACAAAGTGCACAGAAGGTTGATAAGCTGATTCAGCAGTGAATGTAGCGTCTACTTTCTGGCCTGCTTTAATACCAGTAAGAACATTGTCACCATCAACATTGTAAGTGATAGTACGAACTGGCCAGCCTAATTCGGTTACAGCGTCTTGCGACAAAGTGATTTTGTGGTTGCTTGCATCAACTTGTTGTACCGTGCCATGTGCTCGGTAAGTGTTGATATCGGCTTGGGCGGCAGAAACGGCAGCTAAAGAAAATGCGGCGACAGCAGCGATGCGAGTTAAAGATGCTTTCATTTTTCAATCTCCAGTGAATCAGTTTTGATTGTTTATTGTGACATCCATCACTGCATGATTTTCGTAATCATGTGACCATTTCCTGTTGGTGTGTTTGCACTTTATTGATTTCCCCTCCCGAGATAAAGCGCAATAAAAGTAATTAACAATTTCAAAAATCGGAACAATCTAAGAAAACCCTACTTTGGTTACGTGCTATCTCTGCAAACTATCCATTTTTATTGCTGATCCATTAACAACCTAGCTTGTTGTTGTTTTGGCATTGCACATCTCGCTAATCCATAGTCGAAGAAATTTAAGATTCAAATATCATTTTTATTGATGATGGCTATACATAATCATGATTGGTCTTATATCTAGCTGTTCTTCATTATCCTCTCGGTCAATCAAGCAAGGTTAAGTTCATTAGCTCAGCCTGCGAATCGGAAATGTCAAAAGTGAGGGGATAAAAAGATGAGTGATATCGTATGGCCAGAAGGCTACATTCCAGGTTTAACCGATAACTATGTATCTAACGAGATTATATTGCCGGATCTTAGTACTGCGGATGTCTGGGTATGTTTAAACAATACTGCCTTGTGGCCCACTTTTTACAGTAATGCATCTGATATCCGATTTTATAATGTGAATGGCCCAGAGCTAAGTTCAGGCGCACGGTTCCGTTTCACCACCTTTGGTTTCTTAGTCGAAGCGGAGGTGGTGGAATATGAACCACCTGTACATGGGCAGCCAGCTCGTGTTGCATGGCATGGTTGGGTCGATGGTAATACACCTAACGAACGACTTGATGTTCACCACGCATGGCTTTTCGAAGATCTGAGTGGTGGCCGTGTTCGTATTCTGACCCAAGAAACACAAAATGGTGCACCAGCTAAAGCTCTTGCTCAGACCAAACCTAACCCGATGTTGAACGCACATCAGGAATGGATTGAAGGCTTAGCTAAAACTGCTATACAACGAAAAACAGCTAAATAGTCTTAGACACCAGACCGGACATACAATCAGGTCATGGTATGTCCGGCATTTTGGTCTGTTTAAAAGGTGTGGCAATAAGTACGTACAGTAGGTTTAGTTGAATACTTATCTGACCAAAGATATAAAGAAAACTATCTTTTTATTAGATGGCTTATAAATATGCGTGATATTAGAAACGTTGATCTTAATTTATTGAAAGCATTAGATGTTTTGTTAGATGAACGTAGTGTCACGCGGGCGGCTAATAAACTGGCTCTGACACAACCTGCGGTCAGTGGCATGCTGACGCGCTTGCGCGATAGTTTTGATGATCCGTTATTTGTCAGAACACAGCGAGGGATTATTCCAACACCCAGAGCACTTGAATTAGCTGGCCCGGTGAAACGGGTATTGGAAGATATAGGAACAATACTACAGCCGACCAGCTTTGAGCCTATAACGGCAACTACGACTATATCAATTGCCGCAACAGATTATGCACTTCAGACCATCATCGTTCCGTTTTTATCAACGTTACGACAGTGCGCTCCCAATATACGAATTATTGTTCGCCCGATAGAAGATGATTGCGTTCAGTCACAGCTGGAAAGTGGTGCAATCGATATTGCATTGATGACGCCAGAAACCACGCCGCCGGAGCTGCATGCTCGTCGTTTATTTGATGAACAGTATGTCTGCGTATTACGACAAGATCATCCCGATGCTGGGAGTGAGCAAATTTCATTGGATCGCTTTTGTGATTTAGACCATGCGATTGTGTCGTATGTCGGTGGGGGATTTCGCGGAGTAACCGATCTCGAATTGGCTAAAATCGGCCGTGAACGTCGAGTTATTTTATCTATTTCCAGTTTTTTAGTATTAACGGATATTCTTAGAACCACTGATCTCATTGCGGTCGTACCTAAACGCTTAGTCGACAATAACCACAATTTACGATTGATTAAGCCACCATTGGCGATCCCTGGTTTTACTAAACTCGCTGTTTGGCACGAACGAACGCATCATGACCTGGCTCATCAATGGGTTAGATCGTTGCTTTTACAAGTTTGCGGCAATGAGATACCCGCAATAGCGTGATGAATTTTCTAATTTAGCCGTATAAATGGCGTTCTATATCAACGTTTGTTTAATTAGATTTGTTCCAATTGTTAACAAATGATTCAAAATCTAATGCTGATAGAGGCTTGCTGAAATAATAACCTTGTATTGTTTCACAGCCTTTATCTTTGAGATAACTAAGTTGCATTAGTGTTTCAACACCTTCAGCCACTACATGCATATCTAAACTATGAGCCATTGATAATGTGGCAGAAACGATCGCGCGATCACTTTCATCTTGTTCTATTCCATCGACAAAACTTTTATCAATTTTAAGTTCATCAAGATGAAACCGTTTAAGATAAGACAGAGATGAAAAACCAGTACCAAAATCATCGACACTAATACTAAAACCCATGTCTTTTAATTCTTTCAGTTTTTGCTCACATTGAGATGCATCTATTAATGTGCCTTCTGTGATTTCAAGGCAAATACGATTCGGGTTCGTAGCTTCTTCAGTTAGTATTGTTTTAATGTTATTAACCATATTTTCACGGTGGAAATGCCGAGCAGAAATGTTCACACTGATAATTGGAACATTTAAACCGAGTGTATCCCAGATGGTCAGTTGTTTACATACTTCCCGTAATACCCATTCAGTGATCGGAATAATGAGACCTGACTCTTCTGCAATAGGAATAAATGCAGCAGGGGATATGATGTTTCCTAATTGACTCCATCTGATTAATGCTTCACATCCATGGAATTGTTTTTCATTTGATGATATCTGTGGTTGATACTGTAAGAAAAACTCATTATTTTTCAATGCTAAACGAAGGCCGTTCTCGATTTTAAATCGTCGATTATATTTATCCATTAAATCAGCAGTGAAAAAACGATATGAATTTTTATCTAATTTTTTTGCTTCATGTAAAGCAGCATCAGCTTTCAGCAACAATGTTTCGGCATTATCACCATCAGCGGGGAAAACACTGACACCGAATGAGGCTGAAACAACGGTAGGAATACCGTCTATATAGTGTGGTTTATTGATAGCCGACAAAAGCTGATCACAATAAAGAACAATTTCATCAAACTGAAATGTATCAATTAAAACAGCAAACAGATCTCCACCAAAACGAGATACAGTATCTTCATCTTTTACTTCATTTAATAAACGTGCAGCAACTTCTTGTAAAATAACATCGCCAGTTTGATAGTCCATTACATTATTTATATTTTGAAAACCATCCAGGCCAAGCATGATGACTGCGATAAGCGTGTCATCTTTCCGCATTTTTTTAATTGAAAAATCTAACCTATCTTGAAATAACATTTTGTTGGGTAGTTTTGTTAATTCATCATGCGTGGCCAGATAAGAAACGCGATCTTGAGCATCTTTAACGGTAGATGGATCGCGATAAACACCTATATAATGAGTCAATAAATTATTTGTGTTTTTAACGGCATTAATGGTTAACCATTTAAATACAAGATCACCATTTTTTGTACGATTCCATATTCCACCTTGCCACCACCCGTGCAATTTTATTTCATCACGCATATTTTGGAAAAACATGTCATCATGGCGACCAGATTTAAATAAGTTTGGTCTATTACCTCGTAATTCATCCCGCGTAAATCCAATTGCTGTGGTAAATGCATCATTGGCGGTAAGAATGTTTTCATTTTCATCTGTTAATATGACACCATCACTGTATCGGGCAAATGCTTCTGCAGAAAGAATAAGTTGAGCATCTGCTTGTTTTCTTTGAGTTATATCGCGAATAACCTCCCAAATTCCAAGCACATTCCCTTCTTCATCTTTTCGTAAAAAAGCGAGTGCTTCGACTTCAATTAAGAGACCAGCACGAGAGTACATTTGTTTTTCATAAGGGCCAGCAACACTTGTTTTTATGCAATCATCAAATACAGTGCGCCATAACGCTTCATTCCAACCAAACATTTGATTATAAATGTTCAGTTCATTATTAGCGTGCTCATCATCGGCGATATGTAATAGTTGTTTGAGGAGGAAATTAGATTCAACCACCTTGCCTTGCATGTCGTAGCCAACAACCGCTTCTTGCATGTTTTGGTAAAAACTTCGGAATTTTTGTTCCTGAGTTACCAGTTGATCCTGATATTCTATTTCTTTGCTGACATCTTCCATCAGCCATACCCAGCCATGGATCCGTGTTGTTTTGATGGGGGATGTGGTGACTCTTAACGCTTTGGGTTGTGTTTTAAAGCGCCATATTTGGCTATGATTTTCTGCGGCTCTCCAGCGGTCTGATATTATTGCTTCTATATAACTTTTTAACTGATCCATATTTGTTGTGTTAGCGAGAAATGATTGCATTGCGGCGGATAATTCCAGCGATGACACTTCATTTTTGCTAAACCCCAGTAGAAGCGCTGCTACATGGTTTACATATCCCATTCGGCTATCCATCGGTACAATGATAACACCGTGTGGAAGCACATCTGCTAAAGCCCGCATTTGTTGGTTAGCTTCATAACTGTGAGACAGAAGATGGTCCGATTTAAATGACTGCTCTAACGTTAGCTGTATTAGTTGGCTAACAATATCTACCTGATGAATTATTTTTTGTGGGTCATTCCAAATAGCGATAACGCCTACGGATGTGTTATTTTCCAACTCATTTTTAATTTTCATTAATGCTTTAGGCGGGTTATTCGCTAATTTTGCCCGCATAGACAAAGGCAACTGAGATAAAATATCTGCAGGTTCAATCTGGAATATTACGTTATCAAGCATGGACGGCAGAACAAATGGTGTGTCTAACCATCCAAGTGGATAGCTAGCAAGTGGCGCTACAATTTGTTCATTTTCTGTTTTCCATAAACAAATCGCATCCGCATGAATGAATGAACCAAGTGCTGCTACTTGGGTCGCTAAATCAACGTGTTTTTTCATAGGCTCTCAAACATTCAAGGAGTGCATCATTAACCAGTTGAGGTGCGGTGATATGCGGTAAATGACCCCTGGGTGGAGATTTCAACTAATTGCTGCGCTTTTCCATGATGAGCCAGCCAGCGTGCGGCTGGCATTGGCACTGCATGATCAATGCTTGCTTGTAAAACATATAGTGCGGTATCTAATTGATCTATATCAGCCCGATGATCAGATAAAAAGGCGGCTTTTAATACGGAATGTGCAACATCAGGCCTTAGTTTCAATAGATTTTGGGTAAAATCGGAATAACTGAGGAAAGGGTTAGATTGGCCGACAACCAAGGGTGCGAATCCATTGGCCCAGACGATATAGTTTTCCTGCATTGCATGTAACAAACCATCAATATCTTCTTTGCTAAATCCACCTACATAATCATCAGTAATATGATCCACATAACAGGCGGATGAACCCAATAAAATGAGGGCATCGAAGATATCTTTATTTCCATTTTGAGCTAATACACCGGCCATACCCCCCATTGAATGGCCAACGTAAATAGCGGAATGCACCTTGAGCGACTCCATCAGCATGATCAAGTCTTCGGCAAAACCATACAGTGATTGATGACGTTGTGGATCAAACATCTCAGCTGTTTTAGCGGTAGCACCAGCGAAATCAAACGTAATAACCTGATAGCCCTCATCCAGCAACATCTTAATCTGAGGTTTCCAGCAAGTTTGATCAGTACCAAAGCCGTGTCCTAAGACAATGGTTTTATCACTGTGCCCCCAATGAGTAACATCAAAGGACTTAAGCAAGTTCCTCATCTGAAATCTCCTGAAGTTAATTATTATTAAATAACCATATAAAAAGTGTAGGAACACATAAGTAACAACTTAACTAAAGTATAATTAATAGAGACAGATGGGTATTAAAAAAGTGACCAGAATGCTAATTTTTTAGCAAAAACATGAATAATTATAATTCTGTGAGCAATGTTTAATATTTAACATTAGGTAGTGCATTTTTGTAAACCTCTAGCCTCTCAGCGACAGAGAGCTGATTTTCGTTTTAATCATTTACTTGAAGAGATAATGATGTTGGCATCGTTTTTGTAATCGATCATGGATGAGATGGAATGAAAAGTTAATAAAAATGATTTATTTATCATATAGCTAACCGTTATCCGTCTAAATGGACTAGTAATATTAAACAGGGTTTATTTATGCAGTGTGTACTTACCGATGAACAATTGTTGAAGTTATTACAAGATGATGTGCCGTTTGGTGATTTAACTACAGAATTACTGCTCGAACCTAACACTCCGACTCAAATTACAAGATGATGTGCCGTTTGGTGATTTAACTACAGAATTACTGCTCGAACCTAACACTCCGACTCAAATTACTTTTTCTGCCCGACAAGATATGACGGTATGTTGTATCGAAGAAACTGCCCGGTTGTTTAATTTATGTGGTGCAGAAAGCGAATTATTAGTGTCCTCCGGTGATCAAGTCATTAAAGGTGAACTGTTATTAAAAGTGACCGGATATTCAGCTGCGTTATTTGCAGCTTGGAAAGTCAGCCAAATCTTAGTGGAGTGGGCCAGCGGCATCGCGAGTGCAACGCATGCGTTGGTCGATGCTGCGGGTAGTGTGCCTGTGGCATGCACACGAAAACAGACTCCGGGGACTAAAGCCTTGTCAGTAAAAGCCGTTAAAGCTGGCGGGGGCGTTATGCACCGGTTGGGGTTATCAGAAACGCTTTTGCTGTTTGCGGAGCATCGGCAATTTCTAACTAATTCGCCAGAGGCTATTTTGCAGCAATTAAAAATCAAAGCGCCAGAGCACCGGCGAGTTGTTGAAGTTCATGATCTGAATGATGCCAAACGGTGGGCCTCGGCTGGTGCGGAAGTGTTGCAGATGGATAAGTTTTCATTAGCAGATGTTCGCGCTTGTCATGCTTATTGTCAGGAAAATAACCTGCCAGTGATTCTTGCTGTAGCAGGGGGCGTGAATGTGAATAATGCTGCGGATTATGTTTCAGCAGGTGCGGACTTATTGGTAACCTCAGCTCCGTATCATGCGGAGCCAAAAGATGTGCAAGTTACTTTTTCCACTCGACATGATAGATACAATGTTAGTGATAGTATTGTGTGAGTGCTTAATTCAGTATCAGCAAAAAATGCTCATTGAACCCGCGGTTAAAATTGTCTCATCGCTGTATGGATGGGGGTTTTTCCCTGTTATTCAGCGCGGTTGGTTGAAATAAAATTGCGCCATTCCCGCTATTTGTTTAGGCTAAATCAAGCGCTGAGATTGGGAATGAAAAATGCCTTACGTATTAATAGCATGTGATATGGATGAAACACTCTTAAATGATCAACATGAAATTTGTCAAAGAAACATTGATGCGATCATAAGAGCTAAAAAAGAATTTGGTGTCAAATTCGTTCCTGCAACAGGTAGAGGATACCTGTCTATTCAGCACAACTTAAAAACACTCGGTTTATATGATGAGGCTAATGAGTATGTACTCTCTTTCAATGGCGGTGCTTTAACTGAAAACAGAGGTAATCATTTAGTACAATTTAAAGGCTTGGATTTCCTGAAAATGAAGGAAATTTTTGAATATGGCCTTGATAAAGATGTCTGTATTCGTGTTTATACAAAAGATCAGATTTTTGTTTTTAATCTTTCAGAATCAGAAGCGATAAGGATCAATAGTCTCAAACTACCTTGTAATATCATGAATGAAAACAAGATTGACTTCCTTGCAAATGAGCCGATAGCAAAAATTTTATATCAAAATCTTGATATCTCGTATCTGAACGGGCTTGAGTATCAAATGAAAGATATCACTGAGGGGCATTGTAGTGTCACTTACTCCTCAAATAGATATTTGGAATTTAATGCACTTGGGGTAGATAAAGGGCAGGGGCTTTGTGATTTAGTAAATATATTGGGTTTGGATATCAAAGACACTATTGCTGTTGGCGATAATTATAATGATTTAGCAATGCTTAAAGTAGCTGGTTTATCAGTTGCAGCGCAGAACGCCACTCAAGATATAAAAGCCGTATGTGATTACACGACTAAAGCGGACAACAATGAGGGTGTCATTGCTGAGTTAATCGAGAAATATATATTTAACCAATGAGTGATTTTGTCTTCATTTGTAGCCCCTACATGTCAGGTGAATCAGTTTTTTTGCAACAAAAGACATAAATAGGTTTAAAATCACCAGATTAGGCGCAAAACGAATGGATTGTCATGGCTGACATTTGGTTACATCGAAAACAAGAGTTAATTAGAGTCATTAATCAGGTGACTGATACTGATTATGATGATTTAGACATGTCCGTTGTGTTGAATGTTTTATGGACTGTTGATGATGAAGAGCGTGACTATTTAAATTCAGCGTTAAAAAGTATGATCTCAGGTAGCTTTGATGATAGTAGCTACTCAAGGTCTTTTCTGGAGCAACTTGATCTGATCTGCGGTGTGCCAATCGCAGTCGCAGTAACAGATGACTACGAAGAAAATGATCATGAAGAAGGTTATGATGCAGAGGATGCTGAATCAGAAGATGAGCTTGTCGAAGAAAAAACAGCTAATTTAACTCACAGTTGGTTGATCTGTTTCATTTCATTAAGTGTGGTTGTGCTTTCTTTATATTTAAATAAAGATAGTTTTAATAAAGAGGCAATGTTAGAAATTCTGCCAAAATGGCCTTATTTTTGGTCTGAATTTGCGTTAATTACAGCTGGTTTGATCTTTACTTCATATATTACTAAATCAATAGTTAATAGCATTGCTGAGTATCTAGCTACTATTGGTTATTTATTGTTGTTTATGCCATTACTTTGCGTCTTAAAAGGATTTACTTTTAGTTCACCGCTGTGGTTGTATTCATGTGTGACTTTATTGATTATTTTTATGACATCATTAAGCCGTATTTGTAGTCGAAAAACAGTTGGGTAACAATGGTTCTATAAATGTTTATTATTTAATGATTGTTGCCATGTCACTTGATAATAAGATTGTTTCAATTTCTTCTGTAATATCTTCCTGCCGTTGGGTGTTATAAGCAAATCGGAGACGCAGCTTATCTTCATCCAATCGTTGTAATGCGTGATCCATATGAATTTGGCGTTGGCGATTTTCGGCCATCAGTGAACTGTAGAGTACTTCATTGAGCACTGCATAAAGATAATGATCCGTTAGGCTCAGTAGGAGTTCTTCCGGCAAAATATTTAATTCTGCAGGATATGCTTTTATCTTTACTGGTTCCGGTAAATTACTTAGCGGCAGCAGGTGACGTGATCGGATAATATCAGATGTATCGCAGTGATAGAGCACTGAAATCCCGCAACTTGGTATTTGTTCCTGAGCGATCAATGAGTTCAATTGTTGAGTTAGCTGTAACAGGACATTGGGTATTTCATCGCTAACAATGGCGCCTGGTAGAAGACTTATTGTTGGGTCATGTTCGTCTATTCGATTAGCCAATCGTCGCCCGACGATGAGCCAAGAGATTGGCTTGGTTTTTTGCAAAGAGATAGTGTTCATTTCAGTCAGCAATGTCTCATTAAAATCGCCGCAAAAACCTTGTTCTGAACCGATGACAATACAGATCATTCGTTCTACGGTTGGACTATTCGCTAGCGTTCCGTGCGTGGCAAAAAATTCAGCGGTTGTTTGTTCAATGCTGGTTACCATCCGTTGCTGGCAGATAATAAAATCCATCAGTATGCGTATTTCCATGAGCGCTAACCCTTTCATCGCGGACATGATCCCTGCGATGTCAGATAATGCCTCCAGTTTTTTATTAATTTCCCGTCGGCGGCTCATGATTTATTTCCTGCATCCAGCCTTCAATAATCTTTCGCCAACTATCACGGGTTTCCAGCAATTCAGGGCCGTTTTCAGCGACTTTCTGTAAGAGTTGTGCAAATACAGTGGTTATCTTGCTTGCATCAACGTGATCAAAAAAACCTTCGTTATAGGCAATAAGCCAAGCCATGTGCTGCTCTGGAGATAGCGGTGACAAGCGCTCTTGTTTAAGTAATTCTCTTAATAGCCGCCCGCGCCGGATTTTTACTTCAACACCCGCTTCCAGGCGGGCACCAAAACGTGTGAATACTTCGAGTTCCAGAAATTGCAGATAATCTAATTTCATTCGGCCTGCTTCGACTTTAATCACGGGTAATTGAGCCTTACCGCCAATGCGTGAGACGGAACGGGTAATGTCAATCGCAGGCAGAAAACCTCGCGCATACAATGAGGTGTCGAGATATATCTGACCATCCGTGATTGAAATTAAATTGGTCGGAATGTAAGCGGCTATTTCTCCCTGTTCGGTTTCCACTATAGGGAGCGCGGTCATGCTGCCACCACCAAAATGTGAGGCGAGGGCAGTTGAACGTTCCAACAAGCGAGAGTGAAGATAAAAAATATCCCCGGGATATGCTTCTCGGCCCGGAGGCCGTCGCAAGAGCAACGATAACTCTCGATAAGCCCGAGCATGTGTGGTCAGATCATCATAAACGATCAGTACATCCCGACCAGACCACATCCATTCCTCAGCCAGCGTACATCCGGCAAAAGGAGCAAGAAATTTAAGCCCGGGGGTTGTAGTGGCTTCGGCTACGACTACGCAAGTAATATCAAGCACCCCGGCCTGTCGTAATGTTTCTATGGTGGCGACAACAGATGAGCGTTTTTGGCTGATTAATACATAAACGCAGAGTACATTACGCCCTTTTTGCGCAATGATGTTATCGATTGCCAGTGAGCTTTTTCCTGTTCCAGCATCACCAATAATCAGCTGCCGTTGCCCCTTACCAATAGGGATCATGGTATCTACCATTTTGATACCACTGAGTAATGGCCGTGCAACAAAATCTCTGGCTGGGATCGGCGGTGAAGCAACCTCTAACAAACGGCGACGACTAAAGATCGGCGGTGCTCTGCCATCCAAAGGGCGCCCCAGCGGATCAACGACTCGACCGAGAAAATCATCACCCACACCAATATCGAGTCGATGCCCAGTCAGATGAGCTGATGTTCCCGCAACTAAACTATCGTTCTGACTGAGTAATATGGCACCGATACGTTTTCGGCCTAAATAGAATACTTGTGCTTCACTTCCGTTTTCGAAGCGCAGAATTTCATCCATGGCCGCTGAAGGTAGCCCTTCAACCCAGACAATACCATCACCAATCGCAGCAACTTTACCAATCTCACTGATCCGTAGTTGCGGACGATATATAGCAAGTTGCTGATGTCTACCGAGGCCTGCATTCAGGTCTGACAAATCACTGTCCAAAGCCGGATGCCTCCGCATAAACGCTCAATTCACCAGCCAGACTTAAATCTAGCTGCCATGCGCCGAGTGATATTCTTAAGCCTGCCAGCAGATTTACATCTTGCATAAATTCGAGCTGACTATGGAGTTTAAGTTGATCATCGATGGCTACACTGATCCGTTTTCTTTGCTCATTAGATAGAGGATAAGCGCTTGTAACTACAGCATTTTCATGTCCATCCAAGCCAATCCGAATCAGCCTGATCTGCTCTGTTGGTATTACTTTGATCTCTTCAATAAAAAGCTCAATAAGACGGGCCTCCAGTTCAGGGCCAGCCAGTTTCGCTAAGAGTTTGCTGGTAAATTGACGTGCTTGTAAATTACATTCGGCGGTTAACTCTTGTCTCAATACTTCCTGCCGATGGGTTTCTTGAGCTACATTTCGTTCCCGTTCTACCAGTAGTTCTTTATTGAGCGATTCCATTTGTCGCTGACGCTCTGCGGTCATTTCGGTGGCAAAGAGGGCACGAGCCGTCGTTTTTTCTTGTTCCCAGTCAGCAAGGCGGCTTTCATATTGCGTTTTCAATGCTGACGCGCTGTTCTCTTTTCCCTGAGCTTCACGCAATGTACGCTCCACCCCGGCGCGACGTTCAGCCAACGTGGCTAATACTGGCTGATAGAGAAATCGTTTTAATATCCATACCAATGCCAAGAAATTGATAATTTCAAGAACAAAGGTCGACCAGTCAAATGCCATGACTACCTCCTATTTCAACAGGTATTCAAGCAGTGGGTTACGGAACAGAATGATCAGCACAATAACCAGCACATAAATTGCCAGCGATTCAATCATGGCAAGACCAATAAAAAGTGTTCGGCTGATTGATTTTTCCGCTTCTGGCTGACGAGCTAATGCTTCCAACGCCTGTGTAATTGCCCGGCCCATGGCAATAGCCGGAAAGATGATGCCGATTGCGATAGCCAGTGCCGCAGCAACTGTCGAGATCAGCGCAAATAGATGCATGTCACTCATGTTTATCTCCTTTATTGTTCGGTGGTGCTGCTTCCTGAATAGCGTTAGTTTCGTGGGATTGCATACCACCAGCGATATAAATCAGCGCTAGCGTGCCGAAGATATAAGCCTGAACCAGAGCCTCGACGATATGCAGCATCAGGACGGGAACGGGTACCAACAACCCTGCGACCATCAACACCAATAATGCCGCCATTTCTAAGCTCATAATGTTGCCGAAGAGACGCATCGCCAGCGCAATTGTGCGTGATAATTCACCCAGCAGATGGAAGGGTAATAATATGGGGCTGGGCGTCAGGTAATGTGCTAGATACCGTTTTAGACCAGAGGTGCGAATGCCATACCAATGCACAGAAAGAAAAACTAAAATTGCCAGTGCAGCAGTAGTTGATAGATCACCGGTAGGTGAATGCAGTTCAGGAATGAGGCCTGTTAGGTTGGCCGCTGCAATGAATAACCAGAGAGTGCCAATAAATGGCAATAACAAATTTGCTTTGCTTGGTAACACTTCGTCGATGGCAGTTTCAATGCCCTGAATAGCGCCTTCCAGTGCAGTTTGTATTAAACCAGGTTCATTGACTGACAAATGTCTCGTTGCCAGCCAACAACTCAGTGCGAAAAACAGTAAGAGGCCCCAAGTCGTCACTACGGTCGAGGTGATATGAAAAATACCTAGGCTGAAAATGATCATTTCTCCGTTCATTACCAATACTTCCTGATAAAGAAATAAACATTGAACACCCCAACCGCGATGCCCAGAATGATCAGATTGACCGTCCATCTAACGGTGTAACCTTCGCCTTGGCTATCGATCCAACTACCTAAATAAGCACCTACTAATAACGGAACTAGAAACAGCACCGATAAACTGCCCAAAAATATCGTATGAACTAAAATAGAACGACGGCCTCGTTCTGCTTCTTTAAACCGTTTACTGTCTCGATCTACATCTTGTTGCCATCGTTTATTGTTCATGATGACCACCGATCTAACTGGCGCAAACGCCGAAACAACTCCTGCTCCAGCTGCTGCAAATTGTGTTTGACGTGACTAAGGGCTTTTTCTTCCTCTGCTAATTGCCCAGTTAGTAACCCGGCTATACGTTCATGATCTTGATGGTAAAGGTAGTAACGACTATTGATGGTGAGCTGGTTATCTGCAAAGTGCAGTACGGCACCAGGGCAAGCCAAGTAATACCAAACGCCAGTAGTCGTCCGAAAACGCGAAAGACCGTATTCAAGGACAGTGATCAACGTAGCTCTGCCGGGCTGTATGCCAAAACTTCCTGACGGATCTCGGCCTATAAAGCTGGCAACACCAGAGACGATTTCGGTTCGTGTCGCACTTTGTAAATATAAGGTGATCAGGCTCATATCCCATCCCTCATACCACCGCGCATATAGCAACGTTCCTCAGGAAGATCATCATATTTACCATTTATAAAATCTTCACAATCCGTCAAGGTGGTTTCTAGCGGCACTGAGATACCTGCAATACCGGTATGTTCTGCCACGACAAAAAATGGTTGTGTCAGATACCGCTCAAGCAAGCGGGCCCGAAGCACAGTTTGACGATCAGTTTCTGACAATGCCTCTAACCCCAGCATGGCAATAATGTCTTCCAGTTCCCGATAACGGGCCAAATGTTCACGGACTGTTTGTGCTACGCGGTAATGGCGTTTTCCCACGGTGACTCGATCCATCATACGACTGCCGGATGCGAGAGGGTCAACTGCAGGGTAAATTCCTTTTGCGGCCTGATTGCGTGAAAGAATAACGGTAGTATCAAGATGCGCCAGAATGGCTCCTACCGCGGGATCAGTCATATCATCCGCTGGAACATATACGGCTTCCACGGCGGTAATGCTGCCGCTGTGGTTCGATGAGATCCGTTCTTGTAATTCAGCAACTTCAGACAGTAGTGTCGGTTGATAACCAACCGTGGCGGGCATGCGGCCAAGTAGCCCGGAGAGTTCGCTGCCTGCCTGTACAAAACGAAATGCGTTATCCATCAGGAATAAGACTTCTTTCGCGACATGATCGCGTAGATATTCGGCATAGGTAAGGGCTGATAAGCCAATACGGAAACGTACGCCCGGTGATTCATCCATTTGACCAAAAACCATCAAGGTTCGAGGCATAACGCCTGAATCTTGCATGTCGTGCCAAAGCTCATGACCTTCCCGAATTCGTTCGCCGACGCCGGCAAATACCGAGACGCCATGATGCAGGCGAATAATGGCATTCATAAATTCCATGATCAGCACTGTTTTACCGACACCCGCGCCACCAAACAAACCGGTTTTTCCACCTCTGACAAAAGGGCATAACAGGTCGATCACTTTGATCCCGGTTCTTAGCACTTCGCTGGTATTTTCAGCCTCAGACAGTGGCGATGGTGTAGTGACAATTGGGCGATATTCTTTCGTATCAAGCGGTGGCCCACCATCGAGAGGATTACCAAATATATCTAACAAGCGGCCTAAGCAAGTTGGTGTAACCGGAATTTGTAATGGCCCGCCAGTATCAAATACCGGCATCAAGCGGCGTAAACCACTGGTACGGTGTAATGCGATAGCGCGGACTCGGGATTCATCAAGATGACGATGGACTTCAAAAATATAGCGCTCGTTGTCCAGGCAGACATACAAGGCCTGATGTAGTGGCGGGAGACGATTACAGAAAATATCGATTACCGGACCGTGTACTTCTTCGATCACACCTAATGCCGGATGCACAGGAATAGTGCATAATAGCGGTATTGAGGAAGAACGATCTGAAATGTCCATTTCATCACCTGTTAAACCACTTTACCTGGCAGTTTTCCTACGATTCAGAGCTTCTCATCAGCTTAAAATGGCTAATAGCGAACTCTGTCGTGTCAGGTGCTTAGGAAACAATGATATAGATTAATCAAACTATAGTTCATCACCGAAATGAGCGCATTGAATTAGGCAAATGTTCAGGCTGAAAAGAGAAACATCCACTGATCGTCATAACCTAATTTTTGGTTATTAATGACGCCGAATAACTGCCCAATTTGCGGGTAAAAAGAGTGACATAGGCCGAATTGTCTGCTTTTTACTGTCAGGAGTAATTTTATTGTCATTTTATTGTCACAAAAACTTAATTTTGTATACTCCGTCACATGAATAAAGGCCCCGATCTAGTGCTTCTTAGCATAAGCTGAGCGTGTTTTTACAGCCTGCATAACGGGAGCTTGCAGCGGTTCTTCCCGTAGGGGTCTGGTTGCATGGCAACCATGAATATCGTTCACATTCCATCCAGAAAATCAGATGAATTTTATAAATTTAACGTTACGACAGGCTGTCTCATATTCCCGTGTACAGGGATTTTTGAGCTGGAACTCAGGAATTTTATTTCTGCTTGCCTTGCTGATTAATATCTCGCTTGGCTATGAACTGCGCGCGCTCGATGCGGTGGGCTTTTTTTGCTTTTTATGTTTGCTGGAAAGACTGTCTCGGCGAGCATTCAAATATATACTGATTGTCAGCTCTTTAGTGGCGGCTTGCTATTTTCCGTTTGGCCGTACTTACGGAGCCCCGAACTTTAATAGTATTCTTTCGCTTTATTCTTCTAACCCAGAAGAAGCAGGTGAAATACTGCGCGTTTTTCCGCTCTGGTACTATTTGGTTTCTTTGGGCATTTTGGGGTTTGCCACCCTGGTGCTGCAGAGTCCGGCTCGCGTTTTCCCGCGTTGGTCGGGCCAACATTCTTCGTTGCTAACGGTATTTTTGTCGATTTCGCTAGTAGCACCACTGAACGTTTTATTTACCGAAGGTACCTTTTCTCTGCTGAATATCAGTTATCCGGTATTCCATTTCGTCAAAGACATCACCTTAATTAATATGACGGTAAATGCTGAACACCGGCGAATGCAAGAGCTGGCTACTTTGCAGGATAACTGGCATGTGGTTGCTGCAAAACCTACGCATCAGGTGTATGTCGTGGTGATCGGTGAAAGTGCACGGCGCGATGCCTTGGGTGCGTTTGGCGGTCATTGGGATAACACACCATTCATGAGCAATGCGAATGGCGTACTGTTCCAAAATTATCTGTCTGCGGCTTCATCAACCCAGCAATCTTTGGGGCTTACGTTGACATTGGTGGGTAAGGACGAGCAGCCACAGTATCAGAACAATATTGTGACGCTGGCGAAACGAGCTGGATTTCACACCTACTGGTTCTCTAATCAAGGACAGTTAGGGCATTACGATACGGCAATTGCCAGCATTGCTAAGCGGGCAGATAACGTCCAATTCCTGAAAAACGGTAATTTCATTTCTCAAGATACTCAGGATACGGATCTTTTGAAATTTACCAATGATGCGCTGAACGAAAATTCCGAAGCGCCAAAGCTGATTGTTTATCATCTGATGGGATCTCATCCGAAAGCCTGTGAACGTACACATAATAAATATGAGACGTTTGTTGATAACAAAGAGGTCTCTTGTTACCTGTACAGCATTACGCAGACGGATAATTTTTTAGCCTCACTGCACCAACAGCTGCAAGACAGTGGCAAAAGTTTTTCGATGATCTATTTTTCCGATCATGGTTTAGCTTTTAAAGAGCGTGGTTCAAAGTCTGAATATTTGTCACATAACGACCAGTTTCGACAAAACTATCAAGTACCGATGTTTATTACCTCCAGTGGAGAAAGTCGCCATCGGGTAGTTAAAGCGGTGCGTTCAGCTAACGATTTTATGTCATTGTTTGCTGAATGGAGCGGGATCCGTAGCCGTGAGGTTGTGCCGAAATATCATTTTATTTCAGAGCAGCTGGCTTCGCCCGCCTATGTCACCAACTTCACCCCGAGTAGGATTGATTACTACAAACTACCGCAGGATCCTTTTATTTCTCATTCTAAAATACCTACTCAGACTGCTCTGCGTTAAACCTGTTGCTTGGCACCGGATCGGTGCCAAGCATGTCTATGCATCCCGTATTTTTAACTAAGTATTGAAGCCCTCAGATAATGGCTTTAACCCACAGATCAAAAAGCGTAATTCAATTAACTTGACCATTACATAGACAAAAATCACGATTCTCCTATCCAATTTAATGTTATATAAAACCAAAGAGCAGAGCTAAAAAAGCGAGAATGAAATGGAAAGGTTGGAATGCGACCGGATGTTTGTGGCTGTCATGGAGATTGGTAGTTTTTCCGGTGCCGCGCAACGACTGGGCATGAGCGGTGGTCAAGCCTCAAAGTTGATATCAAAGTTAGAGCGCGATTTGGGTGTGCAGCTGTTTAAACGGAGCACCCGTTCACTATCGCCGACGGATGTCGGTTTAGCCTATTTTGAAAAAGTGAAAACCTTATTAGATGGTTATGATGCATTAAACGATTCGGTAAAAAATGTATCGGGTTCACCATCGGGCCGGGTTCGACTTTCCGCACCTGTTACTTTTGGTTCGATGCGACTTTCTTCGCACTTGATTCGTTTTGCACAACATTATCAGCAGATAGATTTAGATGTCAGTTTTTCAGACCGGCTGGTGAATGTGGTTGATGAAGGATTTGATCTCGCACTTCGTATTGGAAAACTAACGGATAGTAGCCTGATGGCACGAAGACTTTGTGATATTCGTACGATTATCCTCGCATCGCCGCAATATCTTGAAGAAAGAGGTATTCCTGCTCACTGGGATGAATTGTCTCAGTACGATTGTATTGTGGATACCAACTTCCGCGATCCGTTTCACTGGTCATTTAAAGATGCAAAAGGGGTTATCCAGCAGTCACCGATCAGCGGTCGATTACGATTTTCGAATGCGGAAGTCTGTCTGCAGGCGGCTTGTGCAAACCTCGGTATCGCCAATCTACCGACCTTTGTTGCGGCCGATGCGCTCAGAGAGAAACGAGTCGTGCCCATATTAACTGCCTATGAGCCTGACCCACTGGGCCTGTATGTGCTTTATCCTGCGGCAAAACATCTGGCCAGAAAATCTCGTACGGTGATCGATTTTCTGGCCACGGCATTTTCAGGGGATGTTGTTTGGGATACCGGCTGGTGATTGTTTCCAAAATGGAAATAAATATCCCTTTTTTAAGGGGGTAATCAGCGAGCAAATATTAAGATACCTTGTCTCTCATCAACACGAGAGAGGTAAACATCATGATCGACACACGTACTGCACCTTATGCCGCATTTATCCTACGCCTTTCTCTAGGCGTTCTATTCTTGGCTCACTTCAGTCTTAAATTTTTTGTTTTTACACCAGCAGGAACTGCTCAATTCTTCCAGTCACTGGGTTTGCCCGGCGCTTTGGCTTACCTCACGATGGCAGCCGAATTGATTGGTGCTATCGCGCTGATCCTTGGGGTTTATACGCGATTTGTTGCTATCGCACTCATTCCGATCCTGTTGGGTGCTATTGTGACTGTGCATTGGTCCGCAGGTTTTTTCTTCACTAATGCTAACGGTGGCTGGGAATTCCCTGCTTTTTGGATCATTGGTTTGCTTGCTCTTGCCTTAGTTGGTGATGGTGCTTTTGCACTGAAACCTTCCATCGCTAAGAAATAATCGGACACTGATTATGTTAGTTAATGGAAAATGGACAGCCAACTGGGATCCGGTTCAGGCGACTGATAATAAAGGTGGTTTTGTTCGTCAGATATCCAGTTTTCGTCACTGGGTGACACCCGATGGAACTCCGGGTGTCACTGGTGAGGGTGGTTTCCAGGCTGAAGCCGATCGATATCATTTATATGTTGCACTGATCTGTCCTTGGGCATCCAGGACATTGATCGCTCGAAAGTTGAAAGGCTTAGAAAACATTATCAGTGTATCGGTCGTTGAACCTTGGATACTGGATCAAGGCTGGCATTTCGGCGACTACCCGGGTGCAGATCGGGATGAGCTAAACCAGGCGGAATGGTTACATCAAATTTACACCAAGGCCGCGCCGAATTTTACAGGCCGAGCCACTGTGCCGGTTTTATGGGATAAAAAGACGCAAACCATCGTTAATAACGAGTCTGCCGATATTATCCGCATGCTGAATAGTGGGTTTGGTTCGCTAGCACCGTCTTCGATTGATTTATATCCCGATCAGCTGAAAGATGAAATTGATGAATTGAATGCTGATGTGTATGTGAAATTAAATAACGGTGTATATCGCGCTGGTTTTGCAACGACACAAGAGAGTTATCAAGAGGCTTTTCGAGATGTATTCAGCATGTTGAATACGCTTGAACAAAGACTTAATGATGATCGTCGTTTTCTTTGTGGTGATGTATTAACAGAAGCGGATATTCGTTTATTTGTCACGCTGATCCGATTTGATGTCGCATACCACGGGTTATTTAAATGTAACTTGCGTCAGTTAAGGGAATATCCTTTGCTTACGCGTTATGTGAAACAAATGTTAGACATACCGGGTATTCGCGAAACCGTGAATATTAACCATATCAAACAAGGTTACTATTCGATTAAGGCGCTTAATCCAAAAGGCATTGTGCCAGTAGGGCCTGATATGAGCGAATATGGCTTTTAAGGAAGCAAAGAAATGACAAAACAAGTCGTAATTTTATTGCATGGTGTCGGAAGTAATGGTGATGACTTGCAAGCGCTGGGTCGCTATTGGTCGCAGGAGTTACCAGACACCCTCTTTCTTTCTCCCAATGCGCCATTTCGTTTCGATCAAGGTTTTGGTTACCAGTGGTTTAGTGTTAATGGGATAACATCTGAAACGCGTGCGGCACGTATTGTGTCTGCCCGATCAGAGTTTGACGCGACCATTAATCGTCTTTTTAGTGAGCATGCCATTAACCCTGATCTTGATCGTGTGGTATTTGTCGGTTTTTCCCAAGGCACCATTATGGCGTTAGATGCACTGGTTAGTGCTCGATTCCCACTGGCTGGTGTAGTGGCATATTCTGGTCGGTTAGCATCACCAGAACCATTCATCAAATCAGAAAATGCTACACCCGTGATTTTAATTCATGGGAAAAGTGATCCTATGATCCCTTATACGGAAAGCGAAGCAGCCGCGAGCAAGTTGATTGAACTCGGGTTTGAAGTTCAAACGCATTATGAATCTGGTGCGGTACATACCATCACGAATGCTGGCGTTGCTCTGGCTTTGACGTTTATTAAGCAATGTTTTTCATAAAAACAGCGATGTGATGAAAACGGCTTTTATAATTTGCCCTGTAGTTTTAATCAGAAACAATATCTGTTGTTTCTGATTTTTTTGAGCAAAAAATTAATTAATTGGAAGAAAACGATTATGTGATTTAGCCACTTTGGCTGGCTATGCAGTATCTGAAAAAGCCCCTCTCAATAAGAATGCAGAGGGGAAAGTGGAGTATGAAAATTAGCGTAAAACGGCTCTACAAGTGGAAACACAAGCAACAAAAGAGAGAAACAGACTAATTTTCACCCAGAATGCACAGAATAATAAAAACAAAAAGGGTTATATTAATAACCCTTTTTCAGCATGGTTACGCGGATATTATTGAGAAACTGGTGTCACAAAATGAGCATCTGCGTTAAATGCATTTGATGAAGTGAATTGAACATCCACGGTCTGCCCAACAGAGATACCTTTTAATACGTTACTTCCGTCAGCTGTGTAGGTGAATGTACGAGCTGGCCATCCAAGTTCAGAAACTGCATTTTGTTTAACAGTAATTTTCTGGTTCGCAGCATCAACACTAACAACAGAACCGTGCGCGCTGTAGGTACTTACATCTGCCTGAGCAGAAAGAGCAGCCAGAGATAACGCAGCAACAGCGGCAAAGCGAACGAATGTATTTTTCATAATTTTAACTCCACATATTTCATTTTATTGATTGGCATAAGCCATATTTGTTTTCTGTTTTGTGAAACGCATCACGTTTCAATGGGGTCAGAATACAGTCTCGATTTAAGATAATAAATGCCAATTTTTCAGATTAACTGTATTGAAAAATGGAACAATAAAGTCAAACATGAGTCGCTTGTTGAGTAAAAATGCACTCGTTAAGCGCTTCTTCTGTAAGTGTGGGTCGAGGTACTTGAAGACGAAGGCTTATTGCTTCATTGCATAGTCGGAGCTAGTTATTGGTTATTCGCGGAATGAGTTAGTTTCAGCTATGTTTTATGGAAGAAATCATCATCGCAAAAATTGCTTCTTAACCCTAAAACATTGACTACGGAATTTGGAATCATGAAGCAAAAAGTATTTCAGATAGTGGATATACCTGAATTAGATACTTTATTATCCAATCATGAAATATTCGATGATTATCATGCTTCCGCTTCCACGTTGATACAGATATATAGTGTCAATACTAATGACCTCATTCTGCAAAAATTAAGACAAAAATTGAGCATTCTTTTCCCTATCACAGTTATAGTTGGTGCGTCATCCATAGCCCAGGTTTTTAATCAAAAGATCACAGTTGTTAATGTTGTGCTTGGGTTTACATTTTTCAATAAGACTAAACTTTCAGTGATATGTAAATCCTGTGTTGAAAATGATGAATATAACGCAGGATTATCTATTTCGAATGAAATATCAATAGTCGATGATGTTGTTTCTGTTATGTTATTAACAACGCCGTTATCTTTGGATTTGAATGAATTTATGATCGGATTAAATCAGCATTCACGATCAATTCATTTCTTCGGGGGCGGCGCAGCGGACTACAATGCATCAGGTATAACATATGTATATTATGCCGATAAAGTATTTTCAAAAGGTACTGTAGCAGTTATCTTTTCGAGTAAACACTTACAGTGTTCAGTATATAAAAGTCTTGGTTGGCAATCACTTAGTAAAGAAATGATGGTCACAGAGTCAGATGGTGCATGGATAAAGAAAATAGATGGAGAACCTGCATTTAATGTATATTCTCGTTATATAAACATAAAGAATGACCCTTCATTTTTTCAAAATGCTATTGATTTTCCTCTTATTTTTAATAGAAATGATGAAGATTGTGTCCGTTCGCCGGTTGATGTTAATCAATCGGGGGAGATAAAGTTTTTAGGGGACATCAATGTAGGAGAAAAGTTTAAGATTGGTTATGGCAACCCAGAATCTATAATTAACTCTATGTTGTATATGGAAAAAGATATAAGGAAATTTAACCCTGAGGCTTTATTTGTCTTTGCATGTTGCTGTCGTTATTATTTATTGCAAGAAGATGCTGAATTGGAAATACAGCCATTAAGCGAATTAGCTCCTACTGTCGGATTTTATACATATGGTGAGTTAATGAGCGATAAAGGGGTGCTGCAATTATTAAATTCAACGATGGTGGTTGCAGCATTTAAAGAAATTGACACCAAAACTTCGGTTAAAGATAAAGCAGTAAATAGCCAAAATATTTCTCTGCAAAAACATGCACAAATAATATCCAGATTAGTACATTTCATTTGTCGAGTGTCAGATGAATTGGCCCAATCTAATGAAGCATTAGATCGAATTTCAAAAACAGATAAACTAACTAACTTGAATAATAGAATGTTTTTAGATGCAGAATTAAATAAAAATATATTTTTATCTGCTAAATCATTAAGGGAGAAAGAAAAAACTTTTTCTGTTTTATTGTTAGATATCGATTTTTTCAAAACCATCAATGATACCTATGGGCATCTGGTAGGTGATGATGTATTAATTAATTTAGCTATTCTCCTTAAAAATAGTTTACGGCCAACTGATGTTGTTGGTCGATGGGGTGGCGAGGAATTTTTAATTCTCATCCCAGAAAGTAATTTCACGATCGCAATGAAAGTCGCTGAAAAAATAAGGAAAGCTGTAGAGGGCTATTGCTTCTCTTCAAACCTAAAGCTGACATGCAGCATTGGTGTTAGTAATTTTCAATTACATGATACGCCACGCAGCATCATTAGTCGGGTTGATAGGGCGTTATACATAGCCAAAAATAATGGTAGGAACCGTATTTTTTATCAATAAGTTCATGACTGTCAGGTGAACACTGTTTTCTGCAGTTTGCTGGTTTTGTTCAGCAATTTACAAGATCGTGGTTGAACCGTTGTTATTTTAGCTATTTTGCATGAAAGGTTGGATCGTAGCAAAGTTATACAAATACTGAGCTAAGCTTAAAAAAGTAACTTGAGAACGAATCATGGCGGGTGGCGTATGCCTATTTATGAAATGCGTAAATTCGTTGCTCCTGAATTTATTTTTGGTGTCAATGCGCGGCATCGTGTCGGGTTTTATGCCCGTAATATGATGGCCAGACGAGTTTTTGTCGTCAGTGATCCGGGGGTTATTGCTGCAGGCTGGGTGAAGGATGTTATTGCCGATTTAACTGAAGTTGGTATTGAGTCGGTCATATTTCAAGGTCTTACATCAAACCCAAAAGATCATGAAGTCATGGCCGGTGCCGAAATGTACGCTCGTGAACGTTGTGATGTCATTGTTGCTGTCGGTGGTGGCAGTGTTATTGATTGTGCCAAGGCGATTGGGATTGTGCATACCAATGGCAACCATATACTCGATTTTGAAGGGGCTGATCAGATTGATATCCCTGGGCCGCCATTAATTTGTATTCCAACAACCGCAGGCACTGCCGCAGAAATCTCGCAGTTTTGCATCATCGTCAATTCGCCAGAACGTTATAAGATGGCGATCATCAGTAAATGTATGGTCCCGGATGTAGCACTGGTTGACCCAGAAACCACATTAACGATGGATACCTATTTAACCGCTTGTACCGGGATTGATGCGTTAACTCATGCTATCGAAGCCTATGTATCTACCGCCAGTTCTCCCATTGTTGATGTCCATGCGTTAGCCGCAATTAAACTGATCTGGAATAATATCGAACAGGCAGTCTCTATGCCGCACCATTTGCCAGCCAGAGAAAATATGCTACTTGGCAGCCTGCAAGCGGGATTAGCATTTTCCAATGCCAGCTTAGGTGCAGTACATGCGTTAGCTCATGCTCTAGGTGGTTTTCTCGATCTTCCTCATGGTGAATGTAATGCGTTGTTACTAGAACATGTGGTGCGTTTCAATATATCGAAGGCAACCGATCGCTATAAACAAATTGGTGAAGCTATTGGCCTGGAAATGACCGGCATAACCGAGCGCCAACGGGCAAGGCGGATCACCGATGCTCTTAGTCATCTCCGTAGCCGTTTAGGCATCGTAAACAGTCTTGCTCAACGCGGTGTTCGCGGTGCAGATATTCCAGAATTGGCTTTTCATGCTCTCAATGACGCGTGTCTGGTTACCAATCCACGACATGCTCAGATCAATGATATAAAGGTTATTTATGGCGAAGCCATGTGACACTGGTAATGATTGGGAAACCCGTAAAGACCGCATCATTGGTTTAGGTGAACGTTCGTTTCATAAAAGTTATTACCCTCAATTAAAACAAAATTTAGATCGTCTTGAACGTTTTCATACTTTATTGGATAGCACATCAGACTTTGTGCTGTTGGTTTCGCTACCTGAAGGAACAATTACCGATGCTAACGCGGCACTCGGACGTCTTATTAATGTCCCTGTTGAACGGTTGATCGGCAGCACCTTTGAGTCATTGGGCCTTGGTGACGCAAGCCATGTATTAGCTGTTTTATGCCAAGATATGGATTCACATCAGGAGGGCGAACCGGCTACAACACATTCTGTTGTGACCGAATTTTGCCACGCTGACACATTGATCTGGATTGAGTTTTCGTACTGTCTTGCTGTTCTCGATATGAAGAGTTATGGCGTTATGGTGGGGCGGGATGTGACTGAGCGAAAGCATAACCATGAAATGCTGGCGGCTTTATTATCAGAAAAAGAAGCCATGCTCGACAATGCGTTGGTCGCCATCGCGATGGTTCGGGAGCGTATTATTGTTTCATGTAATCGTCGTTTTGAAATTATGTTTGGTTATCAACCTGGTGATGCGCTGGGTCAGTCAACTCAGATCCTCTATACCTCAAAACTCTCTTTTGATTCGTTTGGTGAAGAAGCTTATAGCGCACTGATGACTGATGAACCATTTACCCGAATTCAATTACTTGCCCGTGCCGATGGAAGCGCATTTTGGTGTGAAATGACAGGAAATGTGCTTGATCATTTACATCCGCAAAATGGCAGTGTTTGGATGATGACGGATGTAACCGAACGGAAAGAAGCGGAAGAGCGTGCCAGATATCTTTCTTATCACGATGCAATAACCGGCTTACCTAACCAGCTATTACTGCAAGACCGGTTGCAACAAGCGATGATGTTTTCTGATTTGGCTAAAACAAAGGTTGCTTTACTGGTTGCAGATCTTGATCGGTTTAAAACAATTAATGACATCCTCGGTTTCAATATAGGCAATCGCTTATTAGTGTCAGTTGGTGAGCGCTTAAATCAATTATTGCCTAGCCCTGATACGGTATGCCGGCAGGGTGGGGATGAATTCCTCATGCTTTTGACCAATCTTCCTAGTGCAGAGCTGATAAGTAATTCTGTTGCTGAGTTAATCGCTAATTTTACGGAACCATTCAAACTCGATAACCAGGAATTGACCACATCTATTTCTGTCGGTGTGGCTATTTACCCAGAAGATGGTACGGACTTTGAAACGTTATTAAAAAAAGCGGATATGGCCATGTATCGGGCAAAAGCGGCGGGTCGTAATACTTACTGCTTTTTTAATGAAGAGATGAATAATGAAGCGATTGACCAAATAACATTGCATGCCGGACTTCGAAGAGCGCTTGAAGAAAATCAATTCGTATTGCATTACCAACCCCAGATCGATTTGGGAAGTGGAGCGTTGATTGGTGCCGAAGCTTTGATCCGTTGGGAACATCCCGAATTGGGCATGATCCCCCCCGGACGGTTTATTCCCATTGCGGAGGAAACCGGGCTGATTATTGAAATTGGTGATTGGGTATTGCATGAAGCGTGTCGTGAGGCTGCCAAATGGCGCGAGGCTGGGATGTTTGAACCGGTAGTGGCTGTAAATTTATCTGCATTACAATTTAAACGCGGGAATATCGAGTCATCTGTTTTGTTAGCACTTCAGGAATCAGGTATTGAGCCTGGCATGCTCGAACTTGAATTAACAGAATCGATCCTGATCCAAGATACTGAAAATGTATTAGCGACGGTGCAGCGGCTTAAACTAATGGGCGTTAAATTATCCATTGATGATTTTGGTACAGGATATTCGAGTCTTTCTTATTTAAAACGTTTTAAGGTTGATAAACTGAAAATTGATCAATCATTTGTGCGAGATCTCGCCAGTAATGTTGACGATGCAGCAATTGTGCGGGCTGTCATCCAGATGGCTCGTAGCTTGGGATTACAGACAATTGCTGAAGGCGTCGAAAATGAAAAGGTATTAGAGTTGTTGCGTCTTTATCATTGCGATGAGGCGCAAGGTTATTTAATTAGTCGCCCGATCCCTGCAGGGGTTTTTATGTTTTATTTAGGCAACTATTTAAATAAAATAAATACAAATTGAGACATACAGATAGTTTTAATTAATCGAATATATGCCTTTTCCTGCTTCTTTTGCCCTGTACATGGCAGCATCTGCTTTTGACATCAATACATCCATACTAGTCTTGTTACCAGCATAACA
The DNA here is from genome assembly GCF_963678185.1 of uncultured Tolumonas sp. NCBI lineage: Bacteria > Pseudomonadati > Pseudomonadota > Gammaproteobacteria > Aeromonadales > Aeromonadaceae > Tolumonas > uncultured Tolumonas sp. The sequence goes on from NZ_OY782757.1 coordinate 312,291, forward strand.
AATGGCTGCGCCGATACTTGCTGATAGTGTTACTGGAATTTGTTCTATAATTCGCGCCTCTTTCAGTGCAGACAATAACTTATCACAAATTTGGCGGACATCTTCATCTGGATCATTTAGCTCAGTCAAAATCACAGTAAATTCATCACCAGCTAGTCTGGCAACAATGTCTGTCTCTCTTATTGTTGCTTTGATAACATCGGCAAAACAGGTCAATACATGATCACCAAACTCATGACCATAAGTGTCGTTAAAGGTTTTAAATCTATCTAAATCTAAAAATAAGAGAGCAAAACCTTTATTGCTTTGACCAGAAGTATTAATTGCATTTTCTAATAAAAAAGTAAACGCTCGTCTGTTTGGTAACTTAGTTAAAATATCGTGGCTAGCATCATATTCATGCATTGCCTGTAAGGCCTTTAACTCAGTAATATCCATAGCTAAGATATAAATACCATTGGTGCCAGCTTGTGCAGGTATTAATGTAACCTGAAGATAAATTTCTCTGTTTGTGGTAATAAGTTTTCGTTCATAAGTTACTGAAATACCTTGCAGTGCTTGTTTTAAATGTATTTGTGCTTGTTCAAAATTTTCTTGCACAATAAGGTCAGGTAATTTCATCTTTTTTAGTTGTTCAGAAGACAAGCCAAACCAAGTTTCATATGTTTTGTTGGCAAATATAAAATTAAAATCTCTATCAACATGGCAAATAAGTGCTGGCATGTTGTCAGCGATAGTTTGTAAACGTAATCGACTTTCTAGGATCTCTTTTTCAAAGCGGACTCGCTCTGAGATATCATGCAAAAAAGCGGTAACAAACCGTTTGCCATCAACAGTATTTTCATTCAGTGTCATTTCAACCGGAAATTCGGTGCCATCTTTTTTCTGTGCCATGAGTTGGAGACGTTGCCCCATCATTTTGGATTGCCCAGATGCTTGATAACGCTCAAATCCTTTTTTATGTTGATTTCTCATCGCATCTGGAATGAGTAAAGTATCAATTGATTGATACATGGCTTCACTATGACTCCAGCCAAAGATGCGTTCTGCGGAAGGGTTCCAACCGATAATTTTTCCATGCTCATTGATCTCGACAAACGCATCAGAGGTGTTTTCCAGAGTGAGTCGAAACCGTTCTTTTTGTGCATTGAGTCGGCTTTGAACTGCGATGCGTTGTTCTATTTCCTGATTTAGTTGTTTAACCGCCAACTCTAATTCTTTGGTTCGTTGATATACCCGATGTTCTAATTCTTGCTGGAGAATTAATAATGCCTGTTCCGCTTTTTTTCGTTCATTAATATCTTTAATGACACCGATAAAATGATGTGCTTTACCATCAATAGTTTTATTTAATGCTACAGTCAGTGATATCCAGGTATATGATTTGTCTGCACAAAGATAACGTTTTTCCATGCTGTAATTATCAATTTCACCTCTAAGCAATTTGTTCGCATTATTTAGGTCTTCGCCTAAATCATCGGGGTGAGTCATGTCCTGAAATGTTTTCTGTAGTAGTTCTGATGCGGAGTAACCCAATAAATTACATAAAAAGGGGTTAACTCTAAGCCATGCACCGTCTAGTGAAACAAGAGCCATACCAACTGCAGATTGGTTGAATGTTTGTTCAAAGAGCGATTCCGACTCATCAAGATGTTGTTGTACCTGTTCGGAATGGATGATCACTTCCAGACTTTGTAAATATTGCTCCACCATAAGGGCAAAATCTTTGAGCGCGTTAATATCCTCTGTTGAGAATGTTCTTGGTGTTTCATCAATGAGGCAAAGCGTTCCAAGCGCGAACCCTTGTTTTGAATAGACGGGTTGCCCGGCATAAAACCGAATAAACGGCATACCGGTGACTAAAGGGTTATCACTAAAGCGCTCGTCTTTTTTTGCGTCAGATATGATGAAGGTGTCATTTTGCAAAATCGCATGACCACAGAAAGAGATATTGCGAGGGGTCTCAGTCGCTTCTAAACCAAAACGGGATAAAAACCATTGCCGATTTTCATCAACCAAAGAAACGAGTGCGATCGTGACATTAAAATAGCCCGCGGCTAGCCGGGTTATGCGGTCAAGTTGCTCAACAGGTGGCACATCAAGGATGTTAAGTGAATCTAACGTGATCTGACGAGTAACTTCATCATGAGCTATGCATGGTTCTAACACGGCCTGCTCCAATCCCTGTTGATAACTAAAGTGATATTTCTTTTCTACATCATAGTACAGGTGAGCAGATTAGTCCTTTTGAGTCTAAAAACTACTTAGAATTATTTTCTAATGAATATTTAGTACACAGGAATAGTTTATCGAATAAAGTTAAAAATCTAGTTAGATTGATCTACAAAAATTAATTCCTGTGTATTAAATCCGGCATCCGAGGCTTTTTGTATTAGCTGTTTTTTAATTGCTTCGGAAAGTGATGGTGTACGTGACAAGATCCAGAGATAAGAATGATTGGGGCCTGAGATAACCGCATATTGATAGTTGGCATGGTCAAGTTCAAAAATGGCATAAGTCCCATAAAAAGGGCGGAAGAAGGAAACCTTTAATAAACCATCTGAAGGCGAGTCGATAAAATAAGCAATGCCTGTTGCATCCTTCCACTGTCTATCTTGTGCGGAATAACCTCGGTTGAGAACGCGGACGCTGCCGTTTTCATTAAGTGTGTATTCAGCCGTGACTTTACTTAAACCACGTTCAAATGAGTGATCGAGTCGGGCAATTTCATACCATTTACCCAGATACCGATCTAATTCGAAGTGATTGACTGGTTTCACTTTATCTGGGATCTGTGTACAGCCGACACAAAAAAGGAACATCGAAACAATTGCATTACGCATCGAGATAATTCCTTAAAAAACAATTAATAACAAGTTATTTCATTAATAAGCAAATGGCTCAAAACAGAGGTTTATTCTGCACAGAATTTAAAATAACCCAGAATAGACCCGCTAAATTAAACCCTACGGTAGCCCAATAAATTATTTGGAACGACGTTTTCTGTGTTTTGTGACGCAACGTTCTTTGTGCAATTAAAGCCCCAGGCCAACCACCAACTAATGAAAGCATGTGTAATGTGTTTTCTTTAATCCGCCAGCCGTTTTGTTTAGCCGCAGATTTATCGATGGAATAAATGATGTAGGTGACAACACTGATCATGAAGTAAAAAACGGCAATAAACATAAGATTCAACATAACCAAAAGAAATTGCCGTTACGTTATCACAACTGCTCTTACGGGCGTTCATCATATTGAGGAATATCATCATGGATTTCATCCCATGAGGCTTTGGAGCCAACGAAGATATGCGCAAGCGGTTTGACATCAACCGGCGTATCCAGAGTGCCGATACGGAGTCGTACAATATCCGGCTGAGAAGGGCGACGGCTCAGTAATGGGGAACCACATTGTTTACAAAAAGAGCGGAATACACCTGGTGAAGATTCAAACTCAGAGACCAGTTCTTGACCTTTTACAAAATGAAACTGATCGGCTTTTACCGCGGCATTAATGGCATAGGCTGAGCCATTGGCTTTACGACATTTGGAACAATGACACATCATTGTCGGGCCTAATTCACCCCGAATTTCGTACTGAATGGCATTACACAAGCAACTACCTTTAAGCATCGTTATTCTCCCAAGATATACATCACTTTTATAAGTAACAGGCTAGAAACCTCGCTTGATACAAAACTGTTCTATTGCTACGCCGTTTCAGCTAAATAATCAAGCCAGCGTTCTGCACCACTAACATTTAATGATATTCGCTGGCGCATATATTATGTTAAGTCGTGTGTCTGTCTTAACAACTTGTCAGCAACATTGATGAATTTAAAATAAAAGGGAATATCAGGTAAAAATCGTTCGGCAGGTTAGCAAAATTAGGCTTTGCTAGTGAGAACTCATGATCTCACCTTAGTCATTATTTATGGAGCAATGATAAGACTGGATTCTACCGTATTACTTTCTATCGCTTGTTTTACCTTGTTGCGGCCTTGTTCTTTTGCAGAATACATAGCCTTGTCTGCGCTATTGAGCAGAGTAGCTTCATCTGTTCCATCTCTAGGGTAAACCGCAATACCCACACTGCATGAGATAGTGAGTTCGATTGCATTCACAACGAATGGGTGGGAAACCGATTGTCTGATTTTCTCCGCCAGTTCGCCAGCCATAGCAGCATCGACAATGTCACCAAGTAAAATAACAAACTCATCGCCACCTATGCGGCCCACCGTATCGGATGAACGAACTGCGCTACTGAGACGATCAGCTACCTGTTGAAGTAGTTGATCTCCTATTGTGTGCCCGTAGTTATCATTAACTGGCTTGAATCGATCAAGATCGACGAAAATCAGGGCAAGATTGGTTTCTCGCCGTTCAGCATCAAGAAGTTTTTGCTGAAGTCGATCACTAAACAATGTTCGGTTAGGTAACCCAGTGAGGTGATCATGCTGCGCCATATGCCTGAGTTCGAGAGTCATTGCTCTTGCCAGTTCTAACGCGCGGGCGCGTCCAACAACCATAAATCTGACGAGCAGGGCTAACGATACGCTCAGGCAGATGCCGAAGATCCCGATAAGAACATCATTATTTCTGTCAAAGCGTGCTTCAAATTCCTCCTGCGTACTTAACGATAGCGTCCAAGTATGTCCGGCTACTACCATGTACTCGTTAGCACTTAAGGCCGGTTTTTTGTGTACTCTCGCATTGCTGTTCTCAAGCTCGGTTTGATACATGAGCGCTGCTTTATTCGGGGTAATGCCATCATAAATGGCTAAAGCAAGACCGGATGTTTGTTTACCATATAAGCTGGCCATAAAATCGCTCATGTGAAAAGACGTATAAACCCAACCTATCAAGTTTGCCCGACGCTGCATAACAGATGTTTGCGGCTTATCGTGAGCAAAAATGGGTAGATACATGACAAAACTTGGCGGGTTATCACTGCCTTTATCCGCGGCTAATTTGAGCTTATCAGTAATAGCCGGCATACCAGAATCGCAGGCTCGTTGCATTGCTTCACGGCGAACCGGATCAGCCCAGGAATCTACGCCGAGGATGTCACTATACCGACCAATCTCCGGAATATTTTGGATGATAGGGGTATATATTTCGCGTTCTCCGGGTGGAGAGAATGCGTAGTTGGATATGCCAAGACGTTGCATGGCGGTTATATGTGCCGTTTTTTGCGCTGCTGTGACTTTTTCAATTACGCCAATGCCTTGTATTCCATAAAAATTGGCATCAAGCTGCAGTGTGTTGACGTAATGACGAATGGCGTTGAGATCTTTTAAGTCGGTGGTCGCGAACAACCCCTGTACTCCGCGCAGCATTTGCTCATACGCTGACTCACGTTGTTCGATCTGACTCACTGTATCGTGTAAGGCAAATTCAAATTGCGCGTGTAATTCTTGTTTGCTGTATTGACGTTCATGATCCCATTGCCAGAAAGTGACACAAAGCATGGCAAGCAGCACGAGCCACGGCAACCAATATGTCACAGATAACAACTTTCGCTCAGAATCCACGCCAACCCCTAGAAATCGACCAGCTGTTTTGCTAGCTCAGGTTTAAAGTATTTTTGGAAAATACGCAGCATCGTGCCGTCTTTGCGCATGCTATCAATTATTGAACGCCATGCGTTTTGTTCCGCGGCAGACAAAGATTTCTTCGACATGATCAGTCCATGAGGCACCGCTGGATCGCTAAAGGCGACGATAGTAGTGACATTTCGGATCGCTTGTTCTTCAACCACAGGATAATCAAATGGTTCTATGATCATGCCTTGGATCTGGTTATTCATGAGTAATTGATATAACGGGGTCAGCCCGCTAGCCTGACTCAGTCGACCTGATTCTTGCATTTTGTCTACGAGCAGGTTCGCCGATTGGCTGTAACGGAATGAGCGAATGACGCCGAGTTGCAACTGGCTGTTATTTTCGAAATCTGCTTGGCTATGGATGCCGGAGTCGTTTCTGACCAGCAAATAATATTTGTTACTGAAATACCATGCGAATCCAGCAAATTTTTTCCGTGCATCATTGGTAATGCCAGAGAGACTAAAATCGAGGGCTCCAGATTCGATTAATTGCCAGATCCTGTCGCGAGACATCAGCGATACGGTGACTTTACATCCACTGCGTTTTATTAGTTCGTCCGCGACATCTTTATCGATACCTTCATCCTGATTAGCTGAATAAAGCAATCCATGCTCGTGCAATGCAAGAGTCAGGGGGCGGGAGCAGAGTGGGGGTGCAGCATGAGCATTCCCAAGCATGCTAAGCGCAATAAGTAAAATGGCGATGTAATATTTAGTCATTTTGACCTCACAAGAGATTATCTTTGAGCTTAGCGTCATTTGGCTTAATTGAAGGTATTAAATTCTTTTGTCTACCTCCAAGAGTAGTAATCGAAAATGAAAAGGTACATTTATTCGCATCTTCCTTAGGTATAGTCAGCCAATGGATCAATACAATAGATGAAGTGTAAAAAAGAAGTTTGGCAAAACAGTGACGTGTGATTTTTTAAAAAATCAACAGGGCGAAAATGCTTGCCCAATCATCAGCACCCGAGACTCAATTAGACGCTTAAGTATTGCTGCAACCACTGCTTAAACTGAGTTTTAGGCAATGCGCCTGACACGCGAGCAATCTCTTTACCATGATGAAAGATCATCAGCGTTGGAATTGAACGAATTTGATAGCGACTGGCTATCATTTGATTATTTTCCGTATCTAATTTAATAAAACACGCGTGAGTCGCCATTTCATGGGATACCTGACTAAAAACAGGGGCAAATTGTTGGCAAGGGCCGCACCATGATGCCCAGAAATCGACGACTACAGGTAAATCATTTTTCTCAATGAAACGACTAAAATTTTGATCATTAGCCATGATCGGATGTTCAGACAGTAATCCTTGCCTACATTTACCACACAATGGATGATCATTTAGTTTTGAGCTAGGCACTCGGTTAATTGCGCTGCAATTAGGGCAAACAATCTGAAAATATGAGTCAGTCATGATGAAGTCTCAGCATTGAGTTTAATTACAACATGAGATCAAAATAGCACTATTTCAAGTCATGAAGTCAGTGAGACAGGGCAATTGTAGTAATGATTTACGGCCATAGGCTGATGTGGGTAAGGTATTTTTGTTAATCGACTAACTCAATATCTAAGCTGTTTAACAGTCGGACGGCCTCATAACGGCTGAATTTTGCCTTACTGATTTTGTTGTTAAATATATCGATATCGTAATTCGTTGCCTCAGAAAAATCGGCACCAGAGAGATCTGTTTTACCAAACAAGCTATTGGTGAAATCGGTGTATGTAAAAATTGCTCGGCAGAAGCTGCCATCTCTGAAATCAACATCATGCGCTTTACATTCTTCCATCGCGATTTCGTCTAAGCTAAGACCGAAAAATGACGAATCATTGATAATGCATTTATTGAATTTGAGCGATACAGAAAAAACTAATCGAGGCCAAGATGCCCTTGTCCAATCAACACCAACCAGCTTGCATTCATCAAACACGACATCTGTAAATTGGCATTGTGGAACTTTTATCACGCTGAGATTACAGCGGGTGAACGTACATTTGATGAACCGACATTTCTTAAAAATACTCGCAGTGAAGTTACAATCTTGAAAATGACAACCCTCAAATTCAATATTACAAACCTCTTGGGTTATCGCAGAAATATTACTGAATGTTTTTGATAAATAGTCTTTTTCATTAGTAAATGAAGTCTGCATGGTGCCTCTGAATGAGTTTTCATCGTAGGCTCAAAAATGATTGGACCTACGCGTGACATTAACTATTTGTTGTGTATCGATTATTTGCCACTGAATATTAGTTTCACGCCGAGCAAGCCCATTACACAACCCGCCGTACTATCGAACACCGCTTTAAAACGCAGATAGGCTTTTCTAGGTGTTTCAGATGATAAAACAAAGGCCACGATAAAGTACCAACCAGCGTCAACACAAAAAGCAGCGAAGGGAATGGCTACATAGAAATAAGCTGGAATTGATTGAGGTAACAATGCCGAGAATACACCAGCAAAAACAATAGCTGTTTTAGGGTTGCTGAGTTGTGTCAACAGCCCCAAAAGATAGGCACGCCCCAAACTCATGTTTGCAGTACGGCCAGTATCTAATTGTTGTAAAGGTTGGCGGGCCGAGCGCAAAATCTTAGAAGCGAGAAATACCAGATAGGCGCCACCAACGATTTTCAGTAACCAAAAAGCAAAAGGTACTGCAGTAAAAACGGCATGTAACCCAAGCAATGCAATGATAGCAAAAGAGCATGCACCTGAACCCATACCCAACGCGGTAGCAAAACCATGCTGACGAGATAGAGAAATTGAATTCCTGGCAACATAGATGAAACTTGGGCCTGGGCTGACTGCACCAGCAGCTAAAGCGCCTGTAATGGCAACCACTGACATATATGCTTGCATGAAAACCTCACTGGAAATTGGATAAGAACAAAAACAGACAACTCGCAATATACAGAAGCATTTAATGCCGTCTGACTTTTCAATTTAAGCGTTCAATAATCGTATGTCGCTGGTTTTCTTTGACAAACATCTCCGCGACCTCATGATTATCAAACTCTAACACGTACTCTTTTGTGCTGAATTTTGTCTTGTTTATCGGGATCTGTTTTCTAAGAAAATGACTGAATAGCTTATAAACTACAAATATAACTAATATATAAGGAACAGAAATATCAGAAAAACGATTATGAATTAGCTGTAACGGCAACGTAATAAGAAAGATGCTGAATAAAGCAGTCGCAAACGAAGAAACCAAACGTATTAAAGTCATTGTTCCGCAGCTATCCACCGACAAATTAGCCAGAGCTAACCATTTGGCATGTTTTTCACAGACAAAATATTCAAGTTGCGGATCAATTTTAGCTATCTTCGCGGTGAGTTTATTTTCTAATGAGATCGCATTTGTCAGATGTTGGGTCTCACCACATTTAGCGCAGACATGGGGCCACGTTATTTCGTAAATATTTGTAACTTTTACTTTTTTACTCATGATTTATAACGATTAGTGAAATTTATCAATTGTAGCATTGCATAGAGTTTACGGACATTAAGAACCAGTTGGAAAGGTTTGATTTTAGCGGCACAACATAACAACGCGAACTAAACTGAAATGAGCATCAATCGATAAAAAGCGGATCAATTACATTTTTTGTTTCTCTGTTGGCTGGAGGTGATTAATGCAACATTTCAGCTGGTTACCATCCGATGGGGAGCACATGGTTTTTGTCTTATTCCTTTCTTTTCTCATTGGCCTGGAGCGAGAAGAACGTAAATCTGATGGAAGTTATGTATTCGGTGGCGTTCGCGTATTTCCGCTAATTGGACTGATCGGTTATACGCTGGCGGTTCTTTCTGGTGGTGAACTACTACCACAAGTATTGGGATTTGCCGTAATCGCTGGTTTTCTTTGGATATCTTATTGGCACAAACTCTCAAGTACTGGTGGGTCAGGGCTTGCCTCGGAAATGTCCGGCTTGGTGACCTATTTAGTCGGGGTGCTTATTTATCACGAGATGTTATGGGTTGCGACGACATTAACGGTAGCCAGCGTTTTATTATTGGAGCTTAAAACTCATCTGGAAACATTAGCTCAGCGGATTGAAACTACCGATATTCTTAACTTCGCCAAATTTTTGCTGTTGTCAGGAGTTATTTTACCACTATTGCCAGATACCCCATTCAGCGAATACCAAATTAACCCATTTAAAATCTGGCTAGTTGTAGTAGCAGTAAGCGCTGTATCGTACGGTAGTTATGTATTGCAAAGACTCACCAAAGGTCAGGGCGGCGTTATTCTTGCCGCAATATTGGGTGGTGCTTATTCATCGACCGTAACCACTGTGGTATTGGCTCGTCGTTCAAAAAAAGAAGGGCAGGACCACCTATTTTCAGGCGGTATTTTACTCGCGTCAGGGGTGATGTATTTACGTCTTATTATTTTACTCGCTTTGTTCAATCAAGAGTTGATGAAGCAGTTAGCTCCAGCTTTTTTGGTTTTGGCTATGGTCGCGATAATCGTAGGCTGGTTGTGGTCACGGCAAGGTGATGTAACCAATTTGAAAACCAGTGAAATGTTTGAGACGAAGAATCCGTTGGAAATCAGTGCAGCATTGCTATTCGCCGTATTGTTCGTCGCTATGCTGGTAGCTACGCATCTGGCAATCAAGTATTTAGGCCAGAATGGTGTCTATACACTTGCTTCTATCATGGGCGTAGCCGATGTTGATCCCTTTATTATGGGAATGGCTCAAGCTGATACGGCGTTAACACCGTTACACGTGGCAGCGTCCGGGATTTTAGTCGCAGCAGCGAGCAATAACGTGGCTAAAGGTATTTACGCATATACGTTATCGTCGCGGCGAACAGGAATACAAAGTCTTATTTTTTTGGTGGGTTTGGCTGTTTGCGGATTACTACCTATGCTGATGCTAAGGTAAAAATAATTGCGGTCACCTTAAATCGGCTTTAAACGCTATAGAATTATGCCGTGGAATACAATGCGTTGTTCAATGCACTCAATCTAACCCATTTCATAAGAATCGCTGATTAGAAGGGCGTTCATCAAACCAATGTAGGATCTGTTGATGAAAATCATCGGGTGCTTTATTTGTTGTGGCCGCCGCGAGAGTCGCAAGTGTGTGCTGTGCAAAAACATTCCGCATGGCTTGTTCAGCATCAAGCATAATTTGATGGATGGAACACACTCCGTTTGTTGCCCAGTGTGGCGCGGGCTGTTCGAATATGGCACAGCGGGTACGAATTTCTTTGCAATCGAAGAGATTTTTTTCGCCATCAACGGCATCAATCACATCTTTTACTGAGATGGATTCTGGAGTCCGAGCGAGACGAAAGCCGCCACGGGCACCTTCGGTCGAATGAACGATGTCGTGTTTTTTTAGTTTCGTGAAAATTTTCGCTAAAAAATCAACCGGAACACCCTGCAAATCAGCCATATCGCGCACGTTAGCTTCTTTTATTCCTTCTGGCTGGCTTATATACAGCAGGCAATGCAACGCATATTCCACTCCAGAACTAACAAACGCCATATACCCTCACTGCCAACAATAAATGATCATCACGAATTATATCGTAGAATCGCAGAGGTGTTCCATGAACTCGCTGTTGTCGTTTACTTATATGGCTGTTATGCGGCTTCGACCGCCCATTCTTTAGCAATATTGGAGAGCTCTGTTCTGGCGCGGATCAAAGCTGCATCGCGTGCTTCCGCATCTGAGAATTGTAATGGCTGCGCATCGACAAACTGTGGTGCATCGACGCCCAAGAAACCAAATGCAGCTTTTAATACAGGGGTCATCGCATCCATCCAACTAAAGAAAGAACCCTCACGTAAATCAGCGCCCCGCGTGGTAATAAAAATGACTTTTTTATTCCCTAATTTGCCAACTGTTGTGCCATCAGCTAACAGTTCATAAGTGACCCCTGTTCGGGTAATGGCATCAATAAAGGTTTTGAATGTGGCAGGGATGGTCCAGTTATACATGGGCATGGCACAAACCAGGGCATCAGCATCGAATACACGCTGACACATGGCATCGGAAGGCGCTAACACTTCATGCATTTCGGCAGTCCGCTCTGCAACGGGAGTGTAGGTTGCGAGCACAAATTCAGCAGAAACATGCGGTTGCACGTCTTCGGTGACATCCAGATAGTCAATTTCCAGATCAACGCCATTCGTGGCTAATTGTTCTAAAAAATAGCGACCTAAAACTCGCGAGTTTGACCATTGGTGGAATTTTGAGCTTGCATCAATGTGTAAAATTTTCATTTAGTGACCTGTTCAAAAATGAGAAGAATGAATTATTAATTAACTACGACAAATGCAGTCGTAGTTATGTTAGGTGTTTTAATGCGATGATACAAGTGTGCTTTTCAAGGAGAATGTTAATCACGATGAAAAAGAGGGGATGATGTAAGCAATGGAGAGTTTGATGAAGACGAGAAATTGTATACCCTCGTTTCTTGCTGTTGCTTAGATGGTTATAGGAATACCTATGCGCTTTTCTGGTTTTATCGAACACCCTACCATTGAGTTGCCACATCTGGGTTTTCGACGTTATTTACCGCATCCCTTGTTGCAGCATTGGGTACATTATTATTGGACAGCCCGACAAGAATTTATTGCTGGCACTGGTGTGACCGAAACCCGTTATCCTGATGGTGGGATCAGTTTGGGTTTTTATTTCAACGATGGTTTTCCATCCATAGAGCTGCAAACACAGCAGACAACAAACAAGATCCGTATTGAAAAGACGCTTGATTCGATGGGTGTTTATTTTCGGCCTGGCGGTATCTTGAAATTATTCGCCATTGATATCAATGAATTGGCCGTCACTGATAATACGATGGATATTTTACACGGTGAATTAGGTGTTATTCAGTATCAGCTGGCGGAACTTAATCATCATAGCCGTATGTTGTTAATGGAAAACTGGCTGCTTGAGAAATGCGCGAATCGAATGGCCAGACCCGGATTGGTACAGCATTTTGTGCCGCAATTACTGACATCTACTCAGCCACTGGATGAACTGTTAAATACTCAGCACCTTGGTCGGCGGCAAGTTGAACGTTTATTTCAGCAAGAGATCGGGTTGTCACCGGCACAATTACGGCAATTACACCGTATCAAACAAGCTCGGCAACTCATCACAGGAGACCCGCTACGGGCGTTAACCGCGGTGGCGCAAGAGTGTGGTTTTTATGACCAATCGCATTTTATTCGTCAGTTCCAAAAAGTAACGGGCCAAACGCCTGGCGAGTACAAAAATCGGAAGATGTCGCAAAAATACAATTCTTAAGCTTTTAATATAAATATCCTACCGGCTTTCCGCATTCTTAGACGAAACATCATTCATTTTATCAGTCCGCAAGGATCCGTCATGATCACTACAGACGCCAATAGTGCCGTTGCTCACATCGCTTATAAAACCAATGAAGTTATTGCCATTTATCCGATCACGCCCAGTTCCACGATGGCCGAACAGTGCTATTCCTGGTCGGAGCAACAGCGGCAAAATATCCTCGGCGATGTACCGCAAGTTATTGAAATGCAATCAGAGGGTGGGGCGATCGCAACCGTGCATGGTGCACTGCTAACCGGTTCATTAGCTACGTCGTTTACATCGTCGCAGGGGTTATTGCTGATGATCCCAACGCTTTATAAATTAGCTGGCGAACTCACGCCGTTTGTTTTGCATGTCGCGGCACGCACGGTTGCAACCCATGCGTTATCTATTTTTGGTGATCATTCCGATGTCATGGCCGTGCGACAAACTGGTTGCGCCATGTTATGTGCATCGAGTGTGCAAGAAGCCCAAGATTTTGCGCTGATTGCACAGATGGCTACGTTGCGTTCGCATATTCCTTTTATTCATTTCTTTGATGGTTTCAGAACATCACATGAAATCAACAAAATTACCCCGATCAGTGATGAAATGATCCTTCACTTATTACCTGTTACTGACATACAAACACACCGAAGTCGGGCGCTGACCCCAGATGCGCCGGTGATTCGCGGCACCGCTGCTAACCCGGATACTTTTTTTCAGGCGCGAGAAGCGACGAATACCTATTACACACGAGCGTTGGAACACATTGCACAAGCCATGCTTGAGTTCGAGAAGGAAACCGGCCGCCATTACCAACCGTTTGAATATTATGGGGCTCCGGATGCAGAGCGTGTGATCATCCTGATGGGATCAGGTTGTGGCGCATGTGAAGAGGTGGTTGATCAGCTGCTGAAACAAGGTGAGCGGGTTGGTTTTATCAAAGTTCGAGTCTACCGGCCATTTTCAGCAGCACATTTATTGGCAGTCTTGCCGCATTCGGTGCGCCAGATTGCGGTGTTAGATCGCACGAAAGAACCTGGTGCTATTGCGGAACCTTTATACCTTGATGTAATGACCGCATTAGCGGATGCGGTTCAGTCGGGTGAACGTGAAACTTTGCCAAAACTGATTGGTGGGCGATATGGGCTGTCATCCAAGGAGTTCGATCCCGATTGTGTGTATGCCATATTTAATGAATTAGCCGCACACCAACCCAAGTCACGTTTTACTGTTGGGATCACTGATGACATCACGCATCTTTCTTTGCCTCTGGTTGCCATGAAACAGCCTAATCCAGCTCATATTGAAGCGCTGTTTTATGGTTTAGGCAGTGATGGCACTGTTTCTGCGGCTAAAAATAATATTAAGGTGATCGGCGATAACACCACCAAATATGCTCAGGGCTATTTTGTTTATGACTCAAAAAAGGCCGGTGGTTTAACGGTTTCACACCTTCGGGTGAGCGATCACCCAATCAAATCAACGTATCTTATTCAACAGGCCGATTTTATTGGCTGCCATCAGATGCAGTTTCTTGAAAAATACGAGATAGCGGAAAAGCTGAAAGATGGTGGGATATTTTTGCTTAATGCACCCTATTCGGCAGATCAAATCTGGCACTATTTACCGCAGGAAGTGCAATTAGTTTTACGCCAAAAACAGGCGCAAGTTTATGTGGTTAATGCGGCTAAATTAGCCCGCGAACATCAACTCGGTGCTCGTATTAACACTGTCATGCAGATGGCTTTTTTTGCCTTAACCGATAATTTTTCAGCAGATACTGCGCTGAATTATTTACAAGAAGCGATTCAAAAAAGCTACGGCAGTAAAGGGCCAGCAGTGGTTGAACGCAACCAACGGGTGTTAATTGCGACACTCGGTGCTATCGAAAAAGTGCCAATTCAACCGCTGGATACAACCAGTTTATGTAAACCTGCCGTTGTGTCAGACAAAGCGCCTAATTTTGTGAAAACCGTGACTGCCATTATGTTGTCGGGTAAAGGTGATAGCTTGCCGGTTTCAGCATTTCCACCCGATGGCACTTGGCTGGTAAGCACCACGAAATGGGAAAAACGCAACATCGCCGAGACTATTCCTATTTGGCATGCCGATGCCTGTACGCAGTGTAATTATTGTGTGGCCGCCTGCCCACATGCAGCCATCAGAGCCAAGGTGGTGGCGCCAGAAGCACTTGATGATGCCCCAGGATCATTATCGGCACTCGATGTAAAAGCCCGCGATATGAAAGGCATGAAATATGTTCTTCAAGTCGCCCCCGAGGATTGCACGGGGTGTAATTTGTGTGTGGAAGTTTGCCCGGCAAAAGATCGCAAACAACCCGAATTAAAAGCGATCAATATGCGTAACCGCCTCGAACATCTGGTGGAAGAACGGCAGAACTTCGAATATTTCCTATCACTACTCGATATTGATAAATCGACGATGGAGCGGATCGACATTCGCACATCGCAATTGATCACGCCATTGTTTGAATATTCTGGTGCGTGCTCAGGTTGCGGTGAAACACCTTACATCAAATTACTGACCCAGCTGTTCGGTGACCGCTTATTAATTGCCAATGCTACCGGTTGTTCATCAATTTATGGCGGCAACTTACCAACGACGCCTTATACCACCGACCGATCTGGTCGGGGACCTGCCTGGGCTAATTCACTGTTTGAAGATAATGCGGAATTTGGCCTTGGGTATCGCCTGAGTGTTGATCAGCATAAAGAACGGGCAATCCGGTTATTAACGCAGTTAAGCGACCAGCTGCCTATGGCACTGGTTGATGCTCTCAATGCGGCAGATCTTGCTGTCGAAGCTCGTCGAGAGTTGATTACACAGACAAAAGCGCTGTTGGCAAATATGGATGCTCCGAGAGCAAACGAACTTATTCATGTCATTGATTATTTAATAGAAAAATCAATATGGTTGATTGGCGGCGACGGTTGGGCTTACGACATTGGTTTTGGTGGCTTAGACCATGTGTTAAGCCAAAATGCGAACGTCAATGTCTTGGTGTTAGACACGCAATGTTATTCCAATACCGGTGGGCAACAATCAAAAGCAACGCCATTTGGTGCCATCACCAAATTTGGTGATAACGGCAAACGGAAAGCGAAAAAAGATTTAGGTGTCACCATGATGATGTATGGCCATGTGTATGTCGCACAAATTTCGCTCGGCGCGCAGATGAACCAGACGGTAAAAGCGTTACAAGAAGCAGAAGCTTATCCTGGCCCGTCGTTGGTGATCGCGTATAGCCCCTGTGAAGAGCACGGCTATGATTTGGCTACTAGTCATGAGCAGATGAAATCACTCACGGCCAGCGGGTTCTGGCCTCTGTATCGTTTTAATCCGGCTAATACGCAAAACGATAAACCTGCTCTGACGCTGGATTCGAAAACCACAGAGGGAAGTCTAATTTCTGCCATTATGAATGAACGACGTTTTAGTCGTTTGTTTGATGAACATCCAGAGACGGCAGAGCAAATTAAACTTGAAATGGAAGACTCAGTAATGAGGAAACAAGCGTTACTTAATCGATTAGCATCGAAACCAGCAGAGTAAGTGATCTTTCAATTTTAGGGGGCGCTAGGCCCCCGATTCATTTGGTGGAGGAGGCTACTTCTGCGCTGCATCCATCATTAAGCTGACCTTGTGCAACACAGCACCCGCATCTTTTATCCCTTTGTCTTCTTGTTCTTTCACCCAAGCAGCCTGAACGTTTTTATAATCTGTTTTCGTTTTCCAGGCAGTGACTTCATTAGATTCTAACTCTCTGACCTTAACTCCCTCTTTTCTCATATCAGAGATCATGGTGTTGAAACTGCTATCCATCACTGTCCCCAAGGTTTTATAGGCTGTTATTGCAGCTCGCTGGATGGCAAGTTGATCTTCTTTGGCTAATTTATCCCACGTGTTTTGATTCATAACCAAAAGATACAAATGCCCCAACCACAGATCGCGAGATACAAGCACATAGGGTGCAGTTTCATGAACTTTTAATGCGTAGCCACTATCAACATTGACCATAAGGCCATCCAGAGTATGTTCTTTTAGTGCTTTATAAATCTCATCACCCCAATGCATTGAAACAGGTACTGCACCCGCATTTTTCAGAAAATCCATATGCCAAAAGCTGGCAGAACGCCACTTTTTATCTTTGATCTCATCAAGTGTATTCAGTGGTGTAGTACTGAAAAATGCCACAGGGTATCCAGTACCTA
The DNA here is from genome assembly GCF_963678185.1 of uncultured Tolumonas sp. Classification (NCBI taxonomy): domain Bacteria; kingdom Pseudomonadati; phylum Pseudomonadota; class Gammaproteobacteria; order Aeromonadales; family Aeromonadaceae; genus Tolumonas; species uncultured Tolumonas sp. The sequence goes on from NZ_OY782757.1 coordinate 329,439, forward strand.
AGAACAGTGCTTTCACATTATTTTTCTTGAGTTCTTCCGAAAACGCAGGAACTTCAGCATAAACTTGACGGAAAAATGCAACTTGCTGATTTCCAACAGGGCCAACGGGAAAACTCTTAAATATTTGGTGCAGGGGTAATTCATTGGCTGTGTATTCGGGAACGGCAATGGTCATATCAGTGACATCACCTTTCCCTGCGATGCGTAATGCATCATAGCCACTGGCAAGTTCCGAATTCCAATGATCTTCAATTTTAAGCCGGCCTTTCGATTCCTTTTCAATGGCGGTAAAAAATACCTCTTTTATGAACTTAGTGCGCATACCGCCTAAAGGTTCATGATCTGAATACCGTAGAATTTTCTCAGCAAATGCGGGGGCCGGTAGCAAAACAACGGCAAGTAGCGTCGTTATAACTTTCTTGGTCAGGTGATTCGATAGCATAGGAACTCCGTTGATATTCAAATAGCTATTCATGATCTGTATCGAGAGACGACAAGATTTCTAGTGCGTGATAAAGTTTATGAATAATCCTTCAGTTTTAGAATTCGCATATGAAAGCGGTGCACCCTGAAACGCTCAAACCAAGAAAGACGCCGACTCAGGCCAGATCGGCGGTAACGGTTGACGCTATATTTAAAGCAACCATTCAGGTTTTACTGGCCGATGGCGCTATTCGCCTGACGACCACGCGGGTTGCTGAGCGGGCAGGGGTATCGGTTGGCACAATGTATCAATATTTTCCGCATAAGCAGGCGCTGTTGTATGCGGTAGTTCAAAAACACCTGACCGAATTTATTGAAGCATTTGAGGCTGCGTGTTTGACACTCCGAAACAGACCGCTTGCTGTAATAGCTGATGGTATGGTTAATGCCTTTCTTGATATCAAAACCTGCCAGCCTGATGAGACGCGGGCGCTTTACAAGATAGCGGCAGAATTAGATACAGAGGAATTGCGAAGCCAGACCGCTAAACGCCTCCAGGATGCCTGTTCTGGACTTTTAGGGAGTGCTGCTGATGCCAGTTTTGATAATTTACCCGACATTGCGTTTACTTTATTAACCGCCATGAATGGCACAACAAGAGCTGTTTTTGAATTTGGCGCTCAACCCCACATGCTCCATGTTCTACGAACGCAATTGCTTGCTTTATGCCATGGGTATCTGCAGATATCCGCAAGATAAGTATTTTTATATCAGATTAATGCCAAACCTTTTAACTAATGCAGCAAATAAAATAAACATCACCGCAGTTAATAAAATGCTGATCACCAGTGTCATGATAAAACCAAACCGTGACATGAAATAAGGGAATAAGATGAACATGGGTAACGTCGGTATAACATACCAAAACGTATAGTAAGCATGATTGCTTATTTTTGATTCTGGTTGACCTTCAATAAACAACCAAACTAACGTAAGGATGGTGATCAAAGGCAGAGACGCAACTAAAGCGCCAATACGATCGCTTTTCTTGGCCAATTCAGAGATCAACACAACCATACCCGCCGTGATCAGATATTTAGATATAAGGTAAAACATACGTTCCTACCAGGCCTTTTCTCAACTGCTTGCACTCAAGCAACAGTATCAAATCTAGAAGTAAACTAACATCGAGAGTATTTATTACATTTCGATTTGTTGTTTGCGGATCTTTGGTAAAAATCGAAGTAAAAGCGGTAAGAAGGAAAGAATCGCTACGGCGAAAGGTAATACGGATAAATTGTTTTTTATCCAACTTATCTGGCATAACCAGTAACCTGCGGTTATCAGCCTGTTATCCAAATGATACCGTCTGCTGCAGTTGATGCTGGCGATTATTTACCGTAAAAATTAATTGCTGACTTTGATTACTCAGAGTTTTTTATTTAAACGAGAAACGCGTTGACCTATTTGGGTTAATGTTTGCTGATATATTTGTTCCATCTCATTAATCAATCGGTTTCCAAGAGCACTTCGATTCAGCATAGCCGTTGCGACCCACACACTTGGTATTGACACAACCAATGCACCTGCAATATCAAACGGAAAATGTACGCCCAGAAACACGCGGGCCCAACTCACCGCTATGCCAGCCAGCAATAATTGAACACCTAATTTACGAAGCCCTGTTGAGATGAAACCGATTGCCAGAGTGAACAAGACTAAAGCATGATCGCTGGGAAATGATGCCTCTGATTTATGTTCTAAAAAGGTATGTCCGAGCCCAATCATAAATGGGCGTGGGTGGGGCCATGCATAATTAATTATTTGTCCGATTAATAACGCCACCGCAACCGCGGCAGAAGCTGTTATGGCAGAACGACGAGTGTCAGAAGAACCTTTTACACCAATATAAATCAATAGTACGGGAATGAAGTAGATCACCCACTCCGCCAGTATTTTAGCCAGTTGTATGAGTGCGTCTGGTGTATGTGTATTGGCATTGATGATTAAAAACCAGGCCTGATTTAGTGCTTCCATTTGATAACCTTTTAATGAACTTCGTTTTAGTGAATATCTTAAGGATATCTGGTCCATGCTTAAGCTAAGCTGAATTCAGCTCGTGTTAAGTTTTGATGATTTAATATTGAGGCAATTCATTTCCTAATTGATAGGAGCCAATATGCGACTGTTACTCGCAGAAGACGATACGATGATTGGACAAGGTTTAAGAGACAGTTTGCGTAAAGAAGAATTCAGCGTTGACTGGGTTCAGGACGGTAAAGCCGTGCTGTTATCGCTGGAAACAAACCCGTATTCATTGGTATTGCTCGATCTGGGCTTACCTAAACTGGATGGAATGGATGTTCTTCAGCAATTGCGTAAGAAAAATTTAGATGTCGCGGTGATCATTATTACCGCCCGAGATGGATTACCTGAACGGTTAGCGGGATTAAATCTTGGTGCCGATGATTATCTGGTAAAGCCTTTTGCAACAGAGGAATTAATTGCCAGGATCAGAACTATCAGTCGCCGCTTGGCTGGCAGGACACAAAATGATATCTCAGTAGGACGATTGAGACTTGATCCTATTCGGCACGAATTATGGGTCAATGACGAACCAATTAATGTTTCCGCAAGAGAATTCAAATTGTTGCATGAACTCATGATAGAGCCCGGCAGAGTGATTTCACGAGAACAATTGGAAGATCGATTATATGGTTGGGGTGAAGAGATCGCGAGTAATGCAATCGAGGTTTATATCTCGCATTTAAGAAAGAAAATTGGGGCAGAGGTGATCCAGACCATCAGAGGGGTGGGCTATCGCATAGGGTCAACACTATGATGTTGCATCGTCAGCGAGCCTCTAAATGGATACAAAGCTCACTTCGGCGTCGATTATTGATTTGGCTACTCCCTGCAACATTTATCGCGGGGGTGATCGCCAGTATGGGGGCTTACTGGGGCGCTTTTTTTGAGTTGGAAGAACTGTTAAACGAACAAATGCGTTATATCGTTACTCACGCCAACGTTGATGACAACCATCATATTTCCTTGAATAAAATCAGTCATACCTCTTCTATCGATGAAGACAAAGTCGTTTTTCAGGTATGGCGAGGTGATCATCTGGAATATACGACAGCCCCTGCGATCACCCTGCCGTCACCACAAGGCACTGGCTGGCATGATCTCCCTTATGCCGATATGACGTGGCATACATTTGTCGATAAAAGGGGGGAACTACTTGTCCGTGTTGCTCAGCCGCAGAACGTACGTTGGGAGACGCTTGCCGGATTATCGGTTCAATTGTTCTGGCCGGTACTATCGCTTATTCCAATATTGGCAATAGTGCTTTGGTTCGGGATTGGTAATGGTTTAAAACCATTAAAACGAATTGCTAGCGAACTTGAGACAAGAAATGTGGATAGCATGGCCGCCATCAATGCAGACACGCTACCTGATGAAATTAAGCCACTGATTGAATCGCTCAACAGCCTTTTTTTACGGTTAGAGCAATCCTTTACAATGCAAAAACACTTTATCGCTGATGCAGCACATGAATTACGAACGCCCGTGATGGCCATCAGTTTGCAATCAGAATTGATCCGAAATGCAGGGAATACACAAGAACGAGAACAGGCAACACAGCAGCTTCAGAATGGTATTTTGCGATTGACGCATCTTATCCAGCAGCTACTGACTTTAGCCCGCTTGGAACCTGATGGTCAGTCTGTTGTTCAGGAAAAATTTGATGTATCTACTCTCTGTAAATCAGTGATCCTTGAAAAATATATATTAGCGAAAAAGAAACAAATCGATTTGGGGTTTGTGTCTGATGAGGTCGCCGAGATAAATGGTGACCCCCATATGCTTCGCATCTTGCTGAATAACCTGGTTGATAATGCCATCCGATATACCCCTGAGCATGGTCGAATAGATATTTCAGCATGCCGTCAAAAGGAATTTATTGAGGTTTCGGTTCGCGATAATGGGCCCGGTATTCCGGCGGAAGAACGTGACCGGATATTTGATCGGTTTGTGCGAGGAAACGAGCATCAGGATGTGCAAGGTACCGGTCTTGGTTTGTCGATAGTGAAACGTATTGCTGAACGCCATCAGGCAACAATAGAGCTAAGTGATACCGAGAACGGTAAAGGGCTGAATGTCTGCGTGAAATTTCCCGTTTGAGGTTGATCGCAACCGGATGGGCAACAATACAGTTTTATCGGAAATCTCAATGTCAAAAATGCTAAGCGAGTTGGAGCTCTCGGGTAATTGCCAATAATTATGTCCAGTAATGGAATTCTCAAGATCGATTTTCAGAATAATCATTCTCATCCAAATTGAGGATAATCTTATCTAGTAACTAGAAATGATTATGCAGGATGGGAATGAATAAAAGTACCGCAATTGAACCTAGTAAAGAGATCTCAACACTCTTACTGGTTGTGTTGGCAACTGGTGCCGGTTTAGCAGTCGCTTCTCTCTATTATTGCCAGCCGCTGTTGGGGATCCTCGGGCAATCAATATCTGCATCCACAAAAGAAGTGGGATACATCCCGACATTTACTCAATTGGGCTATGCCTTAGGTATGCTGTTGTTAACCCCGCTGGGTGATCGGTATGACCGCCGTAATGTGATCACGTTGAAAGGGCTGTTTTTGATTGGCGCACTTTCCTTTACTGCGATGTCACAAAACATCACCTATTTATGTATTGCCAGCTTTTTGATCGGTTTAATGGCAACGTTAGCACAGGATATTGTTCCTGCGGCGGCGGCATTATCGGCCCCCGAAAGCCGGGGAAAAAATATCGGTAAAATCATGACGGGGTTATTACTGGGTATTTTGTTATCCAGAGCTGTGAGCGGCTTTATGGCGGAATGGTTTGGCTGGCGCGGTATCTTTATTGTTGCGGCGCTCGCGATGCTACTGGTAGTCATTATTTTACGTCGGGTGTTACCAAAATTTACGCCTACGGTCACCTTAAAATACAGTGAGCTCATATTATCTGTATTCAGCTTGTTAGCGAAGTCGGCGGCATTAAGAAAGGCGGCATTGGCTCAAGGATTATTGGGTGTTTCATTCAGTGCATTCTGGTCTATTTTGGCCGTGATGCTCTATGACAAACCCTTTCATATGGGTAGCACTACCGCGGGTTTATTTGGTCTGGCGGGGGCATTTGGTGCATTAATGGCGCCTGTTTTCGGTAAATTTGCAGATCGGATCGGCGCAGAAAAAGTCACCCAGATGGGAACGTTGTCTGTCGCGGTTTCCTTTATCCTCATGTTTCTGTTTTCACTGTTGAACGTCGATATTTATATCAAATTAGCCGTATTAGCATTGACCACCATCTTATTTGATATGGGGGTGCAGGCTACTTTTATCGCGCACCAATCGATCATTTACAAAATAGATCCAACCGCATTAAGTCGTCTGAATGCCATTATCGTTGTTGGGGCATTTACCGGCATGGCCATAGGTGGATTTATCGGTAGTCAGCTCTATGCCAGCTGGGGATGGCCTGTGGTAACATTTTTGGCCATGACTGCAGCAATTTTAGCGTTTATCACTCGGATCCTGCCAGAAAAAGCCGCAGATAAAACCCTGCAACCCGACCGTATCAGTTAAACAGCGCCATCCCTTGGCATGCCACGAACGGATCATAAACGATCGGGACACTAGGCGACGCCGATTGACTGAAACCTAAACATAGGAAGTATTTGTTGTTTACAAGAATAGAACGGCACATCTATAATGTATATATTAAATACACATTATGTTTTTCTGCTTTCGACACGCTTAGAGCAGGAATAACCAGAGAGGAACATAGATGGCCCATCCAAATCCCATCAGCTTCGCTGAAGCAGAACGTTTAAGTGAAATTTTTGATTCTGAAAACCGGGAAGAATGGCAGAAAACGTCAAAAATTCTTCATTTTATGGCTCTCTCTGGAAATGAAAAAATTGCAGATGTCGGTGCTGGAACTGGGTATTTTTCAAATATTTTTTCATCACAACTAATACAGGGTCATATATTTGCTATTGATCCTGAACCCAATATGGTTACTCATATGGGGAAAAGATTTTCTGGTAAAGAGAATGTAACTGTCTTGCAGAGTGAACATCTTGATCCATGTATTCCTGATAATGTAGATGTTGTTTTTTTGGCTAATGTTTATCGCTTTATTCAGACTCGAGATGTGTTTCTGCAAAATATGTATCAGCGAACAAAAACAGATGCGCGATTTATTTTTGTTGATTTTAAAGGGGAAAGTGCACGCGTATCTTTGCCTACAGCAATCGAAGAAATCAAAGCGGCAGGTTTTAATATCGAACGTTTTGATATCGATAGTTGCCCTGACCACTACATATTAGCTTTTAATAAGTAACCGTTTTATTCAATATATCTGTCGTTTGAATGGCACGTTGTTGCGTTTCAACAACAGCATGACTAGTTTTCGGTAAAAATGACCCGATTGAATCGTTAATTTTAATATGATTTAGTCGGGTCTCTTAGTTTTTTAAGCCAGTAATGCCTTTGCTTTCGCTAACACATTTTCATCACTAAACCCGAACAGCTTAAACAATTGGTCAGCGGGCGCCGATTCCCCAAAGCTGGTCATGCCAATCACCTCACCATCCAAGCCGGTGTAGCGTTGCCAGTAATCAGCGATGCTGGCTTCAATCGCCAGACGAGCACGGACAGCTTTCGGCAACACTTGCTCTTTGTATTCCGCCGCTTGTTTGTCAAAACGTTCGGTGCAAGGCAGGGAGACCACGCGTACCTTTTTGCCTTCGGCATTCAAAGTGTTTGCTGCGTTCACCGCCAAGCTCACTTCCGAACCCGTCGCCATGATGATGAGCTCTGGCGTGCCAGCGCAATCTTGCAGGATGTAACCACCCTTCTCGATATCGCTGACTTGTTGGCTGTTGCGCGGCTGTTGCGTCAGATTTTGCCGTGAGAATATCAACGCACTTGGGCCGTTGTGACGTTCAATCGCCGCTTTCCAGCTCACTGCCGATTCCACTTGGTCGCACGGACGCCACGTTTCCATGTTCGGTGTTAAGCGCAAGCTCGCCAGTTGTTCCACCGGCTGGTGCGTTGGACCGTCTTCGCCTAAGCCGATGGAGTCGTGAGTGTAGACAAAGATGGAACGTTGCTTCATCAGTGCGGCCATACGCACCGCATTACGGGCGTATTCCATAAACATCAGGAAGGTGCCGCCGTAAGGGATAAAACCACCGTGTAGTGTCACGCCGTTCATGATGGCCGACATCCCAAATTCACGCACGCCGTAGTGCATGTAGTTGCCTTGCGGCGTTTCTGTGCTGACGTCTAACGCACTGGTGTGACGAGTCAGGTTGGATGGCGCTAAATCCGCTGAACCACCGAGCAGCTCAGGCAGAATCTTCGCGTAAACGTTGAGGGCTTTCTGGCTGGCTTGACGAGATGCAATGTTCGCTGGGTTGGCTTGTAGCTCCGCGATGTAGGCATTGGCTTTATCGGTCCAATCGGCGGTTAAGGTGCCAGTGCTTCGACGCAGTAATTCAGCCGCTTCTTGTGGGAACACTTCTTGGTAAGCCGCAAATTGCTTATTCCACTCTTGCTGAACTTGTTGGCCCTTAGCTTTCGCATCCCAGGCTTGATAGATGTCTTGTGGAATTTCAAACGGCGCATGCGGCCAGTTTAAAAACTCACGTACTTTAGTGACTTCATCTTTGCCCAGTGGTGCGCCGTGGCAATCGTGACTGCCGGATTTATTCGGTGAGCCGTAACCGATGATGGTTTTACAGCAAATCAGCGTTGGTTGGGTGGTATTGGCTTTGGCTTCCCGAATAGCGGCATCTAACGCGCGCGGGTCATGACCATCGACCGAGTCAATCACCTGCCAGCCATAGGCACGGAAACGAGCTGGGGTATCATCGCTAAACCAGCCTTCGACATGACCATCAATCGAGATACCATTGTCATCCCAAAACGCAATCAGTTTGCCGAGTTCTAACGTGCCAGCCAGTGAACAAACTTCATGCGAGATGCCTTCCATCAAACAACCATCGCCCATAAAGGCATAAGTGTAATGGTCAACGATAGGATGGTTTGGTTTATTAAACTGTGCGGCTAAGGTTTTCTCAGCCAGCGCCATACCGACGGCATTGGCAATGCCCTGGCCCAGTGGGCCGGTGGTGGTTTCCACACCCGGTGCATAACCATATTCCGGATGACCCGGTGTCTTGCTATGTAATTGGCGGAACTGCTTTAACTCAGATAAAGGTAAGTCGTAACCAGTGAGATGCAACAAGGAATACAGCAACATCGAACCGTGGCCATTGGAGAGCACAAAGCGGTCGCGGTTAATCCAGGCTGGGTCGGTGGGGTTATGTTTTAAATGGTGACGCCACAAGGTTTCAGCGATATCGGCCATACCCATCGGTGCACCGGGGTGACCGGAGTTGGCTTGTTGTACTGCATCGACACTGAGCATACGCACGGCGTTAGCTAGGGTTTTGGGGTCTAAACTCATGAGCGGGGCTCCGTAAAAGAGAGAAAGAAAATGCGTTAGAAATAAGAAAACCGAGAATAAGGCGACCAATAAGGACATCGCTGCCTGACACGCCGTAAACCCCTCCATGGGGGCTCCGCTGCGCCATCCCTGGCGCAGAGGGTCAGCATCAATGTCCTTATCGTCCGCCCCGCATTCGTGACAATTGAGCGAATAAAGCGAAATTAAGCCAAACGCGTGGCCAGCAACTGCTCTAACTTCACCTGGTCAATCGCAAAGTTACGAATGCCTTCAGCCAGCTTCTCGGTCGCCATGGCATCGTCATTGTGCTGCCAGCGGAACTGCGCTTCGGTCAGGGCAGCTGGGCGCGCTAAACGCACACCGTCATCGGCTAAATGACGCACCAACTCACCGGAAGTTTCTTCCAACTCCTGCAACAGATTCGGGCTGATAGTTAAACGGTCACAACCGGCCAGTGCCAACACTTCATCCAGATTACGGAAGCTCGCGCCCATTACCACAGTGGAATAAGCGTGCTGTTTGTAATACTGATAAATGGCACGCACAGACAGCACACCGGGGTCGGTTTCAGACGTGTAAGTCTGACCGGTTTTGGCTTTGTACCAATCCAAAATGCGACCGACGAATGGCGAAATCAGATAAGCACCGGCTTCAGCACAGGCCCGTGCTTGCGCGAAACTGAACAACAAGGTCAGGTTGCAGTTAATGCCCTCTTTTTCGAGCTGCTCCGCAGCACGAATGCCTTCCCACGTCGAGGCGATTTTAATCAGCACGCGAGAACGCGGAATGCCCTGATACTCATACAAGCCAATCAGCTTGCGGGCTTTTTCGATGGTGGCGGCGGTATCAAACGACAGGCGGGCATCAACTTCAGTGGAGATACGGTCTGGCACGTGTTTTAACACTTCACAGCCAATCGCCACAATCAGACGGTCAGCGGCTTCTTCGACTTGCACGCTGATGTCAGCCGACAGTGGTTTAGCCTGTGCGATCACGCTTTCCAGCAGCGGCGCATATTCGGGGCTGGCAACGGCTTTCAAAATCAGGGATGGATTGGTGGTCGCATCTTCCGGTGAATACAATTTAATCGCGGGTAACTCGCCAGTGTCGGCGACGACCGTAGTTACTTGGCGCAGTTGCTGCAGGAGGGATGTCATTTTTACCTCTGAATAATAATTCAATATGGAATATAGATTTATTTAAATGATGCTGGCAATCCAATAAATGTCTACATATAAAAATTATTTGTCTGATCTGGATCTCACTTCTGATGCAGAAGTGGAGATGTTATAAAATTATAAATAGATAGGTTGTAGATGGGCCTCTAATTTAAACTTTTGATATTTATTGATTAATTATTATGTTTAATAAATGTTATTGATTTTTTGTGAAGTCAATCGAGGAAATGAAAACTACTAATAGACAACCCCAAATATGGGAGCTAATTTTATTGTGAATATATAACTGTATTCGAATAAATATTCAAGGAGCAACGCAATGACAAACAAGTTTCTCAAACCTACATTAATCGGTTTATCTTTGTTTATGTCTGCTGCTGTATATGCGGATAACGGCTTAATCGCAATCATCACACCATCTCATGATAACCCGTTCTTTAAAGCAGAAGCGCAAGGTGCAAAAGCTAAAGCTGAAGCATTGGGATATACCACTCTAGTTGCATCTCATGATGATGATCCAAACAAGCAAAACCAGCTTATTACTACTGCAATTGCCCGTAAGGCTAAAGCAATTATTCTGGATAACGCAGGTTCAGATGCAACTATCGGTTCTCTTCAAACTGCAAAAGATGCAGGAATCCCTTCATTCCTGATTGATCGTGAAATTAACAAAACGGGTGTCGCTGTCGCCCAGATTGTTTCGAACAATTATCAGGGGGCACAGCTTGGCGCACAGAAATTTGTCGAGCTGATGGGTGAAAAAGGAAAATACGTTGAGTTACTGGGGCGTGAATCAGATACCAATGCGCATGTTCGTTCTCAAGGCTATCACGACATTATTGATGACTACAGCAACATGAAAATGGTTGCTCAGCAGACTGCTAATTGGGATCAAACCGAAGCTTTCAGCCGTATGGAATCTATTCTACAAGCCAATCCTGATATTAAAGGCGTCATTTCAGGTAACGACACCATGGCGCTGGGTGCGGAAGCTGCGCTGAAAGCGGCTGGTCGTACTGATGTGATCGTAGTCGGGTTTGATGGTAGTGATTACGTGCGCGATTCCATCATTGCGAAAAGCAATATCAAAGCGACTGTATTGCAGCCAGCTTGGGATCAAGCACAAATGGCTGTCATTCAAGCGGATCAGTTTATAAAAACCGGTAAAGCAGGAAAAGATGAGAAACAATTGATGGACTGCGTTCTTATCGATGAGTCAAATGCAAAAAAATTAAATACCTTTGCTTTGAAGAAATAAATTGTTTCAGGTGTACGAAATATTTCGTACACCTTTACCGGAGGAGTTTATGCTGAACCAATTAAATTTTAAGACATCGGTAATAACAGCATTATTATTAATGTCTATTTCAGCATGTGATGTCGTAAAATTAGACGCTAATGGCAAGCCGATATTGCCTATATCAGCGGAAGCTGCCGCATCAATGGAAAATATGACGCCTAAAGATATTGCTGAAAAGTTATGGATTCGGGTTGTCGAGGATGCCAATAAATCTGCATTGCCATGGGATAAATTTAAATCTGAAACAGCAAATTTATCCTCAGAAAAAGGTAAGAGCTATTTTGTTAAAATGAATGGTTCGATTAGTCAATTAAATCTGACTACCAAAGAGAAAACATTACAACTGAATTTAGGTAATGAAGTTGTCACGTTACAGCTTGGACCTATTACTCGTGGTAATTCAATTCGTGATGCAGCGTCTTTTATTCAGTTTGACCAGTTCAAAAACCAAGTTCAGTTTGCAAAGCTGTCAAAAGAGTTTAACAAAAAATCTCTGAGTATTGTCAAAATGCCTGACGACTCATGGAAAGGGAAAAATATCGATGTTGTGGCAGCATTGACAGTAACCAATAACACGATTAGCGATGTTATTCCGATTGAAATCAGTGAAAGGTAATCAGTATGGAAAACAAGCCAGAAGTTATCCTGAGAGCTGAAAAAATTTCGATGCTTTTCCCAGGAACAAAAGCGCTGGATAGCGTTAGTTATAATGTTTATAAAGGTAAGGTTAATGTGATTATCGGCGAAAATGGTGCTGGTAAGTCAACGTTAATGAAAATACTTGCGGGTGTTCAGCAACCAACCGAAGGAAAAATGTTTCTGCACGGTGAAGAGATTCATTTGTTTGGCACTCGTCATGCTGCTGAGTTAGGTATCGGAATGGTTCATCAAGAACTTAATTTGTCTGAAAACTTGAGCGTTGCTGAGAATATATTTCTTGGTCGTGAAATTCAGACAGGTATAAAGCCAATAAGAACTGATGAGCAATATAAAATATCAAAACAATTGATGGCAAGATTAAAACAGAGCATTGATCCCAACGAAATTGTTGCCAATCTGAAAGTTGGGCAGAAGCAACTGGTTGAGATTGCTAAGGCGCTGGCCGAGCGTGTTGATATTCTTATTCTTGATGAGCCTACTTCAGCACTCAGTAAAAAAGAAGTAGAGATTTTATTTAATGTTATCAGAGATCTGACCGCGCAGGGTGTTTCCATTATATATATTTCTCATCGTCTTGAAGAGCTGATGGAGATCGGTAATTACATCACTATACTGCGGGATGGCCGTTTTCAATCGGAAGCGTCAGTAGTTGACATTGATGTGCCATGGATTGTGCGCGAAATGCTTGGTAGTGATCCAGTTGCGGACTTTTTGCCTCCTGGCCGGAAATTTGGTCACACAATCTTGGAAGCTGAACATATCTCCATGGTGAGTGAGTCAGGAAATAAAGTAGTTAATGATGTTTCATTCGCATTAAGATCCGGTGAAATTATTGGCATTTATGGATTAATGGGCGCAGGCCGCACGGAATTATTTGAATGTCTGCTGGGACAGTCTGAATATGAAGGTCGGTTCTCTTTGAATGGGAAAATAATTAACCCCAGTATTCATACGTCCGACCGCATTAGGATGGGGATTAGCCTTGTGCCAGAAGATCGAAAAAAAACAGGCATATTTCCGATTAGCTCAGTTGCACATAATTTGACGATAGCCAGTTTATGGAAACGCCTGAAAAATGGTCTGACAATTCAGGATGAATCAGAAATACAGATTGTTGAAACCACAATTAAAGATCTCTCCATTAAAGTATCATCTCCTAATGTAGAGATTCAGGCACTCAGTGGTGGTAATCAGCAGAAGGTGGTCATTGGCCGTTCATTATTAACTGAACCTAAAGTTTTGTTATTAGATGAGCCGACTCGCGGTATTGATGTTGGTGCAAAAGCCGATGTGTTTGAAATGATGGTGAAGTTGTCAGAAAAAGGGATTGGAATTTTATTTTCAACATCAGATTTAAAAGAAATCATGGCTGTTTCAGATCGAATACTGGTTATGTCAAACGGTATATTAACGGCGAATGTCGTACGAACTGAAACAACAGAATCTCAACTGGTTACTGCAAGTGCACAAGGGTTTTAATGATGAAAACAAAAGCGCTTAACAATGGAGCAACCATGCCAACATCCGCATTTACGAAAGATAATTTATTCTTGCTTCTTTTGAAGATGAGAACATTTATTGCGTTATTTGTGATTCTTGGTTTTTTTACGATGATGGTTGACGGATTTTTAAATCCGGCCAGCTTGATAATAATGATTAAACATATCTCTATTAATGCTTTTTTAGCATTAGGTATATCATTCGTTATTATTACGGCGGGTATTGATTTGTCCATCGGTGCCATTCTTGGTTTCTGTGCTATGGTCGCCGGATATCTGATTACCAAAGGTATTATTCTTGCACCATTCGGTATTGCTATATTTCCGAGCGTCTGGGTAATTGTTCCTGTTGTACTGTTGGTGGGAGCATTAATCGGGATGGTGAATGGTTTAATCATTACCCGCTATAACGTCGCCCCATTTATTTGCACGTTAGGAACCATGTATATCGTTCGTGGCTCTGCGATGTTGCTTTCCGGTGGTGAAACATTCCCTGGCTTAGCTGGTAACCCAATGCTTGGTAATACCGGTTTTGAGAAGATTGGTGCAGGTACGCTATTCGGTGTTCCTTACGCGATCTGGATGATGTTTGTTATGGCCGCGATCATTGCGTATGTCGCCAAGAAATTACCCTTTGGCCGCCATGTTTATTCCATTGGTGATAATGAACGTGCTGCAGAGTTATCCGGTATTAAAGTCAAGAACGTCAAAATCTGGGTTTATACCATCTCTGGTCTTTGTGCTGCCGTTGCAGGGATGGTTGTTTCATCTCAGTTAGTTGCTAGTCACCCTGCAACAGGGACAGCATTTGAAATGAATGCCATCGCAGCGGTGGTATTAGGCGGAACTTCGCTTGCTGGCGGCAGAGGTACGATCTCCGGAACCATCATTGGCGCATTTGTAATTGGCATTTTGGCTGATGGCCTGGTCATGATGGGTGTGAGTGAGTTCTGGCAGATGGTTATTAAAGGTATTGTGATCATTGTTGCGGTCATCATCGACCAGATGCAAAGCCGTCTGCAATACAAAGCATCTATTATGTCCCAGAAAGCACATGGTTAATGAATGAGTCCTAATTGTATATGAACAGGTTATTTGGCAGAGGTTTCAACCGGTAAATTTAAAGCAGAATTTTTTTACCGGTTGCGAATAAATATTCAATATCGAATATATTAGAGGTTGTTATGAATCCATTTTCATTATCTATCGAAGAGCTGGAAAAGAAAGCAAAAGCAATACGCCGACGTATCGTGGTTTTGAATGCCGAAAGCCCTGCAGGCGGACACACAGGTGCTGATCTGTCTCAGGTTGAAATCGTGACAGCACTGTATTTCCGGATTCTTAATCGTAGTCCCAAAGATCTGAATGATCCGGAACGCGACATTTATATCCAATCCAAAGGGCATGCGGCTGGCGGTTATTACTGCTGTCTGGCTGAAGCAGGATATTTTCCGGAAGAATGGCTGCCAACTTATCAGCACGCCGATTCCAAACTTCCGGGACATCCAGTTCGTCAAAAAACGCCGGGTGTGGAACTAAACACGGGTGCATTAGGTCATGGGTTACCTGTGGCGGTGGGTTTAGCCATTGCAGCGAAAAAAAGTAACAGTAAACGTCGAATTTTTGTGGTGACCGGCGATGGTGAATTAGCTGAGGGTAGTAACTGGGAAGCGGCGCTGATTGCCGCTCATTACCAACTCGACAACCTGATCATCATTAATGACAAGAACAAACTCCAGCTTGCAGGCTACACCAAAGAGATCATGAATACCGATCCATTGGATGAAAAATGGAAAGCGTTTGGTATGCAGGTCACTGAATGTGAAGGCAATGACATCCGTTCAGTGGTGGAAACGCTGGAAGGTCTTAAGCAAGAGGGTAAACCGAATGTAGTGATTGCCAATACGACAAAAGGTGCCGGCATTTCATTTATTCAGGGGCGTCCGGAATGGCATCACAAAGTGCCAAAAGGTGAAGAAGTCGAATTGGCATTGAAGGAGTTGAATGATGAGTAATGCAGAACATTTAGCCAGCGTAATGGTCGAGCGGTTTATCGCCGCTGTTGATAATGGTATCGATGTAGTTCCCGTTGTTGCCGATTCAACTTCAACCGCCAAAATCGCACCCTTTGTGAAGAAGTTTCCGGGTCGGTTAGTCAATGTGGGCATTGCAGAACAAGCCATGGTCGGTACAGCGGCTGGTTTGGCTTTGGGCGGTAAAGTAGCAGTGACCTGTAATGCGGCACCATTCCTGATTTCACGCGCGAATGAACAGGTGAAAGTTGATGTTTGCTACAACAATACCAACGTGAAATTGTTTGGTCTGAACTCAGGTGCCAGTTATGGCCCATTGGCGAGTACACACCATTGTCTGGACGATATCTCCATATTACGCGGTTTCGGTAATATTCAGATCTTCGCCCCATCTTGCCCTGAAGAATGTCGACAAATCATTGATTATGCTTTAACAACTGTCGGTCCGGTATACGTCCGATTAGATGGGAAAGAATTACCAGTGCTACATGACAAGAACTACAAATTTGTCCCTGGAAATATTGATGTACTGCGTCAAGGCACTGATATTGCCCTGATTGCGATGGGATCTACAGTGCATGAAGCGGTTGATGCTGCAGCACAGCTCGATGATCAGCACATTTCTGCAACAGTGATTAGTGTTTCGTCCATTCGCCCTTGTAATCAGGCTGCATTGCTAGATGCAATTGCTCACGTCAAGCAAGTGATCACTATTGAGGAACACAACATCAATGGTGGTTTAGGCAGCCTTGTATCTGAAGTGCTGGCTGAGCATGGTGCTGCAATTCCATTACTGCGGTTAGGTATTCCTGATGGCGCTTATGCTTTGGCTGCGGGTCGCGCTGCAATGCGTGCTTATCATGGCTTTGATGCTAACAGTGTTGTTAAGCAGTCAGTTCAGCTGATTAAGGGCGGCCAGAATGTCTAAGCCTTTTATCATTGCTATTGATGAAGGCACTACCAATGCCAAAGCGATCACTGTTGATTCTGAAGGCAATATTGTCACGAAAGGTAGTGTACCTGTCTCTCTGAGCCACCCCCATCCGGGGTGGGCAGAACAGGATCCGCAACTGATCTGGAATGCAACACAGCAGGCGGTGGCGCAAAGCCTAAAGGGCCTGGCGACAGAGCAACTAAAAGGGATCGCGATCAGTAATCAGCGCGAATCAGTGATGGTCTGGGAAAAGGCAACCGGCAAAGCACTGACGCCTATCGTCAGCTGGCAATGTCGCCGCTCAGAAAGCATCTGTCAGCAGATCGCTCAGAAACCGGAAGCTGGCCGGGTGGTGGAATTAACTGGTCTGGCGCTCGATCCGCTGTTTCCCGCAGCCAAAATCGTCTGGTTACTGCAGAGCATTCCTGACGGTTTCGCCAAAGCTGCGGCAGGCGAGTTATGTGTCGGCACCGTCGATGTTTGGTTGCTGTGGAATTTAACGGATGGTGAATCATTCGTTACCGACCATTCAAATGCTTCCCGCTACCAGTTATTCAATATTCACAGCATGCAATGGGATGATGAACTGCTGGCGGTCTTCGGTATCCCGAAAGCCTGTCTGCCAAAAGTGCTGCCTTCCTCTGAGCAAAGAGGCTACACCCGTAATTGTGGTGTCGTGCCGGATGGCGTGCCGGTGTTATCGCAGGCAGGCGATTCTCATGCGGCACTTTACGGGCAGGGCGGATTCAACCCTGGCACCGTCAAAGCGACTTATGGCACCGGTAGTTCGCTGATGACGCGGATCAATCAGCTGCCGGTCGAAGATTTTGGTCTGAGTAAAACAGTAGCCTGGCATGACGGGAAAGTCAGTTTGGCGCTGGAAGGCAACATTACCCATACCGGTGCTGGCCTCGCTTTTGTTTCCCGTCTGCTGGGAGTCAATGATTTTGACAAACTGAGCCAGATGGCGGAATCAACGGCAAATAATGCGGGTGTTTATTTTGTACCGGCCTTGTCCGGGCTGGGTGCGCCTTATTGGGATACTCAGGCTCGTGGCATCTTTTGTGGTCTGACGGATGCAACGACACCGGCCATTCTGGCAAGAGCGGGTTTGGAGTCGATTGCTTATCAAATCGCGGATGTGTTTTTTGCGATGGAAAAAGCAGCCGGAACCCGATTGAACGCATTGCTCGTCGATGGCGGCGCAACCAAAAATCGCTGGCTGATGCAATTTCAGGCCGATTTGCTGCAACGGACCATCGTTCGTAATCAAGTGGCCGAAATCTCGGCGCTGGGAGTTGCATATCTCGCCGGAAAAGCCATCGGATGGTGGAAAGATCACACAGCGCTGGCGGCATTACCACGTGACGTTGAACGCATCGAACCGAACCCACAATCACAAGACATGATGAACAACTACCAGGCATGGAAAGTCGCGGTTACCCGTGCTCGTTTCCAACCAGAATAAATAACAGAGGATTATATAAAATGGCTAAAACTACAGAGAAAGTCACCGTTGCGGCATTGTTTGGTAACCGCGGATTCTTCCCAAGCTATCTGGTAGGGGACGCGCGCCGTGAGGCAGCCGCATTATTCGAAACCATGGGCATCAATGCCATCATGCTGACCGAAGATCAGACTGCTTTCGGTGGTGTTGAAACTTATCAGGATGCAAAAATTGCCGCAGAGTTGCTGAAAAAGCATCGCGAAGAAATTCAGGGTGTCGTGGTTTTTCTGCCGAACTTTGGTGATGAAAAAGCAGTAGCAGAAGCAATTCGCCTGTCAGGCCTGAATGTACCTGTGCTGATCCAAGCTGAAGAAGATTCATTGGATAAAATGGGTCTGGCAACCCGTCGCGACAGTTTCTGTGGCAAGATCTCACTATGTAACAACCTGCGCCAGTGCGGTATTCCATTCACACTGACCACCCAGCATGTTTCCAGCATTGGCAGCGACGTGTTCAAACAGGATCTGGCGCGTTTCTCACAACTATGCCGTGTTATTAATGCGATGAAAGGTTGCCGTGTTGGTGCGATCGGTGCACGTCCGGCCAGCTTTAACACAGTCCGTTACAGTGAAAAACTACTGGAAAAAATGGGTGTTAGTGTAGAAACAATCGACCTGTCTGAAATCTTCACCCGCGTTGAAAACATCAACGATGATGATCTGCGCATTGCAGAAAAACTGGCATTACTGAAAGCCAATGCTGACACCAGCGCTATTCCTGCCGACAAACTGCAACTGATGGCGAAACTGTTTGTGGTGATCAGTCAGTGGATTGTTGAGAACGATATTCACACCACTGCGATCCAATGCTGGACTTCACTGCAGAAAACGCTGGGTATCAACGTCTGCTCAATCATGAGCGTTATGTCCGGTCAGCTGGTCCCGAGTGCTTGTGAGGTTGACGTGATGGGCGCGTTGTCTATGTATGCGCTGACGGTTGCCTCGCAAAAAGCAGCTTCTATTGCAGACTGGAATAACAACTTTGGCGATGACCGTGACAAATGTGTGCTGTTTCATTGTGGTAACTTTGCTACTGAAGAGTTGGAAAACCCGGTTATGGGAACTGCCGACATCATTGGTACCACCGTTGGTTGCGAAAATACCTGTGGTGCTATTCATGGCCGCATGAAGTCTGGTCCGTTGACATACTTCCGTCTCTCTACCGACGACTTTACCGGTAAGGTAAAAGCCTATGTGGGGGAAGGGAAATTTGTGGATGACAGACTGGATACCGTTGGTTGCCGCGCCGTTGTACAGGTACCTAAGTTAGAAGATCTGCTGGCACATATCTGCAATAACGGCTTTGAACATCACGTTGCACTGAACCATTCAGCCAGTGCTGCCGTGTTAAATGAAGCATTCACTAAATATTTAGGCGTTGAGTGCCATTACCACAAATAAAATTCACTGTTACCTAATACGGGAAAGGCACGGTGTAATGGTCGTGCCTTTAACAGTTCACTGAATTTTATCCGAGGACACAACATGTTGAAGAACATTCCGCCATTCATGGATGCCGAGTTGTTGTGGATATTGGCAGCGATGGGGCATGGTGATGAATTGGCTGTGGTTGATCGTAATTTCCCTGCAAGATCAGTCGCGGCTGAAACAGTAACCGGCAAATTAGTGACGCTAGAGGGAATGGATGCCCCCGGCTGCATTAGTGGCATTTTGGAATTGATGCCGCTAGATAGTTTTGTGCCTGCTGCGGTAGGTTGGATGGACCCGGTCGATCAGCCGGGTGCAGTCTTGTCAGTACATCAAGATGTATTGGATGTCTGTAATCAGGCTGAAAATGGTGAGGTAGGGCACTATGTGATTGAACGCTTTGATTATTATGCTGCTGCCAAAAAATGTTTTGCTGTTGTACAAACCAGCGAAAACCGGCCTTATGGCTGTTTTATTCTCAAGAAGGGTGTTGTTTTTGATTGATGCCGCATGCCATGAAACAAAGAAAAAGGGAGCCTAATGGCTTCCTTTTTCTTTATAAAAAGTCGTGATTTGGGACACAGTTATTTGAAATGAAATATTTTCTTAATAAGTTTAGTTCACCAGGTGAATTAAACTTATTAAGAAAATAAACGATTAATAAAAGGCATACACAAGATGAAGATATCACTACGTCGCTGCAGTTTAGCGGTCATGTTTGCTCTGGGAGTGAGTTCTGCTGCGAATGCCGCTTCCTCGCCAGGGGCCGGCATGGTTGATTCATATGAAGGGCACCCGCGTGTTTTTGTATTCACAGATATGGGGAATGAGCCAGACGATCAAATGTCGATGGTTCGCTTACTGACTTATTCTAATGAATTGGATCTCGAAGGCTTAGTCGCTACAACCTCCACCTGGCAACGAGCGAAACGAGAAACCGGCACCATTAAAGGCATTATTGCCGCATATGATGAAGTGCGCCCTAATCTGGAAAAACATGCGTCTAATTGGCCAGCAGCGTCTTATCTCGACAGTATTGTGAGTGTCGGTCAGCCAGAATATGGCATGGCTGATGTGGGTGAGGGTAAATCGTCGCCAGGTTCAAAAGCCTTGATTGCGGCTGTTGATAAAAACGACCAACGTCCGGTTTGGGTAACCGTCTGGGGTGGCGCTAACACGCTGGCGCAAGCACTATATGATGTCCGTGCAACCCGGTCGGCCGAAGAATTGAAAAAATTTGAAGCAAAATTACGCGTGTATTCCATTTCAGATCAGGATGATGCCGGCCCATGGATCCGGAAAGAATTCCCGGATGTCATGTATATCGTAAAACCATCTTCTCCGGATGGTGGCGAATACGGCTCTGCAACCTGGACAGGGATTGCAGGCGATCAGTATTACCAGAATGGTGCGGGCGGTGACTTCACAAAAGTGACGAATGAATGGCTGGAAAAAAACATTCGTGCAAAAGGACCGCTTGGTAAACATTACCCGAAATACGCCTTCATTATGGAAGGTGACACACCGTCTTACATTGGTTTAACAGCAAATGGACTGAACAGCTTCAGAAATCCAGCCTGGGGTGGTTGGGGTGGCCGTTATGTTTCCCGTCAGCCATATGGTGAGTCGCGTACAATCTGGACGCAAGGTGGTGACTGGTTCCCACGAGTAACTTCAGCAGACACCGTTGTTGGCGTAGATGGTAAACAGCATGTCTCTGATCAGGCAACAATCTGGCGCTGGCGCGATCAGTTCCAAAATGATTTTGCGGCTCGTATGGACTGGACGATCAAACCCTTCAATCAGGCAAACCACCACCCGGTTGTTTCAGTCAACGGTCACGATGGTAAAGAGGTTATTTACATTAACGTAAAAGCAGGCGACAAGATCACGCTGGATGCTTCTGCCACCAAAGACCCCGACGGTAATAGCTTAAAATATGAGTGGTTCCACTATAAAGAAGCCGGTTATTCTGGCACACCAAACAAGCCTGGTTTATCTGATATTACTTTAAGTAATAATGATAAGAACAAAGTCAGTGTGACTATTAATAAGGCTTGTCGTGATCTGTGGTTACCAAATGCAGCGCCATGTGATGAAGGTGGTGTAGCACACGTAATTCTTGCGGTCACAGATAATGGTAAACCTAGTCTGACCAGTTACCGACGCGTTATTTTTAACGTACAAAAATAAGATAAAATGAAAGCCGGCAGAACTGCCGGCTTTTTTATACCTGATAAGCTCGGTTTGTTAATTCAATCAGTCCCTGGAATGCAATATTGTTATCTTTTTCATGTATAATTTTAATTGAGTTACTTTTTTTAGGATTGTATTGAATTAGTTGTTCCAAGATCTTTTCTTTCAAAAAATCAAATAATATAGATGTTTCCCCATTGAGAATAACTGTCTGTATATCAAAAAAGTTTGTCATTTGAATTAATACATGCGTGATAACTTTGGCGACGCGTAGCATGATTAGCGTGCAAATATGATTTTTCTGTTCTAATAGCGTAGCAATATATTTAAATTTTTCATCAATAGATTCATCAGGCAGGGTAATCCCGGCCAGCTGCAGATCATGAAAAATTGCCTGATAAGTCACATACGTTTCGGTGCAACCGAGTGCACCACAATGACATGGACGGCCACCATATTCATAAGTCAGATGACTAACCTCGGGTGCCGAGCCATCTGGCCCCAGTACAATTTGTTTGTTAATTGCGATACCCGTTCCTAAGCCATAGCCAAGGTATAAACCTATAAAATTTGCAGTCTTAGGCAGCTTTTGGATGAGTTGGAATGTCGAGCAAAACGCGATATTAAATAAATGAACCGGAGTTGTTGTTCTTTCAGATAAAATACTAGCAAAAGGGTAGTTTTCATTTTTCAGAAGCTGGCTATGGTGGATGATGCCTGTTTTCTGAGATATTTTTCCCTGTGTTGCAATTGTAATTACTTTGATTTCGTGTAAGCCATTTTTATGACGTAATTGTGTTACTACATCCAAAATTTTCAGTATGAGAGTGTCTGCATCAAACAAACCACTGCTATCCATGGGAAATGTCCAATGTTCCTGAATTTGGTCGTAAATTTGATTTGTTTGATCAATCAATAAAGCTTGTAAGCCTTCGATGGATATATAAAAGCAAATGCTGAAATTAATGCCTTTAGTTAATTTTAAACGTGTTGTTGGCCGACCATGTTTTCCATTAGAGTCAGCCTGTTCAAATTCTTGAATCAAGTTTTCCTGAATCAACTGTTGAGTTATTTTAGTTAATGCTGATTTCACCAGGCCAGTTTTTTTAGCTAATTCTACCCGGGATAAATCTTGATAACGTAATAATGTAATAACTTTGTTTTTACCGTTTTTATCAACATTCATTAGTTTGTCAGCAATCCGATACAATTTATTTCAATTCTACGCGAATTAAGCTTGTAGTGTAAATTCTTTATGTGATTTTCTGTGAATATCCATTCATGAATGTAATTAAAATTCATGCCATTTTTTTATTTACTTTGCGATCTAATTCTAAATTAAAAAATATTACATAAACTGCAATTAAGACAAATCCACATTAATTTTGAGCCAATACCATGAATTTGATCTACATCGAAATTTTGTAATTATGATGGTGACAGTTTTTGACTTAGTTCACCTAGTGAACCATTATATTGGTAGTTAATTCTAGTGTGAATAATTATTCTAGAGTTAATTCATGGCTCAGCATTTGCCAAGATTTGATCATACCCAGTTGTTATGACCTCTTTGAGTATTTCTGGCCAGAAATTAAGAATTCATTCTGATAGTAGGCAGGAACGTTATGAAAAAAACACTAGTATCTATGGCCGTTGGTCTAACGATTGGTATTTCTGCAGTCGCAAATGCACAAGACATTAAATTCTGGATGGTAACGCCAAGCAATGAAGCAGCGTCTCAAGCACTTCAGGATATAGCAAAAGAGTTCAATAAAAATAATCCTGGTGCGAATGTTGCTGTTGAAGGAAGAAGTATTGATCAACATAAAGCATCTTTAAGAATTGCCGCAACATCAAATGATGGGCCCGATATATTTTTTAGTTGGGCAGGGCTTGGGCTCGGTGGCGAATATGTTAAAGCTGGCTTAAGTGCACCAATGGATAAATATTATGATGAATACAAATGGGCGGATAAGTTATTACCGACTGCCGTTGCATTTGCTGATCAATACGGTGGTGCTAAACATGGTATTCCATATACATTCCGTGGCGAAGCACTTTATTATAATAAGAGCTTGTTTAAAAAATCAGGTATCACTGAAGAACCAAAAACATATGATGAGTTGCTCGCGGCAGCAGAAAAGTTAAAAGCACAAAAGATCCCGGCCATTACCTTTGGTGGTTCTGTTAATTGGCATTTAATGCGCCTGATGGATGTTATTTTAGAGGCAAAGTGTGGTGCTGAAAAACATGATGCGCTTAATGCATTAAAATTGAAGTGGGGAACAGAATCATGCGTTAAAGATTCATTTAATGAATTTCATAAATGGACCTCGGAATATATGTTAAAACCATTCATGGGTTTTGCAGAAGACCAATCTTATAATTTATTCGCGGCCAATCGAGCTGCAATGATGCTAGAAGGTGACTGGTTAGTTGGTAAAGTTGTTGCATCTAAAAAAGTAGATGAAGTAGGTCTATTTCCATTCCCAACAGGAACCAATCGACTGTATGGATTTGCTGAATATCTTTATTTAAGTTCGAAGAGTAAAAATCCAGATATGGCAGCAAAGTTCCTTGATTATCTGTCATCGACAGAAGTGCAACAAAAATATCTCGGGGTCTTAGGTTCTACGTCGATAAACAAAACTGTTGTCTATAAAGATCAAAATCCATTGGATGCTCAATGGGTTAAGATTTTTAATCAATATGCCAAAACATTTGTTAATGGCGATCAAGCATTTTCCTTACAAGTCACTACGGAATACTTCCGAATTATTAATAGCGTAGCCACTGATCAAATCAAACCGGACAATGCCGGAGTGGAATTTCAGACGTTTATAGATAAGCAATAATTGTGCATGCTGGCCAATATGGCCAGCATATCTTATGTACCTATGATGTATCGTAGTTATGGGTTGGAAATATGAGTATTACTTATAAATTGAATGGAATAAAAATAAATGCATATGCATTTATAATTCCTGCAGCTTTGGTCTATTTAACTTTTTCTCTCTATCCTCTAATAGATGTAATAAGTTTAAGTTTTATGAAGTGGAATGGTTTGACAGAGGGTAGGGAGTTTGTCGGTATGGCAAATTATGCCTCTATTTTTAAAGATGATCCTGTGTTTTGGGGAGCATTAAAAAACACATTAATTTGGACCGTATTATCTGTTTCTATTCCGCCACTGGTTGGTTTTGGATTGGCGCTAGCGTTGAATCAAAATATTGCAGGAAAAACACCATTACGAGCTATTTTCTATTTGCCGGTGATTATTGCTCCGATTGCGGTAGCCACCATGTGGCGTTGGATGTATGACCCTTTTTTTGGTTTATTTAATTCAATGTTTACCTCTCTTGGTCTGGAGTCGGTCATACAGGATTGGCTAGGTGATAAAGATGTTGCTTTATATTCAATATTTGTTGGGTATATATGGCAAACAGCCGGGTTTTCAATGGTTTTATTCCTGGCTGGATTACAAAACGTTTCGCAGACATTGGTAGAGGCGGCCAGAATTGATGGTGCCAGTCGATTTGAAATATTCAGATATGTCACACTGCCGGCATTAGTCCCAACCATCACTATTGTTGTCATCTTGTCATTAATTAACTCGCTGAAAGCATTTGATATTGTCTATGGAATGACGGGCGGTGGTCCGGCGCAATCCACACAAATGCTGGCATTATGGGCTTATACCCAAGCGATGCAGATTTATGATTTTGGTAAGGGTAGTGCAATATCTGTCGTGCTTTTAATTATCACATTAATGATTGTTATTCCATATATCCGCTGGAGTCAGAAAAAAGAGGAGTCACAGCAATGAGTATTCTGAGTGGATATTTCCGTCGCGCAGGTTCCGATAAATATGATCCTGTTCTGATTGGATTGTGGTTAACACTGATTATTTTCGTGGCAATATGGATCGCGCCGTTTATTTTTATTGTGTTCACATCGTTAAAATCGAATGCAACCGTCATGGGAACTTCTGCATTTTCTCCTCCCGCGGAATTAGATTGGAGTAACTACGCGAAGGCATGGGTGCGAGGCAATTTTAGTACGACATTTTTCAACAGTGCTTTCATCACACTCGTTAAAGTGCCACTAGGGCTATTGATATCATCGATGGCGGCATATGCATTGGCCAACATAACATTTAAAGGTAAAAAACTGATATTTCTTGCAATCGTATTTGGTACCATGATCCCATTTCAGGTGATGCTGGCGCCATTATTTGCTGTGGTCAATGGCCTTGGTCTTTTAAATACATATGCCGGTGTTATTTTACCTTATTTAGCTTTTGGTGTTCCTTATCAAGTTTTTATATTACATGGATTCTTTAAGAGTGTTCCGAAAGAGTTAAGCGAAGCAGCTTATATTGACGGCGCTTCCCACTTTACTATTTTCTGGAAAATATTCTTACCCGTCTCACTGCCAGTGTTATCTGCATTATTAATCCTTGATTTTGTTGCGACATGGAATGAATTTGCGATGGCACTGGTTCTTTTACAAGACAGCAGTAAATGGACACTGCCATTAGGTTTGATGTCATTCCAAGGGCAGTTTGCTAGCGACTACGGGCAATTAAATTCAGCAATTATTATGACTGTATTACCTGCAACTTTAGTGTACATGATTTTCCAACGATATTTTGTTAGTGGTTTAACATCAGGCGCAGTGAAGGAGTAACCATGAATAACAGTAATATAGTAACAAAATGGAATATATTTGAGCTTGTTTTATCTGGGCCTGCGAATGGTAATCCATATATTGAAGTAGATTTGTCCGCTACCATCTCTTTTAATAATCGTATTATTCAGGTGCCTGGTTTTTATGATGGAAAGGGTGTCTATAAAGTTCGATTTATGCCAGACACGGAAGGGCAATGGCTTGTTTCGACCCATTCCAATTGTACTGAACTGGATAAAATTGAAACTTCATTTGAGTGTGTCGCCGCCCGAGATGGCTTCCATGGCCCTGTGAAGGTTAATAATAAGTTCCATTTCTGTCATGCTGATGGTAAAGCTTATTTTCCTTTCGGCACCACTTGCTATGCCTGGACGCATCAACCACTAGCAATGCAGGAACAGACTTTAGCCACACTAGCAAAAACTAAATTCAATAAAATCCGCATGGGCGTTTTCCCAAAACATTATATTTATAGCGAAAATGAACCACTCCATAAAGCTTTTCAGAGAATTGATGGTGCGGAAAATTTTGATTATCCGAATTTTGACATGTTTCAACATTTTGAAAATCAGATCGCAGCATTAAATGAAATACACGTCGAAGCCGATGTAATTATTTTCCATCCGTATGACCGCTGGGATTATTGTGCCATGTCTGCGGAGCAGGACTTCCGATATTTAAAATATTTGGTTGCACGAATTGGTGCTTACGCGAATGTGTGGTGGTCACTGGCAAATGAATATGACTTTTTATTAGATGTGAAGCCAATTGCACAATGGGATCGTTACTTTCATATCATCGAGGAGAATGATCCCTATCGCCATCCCAAATCAATCCACAATGGTGAAGCAACCATGGATTTCAATCATCGGAAACCATGGGTTGATCATGTTTGTATTCAAAATTGGGATACCAAACGTACAGCTGAATGGCGCGAAGCATGGGGTAAACCCATTGTGAATGATGAACCGGAATATGAAGGTAATATTCCACGGCCATGGGGCAATATCACGGCGCAGGAATTGGTGCATCGTTTCTGGACAACGGTTATGCGCGGGGGTTATGCCGGTCATGGCGAAACCTTCATGCATGAAAAAGATCTGCTTTGGTGGGCAAAAGGTGGTGAATTGCGAGGCGAGAGTTGGAAGCGTATTGGCTTCCTGCGTGATTTACTCGAAGCCGATGTGAAGAACGGGCTGACGCCTATCGTTCCGGCACAACACTGGGAATATACCCGTGTTTCTGGTGCCATTGATGGTGACGTTCGCTTTATTTATTTCGGCGAACATCAGCCAGTAGAGTGGGCAGTTGGGTTGCCTGTAGAAGATGGCGATTACGAAATCGATCTGATTGATCCGTGGAATATGACCATCAAGCGAATAGAGAAAGCGCCATTACCTGTGTCACCTGCATTACGACAAAAAGGTGGCGCGATCGTGGGAGGCGCGCCTGAGGCTGCCTTCGGAGTCCAACTTCCGGGAATACCGTATATGGCGATCCGGATACGAAAAAAATAATTTGTCTCTCGATATTGGACTTTTATTAAGGAATGCAGAAATGTCTAACGTCTCTATTCGTAATGTAAAAAAATCATATGAGAAAACGCATGTTATTCATGGTGTTTCGGTCGATATAGAAGATGGTGAATTTGTTATTCTGGTAGGCCCATCGGGTTGCGGAAAATCAACGTTATTACGGATGATTGCAGGCTTAGAAGCGATTACAGGCGGTGAAATTGCTATTGGAGACAAGGTCGTTAACGATCTTGCTCCTAAAGATCGCGATATCGCTATGGTGTTTCAAAACTACGCGTTATACCCGCAAATGACGGTAGCTGAAAATATGGCTTTTTCGTTAAAATTGGCCGGGGCATCCAAAGCGAAAATTGATCTGAAAGTGAAAGAAGCTTCAGCAATTCTTGGCTTAGATAAATTGCTGGCCAGATATCCCCGTCAGCTTTCTGGTGGTCAACGCCAGCGTGTTGCAATGGGGCGTTCAATTGTTCGCGATCCGAAAGTCTTCTTGTTTGATGAACCGCTGTCTAATCTGGATGCCAAATTACGCGTTCAGATGAGAGCGGAAATTAAATCCTTACAAAAACGGTTGAATACCACCACCGTCTATGTCACTCACGATCAAATTGAAGCTATGACAATGGCGGATAAAATCGTTGTTATGCAAGGGGGAATAATAGAGCAAGTGGGTGCGCCACTTGATTTATATGATCACCCAATCAATATGTTTGTGGCCGGCTTTATTGGTTCACCATCAATGAACTTTATTCACGGCAAAGTAACAGCCGATGGTGCTCCTAATTTAACTCTGGATAATGGCTATAAGATCCCATTACCAGCTGTATCTTCTTCTGTCTCAGGTAAAGATGTGATCCTGGGGGTGAGGCCAGAACATATCGAGATTGATATGAGTAATGGTTTTCCTGCGGAAATACTGGCGGTTGAACCAACCGGTTCAGAGACGCATGTATTGGTTCAGGTTGGCAATGCTAAAGTAACGTGTTTATTCAAACATCGTATCGCGATGACGGTAGGGGATACGATTAAACTTTCGTTTGCTGGCGCGCCACTTCATTTCTTTGACCCGAATACAGAGTTAAGGATCTAACTGCGCTCTTTCAGGCTATATAAATAATAAACCACGTCATGGCGACGTGGTTTATTGGTTTATCGGTGGAGCCATTTATTTCTGCATTTTACTTGCAAATATATTCGACGATTTCAAGGCCGAAACCAGACAAAGAGTGGTATTTGGATTGACCAGATGAAATCAGACGCATTTTAGTTATGCCCAAATCGCTGAGGATCTGCGAACCAATACCGGTTTCCTGTGTCGCAATAGCGCGTTTATGTTTCGGCGCTTCTGCTTTTTTCAGTAGCTCAATTTGCTGAGCCACTGATTCGGCAGTTTCCTGTTTGGTCGTGATCACCATGACCCCGTTTTCAGCCGCTATTTTTTTCAGTGCTTCAGAAATGGACCAGTGATGATCGGCGAGATGCAATAGGTCTTTAAATGAGTCAGTGGCATGCACACGTACCAGCGTTGGCTGCTCTTCAACGATGTCACCTTTTTTCAGCGCATAATGCAGCTGTTTGCCGATACGATCCTGATAGGTGATCAGGTCAAACTCACCAAACTCGGTGTTGACAGTAGTTTCGGCAACTTTTTCTACCAGGCACTGATTGGCCATGCGGTATTCAATCAGATCAGCAATCGTGCCCAATTTAATGTTGTGTTCTTTTGCGAACGCTTCCAATTGTGGGCGACGAGCCATGGTGCCGTCTTCATTCAATATTTCCACAATGGCACAAGCTGGTTCTAAACCGGCGAGCTCCGCCAGATCACAGCCCGCTTCGGTATGACCCGCCCGGATCAATACGCCACCTTTTTTCGCCATAACCGGAAAAATATGACCAGGGCATACGATATCAGTCGGTTTGGCATCTTTTGCTACCGCAGCCTGAATCGTCATCGCGCGATCATAAGCGGAAATGCCGGTCTCAATGCCTCTGGCTGCTTCAATAGATACTGTAAAGTTGGTGCTGAACTGCTCGGTATTATTTTTGACCATCAGCGGTAAACGCAATTGCTCGCAGCGTTCCTGCGTTAACGTCAGACAGATCAAGCCACGGCCATGCATCGCCATAAAATTAACGATTTCAGGTGTGACTTTTTCGGCTGCAATCAGAATGTCGCCTTCATTTTCGCGATCTTCATCATCCATCAGAATAACCATCTTGCCCTGACGAATGTCATCGATAATCTCTTTGGTGCTACTGAGTGCCATCTCTTTACCTCTGCTCTGATATTGAAATTTACCTGCATAGTATGTGTAACCAACTATAACACCAAAAGCGATAAGTTCTATCTATTCGATGCTGAATAAAAATGCTATGATTTTTATATCAATAATTTTTGATGGGTTATTTCGATGTCAAAACGTGATGAACAAAGACAGCTAGTGAAAATTGCCACACTGTATTATGTCGATAGATTAAAGCAATCTGATATAGCGAAGACAATGGATCTGTCTCAGTCATTTGTATCACGGGCTTTGACTCGGTGTGTCAATGAAGGGTTTGTAAAGATCAGTGTAATTCAGCCTTCTCATGTATTTCTGGGGTTAGAGTCTCAGTTACAAAAGCGCTACAACATTACACAGGCAATTGTAGTGGATGTGCCGGATAACCCGGACGAGAGCCAAATTAAGCAGGCTATCGGATCCGCAGCTGCACATTATTTACAAACATCATTACGGCCTAATGATCTGGTTGGTGTATCCGCCTGGAGCGGTACGATCACCGCCATGGTCGATAACATGCACCCGCTGAATGTGAAAGCCCGGGGGGTTATCCAGTTGCTGGGTGGGGTTGGCCCGAATGGTAACGTACAAGCCACACTGTTAACGCATTCTCTGGCGAATATGCTGAACTGCTCTCCATCTTTACTTCCGTCACAGAGTATTGAGCGTTCTATCGATGATAAAAAACGCTTAATGGCAACACAGGAAGTCTCGGGTGTGGTTGAGCAATTCAAAGAAGTCGATCTGGCTATTGTTGGTATTGGAATGCTGGAACCTTCGGAGTTATTACGCAGTTCAGGAAACTATTATCATGGGGAAATGCTGAGCAAACTTGCACAGCGTGGTGCGGTTGGTGATATTTGTCTGCACTACTATAACGATAATGGTGAGCCGGTATTAATTGAAGAAGAAGATCCGGTTATCGGTATGCCGCTTGAGCTGGTTAAAAAATGCCCGCGTGTTGTTGCATTGGCGGGTAGCCTCGAAAAGAGTATGGCAATCAAAGGTGCATTAGTCGGTGGTTATGTGGATGTATTAATTACCGATAGGTTTACAGCCGAAGCACTGCTCCGCTAATTGTTCAGCTAAATAAGGGTGCCTAATGACAAAACAGAAAATGCAGCTTAAAGCGATCTTCTTTGATTTTGATGGCACGCTGGTGAACTCAGAGCCGTTACATTTTCAAATGTGGCAACAGGTACTGACTGATTATGGCGTCGGGTTAACAGAGCAGCAGTATAAAGAATATTATGCCGGTGTTCCGACTGTGTTAAATGCCATGGATATGGTAAAGCGTTTTGCTTTATCTGTGCCGTATGACGTTTTATCCAATGCAAAAAAAGCATTAACCCGCGCAGTGGTCGCTGATTCAGGCTTTCCGTTAATGCCTGCCGTGCTGGAAACACTGGTACACTTTTCCCGTGGTGGTTTGAAACTGGGAATAGTGACCGGAGCGGCCAGAAAAAATGTAAAAGTTACTTTGGGCTTAAATTCACTTGATGCGTATTTCTCGGTCATTGTGTCAGGTGAGGATATCAGCCGAAATAAGCCAGCACCGGACTGTTATCTGCTGGCAATGGAAATGTTGGGGGTCAGTAAAAGCGAATGTCTGGCATTTGAAGATACCGAATCAGGTGTCAGGGCTGCTGCATCTGCCGGCATTACTTGTCTTGCCGTGCCTACGGTAATGTCATCTCACCACGATTTTCCGGATGCGACGGGCATTTTTGCATCATTACAGCAAGCATCGGAATGGGTTGATCGTGAGTTTCTGTAGGTCATAAATTTTAGTGCTACACAGGCGTGTTTTCATTTGGTAGAAACAAGTTCATCAATTTCACTGTACCCAAAACACCCAATGAGTGAGGAAACAGATAATCATCAGTACGATATTACCTTACTGATGATTATCCACACTGAGCGTTGAGCATTAATAAAGCGATGTGCCGTGGTCGACATATAAGATTTGCCCTGTAATGGCTTTTGATACATCACTGGCAAAAAACAGAATCGCTTCTGCTTGATCGGCGGCTGAAGCAAATGGCAATGTCACATCAATGTGTTTAGCACATAAACCCGCAAATTCAGCATGGAAGGTTTTTATTTTTTCAGGTGTATTCAATGGTGTTGGCGTTGGGCCTGGTGCTACCGCATT
This sequence comes from uncultured Tolumonas sp., assembly GCF_963678185.1. Classification (NCBI taxonomy): domain Bacteria; kingdom Pseudomonadati; phylum Pseudomonadota; class Gammaproteobacteria; order Aeromonadales; family Aeromonadaceae; genus Tolumonas; species uncultured Tolumonas sp. The sequence goes on from NZ_OY782757.1 coordinate 361,777, forward strand.
ACAGCGGATCCCGGTGGCGGAATATTGCAGCGCAATATTTTTAGTCATCGCATTGACCGCTGATTTTGCCGCACTGTAAGCGATGCCAGCCACACCTTGGCTACCAATCGAAGATATATTGACAATAGAGCCAACACCCTGTTTTTCCATGTGTTTTAATGCATATTTTGTCATGTAATAAACAGAATACTGATCGACTTTACAAACCGTGTCATACCACTCTTCTGTGCATTCCGTAATTGGCATATGCTTATCTGCAATGCCCGCATTATTGACTAACACATCAATACGGTCATATTTTTTTATTGTTTCAGCGATGACTTTTTCACATTCGCTGGCGATGGATAAATCGGCATCAACAGCAAATATTTCACCGCCGTTTTTTGTAATTGCTGTAACGACTCGTTGGTTCTCTTCCGATCTGCGACCGGAAATAATGACTTTTGCCCCTTCGCGACAAAATAATTCTGCGGTTGCTTCGCCAATGCCTGAATTGCCGCCAGTGACAATAATCACTTTATTTTCTAATCGCTTCATTTTGATCTCCTTATAATAAAAACGAATAGACTAAAAAATATCACTGGCATATTGATGGCGGAAATTCATTTTATATTTTCGGTTATACTATTTTAACATGATAGCGCTATTTGCCATCGCGAGCAGTTAAGAATCATTATCGTTAGTTAAGGCGGTTTGTAAGTTTTTGATAAGGAATATTTGTTTTTCTTATCAATTCTCTTTGAAGATATTCACAAATTAATCTTGTTTGCTTTGATATGGTAGTGGCGTCTTTTGAATCGCCGAGTTTAGTATGAAACTTCAGTTGTTATATGAATTTGTCGCATTGTGTGAGGTGTTGAATTTCACAAAAGCAGCGCAAAGAATGAACATAACTCAACCCGTCTTGAGTCGGCACATGAAGACGTTGGAAGAGCATTTTGGTGCTGAATTATTAAAACGCGATACACATGTCGTTGAATTAACCAGTAGTGGCCATCTCTTGCTTGATGAAGCGAGAAAAATCATTCAGCAATATGAAAACTCGCTGAACGTGATGAGTAAATTTACCGGTAAAAGTAAGAAAAAATTGAAAATTGCGTTTTTAGGTGAGGCGGTTCAGCAAGTATTAGTGGATTTTTTGGCTGAATTTAATGCCGAATTTCCAGAGGTCGTGATTGATTGTCGTGACAGCGAATTAGATGAAGCGCTCAGTTATTTAGAAGATCAAACTTGTGATTTTGGTTTTTTGATCCGACCTAATTTTGTTGAGAATGAGTTATTTCAAGATTTATATATCCAATCTGACACCATTGGTGTTGCGGTTAATAAACATCACCCATTAGCAAAACAAAAAACAGTCTCATTAAAAGAGATTGAGAAATGGCCTATTATTCGTGTTGATCCGGCTAGTTTTGTATTGTCACATCAGTTCAGTACCGAATTTCTTGACCGTTACCAAGTGCCTTATCGTGTAGAGAAAGAATATCCGAATCTTAAAACATGCTGTTTTAATCTTGAGTTTAATCATCGTGCGGTGTTATTAATGCCGAGACATCGAAGTTATTTATTGAGTGAAAACTGTGTGCTGTTAGGTGTAAAGGAAGATAAATATTGGTTCGATTTAGAACTTGTCTGGGATGCTAAAAACAGAAACCCCAGTGTGCCATTATTTTTACGACAATTTAGAAAGTTCTTGCAGCATAGAAATGCTAATTATGCTGTCTCATTGAAACTAAAAGACAGCATAACCAGCACTCTTGATTATGCGTTAGGATAATGAACCCCAATTCATTATTTATATTCTTTCTACGATCATGGCGACACCTTGGCCACCGCCGACACACAATGTCGCCAGGCCAAGCGTTTTGTTTCTTGCATTGAGTGCGTGCAATAGCGTGACAAGAATACGAGCACCGGAAGCCCCGATCGGATGACCCAGAGCGATGGCTCCGCCGTTCACGTTGGTTTTTTCCAGATCGAGTTTCAGCTCACGGCCAACCGCAATAAACTGCGAAGCAAAAGCTTCATTGGCCTCAATTAAATCGATATCTTTCATCGTTAAGCCTGCGCGTTTCAGCGCAAGTTGAGTGGCAGGAACTGGGCCAATTCCCATCAGTGCAGGATCAACTCCACTGGTGGCGAAGCTACGAATTTTGGCAAGGATAGGCACTGACAATGCGCGAGCGCGTTCTTCTGTCATGATCATTAATGCGGCAGCACCGTCATTGATGCCTGATGCATTACCCGCAGTTACCGTGCCATCTTCTGAAAAGGCGGGGTTCAATTTGAACAGTTGTGCCATAGTGACATCTTGACGCACAAACTCATCCGTTGAAAAAATCGAATCGCCTTTTTTGCTGCGCAGCATAACGGGCAAAATTTCTTTTTCAAATGCATGCGATTGAATCGCTGCTTGAGCCCGTTGTTGCGAAAGGAAGGCTATTTCGTCTTGTTCACTTCGGCTGATCCCATATTTTTGCGCGACGTTTTCGGCGGTGATCCCCATGTGATAGTGGTTTACCGCACAAAACAGACCGTCATGGATCATGCTGTCCATCACGTTTTGATCGCCCATCCGACAGCCCCAACGTGCTTTATCAAGCACATAGGGTGCAGCGGACATGTTTTCCATGCCGCCCGCCAAAACGATATCGGCATTGCCAGCGGCAATACTTTGGGCAGAGTAGATCATGCTTTGCAAGCCGGAACCACAGACCATGTTGACCGTGGTGGCGGGGGTAGAGTCAGGAATGCCGGCTTTCAGCAGTGCTTGTCGTGCCGGATTTTGCCCCAGACCGGCTTGCAATACGTTACCGAAATTAACCTCATTGATATCGCCGACATCGATTTGCGCGCGACGAATGGCTTCACTCATCACTAACGCCCCTAGTTCGGTTGCCGGAATGGCGCTTAAACTACCGCCGAATTTTCCGATTGCAGTGCGAACGGCACTGGTGATCACCAGAGATGGCATATAAAACTCCTTTTAATCAGTTGCGTGATCCCAAAGCCGGCAGAAAATCCGACGGCTTTAGGCTTTGTCAGTCGTAAAATGTTTGGTGAAGGGGGTTAGTGCAGTGGCACACTGACACCCAGATGAACGAATGAAACGTCCGCATCATTTTTGGCGCGTAGCGAAACCAGCAGACGACTGATTAACGAGAATGAGCCAAAGTCATAACCAAGCAGTGGGCCTGCAAGAACGTGTTCACTTCGGTTGCCGGTGCCAAATAAACCATCCACAGCGGCAACCGACACGCCATTGACTTCATCATCGGTAATTTGTTTGGTGTAATTGCCGATCAAACCCACGGTGAATTTGTCGATGTGTCGCGTTGCGCTGGCATCAAGGTAATAGGTCATGCCTGAGCGATAGTCGGTAGTGTGATTAGTCGTGTTGTAATCGAGCATGTTGTTGAACGTGACAGCCCACTGTTTGCCCATATGCGTGACGGCGAACGAAGGTTCGAATGTCCAATAATCATTGCCTATGGTGGTTGCGTTTTTGACATTCCGACCCGCGGTTGCATCGTAGTCGGCGCTGAAATCGCCGTTGTCAGCGAAAACAGTTAGTCCGGTTGAGATGAAATAACCGTTTTTGAGATCCCACGACAAAATGACAGGGGTAATGGCGGTATTCACCATACCCTGACTATCGACTGTGCTCGTGCCGCTGCTAGTTGTGAACTCGGTGTTGGCCCATTTATAGGGTTGAGCAATGGCTGCTGCGTAACGTGCGCCAAATAACTCTTTATCTGTTACCCAAGTGAGTGCCACCACCGCGCTGACGTTAGAGGCTTTTATCTGCTTACCATCCGGCGTAAGTGCAGTGTTGCCTTCGTTATTTTTCAGCTTTCCATTTTCATAATCGGTGTCCGCCATGAAATAGAGTCCTGCCGGAGGCAGAGCACCAGCCGGTGTGCCGGTAGTGGCACCTGGCTGGAGGGGGCTGATCCCCTCCGCAGCAGAACACATCGGTATTGAAGCGCTATAACCAACTATCACAAACCCGAGCGTCACCAACTGTTGTAAGGCTGATTTGTTAAATGATTTCATGTTGATTACTCCGGAATCCGTGGCTGCATCAGTTGCAAACTTTTTTCATCGATAGGGGTGACATCGGTGATTAAGAAGAGAAAGAGTGTGACTACACCGACGCCAGCTAACATGAAATAAGCACCGGTGTATCCGCCCATATATGCCAACCCAAATGCAAGAATGGAGAAGGAAAAGCAGCGGAATATCGATTGGATCGGGTGCACGATGCCAATGGCACGCACATAGAGGCGACGGGGGAACTTAGTTGCAATCAATGCAGTACTTAAGTTGGTTGCACCTGGCAGACTTAATCCAATCATCAGCAAGGAAGTCCACAGCATGGCCACGTTGTCAGAGTAAATATTGATGACGATTGAGACGACCCACCATGCGGTGTAGGTCATAATTGCTTTTTTGATCCCCACTTTTTGGTTCAACCAGCCCCAGCCAAACGCGCCGAATGTACCGAATAGTGCAGAGACCGACATGTAGAAGATGGCCGTTTCAAGTGAATAACCGGATGACATGAGTCGAGGTACAATCTGGCTCACGACACCAACCAGCATGATGTAGATAGCGCCAGTCGCGATACCCATCAGCCAGACATCTTTCATTTTAAGAATCATGCTGACGGTTAACGGGCATTGATAGTCGTTATGCTGTTGTTGTCTTTCTGCCAGTTGTGTTGGTGAGACTTGTTCGTTGTCTGGGGCTAAGCCAATATCTTCCGGTTTATTGTGAATAAACAGGGTAGTGATGATGGCCAACACAAACATCAACCCAGCTATTCCCCAGAAGCCATGCTGAACGCCCATAATGGCGAATGACGCAGCCAGAGAAGGGACAAAAAATGCACTAGAGAAAGTTTGCCCAACGGTACACCAGCCTAACGCCAAACCGGCTTTTTTGACGAACCAACTGGTGACGATGGCTGTACCGCCGACATACGCAAAACCGGTACCAAAGAAGCAAACACCTGCAAACAACAGAGAGAAACTGAGGAACGAGCTGGCATAGCCGAGCAGCCCAAAACATAATCCGCAAGCTATCAAGCAAATAATGATGTTGAATTTCGCCCCTTTTTTCTCGCATAACCATGCTGCAGTTGGCCCGGCGGGGATAGAAGCCCATGACGCTGGGGTTGCCAGCGCCAGGAGCGTGTTATAGTCAAGGTTATACGTTTTGGACAATGCGGGAAGCGTGACATTGAGCCCGTGTGTGATTGCACCTGCTGCAACCCAAAACATCACGGCCTGGAATGCAATAATTGACCAGCCTCTGGCGCCAAACCCCGTGTTTTGGGTGTCGACTTCGGTATATTCGGCGGTTTTATTGAGTGTAGCGTTGTTATCCATAAGGTTTACCCCTTAGAGAGCGCGCTTTCATCAAGGACTCATTGTTGGAGTCGTAACCCGTACAACAGCACTACACTGCAGTTACGCCTTTCACAGTTGCCGTGACTATCTCGCCATAATGATAAATTCCATGTGTCGTTCGTGTTAAACCGGCATGGTGGCTAAATAATCAGCAACGATTAACCGGGGTTCGACTTGCTTTTGAATGTCAGCGGGTGTGAGCCCTTCCAACAAGGCAACCAAGATCAGACCATCTCGGGTGACATCGATCACGCACTGTTCGGTGACGATATGATCGACGCAGTTTTTTCCTGTGAGCGGGAAGTTGCACTGCTTGAGGATCTTGGGTTTGCCGTCTCGGGTTGTTAATTCCATTGCAATAATGACTTTGCGAGCACCATTGACGAGATCCATTGCGCCACCCATGCCGAATACGCGGCCGGGAGAAGCCCAGTTCGCCAGATCGCCATTTTCTGCTACTTGCAAGGCACCCAGCACTGTCGCGGCCAGCTTGCCAGAACGAACCAGACCAAAAGATTCGGCACTGTCAAACGCACTGGCACCAGGAACGGGAATGAAGCGCATTGCGGTGGCGTTAGAAAAACCTTCAACCGCCAACATGCCATCGCAAATAGCACCGACACCCACCAAGCCATTTTCGGTATGAAACATCACACCGGGGGCGGCGTAGTCGCCACAAAGGCTGGGGATACCAATGCCGAGATTGACGACATCACCGGGCGCAAAGTAAGCGGCGGCTTGTTTTGCGATACGTTCACGCGCGTTCATGATCTGACTCCTCTGCGGCCAAGACGTAATTGACATACGCACCGGGGGTAACGATGCTATCGAGCGGTAGTTCGCCGATATCGACATGCATATCTGCATCAACCAAGGTGATGGCACTGGCTTTGGCGACCAGCGGATTAAAATTTTGCATAGTGCCGTGATAGGTCAGATTCCCCAATGGGTCACTGGTTCTGGCGCGTACCAGCGCAATGTCAGCGCGCAGTGCGGTTTCCAGCAGATACTCTTCGTTATTGACGGTAATAACCTGCTTGCCCTGAGCAACCATGGTGCCGAGGCCCGTTTTGGTCAAAACGCCGCCTAAACCCGAACCACCACAGCGGATCCGCTCGGCTAAACTGCCTTGTGGCACTAATTCGAGTTCAATTTTTCCCTCTTCAACCAGTTGGATGGTGTCGGTATTCCGACCAATGTGAGAGGCGATTAACTTATCCACCACGCCTTGGCGAATGAGGCGACCAATCGTTAAATCGGCATCACCCGAGTCATTCGATATCAGCGTTAAGTGGCGTGCACCGCTTTCCAACAGGCAATCAATTAGTTTGTTCGGTACACCATGATTGGCGAATCCGCCGCACATGATGGTTTGACCGTCTTTAAACAGACGGACGATCTTCTCTTTGCTGATGTATTTATCTGTCATGATTAATTCCTCGACAGTAAAACGGCGACACCCTGACCACCGCCGACACAGAATGTGATCACGGCATTGTTCAGTTTGCTGCGTTGCATTTCATAAACTGCTTTGGTTGCCAAAATGGCACCGCTGCCGGCCAGTGGGTGACCTAATGCAATCGCCCCCCCGTTTGGGTTCACGCGTGCTGGATCCATCCCGATATCACGCATGCAGGCGATCGATTGCGCCGCAAACGCTTCGTTGAGTTCCCACAAATCGATGTCATCGACTGTCAGGCCTGTTTGTGTCAACAGTTTTTGCGTGGCGGGAACCGGCCCAAGCCCCATATAGTTCGGGTCCACACCGGCCACGGAATAGCCACGGAATACCGCCAAAATGGGTAAGTGCATGCTTTCCGCTTGTGCGCGTTCCATCAACACCAGTGCGCCCGCGCCATCGCTCATCGGGGAGCTGTTACCGGCCGTCACGATGCCTTCTTTCAGAAAGCAAGGGCGCAAAGCGGCGAGGCTTTCCATGGTGCAATCGGCGCGCACGGATTCATCGCGTCCAATCACGATGTCCTGCTGTTTTTTATCTTTGTAAACAACAGGAATCAGCTGGCTATCAAAGCGCTTGGCATCCCAGGCTTTGGTCGCGAGGTGGTGACTTCTCACAGAAAATGAATCAAGTTCATCGCGGGTTAAGGAATATCGCTTGGCAATATTCTCTGCGGTGATCCCCATGGAGGGATTACCCAAGCGATCAGGGGAGGTGTGAATATCGACAAATTTGGGTGGTTGTACCGAATAGGCAGAATCGGTTTTTTCCATGCACCATGTGCGGCGAGAATCGCTCTCGACACCACCGACCACAATCGTTTGGGCAAACCCCGCCATAATTTGAATCGCGCCATAAGCCAGCGCATTCAATGAAGCGGCACATTGGCGATCTAACGTGATGCCTGGTACCGAGATAGGAAGACCTGCCTCCAACGACACCATTCTTCCCATATTATTGATTTCGCTATTCATTAAGTTGGCGAAAATAACGTCATCAATCATTTCCGGATTAATTTGAGCGCGCTTTACGGCCTCTTTGACTGCGGTAGCTCCCAACATGTGGGCTGGCACCGGGGCGAGCAAACCCCGGCATTTACCAATCGGCGTGCGGGCAGCCGATACGATAACTGCTTCTTTCATAGTGATTTCCTGAATGGATTTCGATTAACGCAATGTTCTACAGTGGTCTGTAGTCACGACATGAGCTGACGTTCCATTGACGAATGGTTCAGCTGGTTAATGCGACATTGCCAGAGCAGGGGATGGCGCTGGTATTTTCAGGGGCGGTAAATTCAGCAGACGGCGAGCTTCAGCCGAAGTGGCGACTTTTTTGCCCATTAACGTGATGGCATCCGCCGCACGCGCAACCAATTGTGGGTTTGTTGCTGGCACGCCTTTGCTGAAATAGACGTTGTCTTCGAGCCCAACACGAACGTGGCCACCCAAAGCCAGCGCGGTATACATAATTGGCAGGTGATGTTTGCCGATCCCGAATGCAGACCATGTCGCATCGGCAGGAATGTGATTGACCAGATACAACAGATTTTCAACCGTTGCAGCCATACCACCGGGAACACCCAAACAGAATTGGTAATGCATTGGCGCTTTGATTAAGCCTTTTTCGGCAAAATAATTAGCAACGCCTAACATGCCGCTATCGAAAATTTCGATTTCCGGTTTAATGTTGCGCTCCAGCAGGGTTTCAGCCAGTTTGCCAAGAAATTGCGGTGAGTTCATAAACACGCCGCCTGGCATCCAGTTGAATGAGCCAGCATCCCAAGAGGCTATCTCGATGCCGCTGAGCGTAGCGACATGCGCCATGCGTTGCTCATCGGTAGCGCGATGATCGCCAGAGGTGGTGCAATTGATAACGACATCGCAATCTTCATAATTGCGGATCAGTCGGATGGTCTCTTCAAATTTGCGTTTATCCATCGTGCCCATGCCTTCGTCATCACGCATGTGCAGATGAACGATTGCAGCGCCTTTTTTCCAGCAGGCATAGGCGTCGGCTGCAATTTCTTCGGGTGTTAATGGAATGAACTCATTCATCTCTTTCGGTGTCATCGCACCGGTTAATGCTGCTGAGATGATGACGTTATCGCCTGTATTCATGGTAATGCCCCTCGTTGAGACTTTTAGTCTTTAGGTTCGGGCCGAGCGATAGCCGTCAACATCGCCCGACCCGGAAGAAAAATTAAACAAATGTGGCAGTCACTTATTTAATTTCTTCTTCAAACTGGCCACCACCTAGGCGTGGTCGAACAACTTTGCCTTGTTTTTCAGCCGCTTTTACTAATTCGGCTTCAGCGTGAGCATCTTGCCAGAAGCTGATTTCGTGCGGTGAATGCTCAGTTGCGGTGACATACATTTCTGTTGAGAACGCATTACGTAGCTCATTCGAGATGTCTTCTTTCCACGGTTTACGCAGTTGCTGAACAGTCAGGCGACGGGTAACACGAGTACCAGTGCGAATAATCAATTCTGCAATTTCTTGAGCGCGGGCATACGCGGCTTCGGTGTCGTCACAGATTTCATTGACCATCCCTAAAGCCAGCGCTTTACGGGCGGTAATGATTTCACCGGTTAACTCAGCATAGGCGTAACGTTTACGACCCATCAGCTCACGCCACGCGATTTGAATGCCATCGCCAGGAACCATGTTGGTGCGGAAGTGCATTTCAGTGGTCCATGCATCTTCGGTACATAAGGTAATGTCGCTGAACAGCACCAAGTCGGTGTGGAATGCGGCGCCGTTCCAAACACCAATCGTTGGAACTTGAATATCGAATACCTGACCTTCGATATCTTTGGTGCCATCTAAATATTGATATTCATACATGCGCCAAGCGACATCAGGGGCAGAAGCAAATTCTGTGGCTGGTTTCCAATCGCCGTCTTTACCGACGCGGCCAATGCCTTTGAATAGATCTTTACCCGTGCCACCTAAAATGATGACTTCGTTTTCTGGGTCGCGACCAGCCCAGTCAAAGAAATAGTGCAGTCCTTGATGCGCTTGAGCACACCATTGCAAGCTGTCGCCGTTGGTGTGCAGGCGGGCTTCCAGGATCCCGTTCTTACGGGTCATAGTCAGAAATTCTTTACATTTCTCTTGGTATTCTTCAAACGGCATGTGTGGAATGGTGCCCAATTCTTCGTGGGACATTGATTTTCTTTTGCCGGCATCGTTTTCGTAATTTGCTTTAAGAACCATGTTATTTACCTTCTGCTTATGTGTGTTATAGAGACGAATGTTTTCGTTGGTTAAAAATTAACAGCGGTATCTAACTGATTGAAATTCTATTTATTTTTTTGGTTATGCGGTAAATACATAAATAGCCCGATCCACATTTATTTAAATAAATTCAATGGGTTGTGGCTTTTTCTGATGCTTATGCAATTTTGAGTTTAAAAATTGAAGTGATATAGATCACAGGTGAAAAGTCATCCTGAAATAAAAAGAAAATTCGGTGAAGGTCAGAGGGTGGAGCGAGGTCATACACGGATGCATTACCGTGATGTGCTGATATTGACGAGGTTTTTACCGTCAGAAAATCAAATTTTCAGAAATTGTGAAAGCGGTTACAGAAACCGGTTTCATTGTGTCATATCTTTAATGCATCAACCTAATAATTGATCTATATCGTCAGTGCATAAGAAGGGCTATCAGATGCATCACAAAAAGCTAAAACCGTTTCCAAAAAACTTCCTCTGGGGAGCATCCACATCGGCATATCAAGTGGAAGGCGCCAGCCTCACACACGGTAAAGGCCCATCCTGCCAAGATGTGAAAGAGTTGCCCGCAGGTACCAGTGGCTTAGATGTGTGTGCTGATCACTATCACCGTTACAAAGAAGACGTCGCGTTGATGGCGGAAATGGGTTTTAAAGTTTATCGCTTCTCAATTTCATGGTCGCGTTTACTGCCTGAGGGCACAGGGCGAGTGAACCAAGAAGGTATCGATTTCTACAACAACCTGATCGATGAGTGCTTAAAATATGACATGATCCCACTGGTGACCATGTTCCATTTTGACATGCCTGCGGCGTTAGATGCGCGCGGTTCATGGTCAAACCCTGACTCTGTGGAATGGTTTGTTGAATTCGCCAAGCTGATGTATGAAAGCTATGGCGATCGCGTTAAATATTGGTTGACCATCAACGAACAGAATATGTTGACGTTAGTCGGCCCGCTCATCGGAACACTCTATATTCCAGAAGGCTGCACGAACGAAATCAGAGAAATTTATCAGCAAAATCACCACATGTTGGTTGCTCAAGCCAAAGCCATGGTCTTATGCCATGAAATGGTTGAAGGCGGTAAAATTGGCCCTGCACCGAATATCTCGTTGGTTTACCCTGCATCTTGCAAACCCGAAGATGTGCTGGCATCTCAAAATACCAATGCAATCCGTAACTGGTTGTATTTAGATATGTCTGTGTATGGTGTGTATAACAACTTGGTGTGGGCATATCTTGAAGAGAATGATGCAACCCCAACGTTTGCACCGGGTGATGAAGAAGCGCTGAAAAATGGTAAACCAGATTTCATCGGTTTTAACTATTACAACACCATGACGGTTGAGCATTACGCAGTCGATGATCAAGAAGAGCAAACCGCAGGTTCTGATCAGCAGCATCAGCGTGGTGAAAGAGGTTTTTATAAAGGATTCCGCAACCCGCATTTACCAACGACGCAATTTGGTTGGGAAATTGATCCGACTGGTTTCAGATCAACCATGCGTGAGATGTATTCTCGCTATCGCTTGCCATTAATTGTGACTGAAAACGGCTTAGGTGCTTATGACACCTTAACCGAAGATGGCAAGATCCATGATGATTACCGTATTGAATATCTGCGTACACACATCGAGCAGATCCAACTCGCGATCACGGATGGTGTTGAAATGATGGGTTACTGCCCATGGTCAGCCATTGATTTGGTTTCAACTCATGAAGGTATCGTGAAACGTTACGGCTTTATCTATGTCGATCGGGAAGAGTTTGATTTGAAGACCCTGAATCGCTACCGCAAAGATTCATTCTTCTGGTACAAAGATGTGATCGCATCAAACGGTGAAAAATTGTAACTCATTCTTTCATCATCAAAAAAAAGACCGCATTGCGGTCTTTTTTATTCCATTTTTTAATCGATATTGTCTTCAATTTTTAACGTAAACATAAAGAACTTGAAGCCAACATAAAGCCAAATGGCAACCTTCCACTATTTCATTTGAGTTACATTTTTTCGTCATGGCTAAACTTAGGCTACAAAAGATGAAATATTGCTGTTCATCTGAGTTTCTAAGATTTCGATGCTACAATAGCGCGTCTTAATTTATTGTAATTGGTGTTTTTTTATGCGTTTTTCCACCCTAGGTCTTCATTCGGATTTATTGGCTGTTCTCGATACACTTGGTTATCAAACGCCAACGCCGATCCAACAGGCGGCGATCCCTGAAGTGCTCGCGGGTCATGATGTCATGGCGGGGGCGCAAACGGGTACAGGTAAAACGGCCGCATTCGCTTTGCCATTGATTCAACGCCATCTTGTGCGTGAAACATCTGAAAAAGCCATCCGAGTGTTAGTGCTCACGCCAACGCGTGAATTGGCACAGCAAGTACACCAAAGCTTTGTAAAATACAGTCAAGGGTTAGGTCTCAACGCGGTGGTGGCTTATGGCGGCGCGAGCATTAACCCGCAAATTGATGCGTTAAAGGAAGGCTGTGATGTTCTGGTGGCAACACCGGGCCGGTTGCTAGAACTTGCTTTCAAAGAACTCATCGACCTCAGCACACTGGAGACATTGGTGCTCGATGAAGCCGATCGTATGTTGGATATGGGCTTTATTGTCGATATCGAACGCATCTTAAAACGCTTACCTGTAATGCGACAGACTTTGTTCTTCTCGGCCACGTTCAATGATGAGGTGTTTTCTTTAAGCAAAACCATTTTAAAACAGCCAAAACTCATCGAAGTTGCCGAACGTAACGCGATGGCGGCGCAAGTTGAACAACGCTTTTACGAAGTGGATAACCAACGCAAAGCGGGTTTATTGGCCTATCTGATTGGTTCGAAAAATTGGCAACAGGTGCTCATTTTTACTCGCACCAAACAAGCGGTGGATGAGCTTGTGACAGAGCTTGAGAAAGATGGCATCAGTGCTGCTGGCGTGCATGGTGATAAATCCCAAGGTGCGCGCGACCGCGGCTTAGACGCATTTAAAACCGGCCAAGTGCGTGTGCTTGTCGCTACCGATGTGGCTGCGCGTGGGTTGGATATTCAACAACTGCAATATGTGATCAATTATGAACTGCCTTACAACGCGGAAGATTATATTCATCGCATTGGTCGAACAGGCCGCGCAGGTCAGGCGGGTTTGGCGGTTTCATTGGTCTCGAATAAAGAGAAATATTTGCTCGAAGAGATCGAAAAACTCACTGGCGAGCATTTTCTTTTGCAGTGGATGGAAGGCTTTGAGCCGAATCTCATCGCGCAAGAAGAGACAAACAGCATGAAACGTAAATCGTCTAAGAAAACCTTACGTGCTAAAGCGCTTGGTCAAAGTGGCAACAAGAAAGCTAAAACAGGCAAACCCCAACGCCGCTAAAATACGTGGCTTCATCGATCCACAATATCGCCTTGACCTTAGAGATACTCTAACCTTTAAAGTGACCCATAGGCGACTCTGAAACGGAGTCGCGGCTAAACCTTCACAAGAACTACAGCAGGTGAACTATGGGAAAAAATTTTTTAAACATAACCACGTTGACAATGCTAAGTGCCTCATTATTGTCGCTTCAACCCGCGTTAGCAGCCACGGCATCTGACCAGATGCCATCTGCATCAACAGACCGTGTGACGAAACCGATCGTATCGTGTGCATCTCTGAAAAATGTTGATCTGAAAGGCATTGGCGGCTCAGGCAGTCAAGTGACCTCTGCAACGGAAAATACCATTGATGGCAATTCGGTCTGTACTGTTGAAGGGGTGTTAGCGCCAACGATTGGTTTTAAAGTGAAACTGCCAATGGAAAACTGGCAGGCTCGTTTTCTTCAAATTGGCTGTGGTGGCCTGTGTGGCAATATCTCTGAGCAAGTTGGTGCCGCGAGCGGTTGTGAACCTGTGACCAAAGGTGAGTTTGTTATTTCTTCCACCGATATGGGGCATCAAGGGCCCAGCGGCGATTTCGGGAAAGATCCACAAAAACGGGCTGACTTTGCTTTCCGTTCACTGCATCTGACAGCGGAAACATCCAAAGCGTTAATCAAAGTATTTTATGGCAAGACAGAAGCCTACTCTTATTTTACGGGCTGTTCCGATGGTGGCCGTGAAGCATTAATTGAAGCGCAACGCTATCCAACGGATTTTAATGGCGTCATTGCGGGCGCGCCAGCCATGAACTTTGAAGTTCAAAATGGCATCTATCATCCCTATCTGACGCAATCTAATACAGGGAAAGATGGAAAACCGATCGTTTTGGCGAATCGTTTGCCACTGATCCACAAAGCCGTTTTAGAAAAATGTGATGCACTTGATGGTCAGAAAGACGGGCTGATTTCCGACCCGCTGTCTTGCCATTTTGACCCTGCGGTATTGCAATGTAAAAAAGGCGCAACAGAAGCGGCTAACTGTCTGACGAAAGACGAAGTTACCGCTGTGCAGCGCTTCTATAAAGGCCCAGTGGACAGCAAAACGAGTAAATCGATGATCGCGGGAGGCCCATTACCGGGTTCTGAACTTGCTTGGGCGGGTGTTTTTGTTCCAAACAGTAAAGAAGATAAAATTTTCAGTGAAATTATCTCGACTGGGGCCAGAACAGTGCTGTTCAAAGATATTCCTGATGACTCAAACTTCAGTTATGCAACGATGAAATTTGATGGTCAGCTGTTCGCAAAACTCAAAGAGATGCACAGTTTCTATGATGCGACTAACCCTGATCTCACGGCATTTAATGAGCATGGTGGTAAGCTGATTGTGTGGCATGGCTGGGCTGACCAGCATATCTCGCCGGTGAACACCATCGAATATCACAAAGCGGTGCAGAAGTTCATGGGTAAAAATGTGGCGAAAACGTTTGAGCGTTTGTACTTGATCCCTGGCATGTATCATTGCGAAGGGGGGGAAGGCCCGAACCAACTCGACTTACTGACTGCCATGATGAATTGGGTTGAGAAAGGGCAATCGCCAGAAGCCATTATCGTCAAGAAACCGAAAATGGCGGAAGCCACCGATTTTGGTTCGCCCACACACGATGACAAAGCACCCAAACACGCAGCAAAACCCGTTGCCACCACTGTGATTGAAGCGGCTCGTCCTGTTTATCCATTCCCATCCATGGCGGTTTACAGCGGTAAAGGCGACGTCACTGCCCCTGAAAGCTACAAACCGGTAAAACTGAAAAGTGCAGATAAGTCGCCAGATTGGTTAGGAAATGCCTTTTTTACACCATATCCGGTAATTCATTAAGTTAGTCGGAAGTTCATTGGTCGTGTAATTATCCCAGCGTTAAATTCTAACGCTGGGATATTTTAGTCTTCAAATCGGCACGCGTATGGCAAACTTTTTTTACATCACGTAGTCAACATATAACTCATGACTCGATCGGCTCATGAGGTCTGAAGCCATGCCCAACCAATCTTCGCTGGTGGATGAACCCACGGTAGCGCTCAGATAGTCGATAAACATGATCTGTGTTTCGTCACCGAATGTCGTTTCAAACTGATTGGGTTGGCGGATATACAACGTCAGTTCTCGCTGGTCGTGGCTGAGCTCAGCAAAACCTCGAGCAAATGGCGTGCCCGATTGTTTGAGGTGTATTGAATAGATCCCTGCTGGCATGATCTCTTTTTGCGATAAATGGCAGCTGACCTTCGTATAGTGACGTAAAGCGCAGGGGCGAATCAGCATCTCGGAGCTTAAACTCAGATAATGATGATACCCGAGCAGTGTATTCGCCTCTTGGAGTGAGCCCTTGCGAAGGGCTTCTCTGATTCGGGTGGATGAGACGGCCATTCCGGTAACATCCGCTTTCATATTCACAATATTGACGTCGAAACCAAGCCGAGCCCCTTGCTGGCAGAGATAGTCTGGCGTTCCGGCGCGGTCTTTACCGAAGTGAAAATCATACCCCGCAATCACATGTTTGACTTGCAGTCGTTTGAGCAAGATTTCATGGATAAACCAATCAGGCGATTGCGTTGAAAAGTCGTCAGTAAAATGGAGCGAAATGATGCCATTGACGCCCGCTTTTTGCGCTAAATGCGCTTTTTTGTCGTGCTGAGACAGCCGATAAAGTGGCTGTTCAGGAAAGAGTAACCGGTAAGGATGTGGCTCAAACGTCAGCAGATAGAGTGATAACCCTTTCGACTGTGCGACCGATTTTGCAAATTCCAGCACCGCATGATGACCGCGATGAATGCCATCGAAATTACCGATCACGACCGCAGACTCAGTCACCTCAGCCGGAAATAACCCTTCTGGTTGGTAGTAATTGACAAACTGACTGTTATTTTTCATTTGAGCACACCATTGAGCTGGCCTCATGGTTTACGGAAATCCGAATGGGTTTAACGTAAAACACGCGATAAGCGAGCGCCATGCCGACCACACACAAACCGGCGATAATCATAAAACCTGGCGTGTAATGCCCCACGATGCTTTTACTGAACGCGCCTATTTGAGGCCCAATTGTTCCACCTAACCCGAATGAGATGTAGAGAAAGCCATAATTGACGTTGACGTGGTGCGTGCCAAAAAGATCGGCGGAGGCGGGGGCGATGAGCGCGGCAAAACCGCCGTAGGCAAACCCTGTGACCAAAATAGCGCAGATGAATATGGTATGACTGTGGGTGAAATAGAGTGTGAACATTGAGCAGGTGACGATGGCAAACAAGATGAGCAAGGTCTTGCCTCTGCCTAATGAGTCAGAAAGCGTCCCCCAAATAATGGGGCCCGACGCATTGCTAATCGACATGATGCCAACCAAAAAGGCGGCTTGCGTAGCATTGATGCCTAAATTTTCGATCAGAATTGCCGAAGCATGCCCAATGATCATCAAACCAGAGGAAGTTCCGATAGCAAAGAGCGCCAGTAGCATCCAAAATTTGGTGGTGCGTACCATTTGATGCCAGTTCATTTCAACCGTGCCTGCATAAGATTTCCGCGTGACCTTGGTCGACACCTTCGGTTTAAAGTGGATGTCAGGTGCGCGGAGCAGCAACACAAGACTGATAATAATGACGATGAATGAACACCCAAAAACGGTATACACCGAGAGGATCCCCACGATGGCTTGGAGCTTGACGGCAATCGGTGCCCACACCAGTGCGCCAGAACCAAAACTTCCGGCAATTAATCCGGTTGCCAGCCCGCGCCGTTCTGGAATGAGTTGTACGGCATATCCCATCAGGCAGGGGTAAAGCATACCGATGCCAATGCCCACGCCGATGCTGAAAGAGAGATAAAACGTCAGAAAGTTAAACGCATGCCCCGCGCCAATTAAGCCGCAGCCGTAGATCAAAGCGCCCAGCGCGAGGTAGCGGCGCGTGCCGATTTTGGCTTGGTATTTTCCGATGAAAATTGGCGTCAAAGTCGAAATAGCGACTTGAGAGGTGAAGATGAGAGAGGCGGCGGTTAACTGCCAATGAAAATACGCAATCAATGGGTCTTGAAAGACACTCCAGGTATAACCAATCCCTGTGCAAATCGCGATAATCACGCTCAGGCTCAAATGCATCCAGCGTCGTTGTGCAAAGTTCATCTTTGTCCTCTTGTCCGAGAGTGATTGGTGGTGATGTCGTAGGGCACTCAGCAAACAACGCCGAGGCCCTCGTCAAGCAGGTTTAGTTGTGCTGAGCTTCCAGATTGTGGCTTGGTGTATCAAAGTGCATTCTGTTCAGGCTTAAACACAGCACTGAGCCAAAAACTGCGACCAAAGAGATAATGTTGAGCGCAGACGTATACGTGCCGGTCATATCCAACGCCTGTGCTGAAATGAACAGCCCAGCTGTGCCACCAAATGAGCCGATCCCCATCCAAATGCCATTCATACGGCCAACGATGGAAGGGTGATACGTCTCTGCAATTTTGGCTTGTAACATCGGCATCAACATACCAATGCCTAAGCCCGGAACAATCAAGAAAATGGTGAGCACCGCTTGGTGATCATAGACGGCACTGAACTGTAATCCACCGTAGACGATGACCAAGAAAAGGCCGGTGACGATAATGCTGCCCGGGCGCCCCTGAAAGAAACGGCCTGCAATATAGCCGCCGATAACCGGCGCGATAATCGAGGCGGTTTGTAAGATTGTCGTCATACTGCCGCCGACCAACGGCCCCATGCCAAGCCCGATGGGCGCTGGTTCAGCGAAATAGGACGGTGTGAGACTGAACACCGTCTGCATGAGCCAATTGGCGGCAAATACCACCGCAACACCAATCCAAGTGACTGGCGAGGTCATGGCGATCTTTAATTGGTTCTCATTGGTTAGTTGCATCGGGCCTTTATCAGCAAATTTCGGCTCTTTGCCTTTGCTGTAATGAAAGATAAAAAGGCAGTAGCACAAGACGACAAAGGGAATAATGGAGACGACAGCCATCGCTTGTTTCCAGTCCCCAAATTGTGAAAAGGCGGCTGGCGTGACAACCACACCCAACATCGCACCCAGCGGAATAAACGCACCCGTGATACCCAGTGCAAATGCCCGCTGTTCAGGGGCGAACCACTGCATCACCATCGGAATAATGCCTGCCATGCAGAAGCCGACGGTAAAGCCTTGCAAGATCCGGATAGCTACAACGCTGTAATACGCATCGCCAAACCACAAAGTTGACAGTGTCGGTAAAAACGCCAATAAAACACTGACCGTGATGGCGGCTTCTGGCCCAAAACGGTCGACAAACGATCCACCGACAAAGAACGAGATCGACGAGAAGAACATAAAGTAGGTCATCAGTTGTAACGAGGTGGGTAAATCAACCTGAAGTGATTTGGCGATTTCACCCAGTAAAGGGGCGTAACACATAGCCGACAGTTGAAAACAGGCGCCTGCCATGCAGCAAGCAGCGAGTACAGCCCAGCGCAGCGCAGAAGGGCGTTGAGACGAGTTGGTCTTCATAATTAGCTCCAAAGCTCATATGAGGTAGATGCAATTTCAGCTGAATACGGCTCGGTTGATGGTGATCGAGCCGCACTGAAAGGCTTCGCTATTGAGATCAATCAGATAGCGAAGCTCGAGGGCATTACTGCATTGCGAGGCGTTCGCCTAATACGTAACTCAAAGTGATCGCTCGACCATGACTTAAGCCGGGCGCCATCAGTGGGTATTCGTTGGCGAAGAAGTTGCCTTGAATATTCCCTACCGCATAAAGACCGGGAATTTTGTACCCTTGGGAATCGAGCACCTGCATGTCCGGGTCACAATCCAACCCACCCACGGTGACTAACAGGTGTGATTTGATCGGCACGGCATAAAAAGGCGCTTGTTCAATGGTGAACATGAGATAAGACTCTTTATTAAAATCCTCATCCTTGCCATTGCGAGCCATCTCGGTGTAACGCTGACATGTCTGAACAAATGTTTCTTCTGGCACACCCATTAATTTGGCCAGTTCTTCTAATGTATCGGCACGATGCACCCAACCTTTGTCAGCGTACTGATTCAGGTTTTCGATTGGCTCGTTGACTGGGCCATCAAACCCAGTTTTGAATGTGGCATGATCTTGTTCGTATTTCGCATCAAACACCGCCCAAGCCTGCTTTCCTGGCTGACGGAATCGTCCGTCTGTCAGTATTTGGTTTGGCATCGATTCGCTTTGGAAGCGTTTACCAAGACGATTGACGTGTATGAACGATTGGTTTCCTGTCATCAGATCAACGTGGAAACCAGGAATGGTGTGGATCATGACCGGATGTGGCCAGTTTTGTAGACCTGCCCCCACCCAAAGTGCTTGAGCAAATACTTCGCCTGAGTTACCTGATTTTGGGCCGTATGTTTTGATTTCAGGGTCGTTCGCAGAAGGGCACCATGCATCGACCATTTCTTGGTTTTCGGTGTAGCCACCGGCGGCCAAAATAACCGCTTTCTTGCTGTTATATTGGATCAATTCACCCTGTTTATTCCGCGCAATAATGCCTGTCACCGCACCATCACCTTCTGCTCGCAAAATCCGTTCACAGCCCATGTCATAATGGAACTGAGCGCCGAGGTTTTTTGCTTGTGCCTCGACAAATGTCAAAAAGGCTTCTTGAGTCGGAATGTACTCATTGCCGGTGCTGATGGGTTGATCTTTTCGGGCAAAAATGTGCGCGGTTGGATATTGACGATATAAATCGGGGAATTGTTTTGCCACGCTAAAGTTATCGACCAACGCCACTTGCATATCATTGGCATCGCAAAGGTCGATGTAATGATCAAAAACGCGACCACTCTCTTTCACCCAAATACGCACCAATTCTGGATGAACGCGGTTATTGGCAAAGCGGATCAGGTCTTGGAAAATCAGGTCTTCATCAATTCTTTCGCCATGCTGCAACTGCAATTTAGTGTTGACCGCGGCATTATCCATGCCGCGTGCCGATGGTTTATCCAGTTTTTCGATGACGACAACCGATAAACCTTGTTCGGCAGCTGAGTGAGCGGCAAAAATACCCGCGCAACCCGCGCCAACAATAACGAGATCGTAATTTTCTGAACGAGTAATTTCACCCGCTGGGATCGCCGGAGGCACTGCATCCCAATTGTGTTGGAAAGCACTTCCGGACGTTGTTCTTGGATCAGCCATATTCTTTCTCCTGCTGTTGTCTGGGTAACTTGTTTTTTCTAGTGTGTTGTTTGGTTTTAACTGTGAAATATTATTGTTATGACGATTTACTCAGGCTGTAGGGCCAGCGCAGGATTGAGGAACGAACGTTTGTAATAAACCAACGCATCGGTCGATGGATTGTGGTTTAAGGCGACAACGCGGCCGACCATCACGTTGTGCGAGCCTGCAGGGTAGATATCTTCGATTTCGCAATCAAAGCTGACTAACGCATCTTTTAATACGGGGCTATCTGTTTCTAACGTCATCCATTCAGCCGCGGCATAGCGTTCATCCATACTTTGCTTACCGCCCGCAAAATAACCGGCCAATGGGATATGAGAATCGGGCAAAACGTTGACACAAAAGCGGCGATTTTCGACAAACAAGTGGCTTTGCGCGGAATTTTGGTTCATGCAAACCAACAACAAAGCTGGGTCGTCTGACACACTGCACATCGCCGTTGCCGTAAATCCACCGCGCCCTGCGGGTCCATCGGTCGTAATAATATTCACGGCAGCACAGACATCAGACATGGCGTTACGAAAAGCATCTTTATTAATTTTCATCGTTATTTAACTCCCGTAATTGAAAAATAAATTGATGCATTCAATTACGCCTTATCGTTTTTTAAATTTGAAATTCTATTTTTTTAAGTGGATATGTAAAAAATGCATCACCAAAGGCATTAATTTTCTTTGTTTTTATCCGATAAATTTAAGATGAAAAGAGGCTTTTAGTTGGTTGTTTTTATCTCGTAAAATAACTGATTATTTTTTAATTTCTTGATTAAGATGTTGATTTTAAAGTATTTAAATTCAATGTGGATTGTATTGAAACGGAGTTTTTAAATGAGGAAACAAATCAAAGTTGTGTTATCTGTTGCTTCGGTTCGACGAAATAAAAAACAATAAACAATTTTCTATTATGTTTTTGATGTTTTTTATTGTGATTTAAGTCTTGTTTTTAATCGAATTAATTGTGATTAATGTCTTGTTTTTAGTTTCTTGGAAATAAAGGCAAGACATCACAAATTTCAAATAAAGTGTGTGGAAATGGTGAGGGAATTTGTTATGCATTTTCTGCTAAGTAATCAATAAAGGCTCGGATTTTAGCGGATAAATGTTTTCGGCTTAAATACACGGCATACAGATAAAACTCTCCCATATGCCAGTCTGGTAATAACGGCACTAATTTACCTTCCGCAATATGTTTGGCCACGATAAACGTGGACGGTGACTTCAGTCTGGTTCTTATCTACAAAATGCTTTGGGCGCAGGAATAATATTCATGACCGGATTCCGTTAATGAGATAAGGCGAGTGGTGCGGTTAAACAATCGCGCGCCGAGATGACCTTCTAAGCCACTGACCTGACGCGATATTGCAACTATCGTATTTGTGCAAATAACGACAATCATCTAAGCAAAACTCGGTACTTCTATCGTGAGTATTTGGTGATTAACTCTCTTCTGCATGATTCATTTCTAAAGGGAGTTCAAATGATGTGTAACAAAAATAAATTCAGCGTTAGAACAATTTTAATGGCAGGCATGGTATTGGCGAGCTCAATGACTTATGCCAAAGATCCCGTTTTGCAAACCACTCAGCTTGATATCGAAAAACAGGCAATCCCCCCACAGGTGGTTGCACCGTCGACACATGAAGTATTCTCGCTCGTCGTGACATTAGAGAATACGGTAGAAATTGGTGACAGTGATGCGGGGATCCGTCGCTATGTGCCGATCACTGGCGGTTATTTCAAAGGAAAAACGATGTCAGGTACCGTACTTTCAGGTGGGGCTGACTGGCAATTGCAACGTCCGGATGGTGTATTAGAAATTGACGCTTTATACAGCATTAAAACGGATGATGGGCAGACTATTATTATTCATAACAGTGGATTAGCCTCAAATGACTCATTGGTTGGAAAATATCCCTACATCCGTACAACACCTCAATTTAAAGCGCCTAAAGGCAAATATGATTGGCTTAATAAGCGTGTATTTACTGGTACTATCACGCCGATAGAGGGGAAACACGCCGTGATCATTCGCGTTTTCCAAGTGGATTAGTTGTGCTGCTCGCAATGCGTTATGGATCTTGCCCAAGAAAGATTGCAAGAATCGTCAATGACATTCACAACAGACGTTATGAATGGCGAACAAAATATGCCGTAATATGTCACTAATAAAAATTAAAACACTGCGTTGTTAAGTGTTCATTTATTCACAAAAAAATGGAATAAAATTATGTCAATCAACACAACATTCATTCAGGATAAAATGCTCAGTCTGATGCAATGGATCGGGCAAAATAAGTATTTGCAATCGATCATGCGTGGCATGATGCTTGTGTTACCTGCAACTATTATGAGTTCTGTCGCAACACTGTTAAAAGTATTTCCTTTCGCGCCGTATCAACAGTTTATTATTTCTCATGGATTAGGCCGGTATTTTGATATTCCTATCAATTTTACTAATAATTTCTTGGCGGTCATTGTCTCTTTTTCTGTTGCGTACACTTTAGCAAAAGCGTTCGATGTGGAGGGCTTCATCACTGGATTAATTTCCATGATCGCTTTTTTTATTCTAACGCCATATCAACTTGGTGAAGTGGGGCCGCTAGGGCAGGCATTTTTAATTCCAAGCCAATGGTTAGGGTCAATGGGATTATTTACAGGCATTCTTGTTGCGATCATTTCAACTCGAATATTTGTAGCTATCACCCAAAAAGGCTTAATTATAAAAATGCCAGATAGCGTTCCAGAATTCATTTCAAAATCATTTTCATCATTAATTCCCGGCATTGTTATTTTAACGCTATTTACTATTATCTCAGCCGCTATCACCATGAATGGTTACGGTAGTATTCATGAGATCATTTATAAAGTTATCCAGGCGCCATTGACATCGCTGGGCTCAGGTATCGGTTCGGTCATCATTGTCGCTATTTTGGCGCAGTTATTGTGGTTTTTTGGTTTACATGGTCATGCGATCACATTAGGTATTGTTGCACCTATTTGGTTCGCTATGGATGCACAGCAGTTAGCCGCATATTCCGCGGGTGCCACGCCACCGAATATTACGGGCTTTGCTTTCTACATGACTTATGGTGTTGCAGGTAATTTATTACCATTAGCATTTATGCTGGCTTTTTTGGCCAAAAGTGAACGTTTCAAAACGTTAGGTAAAATTGCACTACCGCCAGCCATTTTTACCATCGGTGAACCAATGGCTTACGGTGTGCCTTTGGTGATGAACTTTGCCTTAGCGATCCCGTATATCCTGATTGATGCCGTTATATTAGGTGCAGCGTATTACCTTACTGTCATGGGGATATTGCCGCGTGTTGCCGGTGTTAGTACGCCAGCTGGTATGCCCGTTCTTCTTACTGGTTTTATGCAAGGAAGTTGGAAAATTGCAGGATTCCAATTTATTGCATTGTTTGTTCGCTTCGGGGCTTGGTATTTCTTCTTCAAGATTGCAGATCTCATTGCAGTAAAAGAAGAAAAGGCTGAATTGATCAACAATCAAGATAATTCAGAAAACCTTCACTCAGTACCAGACATTAATCAATAATTACAGTAGGTACAGATAGGCATATGTTAACAATTAATAATAAATCAGACTCAATCGTTGTAGATCAGCTACCTATATATCTGAATTGGCGTGTGAATTATCAACAGAAGGCATATGACCTATCTGTAGTGAAAGATGACCGTGTTATTTTTTCTCTAAATCAGATTGGTAGTAAAACAAACGCTCTAATTGAAGGCTTTCAATTAGAGCCGAATACTGATTATCAAGTTAAATTGATTACTTATAGCCATGATCAAAAAATGGAGGTACACCTTAATTCATTCCATACTGGGAATATGGGATGTTTTAAAGGGGAGTGGATTTATAACGGAAAATCTCTGATAAATGAATCTGATTATTATCAGGAAAATAGAAATCCAGTTTTCAGAAAGATATTTAATGTTAGTGAGTCCATTATTGAATCAAAAATTCATATTGTTGGCTTGGGTTTCTATAAGTTAACAGTTAATGGCGTTGCTGTTGGTGATTCGGAATTGAACACCGATTGGACTAATTATGAAAAAACGGTTTACTATGATACTTACCGAATTGGTGAATTATTAAAACTAGGCCAAAATGAGATAACGGTCGAGCTTGGTAATGGTTGGTTTAATCCAGCCCCTTTGACACTATTTAGTAAATATAATTTACGAAAAACATTGTCGATAGGTGAGCCAACTTTGTTGGCAGATATCATTATTAAGACGGCAAGCCAAACTACTGTTATTCCATCAGATGAAACGTGGGACGTTGCTGAAGGACCATACCTATTTAACAACATCTATCTGGGAGAAGTGCTGGATTATCAATTGCTCAACAGCAATAAAACAACCAGTCTTAAGGATCCTATCTGGCAAGCATCAACGACCATAAAAGGGCCAAGTGGCAAACTCGAACCAAGTATTATTCCAAAAATAAAACAGTCTAAACGGCTATCGCCAAATGAGATTATTGTTGTTAGCGAAAATGAACTGATTGTTGATTTTGGTAAAGTGCTGACTGGCTTTATTGATGCCACATTTACCGTGTGTGGTGGGCAAGAAGTTGAGCTTACTTACAGTGAAGAGCTAAACGTTGATTACACACTGAAAACCGACTCTACACTGGCTGGTTTTATAGGTAAGGCAATGGATGATGGTTTCGTCATTCCTGGAGGGCTTGGTGCACCAGGTCGGGCAGAGCAAAAAGATAAAATTATTTGTCGGAATGGTTTGATCCATTATGTTAACCAATTCACTTACCATTCATTTCGCTATGTTGCTCTTAAAGGCATTAATCTTGAACAGATCAACGATATAAATGCTGTCTATGTGCACACATTGCTGAATTCAGTAGGTTCATTTACTTGTTCTGATGAAAATCTGAATCATCTTTATGAGATCGGTGGTGATACTAAATTAAACAACATCCATTCAGTACTAAGTGATTGTGCAAGAGAGCGGTTTGCCTATGGTGGCGATATTGTTGCTCTAGCGAAGTCGATGGTTTATCAGTTTGATGCTGCCAATTTATATGAGAAAACGATCCGTGATTTTATCAATGATGTTCGTCTCAATGGTGGATTTCCAGAAACTGCGCCATTTATGGGTATCAAAACAAACGGCACAGGCAACGAAGCGGGGCCTTTAGCATGGCAGTTTGTCGTGCCATATTTGCTCGATGTGCACTATCAGCATTATGGGAATTTACACTTAGTTAAAGATATTTACCCTTATCTTACACAGCAGCTTGCTCATCTAGATAATCTTGGTCTTGATGAAGTGTCTCAACATTGCTTGGGCGATTGGGGGAGTCAGGATAAAAACTCCGAGGATTACAAGTCCAGTTCGCCAGCCATTCGTTTTACTACTGCCTGCTTTTATTACTGGCATGTATTGTTACTCGCAAAATTTGCAAAAACATTGCATTATTCAGAAGATTTTAATCATTATTCTGCTCAGGCAGAAGCGCTGAAAAACGAGATTGTTAAATGCTATAAAAATGAGGATGGCAGTTTTTCAGATAAAAGCCAGACTAGTTATGTATTCGCCATTTATCTGAACTTAGTAGATGACGAATATGTAGCCATTCAGCAGTTAGCTGCATTGATTGAAGATAATCAGCATTTAATTCGCTGTGGTATTTTTGGACAAAGTTTTGCGTATGAAATTTTTAGAAAAAATGGATCCAATAAAGTCATCTACCAATGGTTAATGGCAGAAAATGGTATTCAAGGCATGCTGTTAGATAACAGTGCTACCTTAAAAGAATATTTCGGTGATAATCAACACGGTTCGTGTAATCATGCCATGTTTAGTTCATATTCAAGTTGGTTTTATCAGGCACTTGGCGGCATTTCAGTTGCAGAGGGTGCTATAGGATCTGACCAAATTGTAGTTGCTCCTTATTTCTGCGAAGAGATTGATTTCGTCAAATGTGAGCATGAAACGCCGAAAGGAAAAGTGATTTGCCAATGGACTCGAACTGACAGTGATATTAAGTTAGTGATTCAAGTTCCATTTAATCTAAAAAAATGCACACTGCTGCTCGATAAAAGATATCATATCAACCTAAAAGGTTTAGAGCGGATTCATACAAGTAACAATAATGTCGTTTTTGATTTAACTGATATTGGTGCTGTTGAAATAAATTTATGCATGTGAATTGGGCGCTATTGAAATAGGAATTTGTTATGTTGAGTTCAAAAATACATGATGAACTGATGGCATATACAGATCGTGAGTTAGAAATATTGCGCTCAAGCTATCAATTGAATCATAAATTCAAAAAACATATTGAGCGTCAATTTTTCAAAGATAATCATATTCATATTGAAAAACAAACTCGTTTTACAAAGGTTCCTCTTCATTCTCATGGTTTTATTGAACTAGTTTATGTCTATCAAGGGGAAATGATACAAGTTGTCAATGATAAAAATATTACACTGCACCAAGGTGAAATTATTTTATTAAATCAATTTGCTAAACATGAAGTCGAAGCCGCGGGTAAAAATGATATTATAATTAACTTTATTATTAAAACGGAATTTTTTGGCCGTTTAATGTCTCTCTTTGATCAAGACAATCTCATATCTGACTTTATATTGTCATCAGTCAATGGAAAGAAAAAGGTTGCTGAACACATACTGTTTAAAGTTGGCAAAATTGTAGCTATTCAACAAATTATGAGTGTTATTATCACGGAAATATACAGTGATAATCCATTAAAGGTTGTTAAAGTTAACTTTTTGGTTGGTCTGCTGATTACAGAGTTACTATCTAATATAGAGGTTAGTGATTACTATGCTAGTGGTGGTTTTAACGAATCACTCGCAGTTTTGGTTTTGAAGTATATTGATGAAAATTACAAAACCGCAAGTTTGAAGGATATCTCTAATCAACTAAAACAGCCAAACTACAAAATAAGTAAACTTTTAAAAGACTTTACAGGTAAAACTTTTATTGAACTTCTTGTCGAGAAGCGCATAGAAAAAGTGATTGAATTATTGAAGAATACGAATTACTCCATTGTTGATATTATTAATATGACTGGTTATGAAAACGCCTCTCATTTTTATAAAATATTCAAAGATAAATTCAATATGAGCATCAAGGAATATCGTGACATGTTGT
Organism: uncultured Tolumonas sp.; assembly: GCF_963678185.1. Classification (NCBI taxonomy): domain Bacteria; kingdom Pseudomonadati; phylum Pseudomonadota; class Gammaproteobacteria; order Aeromonadales; family Aeromonadaceae; genus Tolumonas; species uncultured Tolumonas sp. The sequence continues at coordinate 389,648 of NZ_OY782757.1, forward strand.
GATCGCTGTCACCATAAAACCACGAAACTTAAAAGCGCACTGATATTATGTGCGCTTTTTTATTTATAAAATTTAAGTCTGCAATAATCGACATAATGAATCGCAAACACGGATATAACCAAACAGTTCGTTGAGTAATATTATTTATATAACACCAACAAACATAGCGTCTGGAGTAATTATAATGCAAAAAAGGAAAATTGCTGTATTAGTCAGTACCTATTTAATTTCTGCATCAGCAGCACATGCAATTCCATTATCAGATGATAAAAGTCTAGAATTTCATGGTTACGGCATGGTCGCAGGTGATTTTAAAAGTGATTATGATCGCCCTAAAAGCATGAGATTACACATGGACCCAACAGGACCTCATCAAGACCCTCGTGGCAAAATGGGGGATTTGGGGAATACCTACTGGCACGATTATTTTTCATCATTAGCGGTAACAAAAAAATGGCAAGACGTTGGTGCTCCGGGTCAATCGGCGGACTTTACTTATCAAATGGTTGGCTATGGTGATAAGGGTTTTGAAACAGCACAAATGTATGGCAATTTTGCTGGTGTTACAGTGTTACCAAAGGATTCTAAAATTTGGATTGGCCGTCGTTATTTGGACGAACGCGTCGGTGTGTTTGCTTACAACACCAAGGAAGTTCATTTTGATTCAGCGCTTGGTTATACCAGCCCTGATTTCGATCTTGCTGTGGGTACGGCACAGGTTGAATGGTCGGGTAGTGCTCGCCCAGCTGAAGCGGTTGAAGGTGGGCGTCGCATCGCAGATGCTGTTTATCGGTTGGGGGCGACAGAATTGGGTATTACCTATGTTGAAGAACTGGATGATCCAGTTAGACAACAAGAGGAACAAAATGCAACCAGTCTTTCAGCTAAATACACATTGCCTTCATTTTTCGGTTTAACCAGCGGTAATACCATTTTTAAAGCACAGTATGGTAAGGGTGTTATTGCGCAATATCTGAATACCAGTCGTATTAGTCAAATCAGTGAGCAAGGTGATTCCTCTATGCGCTTTACGATGGACGGCACTATTGATGCGATTGATGGATTTATCATTAAACCTGCTTTGATTGTTGAATATACCAATCGAGATGAAACAGCTTCAAGAGTGAGTTCCCTGATTGATGTTGATGGTCATGCTGATCATCACTATGGTTCCGCCGATGAGACGGGTGTTTTCGCTGGTTTTGATGTTCAACAAAAGTTGAATCAAAATTGGTCGATGCTCTATGAAGCAAATGTAAATAACACGCAAAACAAAGATGGTAATAACGGAGTGAATGGTACTGCATATAAATTTGCAATGGGACCTGCTCTGCAATTACAAGTCCAGCCAGGTGTCGCCCCCATTGCTAGTTTGACTGCCGCATATGTCGGTGGTGATCAAGCCATTACTGAATTACCAACAGCTTCTGAATGGCGTTTTGGTTATCGCATGGAAGTGTGGTTCTAATTGATTTCTTTCTGTATGAAAATATAAAAAGGTTTTTATGATGAATAAACAAAAAATATTGGTAGTAATGTCTATGCTTGTGCTTCCACTGATGTCTAGCGCAAAAAATATAGATAGTCAGACTATCGATGTAAAAATGACAGTACCACCTATTAGAATGGAATCTGATCTGGCATATTCACTGACCTACAATAATATGGGTCGTCCAATCCAGTTATATATGGATTTAATTCAACCCTATTCTGAAAAGCCATCTCCTGCCGTAGTATTTATTACAGGCGGTGGATTTATGGATGCACCGAAATCTAAATTTGTCGGGCAACGAGTTGATATGGCGCGAGCGGGCTATGTTGTTGCAAGCATTGATTATCGTGTCGTTCCAATGGTCACATTCCCTGGGCCTGTGGAAGATGCTAAAACGGCAGTTCGATATTTGAAAGCGCATGCAGCACAATTTAATATTGATCCAAATAAAATTGCGGTCATGGGTGAATCTGCTGGCGGTTATTTAGCTGCAATGGTTGCGACAACTAATGGCAATCGTGATTTTGATAAGGGTGAATATCTCGACCAAAATAGTGATGTGCAAGCTGCGGTTGATTTATATGGGTTGTCAGACCTGACGAGTGTCGGTGCTGACTTTTCTAAAGATATTCAAGAAGCACACAAATCACCGGCGATACCTGAAGCAATGTTAGTGAACGGTATTCCATGGCAGGGTGGTGGTTCGATTCTAAGTGATTTGAATAAAGCAAAGAAAGCGAACCCAATTACTTATATATCACAAAAAACACCACCATTTTTATTGATGAATGGTGATGCGGATAATGTGGTATCACCGAGCCAAAATAAAATACTGCATGAAGCCTTAATCAAACATGATGTTAAATCAACACATTATATTGTGAAGGGTGCTGATCATGCCGGTTTTTTATGGTATCAACCACAAATCATGGATACGGTAATTAAATTTTTAGATGAAAATCTGAAAAATAAGAAATAGGAACCCCAATTCTTTTTCTTTCCTTGTGTGTGTTATTTCCCCGTGTCGGATGGCAAGAGACTCTCTTGCCTTTTTTCTCATGTTTTTATTTGGTGTATTAAATAGGGCGTTTTGAAATGAAAAAAATATTTTTGTGCTGTGCTGCTGGCATGTCAACCAGTATGGTGATGAATAAAATGAAACAAGCCGCCGAGACAAAAGGTGTTGATGTTCAGATCATTGCTGTCGCCATGGATGATTTTGATAGAACACTGCCTCTGTATGATTGCTGCTTATTGGGCCCGCAGATCAAATACAAATTTGAAGAATTTAAGAAAAAAGCAGATTCAGCAGGTAAAAAAATCGCCGTTATTAATAACATGGATTACGGCATGATGCGTGGCGATAAAATTCTTGCCGATGCATTAGCGTTGTTAGCTTAATTATAAAATATAGATTTAATAAACTTTGGGTATTGGAGAAAAATTATGGACATGGAATCAACAGTAATGGAGCTGATTATTAACGCGGGTGAAGCACGCAGCTATGCGATGCAGGCGTTATATGCAGCTAAAAAAGGCAATTGGGCAGAAGTAGATACCCAATTAACTGAGTCATCTGCCGCATCAAAGCGTGCTCATGATGTTCAGACAATGCTCATTGGTTTGGATGAAGGTTGTGGCAAAGTGCCGGTTAATCTCGTTTTAGTACATGCTCAAGACCATATTATGACGGCCATGTTGGCCCGGGAAATGATTGAAGAGCTAATTGATATTCATCGTCAATTACAAACAAAAGCTTAAAAATAAGTTTTCGGTTTAAAACTATTTATTTCAACGAATAATTTATTGGATAGATGATGAAAAGATTTCCTGAGAATTTTCTTTGGGGTGGTGCTATTGCCGCCAATCAAGTTGAAGGAGCTTACGATCAAGATGGTAAGGGGCTGTCGGTCGCCGATGTTATGCCGCGAGGAATTTTAAACTCAACGCCTGTTCTTGACGGAGAGTTGGGTAATTTCCCATATCATTCTGCTATTAATTATTATCAAACATACAAAACGGATAATGCGCTATTTGCAGAAATGGGATTTAAATGTCTGCGATTATCCATTGCGTGGACGCGTATATTTCCCAATGGTGACGATGCAACACCTAATGAAGCTGGTCTGAAATTTTATGACGATCTGTTTGATGATTTGATTAGTAAGGGAATGCAGCCGGTCGTAACACTAAACCATTATGATTTACCGCTAGGTTTAGTGCGAAATTATGGCGGGTGGCGCAGTCGTGAGCTGATAAGTTGTTTTGAACGTTATGCGAAGACTGTTTTTACACGTTATCAGCATAAAGTTAAATATTGGCTCACGTTTAATGAAATTAACTGCGTTCTGCACTCTCCATTTACGGCGGCTGGTTTGGTGTTAGAAGGGTCAGAAAATAAATTACAAATTCAGTATCAAGCTGCACATCATCAACTTGTTGCTAGTGCTTTGGCTGTGAAAGCCTGCCATGAAATTATCCCGGATTCTAAAATCGGTTGCATGATTGCCGCATGGCCTACTTATCCTGATACGTGCAATCCTGACGACTCGCTAAAAGCCATGGCAAACGATCGACAAATGTTGTTCTTCGGTGATGTCCAAGCTCGTGGGGCTTACCCTGCCTATGCTCAGCGTATTTTCCGCGAAAATGGTTTTGAGATAGAAATGGCAGCTGGTGATGAGGCCATTCTTAAGCAATATCCGGTTGATTATGTTGGTTTCAGTTACTATATGAGCCAAGTTGAAAGTGTTGATCCTGACCGTCGTGCAAAAACAGCGGGTAATCTATTTGGCAGCCTGATGAACCCTTATCTTAAGGCATCAGAATGGGGCTGGCAGATTGATCCCAAAGGCATGCGGATCATTTTAAATCAGCTCTATGATCGTTATCAAAAGCCGCTGTTTATTGTAGAAAATGGTTTAGGCGCCGTTGATTCGGTTAATGAAGACAATACGGTTAATGACTACTATCGCATCAATTTCCTGCGTGAACACCTAGAGCAAGTTGCTGAAGGGATCGCTGATGGTGTTGAACTTATGGGCTACACAACTTGGGGGCCAATCGATTTAGTGAGTGCGTCCACGGGCGAAATGAAAAAACGATACGGCTTTATTTATGTTGATAAAGACAATGAGGGTAAGGGCAGTGGCCAACGTTTACGCAAATTAAGTTTTGATTGGTATCGTCAGGTCATCGCAAGCAATGGTGAGCGCTTATAATTAGTAGGTTCTATTATCCTTAATGTAAATAGAGGCTGACAAACAGTCTCTATTTATTTTGGGCTGACGATGGCATGTATGACGGATGTTAACTGAAAAATTCCCGCTCTCAGACAGATCACGCGCCATGAATTGTGCCTTGTAAGATCGCGGCAAATTCCGATACGGTCTTATCAAACTGCTGATCATCACCCCACACCATATAGAGCGATGTTGGCCTGATCTGTTGCTCTACATGAATGGGTATTAACTCTCCACGTTCAAGCAACGGCTGAATATAGTGTAACGGCAGCCAACCATAACCAACGCCATGTTGGATGGCTGCGACCGCGGCTTCAATGGTTGTAAACGTCCAATCGGAATTGGCGGTGATCTTTTTCTTTTCCAATCGCTGAGACTGTTGATCTGCTATCGAAATCAGGGGGTAGCAAGAAAGCTGTGCAGTAGACAATTGTTGTGTTGACGCATGTAAAGCATGGGTCTGCTGTGCAACAGCAATAAAATCCACGTTCAGCAAAAATTGCCCACTGATCGCTAAACCGGCGGGCAAGGGGGTAATGTATAAATCGGCGTCTCGTTCTGTTAGCTGTTTTTCACTTTCGGTGCGTATTATTTCGGTTAAATGCACGCGCGTTTCGGGGAATTTATCTTGAAATAACCGCAGCGCTTTAAATAAAAACTCTTTAGGGAAGACTACATCAACGACTAAGTTAAGCGTTGGTTTTATCCCTTGCCGTAAACTCTGCGCTCGGGATTCCAACTGTAAAAACGCATCAATCAAAGGCTTGGCTTGAGCCAGCATTACTTGCCCCGATTCTGTCAGTGTTGCTTTTCTGCCGGTCATCCGTAACAACGGAACGCCTAACCGTTCTTGCAACGTATGGAGTGCATAGCTGACCGATGACTGACTTCGGTTCAGAACCTGCGCAGCTTGTGCAAAACCATCTTTTTCTATGACGGTTTGTAAGATGAACCACTGTTCTAGCGTCGATTTCGGTAACATAAAAATCTTCAAAACATCGAAATATTAGATGTATTTTATCGGAAAATAACGCTTTTTTATCTGATATTTAGAACTTAATGTGAGGTAACACATTTAAAACGACAAACAAAACATGACCTTAATCTCTAATCGCTTGTTTCTGGCACCGTTGGTTGTCAGTGGTTTATTGTGCGCTAATAATGCACTAGCCAATGAATGGCCGGTTGGCTCAAAGCAGTGTCAGGCTATGTTGAAAAAGCAGCTGCCTGATGTTTCTATTGTCACCGCAAAACGAATCCAGGCCGGTAAAGTCCAGCTTGATAAGAGCAGCGCACTTACTGGGGCCAGTGGTGATGGCATTGCGTTACCCGCGCATTGTTTGGTACGCGGTATGATTGGTGAACATACTGGCGCTGATGGCAAGAACTATGGCATTCAGTTTGAGCTTCGCATGCCGGATAACTGGCAGGGGCGTTTCATGTTCCAGGGTGGTGGCGGGCTCGATGGCTTCTTAGGTCAGGCGATTGGTAGTGTACCTAGCCACGGCTCTACTGCAATGCCATCACTAAGTCGTGGTTATGCAGTAGTCTCGATGGACGGCGGTCATCAAGGCCGCGATGCCAGTTTTGCAGTCGACCAGCAAGCACGTCTCGATTATGCCTATGCGGCAATCGGTAAAGTAACGCAGCAGGCTAAATATCTGATTGCCAATTATTATAAAGATACCATTCGCTATTCCTATTTCATGGGCTGCTCGAACGGTGGCCGTGAAGCCATGCTGGCGGCACAGCGTTATCCCACCGAATTTAATGGCGTTGTTGTTGGCAATCCGGGTTTTCGGTTAAGTCGCGCTGCGATTGGCGAAGCGTGGGACACTCAGCAACTGTTATCAATAGCACCTAAAGATCCGCAGGGCAGGCCCATCTTTTCTCAGGCATTAACACAAGCGGAATTGTCATTGGTAAGCCAAGCCGTGCTGGCCAAATGTGATGATAAAGATGGATTAAAGGATGGCATTATTAATAACTATCCTGCCTGCCATTTCGACCCCATTGAGTTGCAATGCAAAGAGGGGCAATCCACTAACTGTTTAGCTGCTGCCAAAGTCAGCGTAGTGCAAAATGTGTTTGGCGGAGCAAAAGATAGTCAAGGTAAGGCACTTTATAGCAGTTGGCCATACGATAGTGGTATCGATGCACCTGGTTGGCGAAGCTGGAAATTAGGATCGTCTGTCGATGCGACAAAGCCGGATGCGCGGAATATTGTCTTAGGTACAGATTCCCTGTTTCATTATTACATGACACCAGCACAGAACAACGCGGATATGACGACATTCAATTTTGACCGCGATCCCGCCAAAATTGATGAAATGAGTGCGTTGAATGATGCTGTAGCAACGCAGATGAGCACTTACGTTGCGCGTGGTGGCAAGATGGTCATTTTCCAAGGGCTGTCAGATCCTGTTTTCTCTGCCCATGATATCCAAAAGTGGTATGAAGCAACGATTGCGAATACATCACATGGTGACATGGCGCAGCAGCGAAATTGGTCACGACTTTTTATGGTGCCGGGTATGAATCACTGTGGTGATGGCCCTGCGCTGGATAATTTTGACCCGCTGACAGCCATTGAAGGCTGGGTTGAAAAAAACAACGCGCCAGACTATATGTCTGCGACAGGAAAAGCCTTTCCAGGTAAAGAACAGCCACTTTGTGCTTATCCACAAACGGCTCATTATGTTGGCGGGGATAGTAACAAGCTGACATCGTATCAGTGTCAGTAAGCTGCGTTGTTATAACAATTCAAAGCCCAGAATTCTGGGCTTTTTTCTGTGCAAAGATAAAGAATTTTTAATTAACCTGAATTAGGGATAAAAATTTTAGATAAGAATGGAACCTTTTGCCTGTTCCAAGATCTGATCTTTCGACCAAGATTGAACAGACCATAAAAGGAACAGGCAACAACAACCATCTTGGGGGATCGTGGCAGCAAAGCTAGTCTCAGCCAATGTGGTAAACCACTCTGACTCGTATAACTCTTTCTATATTGATTAACCTATTTTCAAAAGAGATGACTTTCTTTTGGCCAGGCAGATTTCAATATTCGTTTAATGTCGCGACTTGGCGGCTCTCCGAATAGTCGACGATATTCCCGACTAAATTGGGACGGGCTCTCATATCCAACACGAAGTGCTGCACTGGCGGCATCGAGGTCTTCATTAATCATCAGTTGGCGAGCATTTTGTAGACGTAAATTCTTCACATATTGTAAGGGGCTTATACCAACGACTGCTCGGAAATGCTGTCGGAAAACAGATGGACTCATGTAAGCTTTATTTGCAAGGTCGTCTATCGGCACATTCTCTGTGTAGTTCTGCTTTAGCCAGCCAACAACTTTTGATATTTGCTGACTTGGGCATTCAGCCACAGCGAGTTTGCGCAAATTTGGGCCATGCTCGCTATTGAGTAAACGAATGACTATCTCTCGTTGAATTAGCGGGACGATATAAGAAAGTAGATATGGTTCATTGAGCAACCGGATCAACCGGGTTAGAGCATCTTTTATACCTTCATCGAGCGTCGCAATGGATATCGCCCGCAGGGATGGCTTATGGTGTGAAACTATGGGTTCCATTTCTGCGTCTAATTGGCAGATGATTTGAGGATCCAACTTTAGCCAGATGCCTAAATAAGGTTTTTCCGAACTCACATCCGTTACATATGAAATCATTGGTAGTTCTAAAGTCGTAATAACTGACTGTCCAGCCTTGTGGTCAGAAACGTCTCCTCCCAATGTGACCCGTTTTCCTCCTTGCACAATGACGCCAAGCCCCAAACCAAATGTACAGGGTATCGGCGTCTTAGTAGTACTACACCGGCAAAGTACCAATTCAGGGATCGGTGTATAAAAGTCACCATCAGTTTGTGCAATATTGCTGACTAAGTTAGCCAGCCAACTGATATCTTGTTGCAATTGAAACTCTGCCATGAACACCTTATATCCCTTGTTTAAACCGCTGTTACTTAGTTTACCAATGAAGAATAGGCTCTAACATCGTACTTGGCGAATATCATCAAATTAGGCAAGAATAAAAACATTTTAGGCAAACAGAATCACCGGGCCTCGACCTACACTGCTTTCTATCATAAGTAGTGGGTTAAGAAACGGCTATCGTATCCAATAGATAACCGTTCCCGCCCCACGCAGTTCAAGTCGAAAGCGCCTTCCATTTTACTTTAGCAACAAGCGTTAGCTAAAAGTTGGAGGTGCTAAACCAACGGAGATTTAATTTTATGGCTCAAAATAAATCGCAACTATTTCAGCCTTTTACTTTCCCAAATGGGGTAAGTTTACGCAATCGTGCAGTAATGGCGCCAATGACAACGTGGTCAGCTAATCCAGACAGCACTGTTTCTGACCAAGAAATTGCGTACTACCGCGCACGTGTCAATGGTGTTGGTATGGTCGTGACAGGTTGCACTAGCGTGACACCTAATGGTATTGGCTTTACGGGTGAATTCGCCAGCTACGATGATTGCTTTATCCCCAGCCTTCATCGTTTAGCAGAAGCAACTAAAAGTGGTGGTGCGCTTTCTGTCTTGCAAATATTTCATGCAGGAAACAAAGCTGTGCCACAACTTATACCGAATGCACGTGTGGTTAGTGCAAGCGCGTTGACAGTGCCTCCAGGTCCGTTCAGTGATGGAGAAGTGACCAGTGAAGCGCTTAATCAGGAAGAAATTAAAGAAATCATTTCGGCTTTCGGTGAAACGACGCGCAGAGCTATCGAAGCTGGCTTCGATGGTATAGAGCTACACGGGGCTCATGGTTTTCTTATACAGAACTTTTTCTCTCCTTTCTTCAATCAACGCAATGATGAATGGGGCGGTTCACTCGAAAACCGTATGCGTTTCCCGCTGGCAGTGGTCCATGAAGTGAAACGAGTGATTGCTGAACATGCCAAGCGCCCTTTCGTATTAGGTTACCGCATTTCGCCAGAGGAACTCGAAGACGGAGGTTTACGCCTTGATGACTCATATGTGCTCATCGATCGATTGATAGAGAGTGGTGTTGATTACATTCATGCATCTCTTTTTGATATCAAAAATGCGAAACCGATCAACTCGACTGGCGAACAAACCATCGGCGAATTGCTTGCTACATATGTTGGCGATCGAGCACCTCTGATCGCCGCTGGTCTTGTCCGTACACTGGAAGATGCTGACAAAGCCTTAGCTAGCGGCTTAAAACTCGTTGCGATCGGACAAGGTTTGGTCATGAACCCGAACTGGCTCGAACTTACCCGAGAAGGCCGCGAAGAAGAAATTAACATCACTCTCGATCCTGAGCGTGTACCACAGTTAGTCATTCCCAATAAGTTATGGGAAGTCATTCAAATGGCGAAGGGGTGGTTTAAGCTAGCTAATGAAATAAATGGTGTTTTGGATTGAAGGTATAGATCAGCTTAAAAAATCATTATTAAGGTGATTTATACCGTTTGCTCTGTATAGAGCGAAGCCCATTTGTTTCCAGGAGATAGCTATGCTTAAAACCCCGCTAGAAATTGCCGAAGAGTTCTTAGGACTTTGGACTGCTGATCGTATGGAAGACGCTCTTCCCATGCTCACAGAAGATGTATTTTATCACAATGTGCCATTCCCTGTAATTATTGGCCGGGACGGTGTCCGCCAGTTTCACATTGATTTTGGGTTCGGCAAAGATTGGAGAGCGGAATTTAATATCATCAATATTGCAGTTGTTGGTAATGTGGTGTTAAGTGAACGACTTGACGTATTTTACCACACCGGTGGTGGAACCATCTCTCTACCTGTGATGGGGGCGCTGACTATTGAAAACGGAATGATAACTATCTGGCGTGACTATTTTGATCCGACCGATTTTGAAAAGCAGCTTAGCGAGATCAAGCGTTAGTTGTGTTGTGCATTCTTAACCAAAAGCGTTATGAATTGTTTCTTAGTCAGAGAAAAGAACCCACAGTACATATTGGTGACTGTGGGCATATCTACTTTAAACAATATACACAAGGCTAGGTATATTTCAGAACTAGCGAAATAAATGGCGCCCATATGATTAATAAACAAATTGTTTTCCGCTACATAGAAGCCGAATATGGCATTAACCCCGATTTTCCCTGGATGAAATACCCTGAATATGCGGTATTTAGACACGAGAACAATCGTAAATGGTTCTGTCTCGCTATGACGGTCCCACGAGTAAAACTCGGCTTCCAAGGCGACGAGATGATTGAAATTATCAATATCAAATGCCCTCCTGAAATCATAGGCAGTTTGCGATCTTCAGCCGGATTCTTACCTGCCTACCACATGAATAAAGAATATTGGGTTACAATTCTCCTTGATGGCACTGTATCTAAGGAGGATATTTTATTTTTCTTAAATCAAAGCTACAGTTTAACTAACGGGAGTTGATCTTTCGAAGTGTAGTGGCATAGTGAATTTGGCCGCCTGATTAGAGGTGATATCCTTACTTCATACAATACAGGTGACACTATGGCAAAACCAATCCGTTCTGCTAATGCGAGAGCATCATCCTTATAACTTTGCGAATATAGAGCCCGGCTCTCTGTTCGATTGCAGTTTTGGTCATGATCCACCTCTATGAGTTATTTTACTCGTTTAATGAGGTGTCCAAGAATGCTGGGTCAGATCACTTACGGATTGGCCTCATCTGCTTGCCAACCACCACCAAGAGCTTTAAATGTTGCTATGGCAGCGTTTGCTGAGTCCGCTTGAGCAAGTGTTTCCCTATCCGATGCTTGCAATAAATTTTCGTCAACTTGCAAGACCTCAATCATACTGGCAGTCCCTTTCTGATAAGCAGAAAAAGAGGCTTTTCGAACACGTTGCAGGGCATCAACCCCCTGAGACAGTATCGCTGCTTGTTCCTTTTGCTTTATCAGCATCGAAAATGAGTTTTCCACATCTTCAGTGGCTTTCAAAACTGCAAGTCTGTAAGCAGCAAGCATCTCTGCTTCACGGCCTTTGCTCTGCTTGATCTGGGCATCGATCCGACCAAAATCAAACAAACGCCAGCGTAAACCAACGACGCCAGCAACTTGATTCGCGTCACTGGTAAACAGGTTGCCGCTATCTACGGATGTAGCACTGCCGACCAGACCACTCAGCGAGATCTTTGGATAGTATTCGGCAATCGCTGCGCCAATCTTTGCATTTGACGCTGCCAAATGACGTTCGGCAATGATGAGATCGGGGCGACGCGTCAGTAATTTACCCGGTGTCCCCATGCCGATAGTTTTCGGTGCTGATGGAATTGGTGATGGCGCAGTCAGTTCTGCCCGATGGGTTCCTGGTGGAGTACCTAGCATGACGTCGAGTGCGTTCATCGTTGTTTCCAAGCTTGCATCCATGAGAGGAACGACTGCCTGATATTGAGCAAGAGCCGCCTGAACTTGATGTACTTGACGTTCTGATGCTAACCCCTTGTTATAAAGAAGATTGGTCAGGTTAAGCATTTGTTGCTGTGAATCTACTTGCTTTCGAGCAATATCAAGTCGGGCTTGTAGTGCTCGAATGTTTACGTAAATGTTTGCTGTTTGTGCTGCAACAGCCAGCTGTGTTGCAACAATTCCCGCCGATGTGGCCTGATATTCGGCCAGCGCAGCTTCTCTGTCTCGGCGAAGACCGCCAAACAGGTCAAGTTCCCAACTCGCGTTCAGATCAGCTTCGTAACTATTTCCATGACGATCAAAATTAGGAGAAGAGCTCAAAATCTGACCTATTGGCGTTTCAACGGATTGATAGGTGCGAGCAGCCTGCCCAGACATATTTCCGGACGGAAGTAAGGCGGCACTTGCTGCACCGAGACCTGCTTGGGCTTGCGTTAATCGTGCGGTTGCTTGTGCCAAGTCAAGATTTTGCTTCAGCGCAATGGTGATATATCGAGTCAACTGCTCGTCACCAAATCTTTTCCACCAAGCCTGGAGATTCGCATCATCGATAGCGTTTTGCTTTTCTGGCGATGACTGCCCCAGATAGTGCTTAGGAGTGGATAGCTGCGGAGGGGTATAGTCAGGTCCAACAGCACAACCGGCCAGCAAGCTCGTTACAACAAGCATGATGGATGAATATTTTGGCAACATACATTTACCGATAGTTGATAGAGTGGTGTGACTATATTACTAATTGGTCACTCGTTGTCAATCTAACCATGGCGAGTTAAAATCACAGAATGCATGTATGAAAGCCAGAGAGATATATTATGAGCGAAGAACACAATAGCCCTGTGGTGAACCGGGGCCCGGCAGATCACGATGTGCGGGATCAGATTGTTGTTGCAGCAACAGAACATTTCAGTCGCTATGGCTATGGGAAAACTACTGTATCAGATCTTGCGAAATCCATCGGGTTTTCAAAGGCATACATTTATAAATTCTTTTCTTCCAAGCAGGCCATTGGCGAAAGTATTTGTACAAACTGCATAGACAAGATAGAGGCTGATATCCGAAGAGCAATTGAAGAGGCAGATCAACCGCCCGAGAAGCTGCGCCGAATGTTTAAAGAGATTGTTCAGTCCAGTCTGCGTTTATTCTCTGGCGATAGAAAGCTCTACGAAATCGCCGCCTCCGCGGCAGCAGAGCGTTGGCAGGTTACAATCATCTTTGAACAAAACATCAAGATGTTACTGCAGAATATCCTCCAGGAAGGGCGTCAAACAGGGGACTTTGAGCGTAAAACACCCTTGGATGAACTTACTACCGCTATTTATCTTGTTATGCGACCCTATTTGAATCCTCTCATGCTACAACACAACTTTGACAATATCGACGAAGCGCCCATTCAGCTGTCTAATCTGATTCTTCGCAGTCTTGCACCTTAAATTTGTTGTGACTATTGACTGATTTAGTCACTCAAATAATAATAGCCTCCTGAACAGCACTTCATGGAGGCTTATGTATGTCTCGTCACAGCATACTATCAATGGCAGTTATCACTGCTTTATCGCTTGTCTTAACGGCTTGCGGCGACGAAAAACAATCCGATCCACGTACGCAAGCACCACTGGTTCGTACTGTAACGGTCAATGACGACGTGAACGAATCACGCTCTTTCACTGGTGTGGTGGCGGCGCGCGTGGAAAGCGATTTAGGTTTTCGAGTCTCCGGCAAGGTGCTGAAACGCCTCGTGGACACTGGGCAAATCGTGAAGCGGGGGCAAGTGTTGATGCAACTTGACCCTGTCGACCTGAAACTTGCCGCTCATGCCCAACAGGAGTCTGTCATCGCGGCCAAAGCAAAAGTTAAACAAGCCGTAGATGATGAAGCCCGTTTCAGAGATTTACGTGGCACGGGAGCGATATCCGCTTCAGCTTATGATCAAGTCAAGGCTGCATCGGATACTGCTGCGGCGCAGCTTCGTGCCGCCGAAGCGCAAGCTGAAGTCGCACGTAATGCAACCCGTTATGCGGACTTAGTTGCCGATGCCGACGGGACCGTGGTTGAAGCCCTTGCAGAGCCCGGGCAAGTTGTTAGTGCAGGACAAATCGTCGTCCGGCTTGCTCATGCCGGGGCGCGTGAAGCCATCATTCAATTACCCGAAACATTACGTCCCTCATTAGGGTCTCATGGGCAAGCAACGCTCTTCGGTAGAAGCAATGTGGCGTCGGTTGCAACACTCCGACAGCTTTCAGATGCCGCCGATCCAAGCACTCGCACATATGAAGCGAGATATGTGCTTAGCGGAGAACTGCAAGACACGCCTTTAGGCTCAACAGTCACCATCAATGTAGCTGATGAATCCTTCGCTTCAAAGAAAGGCTTACAGGTGCCTGTTGGTGCTTTGTTTGATACAGGAAAAGGAACAGGCGTCTGGTGCGTGGAGGGGCAGCCAGCCAAAGTATCCTGGCATCCAGTCACAGTTTTAAATATTGGTGATGATTCTGCGCGTGTCTCAGGTCAAATCAAGCAAGGTGATCATATCGTGGCACTCGGCGCCCACCTGCTGCATGAAGGTGAACAGGTGCGTGTGTCTGCTCCGTTGACTGCTGCCTCAGTAGAAGGAGCACACCCATGAGTGAGCATCGTTTCAACCTGTCTGCGCTCGCTGTACGCGAACGCGCCATCACGCTGTTCTTAATATTTATGATCTCTGCCGCGGGTATTCTTGCATTCTTCCAACTCGGGCGAGCGGAAGATCCGCCATTTACGATCAAACAGATGACGATCATCACTGCGTGGCCGGGCGCAACAGCCAAAGAGATGCAAGATCAGGTCGCTGATCCGCTGGAAAAGCGCATGCAGGAACTGCGATGGTACGACCGCACGGAAACTTACACTCGGCCCGGTCTGGCTTTTACCATGGTTTCCCTGCTCGATGGCACTCCGCCTTCGGCAGTTCAGGAGGAGTTCTATCAGGCCCGCAAGAAGATCGGTGACGAGGCCAAGAATTTGCCTGCTGGTGTCATTGGCCCCATGGTGAATGACGAATATGCAGATGTAACGTTTGCGCTTTTTGCCCTCAAAGCCAAGGGAGAACCGCAAAGACTGTTGGTACGCGACGCAGAAACGTTACGCCAACAACTATTGCATGTTGCGGGCGTGAAGAAGGTGAACATCATCGGGGAGCAGCCCGAACGCATCTTTGTTTCCTTCTCTCATGACCGTTTGGCGACGCTGGGTGTTGCCCCGCAAGACATTTTCGCCGCGCTTAATAGCCAGAATATGCTAACCCCCGCTGGTTCTATCGAGACCAAGGGATCACAGATCTTCGTTCGCGTTGATGGCGCGTTTGACAATCTAGAGAAGATCCGACAAACCCCGATTGTTGTACGGGGGCGAACACTGAAATTGTCGGATGTAGCGACCGTTGAGCGAGGTTATGAAGACCCTGCGACCTTCCTGGTCCGGAATGGCGGCGAGCCAGCGTTGTTGCTCGGTGTCGTGATGCGCGACGAATGGAACGGGCTCGATCTCGGCAAGGCACTTGAAGCAGAAGTTACCAAGATCAACACGGAACTTCCGCTGGGAATAACACTGACCAAGGTGACGGATCAGGCTGTTAATATCGGCTCAGCAGTAGACGAGTTTATGGTCAAATTCTTCGTTGCTTTGCTCGTAGTGATGGTGGTGTGCTTTCTCAGTATGGGGTGGCGTGTCGGTATTGTAGTCGCAGCTGCGGTACCGCTGACGCTTGCCGTTGTGTTCGTCATCATGGCGGCTAGCGGCAAGAATTTTGACCGGATCACACTGGGTTCGTTGATCTTGGCGCTAGGGCTGTTAGTGGATGATGCCATCATCGCCATCGAAATGATGGTGGTCAAGATGGAGGAGGGGTATAACCGCATAGCCGCATCAGCCTATGCCTGGAGTCACACGGCGGCTCCCATGCTTTCCGGTACGCTGGTCACAACTGTGGGTTTCATGCCGAATGGTTTCGCGCGTTCCACCGCAGGCGAATATACCAGCAATATGTTCTGGATCGTCGGTATCGCGCTGATTGCCTCCTGGGTGGTGGCGGTGGTGTTCACGCCGTATCTTGGGGTCAAACTGCTGCCCGATTTCAAAAAGATCGAAGGTGGTCACGAGGCCATCTACGACACGCCGCGCTACAATCGCTTCCGGCAGATACTGGGGGCAGTCATTGCCCGCAAGTGGATCGTCACCGGCACGGTGATCGGTCTTTTTGTGATGGCGGTACTCGGCATGGCCGTGGTTAAAAAGCAGTTTTTCCCGACTTCCGATCGGCCGGAAGTGCTGGTCGAGGTGCAGATGCCTTACGGCACTGCCATCGAGCAAACCAGTGCCGCGACGAAGAAGGTCGAAGCCTGGCTGGCGAAGCAGAAGGAAGCCAGGATCGTGACGTCCTACATCGGCCAAGGGGCTCCACGCTTCTTCCTGGCAATGTCACCTGAATTGCCCGATCCGTCGTTCGCCAAAATCGTGGTGCTCGCAGGTGATGACAAGGAACGGGAGGCGCTCAAGTTCAGGCTACGTCAGGCCGTTGCCGAAGGATTGGCGCCAGAGGCGCGGGTGCGCGTAACCCAGATCGTGTTTGGCCCCCCTTCGCCATTTCCGGTGGCCTATCGTGTCATGGGGCCAGACCCAGACACGCTGCGCAAGATCGCCACTCAAATCGAAGACGTCATGCATGCCAGCCCACAAATGCGCACGGTTAACACAGATTGGGGTGGGCACATACCCACGCTGCACTTCACCTTGCAACAGGACCGCCTGCAAGCCGTTGGGCTAACATCCAGCTCTGTCGCGCAACAGCTGCAATTCCTGCTCAGCGGCATTCCAGTCACGGCGGTGCGTGAGGACATTCGCTCGGTACAGGTTGTTGCGCGTTCGGCAGGCAACAACCGGCTCGACCCGGCTAAAATTGGCGATTTTACGCTGGCTGGCGCCAATGGGCAGCGCATTCCGCTGTCGCAGGTGGGCAAAGTCGAGGTGCGCATGGAAGAATCGCTCATGCGTCGACGCGACCGGGTGCCGATGATCACCGTGCGGGGTGATATCGCCGAAGGCTTACAGCCGCCGGACGTATCAACGGCCATAACTCAGCAACTCCAGCCCATCATGGAAAAACTGCCGAGCGGCTACCGCATCGTAGAAGCGGGCTCCATCGAAGAGGCGGGTAAGGCGACGGCTGCGATGCTGCCGATCTTCCCAATCATGCTGGCTATCACCTTGCTGATCATCATTCTTCAGGTTCGCTCGATCGCGGGCATGGTGATGGTCTTCCTGACCAGCCCGTTGGGGCTGATCGGCGTGGTACCGACGCTGCTTTTGTTCCAGCAGCCATTCGGTATCAATGCATTGGTTGGCTTGATTGCGTTGTCGGGCATCCTCATGCGCAATACGTTGATTTTGATCGGGCAGATCCGTGAAAACGAACAGGCGGGGCTGGATCCATTCCGCGCGCTTGTCGAAGCGACCGTGCAACGCGCGCGTCCGGTGATCCTGACCGCACTGGCTGCGATCCTGGCCTTTATACCGCTGACCCACTCGGTGTTCTGGGGCACGCTGGCCTATACGTTGATTGGTGGCACCTTAGCTGGAACAATCCTGACGTTGGTATTTTTGCCGGCCATGTATTCCATTTGGTTCAAGATCAGGCCCAACCAAGGTAGCTGATTCATACGTCATTAATGCTCGTATTTTGAGAGGAATTTTTATGTCTAATACTACAAAAGTCGTCTTAGTGACTGGCGTGTCATCGGGGATCGGGCGAGCCACCGCAGAAATGTTTTTTCAACGCGGGTGTGAGGTATTCGGTACGGTACGCAACATCAAAAAGGCAAAGCCGATCCCTGGTGTTGAACTGGTAGAAATGGATATTTGTGATGAAGCATCAATTCAACGTGGAATAGAGTTTGTCATTGCCAAAGCCAACCGCATCGATGTTCTTGTCAACAGCGCGGGAGTCACGTTACTTGGTGCTACGGAGGAAACATCTGTAACCGAAGCTCAAGCACTTTTTGATACCAATGTTTGGGGGATATTGCGCACCATCCAAGCGGTGTTGCCGTATATGCGTGAACAACGGTCTGGTCGCATTGTCAACATCAGTTCAGTGTTGGGATTTCTACCTGCACCTTATATGGGATTATATTCGGCCTCGAAACATGCTATTGAAGGGCTCTCTGAGTCCTTAGACCATGAGGTACGGGCGTTTGACATTCGTGTGACACTTGTTGAACCGTCATTCACAAAAACGAATCTTGATATTAATGCCCCTCAGGCCATTTTCCCCATATCGGCTTATGACACAGACCGCAAAATAGTGTCTCAAGCGATACAGGAAAATGTTCAGAAAGCACCAATGCCTGATGGGGTAGCAACCACGGTGGTCAATGCGGCATTGGGCGCTTGGAAAATGCGACACACACCCAAAGGTGAAGCTTCTCTTCTTCGGAAACTGCGCCGTTTTATGCCAGCTAATCCTGTTGATGCAGGCATCAGAAACACTTTCGGAATGAAATAGCGCCTTATTTAATAAGGTTGGTTTATTTCGGAACATTTACGAACCAAGAGACTAGATTGTGGGGATATGCCATTTCAACTGAAATGGCTATCTGCCTCAAATCTTTAGATGCAAAATTCGGTTCAATAAATTCTTAATTATTCGATTTGTTTTTTGCGGCCTGACAATATGCGATGCACTTGTTTATCCAGTTAAGTGTGCATTCTTCTCGCATAATAGCGCTTTCTAAAACGATAAAATCACCAAAACGATCGCTGTCACAATCAGGCACCTCAGGATATTGCTCCGATGTTTTCTTCAGCGTATTGAGTCGTTTGATGTGTTGCATTTTCTGGCTTTCTAATAGGCCAATGCGAGAACTCAAATCGATGTTGTTAGAAAAATACATACGAACACGGAACACATCTTTCGCTGTCTTCTCGATAGACTCATCTTTATGAAGCCATTTCAGTAAGTCCGTTTTACCCGCCTCAGTGATGGTGTATTGCTTTTTTTCTAATATATCGCCTGAGATCTCAATATCAAAAGTGACCAACGCTTCGTCATTGAGCTTCTTAAGTTCGGTGTAGATCTGGCTGTGCTTTGCGTGCCAGAACTCGGCTAACTCGTAGTTGAACTCTTTCCCGATGTCATAACCAGTCATGGGTTGTTTATTCAATAAACCTAAGATCGCGTATTTGAGCACTCTCATTTGTTATCTACCAAGCCTGTCTTGTTACGCCGAAGCATAACAAAGCTCACATATTTGAACAATAAACATCAATACATCCATCTATTTATGAAAGAGCAAACATGTCAATGTTGACATGTTTGCTCTTGAGCGATTAATTTAGCACCCAGTCAGGATAATTATGTTGTTAATTAATTACCTATATTGTTAATGAAATGTTTAAACAATTGGGAGAGTAAAATGGATTATTCCAAAAAAAGGTGGCTAATATTAACTGCTAGCTGCTTTATTAATTTATGTATCGGATCTATGTATGCATGGAGCGTATTTTCAGCTCCGATGGCCGAATATTTAAGTCAATTAAATGGCATTCATTTAACACCGGCTAATTTATCGATTGTCTTTGTCGTTGCCAATTCTATTGGGCCGATAACCATGATTTCTGGCGGTAAAATAAATGACAAATTCGGCCCGCGGTTTGTTATTTTTGTTGGTGGGTTGATGTTTGGTGGCGGTATGTTTTTATCCGGCTATGCTACACACCTCGATCACCTTATTCTTTCCTATGGAATATTAACTGGTCTTGGTTTAGGCATGGTTTATGGCGCGACAATTAGTACTTCAATTAAATTTTTTCCGGATAAGCGCGGTTTTGTTGGTGGTGTGACTACCGCATTATTTGGTATTAGCTCTGTCATTATCCCGCCAATTGCGGCCATGATCACAAAGGAAATGGGCGTTATTTCCTCATTTAAAATTATTGGCATGGCATTTACGTTAATTGTTTGTGTCAGTGCATTTTTCATTGATAAATGCCCCGATGGCTTTAAACCACATGGCTGGCAGCCACCGGTAGCCAATCGTTCAACAGTGGGTGTGAATAAAGACTGGAAAGAGATGTTACAAACACCCTCTTTCTATATTTTGATCACATTACTGACTTGTGGTGCAGTGGCAGGGTTAATGTGTATTGCACTAGCTTCACCTTTAGCACAAAAAATGATTGGCATGTCGACTGCTGCGGCAACCGCCGCCGTTTCTACATTGGCTCTATTTAATGTGTTAGGTCGTATCTCAGCCGGTATTATTTCAGACAAGATTGGCCGTATTAATACGCTGGCATTAGCCTGTTTATTTTCTATTGTTGGGCTTTATTTACTCTATATATCTGGTGAAGGTGATATTGAAACTTTTTATTTTGGAATTTCGATTATCGGTGCTAGTTTTGGTTCTTTCATGGGCGTGTTCCCTGGATTCACTGCTGATCAATTCGGTGCTAAAAATAACAGTGTTAATTTTGGCATTATGTTTTCCGGATTTGCCGTTGCGGGATATGCAGGCCCGACTATCATGACACTCATATTTAACGCCACAAACAGTTATAAGGGCGCCTTTTTAATTGGGATTGGTTTCAGTGTGGCGGGCTTGGTTTTAACTTATGTATATCGAATTGCTAATAAAAAATTCAGTGCTGAATTATCTTTTGCCAATAAGTAGTATTTTGGAATTTATATCATGAAACGAAAATATCCTCATTTATGTCAACCAATTAAAATTGGAAATGTCTATTTCAGAAACAGAATGTTTGGTGCGCCGATGGGCGGCACCGATATTACGGCTGATTGCACGGTAGGCCCCGCATCGACCGCATTCTATGAATATCGGGCAAAAGGCGGGGCGGCCAGTGTTACGGTGAGCGAGTTGGTGGTGCATCCCAAAACGGAAGGCTCACATATGTACCATCTTGACCTGCATACACCCGGCTCTCTAGCGAGCTTTACGTATACTGCTGATGCGATCAGACGTCATGGTGCGATTGCCAGTGTTGAGTTATCACACTCTGGCCAATATGCAGGCACTTATCTGACAGATAAAGATAAAAAAGAGGGGTTATGCCAATGGGGGCCAAGCGATGGCACCCGCCCAGATGGCAGAGAAGTGCGTGCATTAACTGATGCGCTGATCCAAGAGATAATCGAAGCCTACGGCGAAAAAGCCGCATTAGCGAAAAAGGCGGGTTTTGAAATGGTCATGGTGCACGGCGGACATGGCTGGCTTATTAATCAATTTTTATCGCCTTACTTCAATAAACGTACTGATAAATATGGTGGCTCGCTGGAAAATCGTGTGCGTTTTGCGCAGGAAGTATTGGATAGCATTCGTAAAGCGGTCGGTGCTGGTTTTCCTATTGAATTTCGGATGAGTGGTTCAGAGCTGTTTGATGGCGGATACGATCTCAATGATGGCATTGAAATCGCCAAATTACTGGAAAGCCGTATTGATCTGCTGCATGTCTCTGCTGGCACATATCAACGCGGATTTGGTGTGACTCATCCATCAATGTTCTTACCACATGGTAGTAATGTTTATCTGGCAGAAGCCATCAAGAAACAGGTGAAAGTACCGGTGGCTACCATTGGTGGCTTGAATGATCCACAGATGATGGAAGAGATCATCGCATCAGGTAAAGCGGACATTGTTGAGATGGCGCGGGCATTATTGGCCGACCCTGAATTACCGAAAAAAATCACGATGAATCGAGACGAATACATCGTTCGATGTTTGCGTTGTTATACCTGCATGGCCGAGCGTGCTCAGACAGCTACCCGCAGATGTACTGTTAACCCTATCATCGGGCGTGAGCTTGATGGCATGGAAATATTACCAGCAGCAACCAAGAAAAAAGTACTGGTTGTCGGGGCGGGGCCTGGGGGCTTACAGGCGGCATTAACTGCGGCCAAGCGTGGGCACGACGTCATTTTATGTGAGAAAAATGATGAAGTAGGCGGCATTTTAATTGGCGAGCAGGCGATCCCGTTTAAATATGAGATGTATCAGCTCGGTGTTACCTTGGGTAAGCTTTGCCATGAAGCCGGTGTTGATATTCGTCTCAATACCCCAGTAGATAAGGCTTATGCGGAAGCGATTGATGCAGATGCCGTCATTATCGCGGTAGGCTCTGAACCCGTTATGCCACCGATCAAAGGGCTTGATAGTGAGCAGGTGGTTTTAATTAACGATTACCATCATCACAAAGAAAAAATCAGCGATGAGGTAGTGGTGTTAGGTGGCGGGTTGGCGGGTTGTGAGGTGGCTATTCATTTTGCCCGAGAAAATAAAAAAGTTCGCTTGGTTGAAATGAACAACGAATTGTCACCAGATGCCAATGTGCGTCACCGCCCGTTGCTGTTGGCTGAAATAGAAAAATCAGGCATTGAGGTGTTCAAAAACCATAAAGCACTTGAAGTAAACAATGATGGTGTTTGGTGTCAGGACATCAATGGTAATGAAGTGCTAATCCCCGGTAGTAGTGTGGTTTGCGCGTTGGGTCAGCGTTCAAGAAGAGACATCGTCGACGAATTATGGGATTCAGCGCCGCTGGTGTCGCAAATTGGTGATTGTGTGAAAGTATCTACAATCACGACCGCGGTTTATCAAGGGCACCATGCCGCCATGGATGTGTGATTAGCTTAAATTATATCTAACATAGAAATGCCGGTATTTATAAACTGGCATTTCTTCAATTAAATCAAAGAATAAACACGCTCGTTCCAGTTATAAAAACTCCGTTAATCCCTGAAACCACATTACCTCAACAAAATCGCCTTTGATAACCAGTCGTTCTTCGCGAAGTGCAGTAAGAAATGCGTCTTTCCCTTCTTTGGACGACAACACGGCATAACCCGAGGCTGCGTCTTTAAAAGTCATCGTAAATTGAGGCGCTTGGGTAAGCCCGGCAGTCGATGTCACTTTTCCATTTTGTATCGTGAAATGGCGACCAATGCCATCACGTGTCTGGATCTGAAATGCCAATTTTTTCCCATCAACATATTTTGCGCACGCAGGTTGGGTTCTGACCGCGCGCTGCAACAGTTTCGTTAACAGCCAGAGCAAAAGTTTGAATTTCAACATGGTTGCTTTTTATCCTTAATTCGATAGGCATTAGAAATGTTCATCAAATATTTGATGGCTACTATTCATCTAAAAACTGTATTGCATGCTTCAAAAATCGTTCTGGATATTGATATTGGGCTGCATGACCGGCATCGGGGTAAATGAATAATTGCGCATTTGGGATGTTCTGAGCCATGTACCAAGAATTGATGGTGGGGATCATCACGTCATTTGAACCATTAAGAATGAAAGTTGGCTGCTTGATTTCCCGTAAATGTTTAAACGGTTCTTTGAGATCTAATTTGGCCAAGTAATACATGTTGGCTTCGATTTGGGCCTGTATTACCGCAGGCGAGCTGGCGGGATCTTGCTCAACTCGCTGGTGACGACGTTCCCAGAAATTGAGACCGGCTTGTCGGGCAGCTTCTGAGCGGCCAAAAAATAAGAATAAGAAATCCTCCACCGTTGGAACAGGTCGAGGCGCAGCATCTAATACACCGGGATCGGAATCTGGATTTCCACCGCGTGGCCCCGTGCCTAACAGCATAAGTTTTCGGACGAGTGCAGGATGACGCAATGTCAGATCTTGAGCCTGAAAACCACCGAGAGAGAAACCCAATACATCAACTACGGTTAATCCTAGCGCACAGATAACCGCCGCCGCGTCGTCAGCCATATGCTCAATCCGAGTTCGCGGTGTGCCGGAAGACGAAGCAACACCACGGCCATTGAACAAGATCACCTCTCGTCCTTCCGCTAAACCATCTGTTATGAGTGGATCCC
The DNA here is from genome assembly GCF_963678185.1 of uncultured Tolumonas sp. Lineage (NCBI taxonomy): Bacteria > Pseudomonadati > Pseudomonadota > Gammaproteobacteria > Aeromonadales > Aeromonadaceae > Tolumonas > uncultured Tolumonas sp. Next base: position 413,673 of record NZ_OY782757.1, read on the forward strand.
AATGATCCATGCCCCCGCGGAAATGCTGTAGGAAAAACAGTGGTGGCTGTTCAGTCGTGTTATTTCCCCAACGGCGATAAGCAAATTTGTCACCATCAATTTCAACAAAACGGGTGGGTGCGGTGAGATGTGTATTGGTCATAAATAAATATCCTGGAATTGGAATGTCAGATCACTCTGTCGCCATGTTCACAACAATCTTGCCCTTGGCGCGGCCTGTTTCAAGATAAGCAAACGCTTCTTTTGATTGCTCAAAAGGGAACACTTTATCGATCACAGGCGTAATGTGTCCGGCATCGATCAGCGCACCAATGGATGCGAGTTGTTGACCGTTAGGCTGAACGAACAGAAATGAATAATCGATGCTGCGTTTTTGCGCTTGGCGTATTATTTTGTGGCTGATCAGACTAAAGACGGATTTCATGAAAAAATTCATCTTTCTCGCTCGTGCAAACGCAAGATCTGGAGGACCGATGAGTGAGACTACACTGCTATTGGGTTTTAAGATCTGCAGTGATTTTTCAATACCATCACCTCTGACTGTACCCAACACGACATCATAGCCCTGCAATACTTCTTCGAATTCTTGTGATTTGTAATCTATGACTTCATCAGCACCCAAACGAGAAACTAAATCCACGTTACCGGTACTCGTGGTTGTTCCCACTGTTGCACCAAGGTATTTAGCCAACTGGATCGCAAACGTACCAATACCACCAGAACCCGCCGGAATAAATACTTTTTGTCCTGGCTGAAGATTTGCTCTTTCTTTAAGTGCTTGCCACGAAGTCAGCCCTACCATGGGGATCGAAGCTGCCTGAACAAAATCCAGACTCGCAGGTTTCATCGCGGCAGCGCTTTCAGGAACAACCGCAAACTCAGCCAGTGTGCCGTGAGGTAAATCGAAGACACTGGCGAAGATAGCATCGCCCACTTTGAAGCGAGTGACTCGGCTTCCTACTTTAATCACAACACCGGCTAAATCGCTACCGACCGTAATGGGTAATTGATACGGTAAGATAGGCTTAAACGCGCCTTTCGGGATCATGTAATCGATCGGGTTCAAACCAGCTGCATGAACCTGCACAAGCAGCTCGTCTTCTTTAATGGTCGGTCTTGGTATGTCAGCGAAATCGATCTGATCGGATTTGCCATAACGTTTTAATATCAATGCTTTCATCATTTCATTTCGGCCCCTGATAGCGCGGAGCAGCCTGTGTTTGTGCAAAGCCGGGCATCATGGCTTGTCTGGCTGCTTCAAATGTTTGCCATTGAGTAGCGTCATGCAGCGGGGGAATGGTGACCGCTTCTCGCTGATCGAAACCAACTAAAGCAGCATCTACCAACTCATTAACGTCCATCATGGGCGGAAGTGCATTGACGTCTGCACCTGCACGTTCCCAGATCTCAGTACGTGTGGCAGCAGGGAGAACAGCCTGAACATAGATACCTTTTGGTGCGAGTTCCTGGCTCAGCCCTTGCGATAAAAACAGCACGAAGGCTTTGGTCGCTCCATAAACGGACAATCCAAATTCAGGCATCAGCGCAACCGCAGAGCTGATATTGATGATTGCACCTTGGCCTGTTTGTGCGAGTCGTGGCGCAACTGCACTGGCAAGACGAACAAGGGCGGTCGTATTGAGTGTGACCAGTTTCTCTATATCATCGGTCGTTTGTTCAATGAAACTACCACCAAGGCTTGCGCCCGCATTGTTAATGAGGATCCCGATCTGAGCGTCATCACGCAGTCGGCTTTCGACAACGGCCAATTCATTCGGTTGAGTTAAGTCGGCCTTGATGATGTCGATGGTGATGTTATTTTCTTCACGCAAACGTGCAGCAAGCGTTTCCATTCTTGCTATATCACGAGCAACCAGAACAAGGTTGTGGCCTCGACGAGCGAAACGATCTGCATAAGTAGCACCAATACCGGATGATGCACCAGTGATAAGGACGGACGGTTTAGTGTTCATTTTGGACTCTCTTTTATGATTACGACTATAATCTAAATTGATTTTAAGATTATAGATATAATCTAAACTGTCAAGTATCTTTGATGATGAACGACATCAATGTATATTGTGGTTCTGGCAACAGACGGGAAAGGAACGTGTTGAAATGAAAGTCACCAAGGCACAAGCACAAGAGAACCGGGCGCGAATTGTTGCGATAGCATCTAAATTATTTCGTGAACATGGTTACGATGGGGTAGGTGTTGCTGATCTGATGTCGGCTGCCGGTTTTACCCATGGAGGGTTCTATAAACATTTTGGTTCCAAAGCCGACCTCATGGCAGAAGCGGCAGCATATGGGCTTTCACAATCAGCAACCCAGACAAACAACATTGATATTGTTGACTTTGTAAAACAATACACATCACGAGCGCACCGAGATCAACGAAGTGATGGCTGTACCATGGCTGCATTGTGTGGTGATGCTGCGCGTCAATCTGATGCAGTTAAAACGACATTTGCACACGGAATAGAAAGCTTACTAACGACGATTGAGTGTGAACATTTGAGTGGTGATCAACAGCAGGTACGAGTACAAAAACTAAACATGCTTGCCCATTTAGTTGGCGCAGTTATGTTGTCGCGTGCTTGTCCGGATGATTCTCGGCTGGCAGATGAAATTCTAGAGGTCTGCCGCAATGACATTCTTAGGCAGCTTGCTCAATAATTGAAATGGATCTAAAACCGTGACCATTTTTATGGATAAAGCGGCTCAATTTGCTGATTTACTGGCAGATGATCAGGCTATCTGGGTCAATACTTCTATGTTTGTCATATCAGTGGTGAATCTTGTCACCGTAACTCTGTTTTGGACAGATTCCATTTAGGAATGTACTTGATAGAAAATAACGATAATGATTTCTGTCCTAAGTTCAGTATTAAGATCACTGGCAAGCGTTTTTGTTGATTTAGGTAGGCCATAACCTGATATGTGTAAATTATGGCCTGTTATTTTATTAGATCTGCGCCATGCCACCGTCTACAAATAACTCAATACCGTTGATAAAACTCGCAGCATCAGAAGATAAAAAAGCTACAGCTTTACCAATTTCCTTTGGTTCGCCTAACCGCCCTAGCGGTACCTGACTTGCCATGTAGTCAAAAAATCCTTGGCGTTGATCATCAGATACTATCCCTCCTAAACCAGGTGTTCGAATAGGGCCTGGGCTGACAACGTTGATTCGGATACCTCGCTCTTTAACATCCAACGCCCATGACCTCGCAAAATTGCGAACCGCTGCTTTACTGGCACTATAAACGCTAAAATTAGCGGTGCCTTGTACTGATGTAGTTGAACCAGTCAACACGACGGAAGCGCCATCTGTCAGTAGCGGTAATGCTTTTTGCACTGTAAACAATACGCCTTTAACATTGGTACCGAAAATACGGTCGAAATGCTCTTCGGTAATTGCACCCAGTGGTAACATATCCCCGCCGCCAGCATTAGCAAACAAGATATCAAGTTTACCCGCTGTTTTTGCTATTTGCGCGTAAACGGTGTCCAGATCCGATGACACAGAGACATCTGCTCTGATACCTATAGCTGCTGATCCTATGGAAGCGACTGCGGCATCTAATTCAGCCTGACGACGTCCAGTGATAAAGACTTGTGCCCCTTGTTCAGCCAATTCTTGCGCTGCTCCCAGGCCAATACCGCTACTACCACCGGTTACCAGCGCAATTTTTCCATTTAGTTGTTTATTCATGATATTCACCTTTCTTTAGTTCAGTTGATTTCTTCTACCTACTGTGTTTCTCAACACTAATTTGTGTTCAAGTCGTAAGGTATGGATGAAATTTAATGCAGAGTTAATTGGTGATAAATCATGTAAAATTGGAAATACTATCCATATAATTAGACAATAAGTGGCACGGCAAAATAATAGGATAATTTTTAAATGGACCAACTACAGGCTATTCGGAGTTTTGCCCGAGTAGTAGAAGCTGGAAGCTTTACTCGAGCAGCAGAATCTTTGGATATACCGAAAGCAACCTTGAGTAAGCAAATTCAGGATCTAGAAATCTATTTAGGGATAAGGCTGTTGCAACGTACGACGCGGCGAGTCACTGTGACCGCAGAAGGGCAGGAGTATTACGAAAAGACATTACGTATTTGTGCTGATCTTGAAGATATTGATACGTCTTTTGGCTCGGTTCTCAACACACCGCAAGGAAAATTGCGTATCGATGTAGGCAGTTCAACAGCTAGTGATTTACTGATCCCTGCATTGCCTGACTTTATCTCTCGATACCCCGAAATCAAACTAGAATTGGGCGTAACAGATCGTGCAGTGGATTTAATCAGTAACAATGTTGATTGTGTTATTCGAGGCGGAGATCTCGACAATTCTTCTCTGGTCGCACGTTCTATTGGCAATGCAACAATGGTCACGTGTGCTACGCCACAATACCTTAAACATTTTGGGATCCCAGCCTATCCGGAAGAACTCCAAAATGGTCACAGACTGGTAGGTTATGTCATCAGTCAAAATGGACGAACCGTGCCTTTTAAGTTTATGAAAGACGGCATAATTCAGGAAATAAAAACTGAACATTTTATAGGAATTAATGAGAGTAATGCACACTTGGCTGCGGGTTTAGCGGGGCTTGGTATTATTCAAACTTTTGCTTATACGACAAAGAAAGCCATTAATGAAGGCTCTCTAGTCGAAATATTAAAAGAGTGGCGTCCACACGCTTATCCATTTCACGTTGTATACCCACAGAATCGACATATAACACGCAGATTGCGAGTGTTCATTGATTGGCTTGTTGAGGTATTTCCGCAAAAATTAATTTAAAAGAGAGACAAATTTCCGAGTTAAACCCTTAGCTCTAATTAGTAAGTTTCGAATTAAAATTTCTATGGGTAACTTCTCGAATGATGGGTGTCGATTTTCAGCGTCCCAGTGAGCGAAGCGAACAAATTGATGCGATTGCTCGTGAATACCACCCAGTAAAACAAAGCATACTCCGTGTAAAGGCAAGACAACTATAATCCTGAGTGTAAATGCAGCTCAAAACCAATTGGCTTGACAGTTTGCTATGTGCTGGGGCAGATGTTGGTCTACACGCAAAATTAAGCCCACGTGTTCTGACGGAAAAGTGGACTGTACATATTACAAAGCGCTTCAATTACTGATGAAAAATAACACTTTCACCGAGGGGCACTTTATTAATTCTATATTGATTTGCAGGGTGCCCACTGTCTGGGTAGCCCAGAGAAATTCCGAACAATAATTTCAATGACGGGTCTATATCCAATTCTTTGCGGATGGTTTCGCCATAAAAGCCCAACATAGTCTGTGGAACGCCGCCTAAGCCGTGAGCGGTTAGAGATAGCAGAAGCGTCTGAGCGTACATACCTATATCACCAGCTACCCGAACGTTATCACCCACTGCTGGCATAAAAAGCAGCGCAACATGAGGTGCGCCAAAGAATTCCAGATTACGTCGTGAAGCATCGCGACGCTGGTCATAATCTTCGCGTTTAACGCCGATGGCCTGATAATAGGCTGCGCCTTGCGCTCTGTAACGTTCACGGTAAACGCCAGGAAAATCATTGATGCCAAAGCTGAAGTCTGGCGTCAACTGCCCTGCGTCATCTGCCGCGAGAATGACCTTACTCAGCGCATCCCTTTTTAAACCGGAGACAATATGCGTTTGCCAGGGCTGAGTATTACAGTTTGAAGGCGAGCGCTGTGCATCCTCCAACACAGAACGGAGAATATCTTCTGGAACCGGTTGAGGAAGAAAATTACGCACTGAATGACGTTCACGCACGACATCCCGAAAAAGCATTGATTTAGACATTGTGTACCTCTTTTAAAAAGTCAGGCAAAAGATCGAAAAGATTGCCAAGCCTCACGTCCTGCACCGCGAGTAGTTGCCATTAATGGCTTTGAAGTTCCCTGCGCATCTGGTGGATGTTTGCAGTTTTGTGACACGCTTATTCATATTTAAAATCTGTAGAAAATTACACAATGCAAATTTACCACTTACAAAATGGAATAGAATAGTCAGAAATGACAACGTAATAACCAAATATGGAAAGAATAATGGATTTCAATGCAGCCAAATTGTTCATCGCGGTAGTGAGTGCCGGTAGTTTTTCCGCTGCAAGTAACAGAACAGCGGTTCCGATAGCTACTTTAAGTCGTAAAATTAATGAGTTAGAGCAGGAATTGAATGTTCAACTCCTGGAGCGCTCGCGGCAAGGGGTTAAACCCACCTACAAAGGGCAACAATTCTTTGAACAGGCACGTCTGGGTGTTGAGTTACTGGAGGATGCACATAAATCTGTCACTTCTGCCCACTCATTACAGGGCAAATTGCGTCTGTCTATCCCACCGAATTTCTCATTATGGTGGGATTTATTGATTGAGTTTCAGCAACGTTATCCTGATATAAACGTATTTTGTCATTCGAGCGAAAGAGTTGTCGATTTGTTTGAGGATGGTGTCGACGTGGCACTCAGACTGAACAATGTAAAGAATGATGATGTGATTGCCAAACCTTTAATGAATGTGAAAACCATGTTTGTGGCAAGCCCTATATTATTAGAGCGTTATGGTACACCAACGTCGCTGACTGAAATGGTTCAGCTTCCTATTGCTGCCTGGGAAGGTTTAAATCAGGATTCATTTGAGTGGAGCTCTGGCACGAAAAAGGTCAAATACGAACCCTTATTTTCCTCTAATAATACACAGGCAATCATCCATTATACCCTAAATGGTATGTGTGTTTCGCAGCTAGCGGATTTCTCTGTCAAACCATGGCTAGAAAGTGGCGAGTTAATTCAGCTTTTACCCGACACAACCAACCAATCTTTGCCGCTATTTCTTGTATATGCGCGTTATAAGCATCCCTCAACACTTGTGCGAGCTTATCTGGATTTTTGTTCTGAATGGATAGGAAAATTGAAGTAATCATAGTTGCAATGACAACCAGATTCTCGCAGCATTGTCTGTCATGTCAGCTCGGAGAACCGACCGACTTAACGTAAGAGATTTTTTGTTTTCTAAGTGAAGATTTAAGAGAAAAATTACCTCCACTGATTATAAATATGACCTGTTTTTAGTCGCTTCGTAAGCAAATGTAGCTCAAAGCTCCGAAGCATAGTCCTTCTGGAGCTTTGAGTAATCATAGAATCGCTAGTGCCCTATCATTATCTTAAAAAAGGAAGCGGTCCGATATAGTCCATCTTTCCGATCTCAACACCTTTGTGACGAAGGATCGCATATGCCGTCACCATGTGAAAATAGAAATTCGGGATCCCATGTTGGTAGAAATAATCCTTTCCAATAAAAGCTCCGGCCCAACCAGGGGGAGCCACTATTCTTTCTTCCCAGCCTAAGAAGTCGCTCTGTTTTATTGATGTAACATAGTCGATGGTCTTTTCAATGCGAGCTTTGAGTTCTGGGATCGTTTTTTCAGTATCCTCAAAAAACGGAGCTTGTTTACCAGTCAAAACGGAGGTAACAAGTTTTACCATATCACACGCCATCTGCACTTGGCTTGTGAGCGGGAACATATCTGGTGAAAGACGGGAGTTCAGGAGAATTTCTGACTTAAATTTATTCTTCTCAGCGTGCTTTTGCGCTTTATCGAGAAGAAGTGAAAGATTGTGAAGCATTTTTGTGAACTGCGTGATCTGTTCATACATAATAAAGATCCTTTTGTTTGTAGTGATTTTATGGATATAAGAGGTTAGTTTTCAGGGAAAATAAACGTCAGGTTCATTCGCAAAACCCAGCTAGCAGATCCCCGGTTATCATCGCAGGCAGTCTAATAACGCCCACCGGTACCCACCTGAATGATTTATCCACCTACCGATAAATTTTAACTATCGAAAAATGGGATGGAATCACCAAAAATAGATAGATAATTCTCAATAATGGAAATAGTGGTAAATTTCAACGTAAAGAAATTGTTCATCACGGTGGCGGATGCGGGTAATTTTTCTGCGGCAAGTGATAGAACGAGAATGTCTCGCTCTACGTGAATCCTAAAAATTAATGAGTTTGAGCTGAGTTCTTATTCCTGATACTCAAAGTTTGCCAGTTTTTTCAATGGAATGTGAAGGGTTGAGTCATTTTCAAAGTGCTTAAGCAAGTGATCTACGGTCGCTTTGACCCTAGGGGCAATGAAAGAACGATGCGGGTACTGGAGCACCATCTCGTAATTGCCGGGATCATATTGTCCCCACAGAACGGTATTTAATTTTCCTTGTTCAAGAAGCGGATAAGCAATACGAACTCCCACTTGAGCGATCCCTAAACCTGCTTCTGCCGCTTGTAGCAACGCCTCTGGCGAGGATATTTTTAATACGGCTGGTTCTGGATCGAGAAGAGACAGGCTACCGTCTGCACTTTTGAATCCCCATGGGCTTACTTTTCCCCCTAAAAAACGGCGCACTAGCAAACGATGTTCCTTTAAATCGTCAGGGCATTTGGGAACACCGTGTAGCGATAAATATTCTGGCGCAGCAACAAGCACCGTATTGAGTTGACAGACCGGTCGCGTGATCAATGAAGAGTCAACAATACGTCCCCCTCGGATCGCAATGTCATACCCATCACGAACCAAATCGACGATGCGATCGTCAAAATCGGCCTCTATCGATAAATGCGGGTATTGAGCCATTAACCCAGGAAGTGCCGGAAGCAGTTGCTCTTTGCCAAAAGAGGCACTGGTCGATATTTTGACATGACCACTCATTTCCATTTTTCTGGCCACAATATTGTCTACGGCCGTTTCTAAGGCTTCCAGTGCAATTCGTGACTGGGCCAGAAATGCTTCACCATCCTCAGTAAGGTTAATTTTTCGTGTGGTTCGGTTCATTAACCGAACACCGAGGACTTGTTCTAATCCTGCAATGTTTTTACTAACGGCTGCCGGGCTGATTCCAAGCTTTCTGGCGGCTGCTGAAAAATTATTTAAATCGGCCGCCTCAACAAATGAGAGTATCGCTCTGACATGCTGTGAAACTTCCATTCGCAATCCTCATCGCTAGTGTGGTTCAAAATACGCACTTCAATTATTAACTGTGAGTTAAATATTCTTCAACTAAATATGCCATTAAAGTTATAAATGATTTGACACATACTGCGTTACACAAGTTGAGAGTGACTAACTGAGGCTCTGTGAATTCAATGGAAAAACCAAATCCTGCGTATTTTATTTTCGATGTAAAAATCCACAATTTAGGCGGCATGAAAGTCTATGGAGAAACGGTGGCGTCCACTTACAAGCGTTACGGTGGCAAATGAGTTGCTCTTGGTGGTGATGTTGTCACGATAGAAGGCTTACCGCCGCAGGGTCATGTTGTAATGCTCCAATTCGACAGTATGGAAAAAGCTAAGGCATGGCATGATTCGCCAGAGTATCAGGAAATTCTCCGTGACCGTGTTGCGTGTGCAGACTCAAATGTTTGGCTCGTTGAAGGTATAGCCGCTGATTAGGCATAAATCTTTTTCTTATATTTTGGAGATAAAAATGAAAACTCTTCTGATTGTGTCACACCCTTATCCTGAACGTTCAAATGCAATCAAGTCGCTGGAAAACATTGTGCAGGGCTTATCAAATGTCACCGGGAGAAATCTGGAATCCTTGTACGGTGATGATATGACCAATTTTGATGTACCTGCTGAGCAAGCTGCATACGAGGGTGTTGAGCGCGTTATTTTTATGTTCCCGATTCACTGGTTCAATTTAACACCGATGCTGAAAGCTTATTTAAATACAGTCTGGAGTTATGGCTGGGCATTCGGACCCGAAGGAACTGCATTAAAAAACAAAGAAATGCTGGTTATCACCACAGCGGGGGCAACTCAATATACCTATTCTAAGGAAGGCGTTATCAATAGCACCATAGACGACGTTTTGACGCCGATGAAGTCAAGTGCCTTATATGTAGGAATGACCTATGCCGAACCGATTGCATTTTATGAAGCAATGGCGCCTTCTGCCGAAAAACTGAATAAATTCAAGCAAGTGATTCATGAAAGGCTGGCTAGTTAGAACGCGATAGCGTCTTTGTCATACGCATAATTTAGATAGGTATACCTATGGAATATAGAAAATTAGGTAATACAGAGTTAAATGTTTCCCGGATCTGTATGGGATGTATGGGGTTCGGAGACCCCACTAATGGAATGCATAGCTGGACACTTGATTATCAGCATTCTCTGGAAATCATTAAACGAGGTCTTGAACTTGGCATCAATTTTTTCGATACCGCAATCAGCTATCAAAATGGTACAAGCGAGCAATACCTTGGTAAGGCATTAAAAGCGTTAACGCCTCGTCATGATGTCGTTGTGGCAACAAAGTTTATGCCTCGAACACCAGAACAACGTAACCAAATCTCCACGCAAAACCACATTGAAACGATGCTCAATAGGAGTCTATCCAATCTAGGGATGGATCATGTCGATTTATACATTCTTCATATGTGGGATCACCGCAGCAATTTGTATGATGTGATGGAAGGTCTCAATAATGTAGTAAAAGCAGGTAAGGTTCGTCATATTGGCATATCAAATTGTTTCGCTTGGCAACTCGCTGAAGCAAATACGCTGGCTGAGCGGGAAGGGTTTGCCAAATTTGTCTCCGTTCAAGGTCACTACAATCTGATTTACCGCGAAGAAGAGCGGGAAATGAAACCGTATTGTGACGTTAAAAACATAGCACTTACCCCGTACAGCGCCTTAGCTAGTGGTCGTTTAGCTAAAAAGTCTGATGAAACTTCGAAGCGCTTGTCAGAGGATGCATTTGCCAAGTTTAAATATGATGCAACTGCGGAGCAGGATAAGTTAGTGATTCAAAGAGTGATTGAGCTGGCTGAAAAATACGCGGTATCAATGACGGAAATATCCCTTGCTTGGTTGCTCACAAAAGTGACATCCCCAGTTGTGGGTACAACTAAAATCAGCAATATCGAAACAGCAGTGAAAGCAACTGATCTTGTGCTCTCTGAGAGTGATATTTTTTATCTAGAAGAGTTATATGCACCTCACCATCTAGCGGGGATCATGGCACAAAATACGCCTAAAAATAATGTCACCTACTAATATAGGTGACATTGCTATTAATACTGTATTCAAAAGGTAAATGCAGTCCGAATTGTTATAATTTCTTGAATAGGAATTTACATAAATCGGTTTTGTTTTAAAGATTTTTTCAGCCATAAAGCCATGCATAGTCCGCCGATCCCGGCGATGGCCAACATCGTCGCTAATACTTTTGGTGTACCATTATTTAAGACACCTATGAGGGCTGCACTAAGAACACCTGCACCGTATTGCAGAGCGCCAATAAGTGATGATGCCGTACCAGCCTGTTCAGGTTTAAAATTCATGACGGCTGCAACGGAATTCGCGACAATCAGGCCGTTCATAGAAGTAAATAAAAATAGAGGGAGAACAATACCAAATATTCCACCCCAGCCTGTCATTGCAGTTATGAAAATCATGATCCCGGAGAAGGCGGTGATGTAGTTACCACAATAAAACAACCGCTCAATGCCTATATTGGTTACAAGGCGTGCATTAAGCATATTTGCACCCATGATCCCAATGATATTGACGCCAAATAGCAAGCCATAATTTTGTGGTGGAACGTGGAAATAACTAATGTAGACAAATGGTGAACCAGCGACATACGCAAAAATACCCGCATAGAAGAATGCACTGGCCAGCACATATCCCATCACACGAGCATCACTTAATAAGCGGAAATAATTGCGAAATACTCCGAAGATATGGGTTTTTAATCGTTGGTTTTGCGGCAAGGTTTCTGGAAGTGACATCACACAGAAAATTGAAATGATACCAATGACCACTAATAACCAGAAAATAGTATGCCATGTGCCGTATTTGATGATCTGACCGCCGACTAATGGTCCTATCAAGGGAGCAATTCCCATGATTAACATCATGGTTGAAAGCATTTGTGCTGATTTTTCCCGCCCAAACTGATCTCGTACCATTGCTCTCGCAAGAACAGGGCCGGCACATGCACCTAATGCCTGAATGATACGTGCACCTATCATTTGCCAGATAGTATCTGATAAAGCACATCCTGCTGCACCAATGATAAATAGGACCAAACCCATCTGGATCGGGGGTTTGCGTCCGAAACGATCCCCTAAGGGGCCCCAGATAAACTGGCCTAAACTAAAGCCGATCAGAAATGCGGAAATAGTGAGTTCGACACCGCCTGTGAATGCATTTAAATCAGACTGAATTTGAGGCATGGCTGGCAGATAAAAATCTGTCGACATCGCAGCAAAAGACATCAAAACCCCCAATACACATAAAAACCAGAGTTCTGCTGAGTTGGATGGCGATTTCTGTGTCATGGTTTTTCTCAATTTTATTTAATGATTTCAACTTAACATGAGATACCACTGAACATTGATAATCCATTTTGAAATGCACTTATGTGCACAATTCATAAATGCTGTGAGCTGCAAGAGAAGTATACAAACTGCTCTTAACTGATTGTCTGTTGAATCGGTGCAAAACCATTACTAATATTTGTTCAACTAGATGGTATGAAATGAACAGTCCTATATAGCTGTAACACCGAATGGGGCAATTTCGTGACAGCAACGTTTTGCTGTCACGGTGAGGGGAAAAATATTTTAGCTCCTAAGTAATAACACCTGTTGCTCGCATTAAAATAAATATGGTGAACTCGGATTAATCCTAAGCTTAGTTGCAACGTGTCGGGATAATTTTGAAAATCAAAATTCGAGAAATCCACTTGGACATCCTCGGTTTTAGTTATCAATGTGTGTCTGAATGACAAAATGGTTAAATACGTGGCCACATCGGAGCTGAAACAGGGCCCCAACCCAATCATCAGCAGCTATTAAAACCTGCAACATTTTTCCTTTACGAGATTCACATGGCAGTAGTTGGGTGAAAATCGTATTAAATGCTTTTACAACTTTCGCTTCAGGAGCCAGTTTCTGAATTTTCTCTGCCGCTGAGGTTGTGTGGCCCAGAAGTAATCCCTGAAAATCAGGTGTGATTGGGTTTGATATATCAATAAGCGTTTTTTTCGAGAGATCACCAGCAGCTTTCAACGTGTCGGCAGCAAAAGGGAATGGTATTGCCAAGATAATGATATCTGCCATTTTCACTGCGGCTTCAATATCTCCACCGATCACCCCGTGTCCGATCTGGGCGGCCAATGCAGCAGCCTTAGTCATGTCTCGGCTACCAATTGTTATTTCATGTTTTGCTTGGGCCAAAATTGTAGCCAAACCTGCACCCATATTACCTGTACCAATGACTGCACTTGCATAGCTGTTCTCCTTTGTAAATGTACCGTCACTTTAAAAAGTCAGGGTGGTTGGATAAATATTGACTTTGATTCAACACTTGTAATGAATTGTTTTTAATTCGATTAGAAATGTTTTGTTGTTAATGTATAAACACGTTAGTTATTTTTCTTGTTACACGTTTCATTTATCGTGAACTAATCACCAATACCTGAGTTGTGTTATCGGCTTGATAGAAGGGAAGAAAATGGATCGTTTATTCAGTATGACTGTGTTTGTAAAAGCCGTTGAACTAGGCTCATTTTCTGCCGCTGCTGATGCACTCCAAATGTCCCCTCAACTTGTTGGAAAAAATGTGCGGATGCTTGAACAGCATCTTGGGGTCCGATTATTAAATCGAACAACACGTAGCCAGCACCTGACCGATATTGGAGCCACATTCTATGAACGAGCCAGAAATATTCTGGCGGAAATGGAAGTAGCGGAGAGTTTGGCGGCAGAAACACGCGTAGTTCCCCGAGGAAAATTACGGGTGAACGCCTCAGTGACTTTTGGTGCATATGCGTTGACACCAAAGATTGCTGAGTACATGCGCCGATATCCCGAGGTTTCAGTTGAATTGAGCCTTTCCAATCGATTTATCGATCTGATAGATGATGGTTTTGACGCTGTATTTCGAATTGGTGAGTTAGCTGATTCCGGTCTTATCGCCCGGCAACTTAAACCTTACCGTTTAATTTTATGTGCGTCACCAGCTTATATTGACACGCATGAAACGTTACAGACTCCGCAAGATCTTATCCGTCATCAATGTATTGGGTTTACCCACACAGAACTTCGTTCTACTTGGACATTTGAAGGCCCGAAAGGTCTTGAGTCGGTACAGGTGAAGGGGCGACTGATGTCAGACAGTGGCGAGGCAATCGTGAATGCGGGATTATGTGGGGCCGGTGTGATGCTGCAACCAGCCGAGTTGGTGACTCCGTTTTTGCAAAGAGGTCAGTTAGTTGAAGTTTTACCTGACTATCAGACACCGACACGCCCCATGCATCTGGTGCATGCACTAGATCGACGGATGACGCCGAAACTGCGTAGTTTTGTTGATTTCATCGTGTCAGAATTTGGTCTGAACCAGCCAGTGAATGATGTGGTTACAATATGAATCGGGCGATATGTACGTGTGGTAAATTCAATTATTGTGAACCGGCACAATGTCGTGGACGACTCACTCCTAAAAAGCGGGGGGCATCTGATCGTCGTATTGGTCGCTTCGGCAAGTTAGATCCTCAGGATGTCACCAATGAGGCATTGGTACTGCAAACGACAGTTCAGCCAATCACCGCAAAATCCATTATCAGCACCAATCAGTCGCCGGATATTCCATGGTCGAAAACGATCAATCCATATATTGGCTGTGAACATGGATGTATTTATTGCTATGCCAGACCGACACATGCTTACTATAACCTGTCTCCCGGACTGGATTTCGAATCTAAATTATTTGTAAAAACGAATGCAGATGAACTGTTGCGAGCAGAGTTTTCAAAGCCATCCTATCGGGTATCAACCATTGGTTTAGGTACAAATACTGATGCGTATCAGCCGATTGAGCGCAAATATGGGATGACGCGGCTTCTGTTACAACGCATGCTCGAATTCCGTCATCCGGTATCCATTCTTACCAAAAACAGCCTGATAGAAAGAGATATTGATATTTTACAAAAGCTAGCCGAATTAAATTTGGTTGAAGTGCATTTCACATTGACCAGTATGCAACACGAATTAAGCCGGATTTTAGAACCCAGAGCGTCATTACCGCATACTAGGCTGAAAACGATCCAACGGCTTTCTCAAGCCGGTATTCCAGTCAAAGCTATGTTTTCTCCTGTGATACCTGGTATCAACCATGATGAAATGGCGACTGTCATGCACGCTGCAAAAGCGGCGGGAGTACAGTCAATGGGGTATATATTGCTCCGGCTTCCATATGAGGTCAGAGGTTTATTTGCTGACTGGCTGGAACAACATCTGCCACATTTAAAAACTGATGTTATGAACCACATCGATGCATTTCGGACTGATATCAATAAGCAGTTCAGTTTTAAAACCCGTATGACGGGAGATGGGTTGTTAGCTGCTCAATTACTCAATCAGTTCCGTCAGTATTTCAGACAGTTAACTTTCCGAGATATTAGCCCTGATGATTTAGACCAGACGTTATTTACCCGCCAATTTGGTTCTTTACAAATGGAATTATTCTGATCACTACCTCCTGAATTGACCGTAAAATTATACTTCGGTGTGATTTGAAACAATCTGTTTTCACTGAAACAACAAAAAAGCGATTTTTATCGTCCTTTGATGACATTATTATTTCCTTGTCCATATCGTTATTTCAATCAAATTATCGTTTAAATAATAGTTGTGAGGGGTTTATATGACTGGTTTTGTAAAATCTGAATTAGGTGGAATTTCAAAAATTGGAAGAGAAACACTGAATTCAATGCTGAAGCTTAGTGGCGCAGAAGTTTCAATCAATAATTTGCCTGCTGGTGTCAGTGTGCCTTTTGTTCATGCACATAAAGAAAATGAAGAAGTCTATATCGTTTTGAGTGGTAATGGTGTTATTTATCTAAATGGCGATGAAGTTGAAATTACGGAAGGCTCTGTATTGAAAGTAGAACCAAGCGTTGCTCGCTGTATTAAAGCAGCGACTGATAGTGCGCTGAGTTTTATTTGCATTCAGTCAAAAGCGAATAGTTTAACTCAATTTACTGAAACAGATGGTTTCCCTGTTGAAGTGAAACCAAGCTGGTTTTAAAGCAAATGAGAGCGTTATTTTATGACAGAAAAGACAATTCACATAAATTTAGAGTCTGTGGCTGCGGGAATTGGTATTGTTCCGAATCCAAATCTGGATTTGACATGGTGCGCAGATAAAAATGGTATGACCGCTTTGAAAGTTACCCCTAAGAAAAAGGCGCATGACTTTAAGGATAAGTGGGTATTACTTTTTGATTCGATTAAGTTTGAGCAAGCTATCATTGAGTTTGACGCGCTTGGACAAAGCGAACCACCGCAAAGTAACTTTTTGGGGATCGCCTTTCATGCAACAGATGATAAGACTCATGATGCAGTATACTATCGGCCATTCAACTTCAAAGCTGAAGATCCGACCAGAAAGATTCATGCCGTACAGTATGTTTCGCATCCGGAATATCCATGGTTTGATTTACGTCGTGATATGACAGATCAATTTGAAAAAGCGGTGATACCTTCGCCGGATGGAGACTCATGGTTTCATGCCAAAATTGAAATCACGCAACCAGAGATTCGAGCCTACATCGGAGACTCTGAAGTGCCAAGTCTTGTTGTGAATGAACTTATTCCACGTAAAGAAAAAGGGTTCGGTTTATGGTGTGGCCCTGGTGTAGGCGGCTATTTTTCAAACATTAAAATTATAATTATTAAATAAAACTAGAATCAGCCTTGCTAAGTCGGGTGTCTTGGTATTGAAATGAACTAACTAATAAAAACACTTACTATTGGTGTTATTTATGTTGCAGCAACATCTAATATTATAAAGCCTTATCAATTAACTTTACGGTTAATAAAAATGATAGGCTACATTTTATATATTTAAAATGTAGCCTATTTGCATCAATATTAAATTATTTTAAGTGCGTCATCTACTTTATTCCGTTTTTTCTGAAGCTACTTTCTTTTTCGGCCTTACCAGTAGCAATTAGAATGACCTATCTTGTTGCTCACTTGATAGCGTATTGGTTGTATGTAAATTACTATTCCATTTTGTATTTGGCATTACTTTTTCACTGGAGTTTTTTATTAAATGCATACTTTGAGATCTGCCATTTTTGTTGGTTTTCTTTATGCAGAATAAATAATTCATTATTTTATTCTGGTGCGATTAGATTTTTCCCATTCAATATCTTAATATCGCCAGTTGATGTTGTTCTGACTAATGCCCAATCATTAGATAGCTTGGAAACCTCATTAAATTTGAATTTGATATTTAACTTAATAGTGGCAAAAATGTTTTTGTATGCTGTTTTGATTTCATTTCGCTCAGCCGATGGAAAGCTGTCGGGCGCTATTAATACGCCATCTTTGGTAAAGGAATTTACAACATCATCCGTATTGGATTGATTAAGTGCTGATTCATATTGTGTGATTGCGTTTTTTACATCTTTCTCGAAATTAATGTAAAAGCCTTTTTAAATATAGTTTTTAACGGCCAACCAGGTCAATGTGGCAAGGATTGTACTAATTAAAATAATGAATCCTGAGGTGACAAAGGTATTTCCAATACCAACCAGTGGTGAGATGATCCCTCCCACTAATATAGGAAAGAAACCAGCCATTGCTGAAGCACTCCCCGCATACTGCCGTCCCATTGCTATGGCGAGACTTGAAACCCCAGGCGCTAATATCCCGTAATTAAAACCGTAAGCAAATAGACAAAATTCGATCAACCAAAAGCTGCCATCTGTTAGTACAAGAACATAGAGCAACAGGCCCACCAGTACGCCACCAATCACGCCAATTTTAATTCCGATCTTTTGGGGAATTTTCCCGGCAATATGTGCTCCAATTGTGAAACCAGCGGCATTTAATGCAAAATAAAGGCTGAACACCATTGAACTGAACTGATAATGTTCTTGAAAAATAAAGGGTGATGCTGCGATATAGGCGATAAGTCCGGCAGTCATAAATGACAAAATACCGACCAGTAACATAAACGGTTTGTTCTTGACTATGGCCAGATAGTTCAGATAAGAAGACAGGAGCTTTCCTTGATGCTTTTTCGTATCACTTAATGATTCCTGAAAACGTAAACAAGCTAATAACAGCACTATTCCCAAGCCTGCTTGAAAGGCAAAAATTCCCCGCCAATCCGTTAATTCCAACAACAGAGAACCAACAACGGGTGCGATGATCGGAGCAACACCGTTGACGCTCATGAGTAGTGCAAAGAAACGAGCCATTTCCGGGCCTTCATATAAATCGGCTGCTGTAGCTCGTGCAATGACGACACCTCCGGCGGAAGACATCCCCTGTAGAAAACGAAATGCAATCAATGTTTGCATATTGTCAGTCATCACAATGCCGAACCCACTCACGGCAAAGATGCTAATACACAGTAGCAATGGTAATTTACGGCCAAATTTATCACTGACCGGCCCAATCATGAGCTGGCCCAGCGCAAGACCCACTATGCACGATGTCAGGCTTAACTGTACAGTTGGCATGCTGGTATTAAAATAAGTCACAACACTGGGTAAAGCGGGGAGATACAAATCCATCACAAATGGACCAATGCCCGCTAAAACACCCAGAAACAAAACCAGAAAGAGGCGACTGTTCTTTCTTGTTGTATCTTGGCTGTTTTCAATGATTTCCCCTGATGTGTTCATGGTCATTACTCGCTCAATAAATGTTCTTTCAATTTCACTTTATGTGTATACGTTCTGTTGATAAAGGGTGTTTTTGTTTCAACATTTAAAACAATTTGTTTTTAATTAATGGTGAGTCATTTGCTTCTTTTCGAAAAAACAAATGTGGTTGGAGAGCAATTGGGTTAGCTGAATGATGAACGTTGCTAACCCAACTTTTTGTTTTAATTAGACTGGATTTATTGCGCTTGTTGTTCTGCGTAAATAGGAAAATCAATATAATCGTGATTATCCCCACCATAAAAGACAGAACGAGGTGCTTCGGCTAAAGGCCAATTATTCTGCATTCGTGCTACTAAATCAGGGTTGGGAATGAAAGGTCGCCCAAAAGCGTTTAATTACATTCATCTGCTCGTAAGGTTAAAACCTCATAACCATCAGCGGTCACTGCGATGGTATGTTCCCACTGAGCGGAAAGTTTTTTATCTCGGGTTACTACAGTCCAGCCATCCCGTTTGAGTTTCACTTTCGCTTCACCTTGGTTGATCATGGGTTCAATGGTGAAAGTCATTCCTTCTTGGAGCACGATGCCTGAATGAGGTGTGCCATAATGCAGTACGGCAGGTTCTTCATGCATCTCTTTGCCAATGCCATGGCCACAATATTCCCGTACTACCGAGTAATTATTAATCGCCGTAAATTTTTGTATCGCATAGCCAATATCGCCCAGTGTTGCCCCTGGTTTTACGGCACGAATGCCTTGCCACATGGCCTCATAGGTTTTATCCACCAACCGCTTAGCCAAAGGGGAAACCTCACCCACCATATACATTTTACTGGAGTCTGCGATAAAGCCATTTTTTTCTAGCGTAATATCAACATTTACAATATCGCCAGATTTCAGAATATGTGTTTCTGAAGGCATGCCATGACAAACCACTTCATTCACAGATGTATTAAGAACAAAGGGGAAATCATATTGTCCCTTACTGGCGGGGCGGGCATTGAGTGTATTGGTAATGAAATCTTCAACCAGATCATTGATTTTCATGGTCGAGATCCCCGGTTTTATAAATGGGTCAAGATAGGCAAATACCGAGGCTAAGAGGCGGCCAGACTCACGCATTAAATCAAGTTCATCACTGTTTTTAAGCACAATGTCATTCATTGTTCGCATCACCTAACTTCACATCAGCCAGTCTTAACTGTTCACGTATAATTTCACTGTAAGTCATGGTTGGGTTGGTTTCCGCCAACATACCAATTTTGATCCAATACTCGGCTTGTGAGTTGATTGAACGGACCATTGCAGAACTGGCTTTGCGCAGCTCTTCGTGGAGTTCATCGCTAATTTTTACAATACCCATAAAACACTTTAAACATATGAAACGTATATACATCATATATTCATGTGTGTGAGATAACAAGAACGTATCAGCAGGGTATAAAAAGTCGCACTCGATTTGGGTGCGGAATAGAGGACTATTTAATTCTGGTCACATTGAGCATATAGCTGATGTAGTAGACAACTCAGTAACCTAATTGGTTGCGAGTGATAGAATCTTGATCAGACCGGTCAGTTTCTTCATCACATTTGAACATGTTTTTTAGAACCGAGCGCATGCACTCGAATAAGCCATAATTTCTGGACCCGCCTTGTTATTTTCATTCATATGCTGAGGCCATTTTTAGAAACAGACGCTTAAATGTTGGAGAATATTTAAAACAGCCATTTAGGTTAAGCTACCGAAAAACATGGGCTATTTTTCGCGGCAGTGGGCCGCAAGTGCGTTACAAAATGCATGGTTATCACTTCAGCTAAGCTGGTAAATAGCGATGCATAGTAATTAGTGGGTGCGGTTATTCATTTCTGCCAGCAATTCATGCGTCGTGATGACGACGACAGAGTCTCTTGGCGTGATGAGATTAGCCCAGCTCCAGTTATGGTGCTCAATAATTGATTTTGCATCCAAATGTGGGCGATCGGCGGTTGTATGGGCATCCGCAATCGCAACGACATTAAAGTTATGGCTCACGGCGGAACGCAAGGTGGTGTCGACACAAAAATCGGTCGCACATCCAGTGATAATGATGCGTTCGGGTACCAATGCTGCCAGCACTTGGTTTAATACTGTCTCATAAAAAGAGTCACAGATGGTTTTCTCAACAACGATATCAATGGGCTGTTTCTCTAATTCATCGAGGATGCTCCATCCTTCAGTATGCGGTGTTAAACCTTCTTCATCTTGGCCATTGTGTTGAATGAAGACAACTTTCCCCGCGTTATTCCGAATCGCTGTTGAGAGTTGATTTATATTCGAGATAACGGTGCGGCTGTTATAGCGCGGCGTCTGGAACAGTGCTTTTTGCATATCAATAACGAGCAATACATCCACAACGGTCAACCCCTTAATGAATAAAAACAGTTCAGAATACGCAATTTATATTATGTAATTCAAACAAATGAGCGGGAGAGGGTTGCCGGATTACCGATGTAGGTACCTGGCGTGGTGATATCTTTCGTTACCACGGCGCCAGCGCCAATAACAGCGCCAGAACAGATCTTGACCGGCAAAATAGTCACATTAGAGCCGATGGTGACATGATCTGCGATGCTCGTTTTTCCCCAAGATTGCGGATCAGGATTGGGAACACCGGTTTTGAATAAATCATTGGCAAACATAACGCCATGTCCGATGAAGCAATCATCGCCAATAGTGACAAATTCGCAGATAAAAGTATGCGATTGCACTTTGGTTCGTTTACCAATAACGACGTTTTTCTGGATTTCAACAAAGGGGCCAATAAAGGCATCATCACCAATCTGGCTGCCATATAAATTCACCGGCTCAATAATGGTGACATTACGACCAAACTGCATATTGTGAATACCGGATTGACGTACTATGGGTTCAGCCATTTTATGACTCCGTTGTTGTGTTCCGTTTCTTATATTCAGAATAGTTATTTTTAAGCTTGAGCAAAGAAGGTTTCCTGTTTTTTATGTGGCCCTTCATTACCAGCCAATTGCATCAGTGCTAACCCCGATGATTGAGCTAGTGACGCAACCATCTGCCGATTGAAGAGGGCATTTTTTTCATCATGAATGTATTCGGCAATTGAAACCCACTTTGCATCTGCGATCTCATCTGTATCCTGAATACAAATCTGTTCAGATAGCGGCGTTAACCGACATACAAAATACAGGTTGGACTTTCCAAACTGGAATGGATGTTTAGTGGTAAAACCGACGATTGATTCAAACGTTGCTGCAATCCCCGTTTCTTCCAATACTTCTCGGACTATCGCTGACTCAATGCGCTCACCCAATTCAATATGGCCGCCGGGTAATTTATAACCTTTCATTCCGTGTTCTTTGATCACTAAGATCTGCCGGTGTTGATTACACACGATCGCACCAGCGCCCAAAGTATGTGTCGGAATAAAAGGAACAAATGTGGTGGAAGGCGCTTTACGGATCAGGGTTAATTCTGATTCCAAGCAGTTATGAAAAACAAAACCCAGATCAGTGGCGGGTTTGACCAAATGTGATTTTTCAATTGGTAGCGTCAACCAGATCAGATTTTTATTTTCAGTGACCGCAAAGTGCGTGAGTTCTGATAGGTGTTTCTGAAATTCATCCGCACAGTCAGGAATAGAAAGCGGATCGACAATCACACCATTAAATTTATCTAACTCAAATTTCACGGCAGGGTCCTTCTGAGTGTTGAAAGCAAAATGATGAGGTGTAGGTAGTTATTCTCGTATTCCTGGCATGCGTTGTTGGTATTATTTCACTCCAATTAGCGACACAAAAAGGAAGATGTTGAATATCCATATCACGAACTCCATCAGTTGATTTCAATGCTAAGCAGTCGATGAATCAGTGCTAGTGCGTCAAAAAAGACAGCAATTTGCATGGCGCACCAAGCCATTAGGCAGCATAAGAAGTGGCTTTGATAGTCATTCAAACCTCTCTTTTTCGTTATTGAAGTCTGAAATGATGTTCAATCATTGTAACTCAAGCAGCAAAGACATTTTAAGTTCAGCGCCATCCTCTTTATCCATGAGAAATTTAAACAATAAAACAGTTTTTCTGTGATTGTTCCATTTTTAGAGATAGTCAATTCAGAAATACGTGGTTTATCTGCATGTACTGACGACGTATTCTTGCTCCAACGAAACGTGATGCGTTTCACAAAACAAAAAGAAACTTGGCTGATGCCGGTTTATAAAATGACTATCTGTGGAGTAAAAAACATGAAAAATACATTCGCTCGTTTTGCTGCTGTTGCTGCGTTATCACTGGTTGCATTGTCTTCTCAGGCTGCTGTTGACACCTATAAAGCCCATGGTTCTGTTGTTGCTGTTAATGCAGCAAGTCAGACAGTGACCGTTAAACAAGATGCTGTATCTGAATTAGGTTGGCCAGCACGTACCATCACTTACAAAGCTGACGGTAGCAACATTCTGAAAGGTGTGACTGCGGGTCAGACTGTTGATGTGCAATTCACCTCAACAAACGCATTTAATGCTGACGCTCACTTTGTAACACCTGTATCTCAATAATTACGCAAACTGATCCAAGGGGTTATGTCGTTTGACATAGCCCCTTTTGCTTTATTGGAGCCCGAGCATTTAGGGTGTTGTTCAGCCAACCAGAAACATGGCGATTTTCTGGGTCATGGTTTGTCCAGTGAACCTTGCCGCGTGAATGAGTTTGAATTTGTTAGATTTACCTTATGCTAAGGATTTGATAGCCAGGCATGTTGTTAAAATGCCTGAAACAAGGATCAGATAAAGCGAAAGTTTTTTAAATGCCTGTTCGTTCACTCGATGGATAGATTTAGCACCTAAGAATGCGCCAATAATCAAACTTGGCAGCAACCAAGTTAGATGTGATTTTACATCAGCATTGAGTAGGCCCGCAGAATAGAAACCAGCAATGGTGAATGCATTCAATATCACACCCATCGCAGTACCGTTGGCGCGGAATACTTCTTTTGATACACCTTGGTTTGAAAGGAATAACACGACTGGCGGGCCACTCATAGAAATGCTGCCATTCAGGAGGCCGCTGATGAAACCAACCGGAAAATAAGCCAATCGTTCATGTTTAACAGGAAAGGATTTATTACCGATGAGTAACAGTGCAAAAACAGCAATGACTACACCGGATGCCAGTTTTAGATAATCGGGATCAACGAACATGAGTAGATAAGTGCCAATAGGTGCTGCTATCAAACTGGCTGCAATTAATAACCATACTCGAGTCAGTTGCACATCTCGCCAAGTCTGAGCCATAAGCATGACATTGATGATCCCGCTCATGATAACCACCAAAGGAACGGCTTCTTGCAATGGTACCAATTTAGAGAGTAATGGCATTGAAATCAGGGCGAACCCGAAGCTGGTAAGACCCTGAGTAAAGCCAGCAAAAAGAATAACAATAATAGAGAGAAGAATAAGCATATAGTTCACAGATGTTTTTGGGTAAATCTAATTTTTAGTTAAACGGCGGCACGTAGCGCCGTCCAGCGAAGCGATCGGGTTTAAATTAGTTTAGGTATTCTTTTCTTTTAGTTCGAATACATGAACAGCCAGCCAAACAGCCCCATCAGAAGAGCTTAAGACAGAATGCGGTAAACCAGATGGCAGAAAAACATGATCGCCTGAACAAAGTTCAACCCGCTCACCTGCAATGTTCATCACAACCTGACCTTTCAAAAGAATGACCCACTCATCTTGTTCTTGCAGATAATCACAGGGGATTAAACTAGCCGAACTGATAATACGCTCAATATGCACATTTTTGTGCCTTAATATTGTCGAAAAAAGTTCACCAATCTGCGGTGGTTGGCTATCTGTGAATACATTTTTAACCTGCATATGTACCTCATTGGCAGTGGTAATATGACAAGTTTAGTTGTTATCCCGATGTCCCATGAAAGCGAGACCAGACCATTAACAAGACAAATGCCGCGACAGCCCAGCTCAGAGCTGCTATCAGGAGTGTGTTGGCAATGTTAAATCGGATACAGAAGAAATAAACACTCACTAAATAAACGGCATAAGGAATTAGGGACCATAAGCCAAATAGGGCAGTTGTGCGCAGAGCTGTTACTGAGCGTTCAGACCCCACAATATAATGAGCAATAATGGCAAAAGTAGGGAACAAAGGGACTAAGCCCGCAATGTAAAAGCTCTTGGATTTGGAGAGTATGGCAATCAGGACAACAGCGAATGCGCCAACCAAAGATTTCAAAAACAAAGAAAACATCATAAAACTCTGAGGGATAGCTCGACGGCTTACTTTGCCATCGGGCGGTGGCTTTTACCACAAGATTGAAACTAGTACATTCGCCCTGAATAGTGCAAGTCCACTCAGCTTAACTAGTGTGGATATTCGGGAGGATATATGGACGATGATTTGTTTGCGAAGTCTTATGTATGGTTTTCCTTGTGTCAGATAACACAAGCTTTGTTGCGTCCATTGAGTTTTGCGTCATATAACGCTTTATCTGCAAAACGGAGTAGTAGTTGTATATTATTTTGCTGTTCATTCAGAGAGGTGACTCCAATCGAAACGGTATAACGGATAGGCATATCATGTTCTGGAAAGAAAACAGCATTAGCAATTGCTCCTCGCAAGCGTTCTGCTACTTGGAAAGCGGGTTGAGTTGCTGTTTGCGGTAACACGACTGCAAATTCCTCACCACCGATCCGGCCTATAATATCTATTTCTCGCAGTGTGTTGCGACAAATGTCACTTAGCGACTGAATAACCAAATCCCCTATATGGTGACCGTAATTGTCATTAATTTTTTTAAAATGGTCGATATCCAGCATGAGTATTGACAGTTCTCCGCCATACCGTTGTGATCGCAATAATTCATGTTCTGCTAATTGCATGAAATGTCGCCGATTGGCTAATCCGGTGAGTGGATCGGTTTGAGCTAAGCGTTTCAGTTCTTTTTCGACTTTTTTACGTTCAGTGATGTCTTGAATAACACCAAATAAAATACGGTGCTCTCGATCAAAGGTTGCTTGGGAGTAAATATCTTTGATTTCATGGGTGTCCGCTGTACGAATTTGGTATTCAAGTTCATAAGGAATATCATGTAAAAGAAGATTATTCAGACTAGCATCCAATTTAGGGCGATATTCAGACAGGGCCATCCCTTGGATAGCCGCCAGATCAAACTTATCGCTATCAAGACCATAGATCTTTGTTGCACCTAGTGACGCGAATATAACTTGTGCATCCAAATGCAGCTCCCAGTTTCCTGTTTTGGATGCTAATTCGGCCCTGTTTAGACGAGCTTCATTTAACCGGGTAACTTCATCGATCTGTCTCCGAACGACAAGCTCTTCATTACTAATTTCGGGGGATACTAAAAAAAACCGAAGGCTAGGTTTAATGGCATTCAAGCAATCATCGGCATTGCCACCATGGATCACCGCTTGTCGATAGCCGACATAATACAGTGACCAGATCCCAATACAGCGGGCAAAGATGTCATCCAGACCTTCCTCTGCCATCCAGTCGGCTACTGGCTTTACTAATTGACTGACTTGTTCGACGACTCGGCACTCGTGTTCTTTAGACCACATCCAGCCAAATGCAGCGCCAACAGAACGGATCGGTAAATACTGAATATCCAGGCTATAGAGTTGTTTCAAATAAGAGCAAATGCGATCAAAGAGTGTTGTTCCGCTGACCTGTGAATAGAGTCTTGGCAATTCAGCGATCTGTTCGGTATTCAATGCGATGATGACTTCAGCGAGTATATCCGCTTTACTCAGATCAAGCCGATACACCTGAACAGGTTGCTTGCCAACAGCGCGAGCAATATCACGCATACCCACAGCTTCATAACCATATGTCATGAAGAGTGTTTTAGCCGCATCCAATACCTGCTCTCTTAACGAGTCTGCTTTTTTTGTTAACACAGTGGCTTCATCCAAATACACTTAATCAGAATGTAAACGTGTTAACGTTAGGCGTCAAATGTCAGTTTTAATATTGCAGAGAAACTCTGCTGTAAAGGGTGTTAATGCGATGGATGAATGTGGCTGTTTTGGGGGGCGGCCAGGTATTACTTACCGGAAATAAAACACCAAAAAGCAACCTTCGTGGGATGAATTGTCTTCAGAGTTTTTTCTGCTTACAAAGATGGTCTGTCACTTAAATCTCTATTTTTCACTTTCGTAGAAAGGCTACGAATGCAGCCTTTCTAATGATGTATTAACGCATTAAATTGAATTCGTAAATGTTCGGGTAATAACGTCTTGCTGTTGTTCACGAGTCAGTGAATTGAAGCGAACGGCATAACCAGAGACTCGGATTGTTAGCTGAGGATATTTCTCTGGATGATCAACTGCATCTAACAACATCTCTCTATTCAACACGTTGACGTTAAGATGCTGCCCACCCTCAATACTCTCTTCATGATGGAAATATCCATCCATCAATGCAGCAAGATTAATTTTTTGAGCATCAACCTCTTTGCCGAGGGCATTAGGCACGATGGAGAATGTGTAAGAGATACCATCTTTGGCATAAGCAAACGGCAATTTAGCCACTGAGGTTAACGAGGCCACGGCTCCTTTTGTGTCACGGCCATGCACGGGATTTGCCCCTGGGCCAAACGGTGCACCAGCACGACGACCATCCGGTGTATTACCGGTTTTTTTGCCATATACCACATTCGATGTAATCGTCAAAACCGATTGAGTTGGCACCGCTTTGCGATAGGTCGTTAATTTTTGAATTTTTTGCATAAATTTAGAGACTAAATCGCAGGCAATATCATCAACCCGAGGATCATTATTGCCAAATTGAGGGTATTCACCTTCCACCTGAAAATCGACGATGAGATCATTTTCATCGCGGATCGGTTTAACTTTCGCAAATTTAATGGCCGACAATGAATCGGCTACCACCGATAAGCCAGCGATACCGCAAGCCATGGTTCGAAAGACATCCCGATCCATCAAGGCCATCAGTGATGCTTCATAACTGTATCGATCATGCGAATAATGAATAATATTTAAGGCGGTTAAATATTGCTTCGCAAGCCAATCCATCAACATGTCAAAACGCGGCATGACGTCGTCAAAACTTAAATATTCCGAGGTCACTTTAGGAATGTCAGGGCCGATTTGTACCTTTAGTTTTTCATCAAATCCGCCGTTGATGGCATACAGTAATCCTTTGGCTAAATTGGCTCTGGCGCCAAAAAACTGCATGTGTTTACCGACAATTTGTGGGCTCACACAACATGCAATTGCATAGTCATCATTATTAAAATCAGAACGCATCAAATCGTCATTTTCATATTGGATTGACGAGGTATCAATGGAGACTTTAGCTGCAAATAATTTGAAGGGGGCTGGCAATTGTTCTGACCAGAGAATGGTTAAATTTGGCTCTGGAGCAGCCCCCATATTGTATAGCGATTGCAAATAACGGAAGGTTGTCTTAGTTACTAACGTGCGGCCATCAGTGCCCATTCCTGCCATGGATTCAGTAGCCCAAATCGGGTCGCCGGAGAACAGTGAGTCATATTCAGGCGTTCTCAGGAAACGAACCATGCGTAGTTTCATGATGAAATGGTCGACCAGTTCCTGCGCTTGCACCTCAGTGATCACGCCGTTTTTCAAATCACGATCAATAAAGACATCAAGGAAGGTCGAGGTGCGACCCAACGACATGGCAGCACCATTTTGTGATTTTACAGCAGCCAGATAACCAAAATAGGTGAACTGAATGGCTTGTTGAGCATTGGTTGCCGGTGATGACATATCAACGCCATAAACCAGCCCCATGCGGCGAATGTCTTCTAAGGCATGAAGTTGATCGGCCAACTCTTCGCGTAATCGCAGCGACTCTTCGACACTCGTGCCTGCTTCTAATTCAGCTTGGGTTGAATCATATTGTTTTTTCTTATCTTTGATCAGTATATCAATGCCATAGAGTGCAATTCGGCGATAGTCACCGATGATCCGCCCACGACCATATGCATCGGGTAATCCGGTGATGATGCCCGATTTACGGCAGGCCATAATTTCGGGGGTATATAATTCAAAGCAAGCTTGATTGTGTGTTTTACGGTATTCGGTAAAAGTTTTTTCTACACCGGGATCCAGTTCACGCCCATAGACTTCGCATGATGTCTTGACCATCCGAATGCCGCCATTGGCAATAATGCCTCGTTTCAGTGGGGCATCGGTTTGGAGACCCACTATTTTTTCTAATGTTTGATCAATATAACCAGCGCCATGCGAGGTGATGGTGGATGGCAGGTCGGTATCAAAATCAATCGGCGCATGTGTCCGGTTTTCTTCTTGAATACCGAGCAGAACCTTATCCCAGAGTGTCAGTGTTGATGCTGATGGCCCAGCTAAAAAAGACTCATCACCGGTATAAGGTGTGTAGTTTTTTTGAATAAATTCTCGTACATCGACTTCAGATTGCCATGTCCCTTCAGCAAAGCCTTGCCATGCGTTGTTTGAGACTTCATAGGTGGTTTTCATGAAATAACTCCATCGTATATGAACGTAAATTGCGAAATATAGACCGACCGTCTATTAATTGATAAAAAATTTTCCCATTCTCAATTTGGCCAAATGTCTACTCATATGAATCACAATTTCATCGTCACGATGGGATGTGGAAAGACTGGCTAATGGAAATGGCATTTATAGACTGATCGTCTATATAATTGCGACACAGTAGAGAGATTTAACCTTACAGTCAATAGGACTTTAGTTTTTTGATGGACTCATCCCACATCAGTCGCACTAAAAATTTTGCAAAATTCACATTTGTTTTGTATCAAAAAGCCGCCGAATTGATAAGATAGCGAGAGAGATATAGACGATTAGTCGGAAATTAAGTCATGAGTGAAAACACGGTCGTTACACGGCGGGGGCGGCCCCCTAAAAAGAATGCTGAAAGCGAAGATATCCGCGCCATGTTAATTCGCAGTGGCACGGTCGCTTTGACGGAAAATAGCTTTGCTACCGTGGGTATCGATGGCATTTTACGTTCAGTCGGGGTTCCTAAAGGCTCGTTTTATTATTACTTCGAGAGTAAAGAGCATTTCGGATTAGCGGTGCTGGATAGCTACGCGGGTTACTTTGCACATAAGTTATCTAAAACGATGGGCAATAAAACACTGCAACCGCTGGATCGCATTACTGCTTTTCGGGACAGTGCGAAAGAAGGGATGGCCCGTTATGACTACAAGCGTGGTTGTATCGTGGGCAATCTTGCCCAAGAAATTGGCGTATTACCTGACGTATTCCGAGATAAATTGAAAGGCATTTTGGATGCATGGCAAGCGGTCGCCCGTGAGTGCCTTAATGATGCCATCACTGACAATTCGATAAATGCGAGTGCCAATACGGCCGAGTTGGCCGAGTATTTTTGGACGGGCTGGGAAGGTGCCGTCATGCGGGCAAAATTACTGGCAAGCCCAGAACCATTGGATATTTTTATTAAACACTTTTTAGCGGGATTGCCCCGCTAATTTTTTTATAATTAACTAGACGATCAGTCTATATTGAGGCGTTATGTATAAAGCTATTGTCGTGAACAAAGACCCTGCGGGTTATCACTGTGAACTTGAAATAGTAGAGGAAGAAACCTTACCGCAAGGGGATGTCACGATCCAAGTGCACTATTCATCATTGAATTATAAAGATGGGTTAGCGATTTCCGGTAAAGGGCCGATCATCCGCCAGTTTCCAATGGTACCGGGGATCGACCTGACAGGCACGGTTCTCAGTTCTGAATCATCTGCTTTTTCAATCGGTGATTCTGTCATATTGACCGGCTGGGGCGTTGGTGAAAAACACCCCGGTGGGTTGGCACAAAAAGCCCGCGTGAATAGTCAGTGGTTAATTAAAAAACCTGACACAATCACCATGCAGCAGGCGATGGCGGTCGGAACGGCAGGTTTTACGGCGATGCTGTGTGTGAATGCGTTGGAAAAACAAGGCGTAACCCCAAAGAAAGGCAGTGTTCTTGTGACGGGGGCGAATGGTGGTGTTGGTGCTTTTGCTGTGAGCTTTCTCTCTCGGCTTGGCTATCAGGTCGTTGCCTCAACGGGTCGTCCAGAAGAAAGCGATTTTCTTATCCATGATCTCGGCGCGAGTGAAGTGATCAATCGCGCTGAACTGGCACAACCCGGTAAGCCATTGCAAAAAGAGCAATGGGCAGCGGTGATTGACACCGTGGGTAGCCATACGCTAGCTAATGCGTGCGCGAGTGTTATCTATGGCAGTGTAGTGGCCGCCTGTGGCATGGCTCAAGGCATGGATCTTCCTGCATCCGTTGCGCCATTTATATTACGAGGCGTCACACTGGTTGGTGTCGACAGTGTCATGTATCCGCAAGCAGAGCGTCAGGCGGTGTGGGAACGGATTGCAAGTTTAGTCGATGAAAATCTGCTCAACAAAATTTGCACTACCGTTTCGCTGGGGCAAGTGAAAGAAATGGCGGCGAAATTACTGGATGGCAAAGTGCGTGGTCGAGTCGTCGTAGACTGCCAAGCATAAATATACCGAAATCATCCGGCTGACAGCTTTCTGTGAGCCGGATATAGATATAGTTAAGATGATCACCTCCGCTGTATTGCCAAAGTAAACGAAGCAGCGAAAATACTGATGAGTTAGCTAGGAATTAGTGAAATTACAGCGCTCGGAATGTTGGCAATCATCGTTTCGTATTTGAAATGGGGGGCATTATCGGAATGTCTCTCTGGTTACGATCTGACATCAATAAATCGTGTATCTCGTGATTTTTTGTCAGAACCCATACAAAGTCGGTTTAGAGTCTGAATAATAGTTTTTCAACTCGCCGGTTTTTTTGTCCTGTATCCCCGACTTACAATTTCGTAGCTAAACTTCTGGATCAGATATAAATACGCCTGCCATTTTTCAGATTTATTACACAGATGAGGCTCTGCCCATGATAAAAACAGAACAGGTACAGGAGTATAAACAAGGAATTGCACGATTCTATTCGCAGCGTAGCCAATCCTACGATGACAGTGCGTGGCACGACAAGATAGCCCGTAAGCTGGTTGACTACTCAAATATAGCTGTTAATTCTAAAGTCCTTGATATTGCAACGGGAACAGGAATGGTGACGTTCTATGTCGCTACTAAGTTAGGTCCACATGGCTCAGTAATTGGGATAGATATTGCCGAAGGAATGATTGAACGGGCCAAGGCGAAACTGAACGATAAATCTAACCCAAACGTGCGATTTGAGATTGGTGACGGGGAGGACCTAGCGTTTCCCCCCCATACCTTTGATTACATTTTTTGTAGTTCAGCGTTGATCTGGATGGCTGACCTAAATGCTGCACTGAGTCACTGGCGGACAAGGCTGCGTCCTAACGGAAGGGTCGGCTTTCATGCTTTTTCGGAAAATGCTTTTGTGACAGGGACAGTGGCACAATCAGTGCTATCAAACTTCGGCATATCGTATTTGATGAGTCAACCGACGGGAACTCCAGAAAAATGTCGCGCATTACTGACAGATGCAGGCTATAGGAATATTGAGGTGATTGTGCTGGAGGATGGTGAGTATATCAGCCTAGAAGAGGCGAAAGGTTCATGGGTTAGTGCGTCTTATCCTGCTCCAGGCCAATATCCTCATCCTCTTACACTGATGACAAATGAACAGTTGGCTGAGGCTCAAGCTGAATTCGATCGCCAGCTGGAAATATTGAATTCCCGCGAAGGTATTTGGAATGATATGACCACCTTTTGCGTCTACGGGGAAAAATAGGTCGGCGACCATCAGATGGTGTTGATTCTATTATGCAACAGCAACGAGCAACTACGCTGCACAACCGCCCCCAAAACCGAGTTATATCAATGTTACCAGTTTTATCTCGTGCCGAACGCAGACGCATTGAAAAAATTATTCATAAAACCAGTGATAAAGAACACGCGCGGCGTTTGACTGCCATTTTAATGTTACATCAGGGGCAAACCGTGTCAGTTGTTCATCAGCTAACTGCCGCAGCGCGTTCTTCTATTCAGCGTTGGATTAGCTGGTATCAATAGTGCGGTATATCTGGACTCGAAAGTAAACAGCGAGGGCGATTTTGTTCTTTGCTATACCAACAGATCCGACTCATTCTTTAGCTGCTTATTCAGTTTTCGTCTGAAGATTTTGGTTATCAACGCTCTCGTTGGAGTTCAGCACTTTTTGCATCACTTATTCATCGTCTGTGTCCAGAACACAATATTGCCGCTTCAACCATTCGCCGTTGGTTACCTAAAATGGGCATTCTCTGGCGCTGGCCTGCACCGACACTCCATATTCGAGACCCGCACCGCGATGAGAAAATAGCATTCATAAACAATGCATTACAACGGCATTCTGTTGATGAACCCGTTTTTTATGTTGATGAAGCAGATATTGACCTGAATCCTAAAATTGGTGCGGATTGGATGCGTTGTCATCAACAAAAACGCATTCCTACACCAGGAAAAAACGAAAAACACTATGTTGCTGGCGCGCTGAATAGTCAGACGGGCAAAGAAAATTATTCTGGTCCTTGATAATTACGTGATCCATAAAAGCCAAAAAACGCAAATATGGCGCAAGAATAACCCGAAATTCGAATTGCTTGATTTCAAAATAAGAATATGATTGCAGTAGGTCATTGTGACACATTCTATGATTTGCATTCTCATTGCATTGAAGAAATAGAACCCGAATTTAACAGTGAAAAACTCAATTACTCTGGTAAAATCAATTCATTACTCTATATAGATATAGATATAAAAGCATTTTTAAAAACCAGTAAGTTTGGCAAAAGAGTGACGTTTGATTATCTCAAAACCCGACAGGGTGCCAAGGCTTATTCCATTATCAATAACCTGAATAGTAATAAATTTAAGAAATTCAACATCTTAATCATTGATAAAGTAACTGAAGCGGTTAAATCACAACTCGACCAGTGGATCACGCAGATAACGAGTTTAAAACAAAACAATGAATTCGATAAATTCAGCATCAAAGAGAATGAGCTGTTATACGCCAGCACGAACATTATGTTAAATAGGCTGTCATTTTTTCAATCATATGAGCAGGAATACTTACTGAATAGCAGGCACAAGAACAACGTTGAGGAAGACTATTTATTACACAGAACTGTAAAGGTGATGATTTGTTCGGCTTAGTAAAGCAATACACATCTTGAAAACCAGATAACAGCACAAGCAGTGAGAGCACGATATTCCGTACTGTGATGAAAACTAAAGCTCCGCATCAGCAATAAACCCAGTCACAAGCGCACGCTATAATAGTCATCCAACTCCAAACTCAGCGAGCACTAAAAATCTAAAATTTTCTTGCAAACCAGATCGCGCTACGTGAAAAAGTGAAGAGAACCATAGCCAATTCTTTAAACTTTTCACGTAGGAGCGCGTTAGTGGAAACTGGATGGGCAAGAATACAGTTTTATCGGAAAAATACAGTTCTGTATTGGAAGTCCCAGCAAAAGACACACAGTGCATATAAGTTTTAGTAACTCAAATAGTTAATTTCGCATAATAACCCCCGCGTTATGTTAAATACTGGCGCGGCAAAATATCAATGGCCGCGCCACTGCGAGGGGACTGAGTGTTTTTAATATAACGGGCATTATGCGAAATCTCGTTATTATTTGTTTCTAATATTAATAAATTAATTTACTCGTTATTTTTGTTTATGTGTTTTTTGTCGTTTCGTTATTTAAATCAAATTTCATGACCGCACAAAAAATAAGAATTTATTGTTTCTGGAATTGGGAAATTAATTCAGAAGTTGGGGGTCAGGCGGAAAACACCCCGCCAGTAATACGGGGTGAAAACCCTTATTAACTTTCTGATTCTGATAAATTAAATATACAAATCTATAAATTTGAAAAAATATTATTCCACCACTATTGACTGCATTTTGTATCAATGATCTAATACTCTCATGCCGTGGAAATTGTATTCCATGACATTCCCGCTAACGCGGCTAAAATTTTTTGATTGCTCTTCGGAGCTTAGGATTTTTCGAAATAGTTTTTGTCACCTGATTTTTTCAGGCGACTCGAAATCATTCTATGCGCCGAGGGTCACATGAAATTTTTCATCTATTATCAATACGAAACTGACGGGAGCCTCACATGGTTCCATCCGCTTGTCGGTTTTTGTGACTCCCCATCGCTGACCAGCCTGTATGCCGAAATCGCCCTCGAATTTGGCGATAATTTTGATCTCTGCGAGTGTTTGACCGATTTTTGCGATCTGCGTGATCGCGGGTTCCTCGATTACGAAATCGGGGGTGCTGTATGAGCGCTCAGCACACAAAAATCGATTATTTCACCGCTGTTTTTTCACTGCCGCTGCTGTCTGACGTCGCTAAAAATTGCGCAGATTTGCAGTATCTAGCATCAAATCCTTCTTATGAAATCGCTGTTTTTCTGCATGATGCACATGTTGTTGCATATAAACGTCATATCAAAAAAACTCGTCGCGATTTTTCTGATATCGCAAAACGCGCTGCCGCTGCGCAGCAAATTTTCACAGAAATCATCGGTCACGACCGGCCGCTTCAGTGGCAATCTGCGCCCTCCGCCGCGCTGGAGCAGTGCTCTCGCGGAAAACTGCAAAAAGAATTCACTCAGAAAACGCTTGAAATGTTGATGCCGTTTTTTGGCGGCGAGGCTGAGCTGAACGAGCTTTTTCTCGATTGCATTATCGTTTCGTTGTCAAAAATTTATGGAAAAAACTGGGAAATCAACCGCCGCGCCGGCAAAAAATTCTTTTACGAAAACTGGGGCGAGCTGACGCTCGACGGCATGCCTGCCGGTCTTGTCGCGTGGGATTTTAAAAATATGGGCGCCATGTTTTCACTCAGCGGGGCCGGTTGTAACTCCACCGATTTTCGGCGTGTTCATCGACTGCTGACTCACGACGATATGTCGATTTTTAAACCTAAAATTTCTCGTGTCGACATCGCTATGGATGATTTGACCGGCGAAAAAATAAGCTATCAAAAAATGCGGACCCACGCGATCAGCGGGTTGTTTACACCGGCGCGCGGTGCATCACCACGTTATAGTGCAATCGAGTCCGGCCATGTTGTTATCGGTCGATACAATCGTGAAAAGGGCATTTTAGAGCCCCACACGAAACTTGATTTCTTTCCTGATCGCGGTTGTTCGTTGTATGTCGGCTCTCGTGAAAGCGGCAAAATGTGTCGCGGATACGAAAAAGGGATTCAGATGAAATCTGAGGAGTTCCCGCGTTGGTTTCGTGTCGAGTATGAGTTGCGTGCCGTTGATCGCGTTTTGCCTCCTGAAATTCTTCTCAATCACGACCGATTTTTCTGCGGCTGCTCTGCCGCGGCCGCGCGTATTTTTAGTGATGTTACTGATGCTCAAGCCGAACCCGTGCATATTTTGACGTTCCGCGCGCAGGTTCACGCGGGTGTTGAGCATGTCAAAAAATTTGCCGCCCTGCAGGCTGCTCGCGTTGTTGTCTGGATGCGTGAGGTCGAGGAGATGGGGGATACCCAGATCGTTGATTTTCTCATCGCGCGACTAGATGGCCGCTGCGAAAAAGATCGAATTCCGAAACGGCTGGCCGTTCCCGTGCCGTATTCGTCGCTCCCGCGTCGCGGCCCCGATCCTGAAAACCGACCGTCATCAAAAACCACAAATCCGGTGCTAGTTGAGACCAAAACACTAAACGACTTTTTTGCTGCACTGACAGCGTAGGAGATTCAAATGAGCAATTTATTATCAGGTGTTATCGTCAATCGTGTCTACAAAATGTCCGGCATTTCCAAGGCTGGGAGTCAATATAGTCTTGCTCGTCTTGAGTACCTGATCCCCGCACGAGGATTTTCCAATGAAAAAACTACAATAGTTTCAGTCGGTTACGATCTGCGTGAAATTACAGTTTCAGAGCCCGCGTTTCAATCGCTGGCAGAAATTCCATTTTTGACTCACGTCGACCTGACCCTGACAGCTGACCCGCGCGATCCGACCAAAAACGTCGTTTCTGGCTGGGCTCCACACGGCGACAAATAGGTTTTAGGGGGGCGGGTATGAGTATCTATAGTGCGATTATCGATTTTTACGCCATAGCCTCTGGATTTTTATACATGTTTTTCGTCGATCCGCTGATTTTTGGAGACTCCAAATGATCATTTTTATTTCTGGTGTCTGCGGCTCAGGCAAAACCGCGCTGGCTCGCGGTCTTGTCGACATGATGAAAAATAACCATCCCGAAATTTTTTCTAATTATGAAATTTTGGGTACGAAAATCGACTCGCTGATCCCGTTTTCTGACAAAAAAAACTGTCTTTTTGTTATAGACGAGGCTCAGTCGTTTGATCTGAGTCCACTCATCAATAATGAAATTTTTGTCGGTTCAAACAAATTTTTGATTGTCTGTCAGCATGAAAAATTGCTGCCAAAAAACTTTATGCGGCTCGTCAGTGAGCGCATAACGCTGACTCGAAAAATTATCTATGAGCGTTGAATCATTTAATTTTTTCAGCGATCCAGTTTTTCGCGACTGGATCGTCGAAACGATCGTTTGCTGGAATCTGGCGTACGGATTTCGGCTACTGAGAAAAAATTTATAACCGCCATTTTTGGCATTTACACACGAGGAAAAAACCATGAAAAAACTGAAAAATTTGGCTTTGACTGCTGCTGTCGCGGTTCTGGCATCTCCAATGGCCGCGTTTGCTGCTGATCCTACTGAGGGTGTGACCCTACTAACGGAGACCCAAACGAGCAACATTACTACCTATATCGCAGGCTGCGGTGTCGTGATTTCTGGTGTCATGATCGCGTGGCTTGTCGTTCATTTGGGGGTCTCCGGATTTAAAGCGCTTCGCGGTGCCGCCAAGGGTGCCTAAGTAATGGGGCGGGCAACCGCCCCACATTGGAGGTCAAATTCAAATGTTTCTGCTTTTTGCTATCACCGTTTTGGGTTCTTTTTGGATCTTTTTTGCATGAAAAAATCTCTGACCGCCATGCTGATTGTCGCCGCCCTGACCGGTTCTTTTGGTGCATGGGCTAACGCGGCCACAATCACGATGTCGGATGGAACCATTGCCGCGATTGATGAGTTTTTATCTATGACTGCCGCCAGAATTTCGTGGATCAAAAATGGCGTTAAATTTTCTGCTACTGCCACACTGACCCCGCTGAGATCACAAATCGCTACTGCTGCCCGCGGTGTCTTGTCTG
Organism: uncultured Tolumonas sp.; assembly: GCF_963678185.1. Taxonomy (NCBI): domain Bacteria; kingdom Pseudomonadati; phylum Pseudomonadota; class Gammaproteobacteria; order Aeromonadales; family Aeromonadaceae; genus Tolumonas; species uncultured Tolumonas sp. The sequence goes on from NZ_OY782757.1 coordinate 451,663, forward strand.
TTACTCGAACGGGACCATGGTCAAAATTAGCTGCGGTTTCCATTGTTTCCGCGTTGCTGCTTGAGTCTGCTACTGAGTCCGGCTATACAACCACCGCGGACGGAAGCTACATAAAAATTCAATCAAACGTGGGATGGACTATCTGCCAATCAAGTCTTTTTAACAACATAAAGGACTCAACCGACGTCAATCATTCGGGTGTTTATGCATATCTGCCGTGTGCGAATTACAATTCGGACGGGCTTTTGTATCTGCGCACTGTCACGCCGCTCGATTCTGCAACGTTGGCCGCACTCGCTGAGAACGGTTATTCGCTCTATACGAATCCCTACTTTATGACGTCGTGGTATCTCCGAGGGGGCTCAACTGTAGCCGAGAAGGGTTTTTATCGTCAATCGTTTAAAATCGCTGCCACCACATCAAAAACCATCGACACGATACCCGCGGTTTCTGAGGTTGTTACCGACGATGCGTATGTCAATGCGCTCAACAATCCAGCAATTTTAAATCAAATTGCCACCGATGCCGCGGTCACTGGCGCGCTTGACGGCTATTTCGATCTTGCGAGCGTTGGCACTACAACTCGCTCAATTACCGATTTATCTGATTCGCCGAACATTTATCCGACGCCGACAGCCGGCACTACCACAGGCACAACGACCGGCACCACCGCTGGCACGGCTGCGGGTTCGACTACCATCGATGATTCAACTGCCGATTTTGATAGCCCGAATTCGTTGCAAAATTGGTCGTTTGACCTGCGGAATTATTTTTCGTTCGAGTCTCGCTGGCTGCCGCATGCGTGCCCAGATTTTCACAGCGATACCACAAAAATTCGCTGGGACAATGATTGGGCCGGAATTCATGTCGCATTTGACATCGCAGATTACATACCAGTTGATAAGTTTTGCCCAACTTTTGAGCAGATCTCTCAAATCATTTCAAAAATTATCGCAATGTTGTTATTCATTCGAATCGCATTTCGTGACGAGGGGGTCTCATGAGTCTTTGTGGGTATTTTACTCGCACCGCGGCGGGGTCGTTTGTCACCAGAATTTTGTTATCCCTCGGCATCGGATTTCTGACTTACGCTGGATTTTCCGAGGTTTTGCAGCTCGCAATGACCAGAATTCAGTCTCTGCTCTCCGGCGTCCCGCTTGCAACGCTGAATCTCGCCGGGCTTTCGGGTGTCGATTACATCATCAACGCATTTTTTGCTGCGTATACCGCCCGCGTCGCGATGCGAGCGGGCAAAAAAATGATGGTGAAATAATGATCAACCTGTTTACTGCCGTCCCAGGGGCGGGAAAAACACAATATGTTGTCGAAAAACTTCTCAATTTGCGACTTGATGAAGAAAAAAACGGCACAGAAAAACGAGTCATTTTTACTAATATTGCCGAGCTCGATCCAAGCCTCGGCTGCTGCGCAATGCTCGATTTCACCGATTGGCGCATGGCTCCAGACGGCACATTATTTGTTATCGATGAAGCTCAGTATGTTTTTCCGACGCGAAATAGTTCTCAAAAAGCGCCAGAGTGGATTGAGTCTCTATCGACACATCGGCACCGCGGCTACGATTTTTGGATCATCAGTCAAAATCCAAAATTGATTGATCCGCATGTCCGTAGTCTCGTCGACGGACATTGGCACGGCTACAGGCCATTCGGCGCCCCGCACACGATCTGGAATTTTTACAACGAGTGTTGTGACAATCCAGCGTCTCGCGTCAAACCACTGAAAGAAAAGCGAAAATTTAATCCTGAAATTTTCAAGTTTTATAAGTCGACGACCATCGATACGTATAAATCTCGATGGCCGTGGAAGCTGTTTTTGAAATACGGCGTCATGATTTTTGTTGCCGTTTCCATGCTGGGCGGGTCGATTTTTTATATGAGGTCGTTATCGACTGGCGATATGTTGAACGATAATAAACCGTCTAAAACCGTTCCCGAGACGGCTGTTTCTCAGTCATCGACTGTAGCCACCACGACTGCCGTCGCACCGGTCAAGCCCGAGCCAAAGCAGCTGAAATATTTGGGTTTTTCGGGTTTCCAATCGTCAGATCCGAATCAAAAAATCGTGTCATTTTTGCTGTGTGAGCCGATGTCTGGCTCGAGTTCCGTCGGTCAGTTTTCGGTGCCGCAATCGTCATCTGGTGATTGCCAGATCCGAAAATTAAATGATTTTTCCAAATGGCGAATCGATGGTTCTCGAGTTTTGCTGTTTTTGTTAGATGATGATGAAAATCCGCAATTTTTTGTGTCCAATCCAAAAATTTTACGTGATTTAGACCGCATGCAAATGCTGCCGTAGCGGGTAGGCGAGGGCGAGAGCCGAGGAGTGCCGACGAGGCGCGTGCACGCGACGAACCGCCATCGCAAAATGCCGGAGATATATAATGAATAGATTTTTTTTGCTGATTTTTTTCTGTTTCACGGCTCAGGCTGCGCCACCTGCTGCGCCTGCTGATTACGCGGTAAACCTCGATTTTGATGCTGTGCCGCTGGGTCAATTTTTGCAGTCGACATATGGTGATGTACTGCACGCCGATTATGCTGTGGACCCGTCGATTGTGAGTGCAAAAATGATTTCGATTCATGCTCGTGTGCCGCTGTCCCGCGTCCAGCAGACTGTCGATGATTTACTATCCGGCTCCGGCGTTGGTGTTCGCCGCATCGGTGATGTAACCCAATTTGTGCCAGCATCAATGTCTGAAAATCGGGGGCAGGGTGGTGATTTATCAGAAATTTCAGACATTTATGATTTTCGCAAAACTGCAAAAAATGATCCTGTTCAATCGCTGCCGTCCGCGGTCGATCCGCTGCCGGTCGCGGGCTCAGGTCAGAATTTTGATCGCGTTGAATTTTATCGACCGAAATTTCGGCGTCCCGCGGATGTGCAGAAAATCGTTAATCAGTTTTTGCACACAAATTTCGAGCCGCAGCTCGATAGTGTTTTGCTCGCTGGTTCTGACGCTGACATGCAAAAAATTCACACGATTTTGAGCGCGTTTGATGCGCCTGTGGCCGAGGTTTCGGTTCGCGGCGCAATCATTGAGTACACCGAAAATTCGTCCGACTCCCGAGGTTTCGGTCTCGCAATTGACGCTCTCAAATCCAGTGTTTCAGCCACCGCCGGCGCGATTTCACCGGCCGGCAACTATCTGAAAATTGAGAAATCCTCTGTGTCTGCTGTTTTGTCAGCAATCTCGGGCGATAGTCGATTTTCGCTGGTCTCTGCACCGAGCCTTCGGATTCGAACGGGCCAAAAAGGTCATATTCAAATCGGCGATTCTACGCCGACTTTGTCATCAACAACGACCAGCGGCTCCGGAGCTGTCACACAAGCTGTCGATTACCGCGATTCCGGCGTCATTCTCGATGTCACGCCGACGATTTTGTCTGAAACTGTCGATCTCGAAATTAGTCGGCAGCTCAGCAGTTTTTCTCAAAATTCGACATCTGAAATCGACTCTCCGACGCTGTCAAAACGTGAATTGTCGACGCTGGTCAGTGCCAAAAATGGCGAGCTGATCGTTCTCGGTGGGCTTGATTCTAACGAGCAAACCGACGCGAATTCTGGGTTTTCTCTGCTGCCGCGTTGGCTGCGCACAAACACAAAAAGCGGTAAAAAATCTCAAATTCTTTTGGTGTTGCAGATTCAGCGAATCAATTAATAAAAAACGATAAAATCATATATTTCAATCACATGCATAGGTACGTCATGTCAAATAGGAAGGTACGTCATGTCAAATAGAGCTAAAATTCGTATTGAGCGGCTGACAAAAAACGAGCTTTTGCGTAGGCGAGGGGACCTATCCAGCTGTCGAATTTTTATCGATGCTGATAACGTGGTCCACGTTAGATTTTATCAAAATGATGCATTGTGTTTTATGCCAATTTCGCTCAACGGTTCCGAACGTGAGTTTAAAACACTGAAATCGTTGAATAATTTTTAGCTGAATTTTCATTCGAGTCGAATTTTGTGAGTACGGCTATCGAAAGCCGCCATTAATGATGTTGTCGCCGATAACACAATTTATCGGCAATAGCGAAACGGGGATTTGTATGTCCAGATTTGATGCGTATCCGCCTGAGAAAACGCTGGTTTTAGCTCGTCAGCGTATGCAGCGCGTCGTCGATGCGTTTAAAAAATCGGTTTCTGATACCGCGGCGAAACCTGATTCTCAGCCACCGGAGTCTGAAAAAAACATCACACCGGAAAGCAAGCTTTTGATTTTTTGCTCACGTGACGATGATTCTGATGACGGTCAGTGCTAAAAATATCTATCAGAGTATCTATTAATGTATCTATTAATAAAATGCTGCAAACCCGCGCCATTGCTGGGTTTTGTCTGTTAAAAACAATCAGAGTATCTATTAATGAATCTATTATTTGGTGGAGTTTTTCATGATTGTGACTGTTGAACGTTTAAATACCGAAGAAGTTTTTTTGCCGGTGCCTGACGAAATTCTGCAAAAGCTGAACTGCAAAATCGGTGATGGTTTTTGGATTTCAGTTGTTCAGCCGAACATCATTCATTTGACTCGTTGTCCGCACGCTGATGCTGACAAAAATTCGGTCGTAGACGCACTGCGAAAATATTTCGATGGTGATGAAGATGCGGTTATTCGATGGCTGTATCGACCGTCGATATATCTAGATGAAAAAACACCGATTTCTGTTATGTCCACATCAGCCGGTATTGAACGAGTTTTTGAGTTGGTCATGCGGTTGGGGCATGGAATGTTATGATTATGAAAATCACCGTTGAATCTGTAAATGATGAAATTTTTCTTCGGATACCAGCCGAAATTTTAAATTTTCTCGGTTGTCACGTTGGCGATAAATTCTACGTCGGCGCAATCCAGCCAGAAACGATTCTTCTAATGTTGTCACCGGAGTCATTTCGTTCGCGCCGAAATTCCTCGTTGGATTCGAATGATGATGTAGCAGATTTTGAAGCATTTTATCTCGCTAATTGTCGTCGCAATGACGCTGACAACACATAACATTCTTATGTGATTTCGCGCGGCATGATTTTATAAGATCGGTTTTTGTTATAATTCGTTTGAGCGCGCGAGATGTTCCCTGATTTTTTCATAACGCTCGCGCCAACTCGGGGCCGGTGCCTGAACTAAGTACGGCGTTGGCCCCACAAAAAATCGCTAATCTGTTATTTCGCATAATGTATATTATGTTAAATCCAATCCACCTGTAATCTACTACACGTTCTATTCTGTTGGTTTAATGGGACTGGGACTTCCGATACAGAACCGTATTTGTCCGATAAAACTGTATTCTTGCCCATCCTGTTTCCACTACCGCGCTCCTACGTGAAAAATTTAAAGAATTGGCTATGGTTCTCTTCACTTTTTCACGTAGCGCGATCTGGTTTGGGTGCTCATTTCTGATTTTTAGTGCTCTGTTGAGTGTAGTTAGTCGTTTCTGGCCGGATGACTATTATTTGTAACTGGATTTGTTGCTGATGCGGATCTTGAGTTTTCATTACAGTGCGGAATTATCGTGTTCTCACTGCTTGCGTGGTTATCCGGTTTTCATGATATGTATTGCTTTGCCAGTTTACCGAACAAATGCATCATCACTGCACTGTGTAATAAACAGCCTGTGTCAAAGTTGCTTTCATGTTTGCTTTTCAGTAAGTATTCCAGCTCATATGATTGCAAAAATGACAGTGTATTTAACATAATGTTCATGCGGGCGTATAACCTGTCATTTTCTTTAATGCTGAATTTATCGAATTCATTATCTTGTTTTAAACCCGTTAGCTGCGTGTGCCACTGGTCGAGTTGTGATTTATTGATGGTGTAAATGCAGGTAGCTTCGGTGATTTTATCAATAATTAACGTGTTGATTTTCTTCAGTTCGTTACTGTTCAGACCATTGATAATGGCATAAGCCTTGGCACCCTGTCGGGTTTTGAGATAATCAAACGTTACTGTTTTGCCAAATTTGCCGGTTTTCAAAAATGGTTTTATATCGAAGCCGATATCAAGTAATGAACTGATTTTACGAGAATAATTGAGTTTTTCACTGTCGAATTCAGGTTCTAATTCTTCAATGCAGAAAGAATGCAAATCATAAAATGTGTGCCGTAATGGCCTGTTATCGGCATATTCTGATTTTGATGTCAGCGCATCCAGGTTTCTGGCAATGTCATTCAGTTCATATTCACCCTTCAGAATGGAATCCATTTGCTCAATGACAGGTTTGCTTTGCAACCAGATTTGTTTAATCACTTGTTTGTAATCGTTCAAATGGGTTTGCACGGCAATATCGTGGTTCAATGTGTGCGATTTATAAAAAGTGAACACGCTGACGGCGATGGCCATCAGCGATAAACCGGCACTCAACAGCGAAATGAGCGTGGAAAAGTCGCTCATGCTGCCTTCCCTTTCTTTTTCTTGCCGTGAAGAGCTGCTTTGGCGGTTTGAATTTTTGCCAGCAAGGCTTCGGCGCTGTTTTCACCGCTGATTAATTCTAGGTGTTCGGCGCGCCAATCGGCTGTCAGTTCACCACGGAATGCTTTGGCGAGAATAGATTGTGTGAGTTTATCTACACGGGATTTTGCATCGTTGAGGCGTTGTTCGATTTGATCGGAAAATGTGAATAATTGGTCAACTCGGCGGACTATTTCTTCTTGCTCTTTATCTGACGGCTTCGGTAAATCAATATCTAATAATGATGATTGCCCGATATTGCGCATGGATAATTGGTTTCCTGTAGATCGAGACTCTATTTCATATCGTCCCACACTGGAACGTAAAAACAACGATAGCCATTTTTTATTTTTATCATTCATAACTAAGCGTAAAACTTTGTCACTTAACATTAAATTTTTTGTTACTTTTTCAACGATTACGGGATTGCCTAATAATTCTATTGTATTTGCACGTGATATTAAAAAATCACCAGCATTAACTCTTCTATCTTCTATAAATAAATTTGGGTTTGGTAATGTTTTGCTTTCATTTTCGTCGAAAACACCCCAAGTGACCGCGCTAATTTTTATAATTCCATATTCGTCATTTTGAGGTGGTATTTCAATGCATTTGAGGCTTTTACCAGCTTCAATTTTAGTGACTATATCTTCAACTTTCAGCTCTAGCCAAGGATCGGTATAGTTATTATCTGATCTCCACTCCTCCGTCAATTTCCCGCTCACCGCAGCAGATAGCACGGATTGGCGGAAGCGTTTGAGAATGGCTGGAATGGCATCAAGGCGGGCTTTGATAGTGTCAACTTGAGCAAGTAATTCGTCTAATCTTTGTGCGATTTGGTGTTGTTCGGCGAGTGGTGGAATTGATATTTCATGCTCTTTAATTAAAGATTGAGAAATATTTGGTTGTGCTCCACCTTTTCCTTTAGCAATAAAATTATCTTTTTCGCTTCGTAATAAATAGTAGAGAAATGCAGTCGATGTTATTTCTGATTGCGGAATAGCAACAGCGCAAGCTTGATTTGTTGTTGCATCAATTCCTAAAATCGATGTTTTACCAATAGTTGCACCATACATAGCAATGGCAACCGAGTTTTTAGGGAAAAATTTTGCACTAGAATTTTTAACTGCTTCCTCGGTGATATATTCATCAACAGTTTTAATAATTTTAGGGCCAAGATCACCGGTTTTAACCCAAGGAATTGTTCCACCATAATATTCTGAATTGTTCCTTGATGGTGTACCGCCTGAACCCCATTGTGCTACGCTACCCAAATCTGTATTTATCCACCCTTCCGGCAAAGTCATTTCCGCACTCATGCCTTCACCTCGTCACCCATTCCCAACACATCCGCCAATAATTTCTTCTGGCTTTCCGCTTCATCACACGCCCCTAATGCATTGAGCAGCCCATCTAATTCGCGTAACGCTTCGGTGAGTTCACTCATGGCTTCGGCAGCCAGAATTTCAGGGTCGGGTAAATTGGCGGCATCGACACTGTTGTTGTCTTTCAGCCATGAAATATCGAGTGAATCGCCTTTGGTTTCACGAATCCACTCACGGTTGAATACGCGCCAGCGGCTGTTTTCCTGTGTTTGCTCGGTATCATCAGCAGTGAAACTCCACTCGCCTTCGCTGCGTTGGCTCTCGCCCAGCGGGCTTTCGCCATAAATAGTTTCAAACGGTGTTAAATGCGATTCGCCAAACGGGGTTCGTTTGCCAAAACTGGGCATATTGGTGCGCAAGTCATAGACCCAGACTTGTTGTGTGCAGCCTTCGGTTTGCTGTGGATTGGCGGCGGTGCCTTTGGTGAAAAACAGCACGTTGGTTTTCACGCCCTGCGCGTAAAAAATGCCGGTTGGCAGGCGCAAAATGGTGTGCAGTGTGCATTTTTCCATTAAATCGCGGCGCACATCGGTGCCAACACCCGCTTCAAATAACACGTTATCGGGCAAAACTACGGCGGCACGGCCACCGGCTTTCAGGTTGCGATAAATGTGCTGCAAGAATGCGAGCTGTTTGTTGTTGGTTTTATAGGTCAGGTCGTCGCGGGTAATAGCCGCATTACCACCTTTCGATGAGCCAAACGGCGGGTTAGCTAAAATCACATCGGCACGTGGTAAGTTTTTTCCCGCCTCGCCCAGCGAATTCCCTTGATGGATCACGCCTTCGTCGTCGCCTTCCATGCCATGCAGCAGGCAGTTCATTAGCGCCATCTGGCGGGTTTTCGGCACCAGTTCAACACCCACAAAGGCATGATCACGCTGAAAGACTTTTTGTTTAGCGTCGAGATCAAACAGGTCGTCGGTTTGTTGCTTGATATAGGCATCGGCGGCAATCAGAAAGCCTGCCGTTCCCGCTGCGGGGTCTTGAATTAACTCACCTGCCTGCGGTTTGACGCAACGCACCATGCTGTTGATCAGTTCACGCGGAGTGAAATATTGGCCAGCACCTGATTTGGTTTCGGTGGCGTTCTTTTCCAGCAGACCTTCATAGAGGTCGCCCAGCCCGTCTTTTTGCGCACTAAACCAGTCGATTTGATCAAGCGATTTAATCAATTGCTCTAAATGACGCGGCTCGCGCAGGCTTGACTGGGCTTCGGCATAGATGGCGGCAATCATGGGGTCGCTGTCTTTCGATAAGTCGAGCAGCATCTGTTTGTAATAGTTGAGCAGCGCAATGCCCGATTTGCCTTCGCTGATATCGGGCCAGCGTTTTCCTTCCGGCAGAAAATGTTTGTTTAATACGCCACTTTCGGTGTTTTCATGCACCATCTTGATAAACAGCAACTGAACCAGCTCTGAGACATAATCGGAATAATTAATGCCGTCGTCTTTTAATACGTCACACAGGTTCCAGAGTTTCTGAACGATATCGTTGTTAGTCATGGTTTTCTCGAATGTTGGCATGCAGCGGCGCAGATGGCCGCTATTGTATGCCGGAAATGGTGTAATTCTGCTTTATTTGCAATGCGTGCAAATTAGTTGGCGAATTAAACAGCAATGCTTAACTGGCTTGCCACAAATAGGTGTTTAACTCGTCAATGACGATATCAAGCTGATTGTTGAGTAACTTGTTCATACCTTTTACGCCGCCGGTGTTGGCAAACACATCATTAATAAACAGGCTGTCGATAACCACTTCATGGGTGAGTTGTTTGGCTAAACGATCAAGCCATTTTCGTTGTGGCGGTGTCCAGTTGTGGGCGGCATAGATTTTTGTCATCGCATTGGCAACGCGCTGTTCAAACGATAACAGCGGTTCACCCAATGCCGCCCGACGAATATGGCCGATAATGCTGGCGGCAATATCCTGGTTGGTTTGCTGACGCCATGCGGTTTGCAGTTTGGCTTCACTAAAACCCGCGCCATCTAACAGCAGTTTGATTTCACGAAGCTGTTCGCGGGTGAGATCGCGCGGTTTATTGACCACCACCGCTAATGCTGCCGATTGGTTGATCTGGTTTTGCACAAAATCGCTGAAGCTATCGAGATAATCTTCGGGTTTAGCATAAGCACCGTAAGTTTGTTCCCGCACCAGAAATTCATCTTCATGATGTGAAATAACCGGATAACGATCAGAACCAATCAGCTGGCTGATCTCATCCAGTTGATTCAATAAATTGCCGTGTTGTTGAATAAACTGTGCGGTCTGTTTCGGGCCAATGGCGTGAAAGTGTTGGTGTAATTTCTCGGGTTCAACGCCCCAGATCGACGCCATTTCACGCAGTTTTTCCCGCACAGCTGGTTTTGATTCGGCTTTGTTTTTGGCTTTGCGCAAAATACGCATTACTTTCTGGCTGAACTGGTTGAGCACATCATCGGCATGAGAGGAATCGGGTTGTTCTCCTTTGGTATTCAGCGCGTTTTCCAATAACTCAGGGGTCGTCAGTTCGTTGGCCAATTGTTCCAGCGTGATATTCGGGTCTTTCACTAACGGTTTCATGGTGGTGACATCTTGCAACGTGGCATAGATATCAACCGGATCATAAATCTTGAACACGGTTTTGCCGATATCATCGCAACGGCGGGTGGCACGGCCAATCATCTGTTCATAGAGAATGCGAGAGCGCACGCGACGCATAAACACCAGATGCGCAATCGCGGGTACATCAATGCCGGTGGTTAACAAATCGACGGTAATCGCGACATTGGGGTATTGTTCGTTTTTATAACGACGAATGAGTTTATCGACTTGATCGCTCTTGCCGGTAATTTTTTCAACTGCCGCTTCGTTATAAGATTCACCATATATGTCTTTGAATGCTTCGCTCAACAGGCGTTTAACCATATCGGCATGGTTGTCAGTGGCGCAGAAAATCATGGTTTTTTCTGGGCCGAATGGATCAAGCTCATTCGCGAGTTGTTCGCAGATCACGCGATTGAAGTCGCTGTTGATCACTTGTTTGTTAAATTGACTAACATCAAAGCTCAGTTCATCATCCAGGTCGCTGGTTTCAATTTCCCCCGTCAGGGTGTTGATGACTTCAACTTGTTCACCTTTGACGAATTTTATGCCTTTCTGACTCAGTAATGTGCCATAACGGATCGGCGGTTCATGGTCGATCAACCAGTCGTCAGCAACCGCTTCACGGTAGGAATAGGTATAAACCGGTTTGCCAAAGATCTCGGTGGTGTGTTTGGCGGGTGTTGCCGTTAAACCGATTTTGACAGCATCAAAATAATCAATCACCCGACGATAAGCCGACAGATATTGCGCAGCATCGCGGGTGGCCAGTTCGCCATCGGTCATCTCTTGATCGAGCGTATAACCACGGTGCGCTTCATCGACAATGATGCAATCGTAGCTATCGAGCGGCAATGGTGTATCGCTGGCAAAAATTCGACTGACCATCGCTTGCACGGTTGCCACCTGAATACGGGTTTCCGCCGCAGGCGTCATATCGCCTAATTCCGCGATAATATAGTTATTGAATAAGGTGTGGCCCTGTTCAAGCGGCATCTCTTTAAATGCGTCGAGTGATTGATCGCCCAAGGCGGTGCGATCGACTAAAAACAGAATGCGTTTAAAACGCTCTGTTTTTAAGAACCGATACATCAAGCCAATAATGGTGCGGGTTTTACCAGTGCCGGTCGCCATGGCGAGCAGACAGTTGCGCTGGTTATTGGCTAAGGCAACTTCCACCGCTTGAATGGCTTTCTGTTGATATTCTCGTAGTTTGAGATAACCAAAACCCTCTTGCTTTAGTTTAGCTTCGGCGGCTTCACGCTGGCGTTTTAGTTTATCGAGCAGCCCTTCCGGGGTATGAAATTTACTGAGTGCATGCGCCAGATTGGAAGGATGACGCACATCGCGAAACCAGATCCCTGATTTTTCAGCTAGTTGTGGCACATATTCACGGCCATTGCAGGAATAGACAAACGGTAACTGATAGCTGCCGCCATGTTGATCATCCCACGGTTTAGTGCGGCCTTCCAACGTCCACGGTGCAATCAGAGGCGTAGCGATATTAAAGTCATAAGCATAACGTTCTGCTTGTTTGATTTTGCCAGAGACATCGACGTTCTCTTTTTTCGCTTCGACAGCGGCAACGGGCGTTAAACCGATAAATAGCAGATAGTCGGCACGGCCTTTTTTACCATTCATATGTGTTGGGCATTCTGCAATGGCTCGGTTATGACCTTTTTCAGGGCGTGCCCCTTTGCGCCAATCGAGCTGTTCGGTGTCAACTTCCCAGCCCGCTTCGCGCAGTTGTTCATCGATAAGAATGCGGGTGAGTTCTTCATTTAACGAAAAGGATTTTGATGCGCTGGCAGTTTTCTTCACGACAGCATCACGTTGTTGCTGCAACGTTTTGCGGGTGGCGTCAGACTCTTCCTGCCACGCTTTATTCAAATCAGCCAGTCGCTTCTCGAAGGCTGCTTGCTGGGCTTTTAAAGCTGCTTCATGCGCTTTGGCTTGCTGGCTAAATTGATTGGCTTCCGTTTCCATCTGATAAGCCAGAGTTGCGTATTCTTCTTTTTCTTTACTCAGCAAATCGGTGAGTTGATGATTTGATTCAACCTGTTGATTTGCTTCGCTCAGTTTGGTTCTTAGCTCTGCGATCTGTGTTTGTAAGTCGCGCAAGTGCTGGCTTGGATCGGAAGGCGGAATAAACGGTCCTGCTTTGAAGCTGGTTCCTGATTTACCCATGGCATGGTGATACCAAACGGCTAAACTGCGACCGAGTTTCAGCCCTTCTAATGCTTCTTTATGTTGTGTACGAAATTGGTGTGCCGCTTTGTTGCCTGCAATGCGTAAAGCATGGAAAACATTTCGAATATCGAGATCGAGAGATAGCTCTCGGCTAACTTGATAGAGCAGATCGCTTTGCGAAACCCGTTCATCAAAAGTGATGCCGCAGCGCGTTGCCAGATCTTGCGCTATCGCTTCACCAAATTGCCGCATTTTGATTAAGGTCGTGTTGGGGTCGCGAACAAAGGCTTGTTCAGCACTATTTGCCAGCACAAAGAACAGTGGGTCGTGTTCTTTTAAGAAACCAAAGTTACTGTTTTCACTGTTGTTTGGCGTTGATTGCGGCATTCCTTCCCCATACATCTGACAGGTATATACACTTAGCCGTAGAATGACAAAAGAAGCGTCATTTGTGAATGATTTTGCGCAGGTTTAGGTATGTTTTGATTGATGATTATGTTGTTCATGAAAACTTTTGGGTTTGTTGTTTATCCGTTAATACAAATGAAAATGCAAATATCAATGCGTCCTAGAAAGTAGAATAAAGAAGCGCTTCTGTTAAGGATTTACTGATATCCATTTTTACATCTGAACGATGTTAGTTCGTTTTATGCGTTATGGGTTAACTACAATTACTGAAAAAATTGCAAATAAAATATTTCAGTAAGGTGTGCCTAGCGTAGTTATTGGAGGATTACGAGATTATGGATAACCAATTAATTTATAATAAGTTTTAAAAATTCAATAGGTTTATGCATTAAGCCGAATAAAAAATAAGAGAGAGGTTTCGTTATATTTTGTTTTCATAACAAACATGTATTTTTATGAAAACAAAATATAACGAAAATTGTAGAATATTGATCTGTCTCATTGACTAAAATTTAAAACCAAAAAACTGGACTCATATGGGTTTATATTTTCGACAATATTGAATTAATATAGCAATAATTAATTAATTTTACAATGGGTATGCAGCATCTATCCAACTAGCCTTAGTGATGACAAACGAATAAAAACTATCTAACCTGTTTTCATGCATTTAATAAAAAGGTGAAAAGGATGAAATAATAAAATGGGTGTTAGATTCTTGGATAGAATGTCAAGAGTTAAACCCTCAATCTCATTTCACTCACATAAAATGCAACGGACTATGTATGCGGAAAGTAGGAATGAACTTGCCTATTTATATAAACTGGAATTTGATGAAACAGTTTTATGCTACATAACACAACCACAGACATTTCAATATGAGTTTGAAGGGAAAAAGAGAGTTTATACACCGGACTATCTAATTAATTATATCGACGGTACATATAGATTTATTGATACAAAAGTCGATGCAGATAAAAGCAATCCGATTTTGTTGAAAAAGTTTTATATTTTAGAGCGACACTTTAAATATAAGTTAAAAGTGCCACTTTCGTTAGCATTTAATGGCGATTTCAACAAGGGTTTTTCTGTAAGAAATCTAAAATTCTTATATGGATACCTAATGTTGGCAAAACCTGATACGGAATTTAAAATTTTGAGTGAAAAAATATGTGTAAAGGCGATTAAATATGGAGACCTAATATCAATATGCAAAGATCTTGGTTTTGATGAATGCATTCCTGCATCTCTTATTGCACATTCATATTACAAATTCAATATTGAAAAAGAATTCATAAGCCATGACACGGAGGTTGTCCGTATATGATAAACAATTCATTCCGCTGCGATCAGGTTTTATTGATAGACCTGAGACCTGGAAAGATCATAAATACAAACAGTAATTGTTGCTATATAGAGTTTGAAGATTCAGCTATTGTTCGATATGAGTTAGACGAATTGTTGACGTTGTTTAAAAATGGCAAGTTAATCTTTGCTAAAGAAAGCGCCCCTTCATCATCTATAAATATCCTAGGCGACACCAAAAATAAAGCTCTAGCAAGGCAAGAGGCGTATGTAAGTGCCTTGAAATGGAAAGATAAACCAGGTTCCAGAAACACAATTCGTTCCGTAATTGATTCGGTAAGTATGGAGTTAAAAGATCTTAATCCGCCTTCCGTAAGCGCGGTTAATAATTGGTACAGGAAATACTGCTTAAGTGGTAATTCAATGTCAGTACTAATTAAGCTGAAAGAAAAAAGCAGGCAAAAACGCATAAAACCAGAAATAATCAATTTAATATTTGAAACGTTAGATAAGTATTATTTAGATAATAAAGCAAATACGCGACGTGCAGTTTCGCATAGACTTTTTGTCGCTGAGTACAAAAAAAGAGGCTACGATCCATCAGAAATGCCTGCTCGTTCAACTTATTATGAATATGCCAAGCAATTAGAACCAATTAAAGTATTAAAAGCTAAATTAGGCAGTATTGGAGCAAGAAAAGCTCTTAGATTATGTAAGGATAAACATAATGCTGATTTTTTATTGGAGCAAGTTCAGTTTGATTCGGTAAAGGTCAGTATAGTAATTATTGATAAAGATGGTAACGTGATTGGTTCTCCTCAGATTTATCTAATGATAGATGTTTATTCTAGATTAATTACTGGTTTTTCAATTACATATGGTGAGAAAGGTGAGACTGTATCTGCAATAATTGAATGCTTAAAACATAGTATGCTACCTAAATCTAGAGATAGATATCCATATTTAAGAAATGAATGGCCTGCATTCGGAATCCCAACTAATCTTGTTATTGATGGCGGTGGTGCGTTTAATTCAGGCATTATTACATCATTGCTTAATGATCAAAATATAACTCGACTGACGACAGAAACTAGGCAGCCATGGAAAAAACCACATATTGAATCATTTAATAATACAATTAAAGTAATGCTCTTGGAGACATTGCCAGGTTATGTCGCCAAGTATAGAGAAAATAAGAGTCAGGAATATGATAAAAATGATCTGGCGTGTTTGTATGAGGATGAATTCGAGCAATTGGTTGTTAGTTACATTTGTGATGAATATCATATAAAGCCACATGATGATCTGAAGAAAGAAACTCCATTATCTATGTGGCATAAAGGTACATATTTAGCTCCACCTAGACTGCCGCCTCATATTTCAGATATTGAAAAATTTGCTGGTGTAATGCGGAAGTGTACGATTAGTGATCACAAAGGTATTAAAATTAACTCGCAAAGATACAATAATGAACAACTAAAAGATTTGTATCTTGTTATGTCGCAGCATGGAGATAAAAAGAACAAAGTAGATGTTATGTACAATGAATTTGACATATCCAGGATAACAGTTATCAGCCCTTATGACAGCTCCTGGTTTTTTGTTTCATGTGTTGATAGATCTATTGCTCCAAATACTAGATTAAAAAAACACAAGCAAAGAAACCTGGCGATTCATGCAGAAATGCCAACACCAATTATTTTTGATAATCCAATAATAGCTACTGCTAAGCAACGGCAAAAAACACGAATGAATAGTAACCATAAAATAAAGCGAAGATCGATTAATCCAAGAGATGATACCGCACTGACACCTGATGAATTAAATGAAATGATTTCTTCAGAGCAGCAACGGCAATCTAAGAACTTTAATTTTAAAGAGTTCTTAGGAGAAGATGATCCATCTTTTCACGATAATAACAATATTGATTTTAATGACTTAAGTGGCTTTGATATTGAATAGCTTTATGATGTCGTATTTATTTGTACTTGAAGCAACTATACATGTTTTATGTTGAGGCATAATAATGAATTTGCAATCTTTAAGAAAAAAAGAAACTGATGAGTATATTTCAAGAGTCATCATGCACCCACGGGCTAAAGATGTATTAATGGCTATGGGGAGATGTTATAAAACATCTGGTAATTTACCAAAAGGTTTTTTGTTGACAGGCCCAAGTGGTGCTGGAAAAACCACTCTCATCCAGCATTTTATTGACAAAAATTTAGAAACAGAATTATCCAAGTTCATCTTAAAAGTTGATCTAACATCTGATGCAACAATAAGATCAACAATGATGACAATTTTAAAAGAATTAGGTTGCCCCGCTCCTGATAAAGGAACAAAGGGATCTATGAGGACCCGAATTTTTCGATTGTTGCATGAACACGGTACAAGAATGATTATTTTTGATGAATGTCATCATTTGCTAGAGAATCAACCACGTGCAACTCAGGATGTAATTAATTTCATAAAAGGGTTTATGAATGAATCAAATATTCCTGTCATGCTAGTTGGTTTGCCTCAAGCCGATAGAATTGTTGAAAGTGACATTCAGTTAAAAAGCAGATTCTCAGCGACTAAGAAACTTACTCTTTTTTCGATTAGAGATGAGAATGAAGTTAAATACTTTGCTTCCTTTATGTTGAGCATTCAGTCGATATTACCGATCCCAACAATTAATTTATATGATGAAACAATGCTACTCAGATTTTTTGCGGCAACTGGTGGTAGCATTCGAACCATTTCCTCTATTTTAGTTGAACTGATTGAGAATGTGGCTCCAGAAAAAGCAACATTAGAACATTTAGCAATTGCATATTCATATGCAGTCTCTGAGGTAATTTCGGATAGTAAAAATCCATTTTTATGCTCAATGTCTGAGTTAAGAAAATTAGTTTCAGGAGGGAATGGATGAAAAACGATGTTTTATTCGCTATTAAAGTATTACCAAAAATTGGCGAAAGCTACATGAGTTTTTTAGTTCGAGTCGCACTGCGCAATGGCTGGTCTTCTGTGAATGAGGCTCTTTCTGTGGTTAAAATTATGCCAATAAAGAGCCACAGTCATTTCATTCGAGCTATTCCCGCACTCAACATTGCCCTAAAAATTCATGATGGGTCGCTTATTGATGCTTTCACTGGTGGTTTTTCGCACCATTATTACGATAGTGCCCGCAGCATTCGCAATATCGAAATTGCTTCTGTACGTCTTTGTCCTGAGTGTACAAAAAATAATGGTGTATTAGATGTAACGTGGAATCTTTTGCCCGTCACACATTGCCAAGAGCATCGCAGGGCTTTGATTGATACATGCCCTATCTGCAATAAATCGTTAACTTGGCATGCAATGGTTGGTGTGAAGTGTGGTTTTTGTAATTTTGAATGGTTGAATGCAGAGGTAGTTCATGAAGATACCCCTGAATACCAACGTGAGTTTTTAAGCAGCCAGACAAATGTAACATCGTGGCTAAGGCGTTTTACAGATGCTCTTCTAGTGGTTTTACGTCCATTTGATAACCTAATGATTTCATTGGAACGCGTACCTGAAATACCGAGACTAAATGAATATATCAGAGCAGCTTATGAGTTGTTAACCGATCAAGCCACACAAATCATTTTTGCAAAAAATGTGTGCCAAACTCGTTGTACTTTGATCGCGGTTAGCTCGAAGGCAGTGCAATTGCCCCTTGCTCGGCTAGAAATGGAAACTTTCAGAGTAGGCGATTTAGTGTTGGAACAAAATGATAAACCAATGCTGCCTGAGGTAGATTCTGTTATCCCATTGAAACGTAAAAAACTAGTAAGTTGTGGAATGACCGCATCAGATTTGAACGATCACGTTAATGCCGACCAGATAATATCTGTATTTGGTATTAGTAAACAAACATTAGGAATGCTTGTCGAGGCGAACGTAATCAATCCCGTTAACAGAACCGCAGTTACACGAGATTTGCTATTCCTGCTCTCTAGCATCGCAACTATCTTTTCAAAAATACCTACTTTTAGTGACCACAGGCTATTACCGCATGAATCAATTTCGATGGAAGCTGCCAGTCGGTTATCAACAGTTTATGGTGGTAATACTGATCTTCTCAAATTTTGGGCTATATCCGGGAAAATTATAGCCTATCGATTAAAGGACTCGCCAGATGAATTGGGTTCCATATGGGTGGATATGAATTCATTGAAGGTTGAACTGGATGCATATCTTGATGATTTATTGAATGGTGATTTGGCTATTGCTCTCGTAGCAAAAATTTTGAATATCCATATCAATACCGTTGAAGAGTTGGTTGAATTAGGTTTATTAGCTAGATCCAAATGGTATCGATATGGTGAAAAATTAGCAGGAACATCTCTTCGAATTTTTATGTCTCAACATTTTTGCTTAGATCGCTGGGGGAAGCTGAATTTTGAGTCTATATCAAGACTGCAAAATATATTAAATAAAAATAATTTTTTGGAAATACCGCTATCAAAGAAAAAGCGTGGATCTATTTATCCTGACAAGTGCATTATTGAGTCGATGCTTAATAAATCACAAAAAAAGAAGGTATAAAATGAAGGGAAAGTGAATTTTTAAAAAAAAGTAATTTTTTATCTATTTGTGAACAAACTCTTTTTTCTTTCCTTGCTTCGCAAGAATTAAACCATAAATGATTTTTTATCACTAATTGGCTTTTTCTTTTAACTTATATAACTAATTTTATCATATTTTTTAGTTAAAAATCAAGTGTTTGACAAAATAAATTCGGTTGTTATGTTTTTGATTATTATCTTAATTATAAGGGTTATATATGAACGTATCGGTGTTAGTCATTACGCAAAAAGGTGTTTTAATTTTAGTTGATCATAAGCAATATATGTTCTACTTCGATAAGTTTCCTGAATTATCAAAATCCCCTGCTCTATCGTTGTTTAATATTAGCTATGTGTGGCCAGATATTATTTTATTTGACGATATTGATATAAAAATTGCTATATCTGAAAGTGTTTGTACAGCTTAGCATGATGTTTTTCTGACATTGTTACTTCAACAAGAGCCCGTGTTCAGTCATGCAAAAATGAGACATGGATGTTTGGCGTTATTTGAATCCTTATTGGCTTTTATCTGACACGGTTTCCTGAATTTTTAGGTACGAATTGTTTTGTGAAGACAGTATGTTGATAATTTTTTAATCATACATGTCTGTAATTTAGGATAAATCTTATAAAAACTGATCTTAATCAATTGTAAGCATTTGAACCCTAACATTTATGAGGTAGTTTAAACTGTTGTATCTAACAGTGGTATGCGATGATTTCAGCAGTTCAGAAACATGATTAAGCAAAAAAATCGTTTCATGTTAATTGCTGGTTTGATAATCCGACTGTTATGTATCAAAAATCAATTTTGCAGCCCGCATTTAACAAAGATAGAACTATAAAAGCATATGGACTCATTGAAACGAAAACTGGAAATCAGCCGCCTAGAACTGTTAGATATGGGATTACGTGGCAATACATTGCTTCATTTTCGTTCATCGACAACTAGTCTGGAAGTTGTTGATGAACATGCGGTAGAAATTTTCAGAATTTTAGTATCAGAACTGAAAGCAATGACGTTTATTCCTATTCCTAAGGAATTAGTAGACAAAAATGACAAACCAGAACATCACTCATTATTAGACGATTTGGAGGTCATGTATGGTGATGGACGTCATACAGATACCCGTCTCCAAACAAAACTAAGCGCTGATGCATTAGACAAAAAATTACTCAAAATTAGCACTGAGGCAGAAAGTTATTACCAAGAACAAGGCGTAGATATTCTCTATTTAGCTCTAGGGTTTTTGACATGGTTTGAAGACCCTAATTCAGATAAGCCTCGAAAAGCACCGCTGATACTTGTACCTGTATCTCTTGTACGCGGTAATGCCAAAGAGAATTACAAGGTAACATATACCCAAGCAGATTTAAGTTCCAATCTGACTTTATCTGCTAAGTTGAAGATGGATTTTCAAGTTTCTTTACCATCATTTAGTGATGATTTTGATGTCAATTCTTATATTGATGATGTTGCTGAATGTATAAAAAATCAGCCCCGATGGCGCGTAAATAAAGATGAAATTGCATTGGGGTTCTTTTCATTCGGCAAATTTCAAATGTACCAAGATTTGGACCCTGATAATTGGCCGGAGGATAAAAAACCCCATAACCATAAAGTTTTTCAGCACCTACTCGGCAATGGATTTTGTGATTCAGAAAATAATTTTTCGCCATCTCGTAATGTAAGTTCTTCATCATTAGATCAAGATTTAACAAAATTAAATTTTGTTAAAGATGCGGACTCCAGTCAGACGGAAGCGGTCATTGCTGTCAAACAAGGTCATGACTTAGTAATTCAAGGACCACCTGGTACTGGTAAATCACAAACGATTACCAATATCATTGCTGAATCGCTTGCAGATGGTAAAACGGTACTCTTTGTTGCAGAAAAAATGGCTGCATTAGAGGTTGTTAAACGACGGTTAGATGAAAGTTATTTAGGTGATGCCGTTCTTGAACTTCATAGCCATAAAAGTAACAAACGTGCTGTTCTCGATGAATTAAAAAGAACCTTAGAACTTGGTTCTCCTGTATTAGAAGATCGAACAAATGAGAAATTGCGTCACGCAAATCTCCGAGAACAACTTGACGCATATTGCTCTCAGGTCAACACCCCCATCCTGACATCGGAAACAACTTACATTGATGCGTTGGGTTGTCAGCTCAAGCTACAACAAGAAGCCGATGGTTTTGTGCTGCCGGAACTCGATTTCTCTACATTTCGTCACTGGGACAATAATGCTTTTCTTGCTGCCTGCGGGCATGTTCGTGAGATGGTTGAGCATCTTAAAGTAATGGGGGTTCCGTCTCAGAATCCATTCTCATTGTCTACTCTAGATTATTTTTCTCCTGTTGAGCAAAACCATGTAATTAATCATCTTATTCAAGCGCAAAAATTATTAGCTGAATTACGGACTTTAGGTGATCAATTTTCAGTTGAGATGCTATTAAAAACACCAGAAACCATTACTGAAATTGACTCTATATGTAGAGCAGCCAAAAGAGCATTAGAGGCACCTCATGTTCAGGGATTGAAGCTGACCACTGATGATTGGCAACAACGTCGAGATCAAATTAAAGACCTTATCGATGCTGGCATAGGAATGACTGATATTCAGGCACAGCATGGTGATAAGTTTATTGATCAAGCATGGCAAGCAGATATGCTGAAAACCCGCCAAGTTTGGGCAACTACTGGCCGTAAGTGGTGGCGTTTTATATCCGGCGAATTCCGACAAGCCAAACAGCATCTGCAAGGTGTTTTGAAAGCAGAACTTCCTACTTCAGTACAAGACTGTGTATCAATGCTTGATGGTATTCTGAAATACCAAACATTGAACCAGAAATACAACAACTATGAACGTTTAGGTGAGAGTTTATTTGGAGCACAGTGGCAAGGTAAACGTAGTGAATGGAGTGTGCTTAAAACAATAAATAGTTGGGTTATTGAAGTTTATCAAGATGTTGGTAAAGGAGATATTCCGGAAGGATTATTAAAATTCATTGAAGGTGGCTCAGAGCTTAGTGGCTGGGAAAGTCGTTTGGATCATCTAAACGCATCAGCTGAGAAATTTGTTTCTCTGATTGATAATATTACTACTCGTTTGTCAGCCCAACTACCAGAGGTTGAGGAGCTGGAAACCTATCCCCTTGATAAGTTAGATGCATTGTTATCATGCTGGATCAATCAAATCGATAGCCTCTATTTGATGACTCGATATAACAATTTGCGGAAAAAATTATGTAATAATGAGTTGTCAGAAATTGATCAACTGTCATATACATGGGATCTTCCAGCAGAATTGCTGTTAGTTACATTAAAAAAATCTTGGTATGAAGGGTTAGTAAATCAAGCATATCGTCAAAACCAAGCACTGAAATTCTTTGATCGTGTAAGTCATGAAAATATCATTAATGAATTCAAAAGATTAGATCATGAATTATTCCATTATGCTCAAGAAGCCTTAGTATTGAAGCATTACCAGCGTCTACCTACTATTAATGCTGCCGGTGAGATGGCAATTATCCGTCGTGAGATGAATAAGAAACAACGCCATATTCCAATACGCAGACTTATAGTAGAAGCAGGTCATGCGATTCAACAAATAAAACCTGTATTCATGATGAGTCCAATGTCAGTTGCTACCTATTTAACTCAAGGGGCACTTGAATTTGATTTAGTCGTTTTCGACGAAGCCAGTCAGGTTAAAGTCGTTGATGCTATTGGTCCAATATTACGTGGCAAGCAAGTCGTTGTAGTCGGCGATACACGTCAAATGCCTCCAACTGATTTTTTTGGTAAGGCGCTCGAACTAGATGACGAAGATGCAGAGGAAAGTAATACTGCCGATATCGAAAGTATCTTGAGTATGTTTCTCTCCCAAGGCGCTCCAGAGACAATGCTCAAATGGCATTACCGCAGTCGTCATGATTCATTGATCAGTGTATCTAACCAAGAATTTTATGATGGACGCCTCATGATTTTCCCTAGCCCAGGGATAAATCCACACGCGAAAGGACTCAAATTTAATCATTTACCACATTCAGTATACGAGCGTGGCGGATCTCGAACAAATCCAATTGAAGCTAGGGCTGTGGCAGATGCAGTTTTTGAGCATGTCAAAAAACATCCCAACCAGACTCTTGGCGTAGTGGCTTTTTCAACCGCACAACGGGACTGTATTTTATTAGAAGTGGAACGACTACGTCGAGAAGACCCAAGTTGTGAATCTTTTTTCTCCACTAACGAACAAGAAGGATTTTTTGTAAAAAATCTGGAAAATGTTCAAGGTGATGAACGAGACGTAATTTTTATAAGTATTGGCTACGGAAGAACCGCTACTGGGAACGTAACAAAGAGTTTTGGCCCATTGAATCGAGATGGTGGTGAGAGACGGCTTAATGTTTTAATAACACGCGCTAGATTGGCCATGACCGTTTTCTGCAATTTCACAGCAGATGACATGAACACTCAAAATGATTCCCCTTTTGGTGTAAGGTCTTTAAAAAACTTCTTACATTTTGCTCAAACTGGCGAATTAAATAATCGCCATGAAACAGGAAAAGATACTGATTCTCCGTTTGAAGATGAAGTTATTTCTGCAATTAAGAAATTAGGATATGAAGTCGAGCCGCAAGTAGGTTCAGCCGGTTTTTATATTGATATTGGTGTAAAAGATCCGAAGAAACCAGGTCGGTACATTTTAGCAGTTGAATGTGATGGTGCTAGCTATCATAGTTCCGCCAATGCTCGTGATCGTGATCGATTACGTCAAGGTGTTTTGGAGGGATTAGGTTGGCGGTTTCATCGTATCTGGAGTACCGACTGGTTTCGAAATGCATATAAAGAAACCGAACGCTTAAAAGATGCTATTGAACAATCAATTTATTTCTATTCAGAACTAGAAGAAAACAATAAGCTGAAAGTTACTCCTGCTAAGGATACTGCGCCAAAAATTCCGTCTAAACGTATAGAGCGAAATCAACTTACAGAGGCGGATAGTTTCAATATTGATGCATATATCATAGCTGATGGGAATTTAGGTATCCCTCTATTAACTGATATTCATGAATTACCACTTGAATTAGTTGCTAAAGCAATACGCAAAGTGATTGATATTGAAGGCCCGGTACATACGAAAGAAGTTGCAAAAAGAATTGCCGAAACAGCTGGTTTTTCGAAAGTTGGTTCAAGAATGTTATGTCATATTGAACAAGCTGCTCTGTATGGCTACCGGAACGGATTTATTCATGTAGAGAATGATTTCTTATTCAGTGATAGCAGCAAGCCCGTAAAGATTCGTGACCGTTCTAATTTACCTTCGACCGCAAAGAAGATTGAACTAGTACCTAAAGAGGAAATTAGTGAAGCTCTAATTGTAGCAATAACATCTGGATTTAGTTTGTCGGAAGATGAAGCTATTTCAGAAGCTTTATCTATGATGGGTTTTCAACGATCTACTGCGAAAGCTAAAGATTATGTTAATACAGTTCTTGACCAGCTCATATACAACAACATTCTTAGGAATGAAAATAATAAGTTATCACTGTTCCAATAAATAAATTTGTATTTAAACAGTTTTGCGCTAGAACACCTGCGATTGATTGCAGGTGTTCTTAATAATTTAGATCATTTTACATAAACAGATCAGTACGTCACCGGTTTTTATATATGGTTCATGTGTAGTTGCCTCTAATTAATTTTATTGTTGATGTGGTTGTGCCACTACATATCGCAATCTTGGTTGTGGTACGGATTATTTTATTGGGGAGGACGATTTGAGTACTCACTTAAAACTTGCAATAACTACAATTGGTGATTTGTTGCTAAATAATGCAATCACTCGAGATAAAGACGACAAACCGATTTCTGACATGAAATTGGTGATACCAAATTATCAACGACCTTATAAATGGACGGCAAAAAAAGCAATTCAACTGCTGGATGACATAGTTGATGCAAAAAATGAAAATAAAGAAACCTACCGACTTGGAACTCTTATCCTCCACCAAGACCAGAACAAAAGTAAAGAAACATATAACATTGTCGATGGACAACAGAGGATTATCACCTTTACGCTGCTACTAAAGGCAATTAATACTGATTTGAATATAGACTTTTTAGAACAACCTCTCACAGGAAATCCGCATAATATCCGAAATATACCTAACAATTATCTAGCACTCGAAAGACGAGTAAGTAAATTCAGCGATAGCAGAGAAAAATCGGAACTGTGTGATTACATTAAAAAAAATTGCGAACTCATAGTTGTGATCACTGATGACATTTCAGAAGCCTTTCAGTTTTTTGATTCGCAAAATGCTCGAGGCAAAAAACTATACCCCCATGATTTACTCAAGGCTTACCATCTTCGAGAGATGAATGATTTAGATGTCATAGAAACAGAGAAGGTTGTAAAAAACTGGGAGGATTTAGATCAAAAAGAGCTTTCAGCACTATTCAGTGATTATCTTTATCGTGTCAAAGAATGGACTAAAGGCAACAAAGCTTGGATATTAACAGAGCATAATATACATAAATTTAAGGGTATTACTCGGCAGGACAACTTTCCTTATGCGCAATTCTACAAAGGGGCTTTTGCCTATGCCGATATGCTCAATCATTCCTCAATGCCATTTGTTTCAGGCATCCGAGAACTGAAATCATTTCAGTTGGATACACCAATCGTTGCTGGAAAACCGTTCTTTGACTATGCAAGACACTATTTTGAAATTCTTAAGGACATTAAGAACAACGATAAATATGAAGGCTACTTCATCAATGACAACAAAATCGTAAAAACTCTTGATCTGAGAACGTATAAAAATGGTGTTGGCAATTTGATCACTCGTTTGCTATTCGACACTACTATCTTGCTTTACGTTGATAGGTTCTGTCCTGAACGCCCCGCAAAAATAGATTTGGAAATGTTAGAACAATTTGTTGTGTTTGCCTTTGTCTGGGCTTATTCGCTTAGAGCACAATACACTAATCTTAGTTGGCAATCAGCACAAAACTACATTATGGGTAACGATGTTAAAAACTCGTTCAATATGTATAAAACAATTACCGAATCAGATTCACCGGTTTCGCTTTTAAGCACTCTCTCCGATCGGGTGAATCCGCTGTCATTTAATGACATAAAAGCTAAAAAAGATAATGTAAATGAACAGCGCGATGATGGTATTTATAAGAACTATCTCCATTTTTTCAAACAATACAAATTCCTGGAAGGCAAATATGAAAACTAAGACTCTGCCGCTCAAAGAACTGTCCATTAGCGACATTTATAATGGCGACAAAGTTACTTATGAAGTTCCTATATACCAGAGAAACTATGCGTGGGAAAAAGATGAGATTTCTGCTCTTATTCAAGATGTATACGATGCATATGTCACCAAAAAACAAACTTATTTTATAGGAACTTTGGTGTCATATCACAAAGGAGACCAGATCTATGAAGTAATTGATGGTCAACAGAGACTTACAACAATCAATATTGTACTAGGTGCAATGGGTGTTTCACTCCAAAATAAACTGACTTATCGGGCACGCAAAAAATCAAACGATACCATTAAAAATATTCCTGATTTTGAGATTGATGAAAAAGACTATGGAATTGTGAACGGCTTTAAATATGCAATAGCTGCAATTAATGAGATAGTTCCGAATACCGACCAAAACGAATTCAAAGCTTATTTTCAGAAAAACGTTCACTTAATTCATTACCAAGTACCGAAAGATATAGACTTAAACCACTACTTTGAAATCATGAATTCAAGAGGCGAACAACTTGAAAAACATGAAATTATTAAAGCCCGCCTAATAGAAAAACTGAATGATTCGGATAAAACAAAGTTTAGTCGCCTGTGGGAATCTTGCAGCGAAATGAATGTCTACATACAACAAAGATACCCAGAAACTAAAATTTTTGGTAAGAATCTTTGCGATTTTGAGAGTTCAAATTTTGATGAGTTTCCTGATGTAGATGACAATGAAGACTCAGTTAAAATCAGTGACCTTATCGCATTCAGTGTCACTGATAAACAACCGATTGAACAAGATACTATCGATACGTTCCAACCGATTATGGACTTTTCAAACTTCTTACTGATTGTGTTGAAAATTACACGTATGGAAGAAAGTGGCTTTACGCCTACAAGTTTAAACCTCGATGATAAAGAGTTGATTCGAGAGTTTGACAAGGTAAAAGATGATGAAACTTTTGTAAAACGGTTCGGATTTAATTTGCTCAGGGCCAAGTTTCTACTGGACAACTATCTTGTGCATCATTCAAACGAAAATGACACGATTGAGAGCAACCCCTGGAAGCTGCAATATTGGCAAAAAGAAGGTAAAAATGGTTATCTGAAAAATCTTGATGGCGAAAGCGATAACCAACATAAATTGGTGCACTTGCTTTCGATGTTAGAAGTGTCATTTACAGCAAGGCAAAGGAAGAACTATCTTTTCTATTGCTTGCTACATCTATTTAATTCTGATGATAGAAATATTAGCAGTTATCTCAAGTTCGTATCTGAATTGGCAGATAAATACTTCATAGATGTGTATTTGGTGGCTGAAAATCTTAACGAGATAAATACACCCAAGCCTGGTAGCTTCGATAACACGGTCCTCTATAACAATGCCCTTAATATTAAGCTAAGCAATGACAACCGTGATTTTTCTGAAATCTATGGAGATGGCACTGCAATATCAAAGGGTATTCCGTTATTCATTTTCAACTATCTTGACTATAAATTGTGGGAGAGATATGCAAATGAACTTCGCGGTAATAGCACAAAAGTAGGCGATAAAGACAGAGATAATTTTTTTGATTCACTTGGATGTAGTGATTTTGGACTGAAAGTATTTGAAGAATTTTATTTTTCTAGGTCACGCCGGAGTTTAGAACATTACTACCCACAATCCAATGCTAATGGAAACGATGGGGCACCAAATCAAGAACAAATAAATTGCTTGGGTAACTTCGCTATGATTGGTAGTGAGGCGAATAGCTCAGGATCAAATTGGAGCCCGAAAACTAAGCTTGATCATTATTTAGATACATCAGGAAAAATTAAACAAGTCAGCGTAGCATCAATCAAATTCATGATTATGATGCAGAAATGCAGAGACAATCAAAGCACTCGTAAACTAGGGCTGGAATGGGTTTTTGATGATATACAAGAGCATCAAGAAAATATGTTAGCAGTATTGCTTGGTTGAAGAAGATAAAACCTAAGTGGTATTAGTTCAGACCAGATCCGATAGATATCTATTAAAAATTGGTAACAGTCATATCAGTCTGAACTAGTACATTTGAATCGTAGCTTTCGTAAAACACCCCCTGCCGCAGAGCAACGAACTAGAGCCGGATGTCAGTAAAGTGAAACTGTCGTCACACCATCCGTAATATCGATTATCAGTACCAAATGGAGCATTTAATCTTTTCGCCATATAACGTGGCCGCCAGATACAATAATGCTGCTCTTTACTTGTTCAAATAAGCGATATTCCGCCTGTTTATCAATTAATTTAGCTTCTAAAGACATATTTTGAAGGTTACTGTTCAACATTTGAATTGCTATTTCAATAGCTTTGTCTTCAATAATTTGCTCAATAGGTTTTCGAGGAACCAAGGTATACGTTAAATCACAACTAAGTTGTTCAGCAAGGGTTTTTAATTGGTTGAGAGTAATTTCGCCTTCTGTTTCTTTTCGTTCGAGTACCGAAATTCTATTGCGGCTTACACCTAATCGTTTTGCAAGTTGTGCTCCCGACATGTCGAGTGCCTTACGAACAGTTCGTATCCAACCTTCTTTTGGAATACGCGGTAATTTTTGGCCAAGAGATGAGTTTGCAATAGTTCTATACTGTTGAAGTACCGTCTGTTTAACAATGTTTGTTGATTTGATCGTACGCAAAATATGGCTCCATTTCTTGGATTACTGTTTGATAAATTGTAACCCAATTCAAAGACGTAATCATGATATCGTCTTTGAATTGGGTCGCATATTTCTAACGACAGAATCAGCGACAATTACCAGCTTGGCATAAATAGATTCGATAGGTCTAATAATATGGACTAATATAGATAAATGCGATGTTGATTAATTTCTCCAATGGTTTATATACTATTCCATATAATAAAAATCAATCTGGACTTGATCATGCTTAAAAATAATAAATTTCATGAAAATAACATTTCAACAATACAAAAATAAATGGGATTTTTTAACTAAATACAGATTTTAATCAGACGAATAAAAAGTGTTAATCGGATTTGTAATATAAGATATTGATTTTATTGGTGTAATAATACTGAGACTAATCATATTTCCCATTAAGTTAATAATGAGATTGATATCATGAGCGTGTCTAAACTTATTGCTGTAATTTCAATTGGTTATGGCTTGAAATTACAGGTTAGACTACGCGTGTGAAATTAAGCGTGAGATTTATCTTTTATTGTTGTGAAAGCCTCTACTTGTGAGTTCATAACAATATTATTTCATTAATTAATTATTACACATTTCCTGTATTTTGTGGAATATCATCGGACAGACATCGCTGTTTATAGCTCGGTTAGCCGCGTTCCTGCGTGAAAAATTTGAAAAATTGGCTACTGTTCTCCTCACTTTTTTACATAGCACACTCTGGTTTCTACCAAATTTGTGCTTATGGGGATTTATTTATCGAGTTTTGTTAGCCCAATTGTCGCTGAGCGGACTTCGCAGGTGAGCATGCATAGAGAGTTACCTTGCTGTCCTTGACGTAGATTTTCAATGACCAAACAAATAAATTCATCTAAGACTACATAGCAATTTCTTTTATTTAACATAATAATTGCGCTGTAGAGGGCTCTTTAAGGCCCCTAAGACTTATGCAGTAGATTGTTTGGATATCCATTAACTTGAGTCGGTTTAGATATGCCTGCTACGACAGTAAGCGCTCATCGTTAGCTACCCAACAGACCGAGTGTAAAATCATGCAGACTCCAATACTGTAAATGTTCTACCAGTGAAATGTTTTTCAGTTAATCATTGATGGTTTCATTATCAACCAAATAGATGACATCCGTTGGTCAATTTTTTCACCGGTTTACGGTTATCAACTTTGGGAATTGGGTGTAATTGAAGGAAACTAATATAGAAATTTTTGAAATCACGGTGATGTGATATATGGAAAGCAATAACAAGTTCCATCCTTGTCTTAAATTTTTATCCTGAGCTCAGATTAATTACAATGAGAATGATCGCCACCCTCCTCCATTGCTAACGCTAATTCAGACGTTTTTCCTACTTAACAAACATTTTACATTAATACAATGGATTGCTGTATAAAAAGTGCACGCCTACTTCATTTGGTTATCAATATGTTAATTTAGTGATATTTTTGGATTATTCAAGCTAGGTATTGCTTGTTTATTTGAAATAATACCATTTATATCAATTAGTTAGCTTAAATTTAGTTTGCCTTATAAAAAATCAGTAAAATCAATAACTTGTTTCTTGACGATAATACTTTCGCTTTCTAAACTCTTTTAAACTGATTTAGAGGTGGAATATGATAAAACCTAAAAAACAAGCAAAACAAAGTGCTGTCAGATCAACTAGCATCTTTTATCATCCTCTTTCTAAAACATCTATTCTAGATAGTGATCTCGAACTCGATTATTTATTATTTAAAATTTTTCCAGCAGGAATCGGAATATTTAAAGACCCAGCCAGAGCCGATTTTTTTAAATGTTAATGGGAAGATGAGACGCTATACACCGGATTTGGAATCCATCGAATCTGGCAATGGTTTTATAGATGAGGTAAAGCATTCCACAAAAGCCATATTGCCTGAAAATATTGATAAATTTTACATAATTTCAGAAGCTTGTGCAGACCAAGCTAAAACGTTTCGTGTGATGACAGAAAAGGAAATTCATAATGGTGAACGTCACAAAAATCTGAGATATCTCGCCCCTGTTCTAAGACATCCCTCACCTATCGAGGAAGTGCAAATACTTATTGCCAGTCTAGATTGTAAATCAATGCACATAAAAGAATTGATGCAGCATATAAAAATGATGGGCATGAAACCATGTCTCATTAGGCGCGCATTAGCTCATAAGCTGCTGATTTGTGATCTCACAAAAAAATATTCCGATTTGATCATTTCTTGGGCTTAGACACCGATAATTCAAATTTTTTTCCTGCTAAGGTTGGTTAATATGGCACTAACGTTACATTCAAATACGGGTCTTTTAGCTATCAATGGTATGACTTGTATTTATCATAAATTACCAAATAGTTATATATCTATTAGCTATCAAGGTGTCAATACCCCGCCCAGCGTCTTACATATTTCGGAAGTGGAATCAAAGTTAAATAAGGAAATTTTTCTTATTTCAACTAAGGAAAAATTTGCTAGCAAATTTATGACGCTGACACATTCTCAGCAGGCAGAAGTGGCTTGGCGTAAACGTTGTGTTGATTATTTATACGATCGTATTGGGCGCGGTAAAATTGGCGGGACAACTGTGCGAAAAGAAGTCGCAGCACAATTAATGACTGAGAACCCGAACATGACGGTAAGTGCTGCAACCCTCGCCCGTTGGGCTAAATATGACCAAGAGCATGCGTTAGGTGTTGCGGCGGACATACTGAAAGCACCAACAAGTAGAGAATCAAAATATTCTGAAGATGTTATCCAATTAGCTCTTGATGCAATCGATGATCATTTGCTTAAACCGAGTATGCCCACCATACAATCGGCCTATGATATTTTTAAAGAAGAATTTGAGGAAAAATTTGGCGCTAATGCTGAACGGCCTTGCTATCGTATATTTAATGACTGGTTTAAAAAACTCTGTTGTCCAATCGATGCATTGCAAAAAATGCATGGTCGATTTTCAGCGAGGTAATCATTACGTAATGCCGTCAGACAAATCATAGTTGAGAGGCCATTAGAACGTGTAGAAGCAGATGCAGTATATGTGGGTGTGGGTTTAGTGGACGAAGAAGGCAACTACCTCGGGACGCCAGTGATTTTTTTCGTGATTGATTGTTTTTCTCGTTCAGTTTTGGGTCTACACATGCAAATAGGAAAAGGTGAATCTTCAGTTAGTGTACAAGATTCTATTAGGCATGCCATGTTACCCAAAGATGCTGAAACTGAGGGCGATTGGCCAATGTATGGTTTGTTCGAACGACTGTATACCGATGGTGGTCCTGGCTACACAGCTCTCGATACAACATCTTTTGCGCTTTATTATCAGTGTACAGTGACGACAGTAAAAACGGGCCGTGGTTCATGCAAACCGTTTATTGAACGATTTATCGGTACAACGAGACAGTGTTTATTTTCAACATTGCCAGGTTATGTTGGCAAACTTAAAGATAAACGAATGCATGATTTATCGGTAAAAGAGCAAGCGGTTACAACGCCGCAGGCTTTTCTTCGAATGCTAAAATACTGGATCGTGAATGAGTACCACCATAAGCCGCATCGTGGGTTAAATGACAAAACCCCATATCAAGTTTGGAATGAATCCGTTGAATTGTATCCTCCAACGTTACCTGCAAACTACCAGGAGCTTGCTACAACCGTTGGTGTAACAGAATACAAAAAAATTCATGGTGCACAGTGCCACCAAGGCATATTGATAAATAACGTTTATTATAACGATGCAGAGAGAGTATTAAAAAATATTGGCTTGAAATTGATTCACATGAATCAAGAACCAACTGTCGAGTGCCGTTACTCCAGTAATGATATTTCAAAGATTTCCGTGTTAAACGAATTTGATGGGCAAAGATATTTGATCCCTGCGGTTGACCCTGCTGTGCTACCCGGTATGTCATTAGCAGAGTATCAGGCTAAACATCCATCTACTTATAGTAATAAAGGGTTTGGTCATAAGCGTGTCATGCCAGATCACCCTGATTTTAAAGCATCAAAGGATGCTATTGATGCCAAATTAAAACAACAACACTCAAGAAAACAACGCAATGCCATACCGGAAGACTATGACGCCAAAATTGAAGCGATGCAATCTAACTCGACTGTCAATAGATCTGCTGAACTTCAGCAAGAGGACAAGACAAAATCTAATATTTTTGGTGATATCGATCTGAATAATCTAAAAGGGCACAGTAATGTTTAATTCTAAAGTTCCATTTGCCCTAGATGGCGACCTCATGAGTCGAGTACCAAATGCTAAGTTACCTCGTGTTGCCCGAGAGTTTTATGATTTAGCATTGAATCATGCTCAGTTTAATCATGCTTTAGAGTCTTTGGGAAAAACTCATGCAATGAGTGGCATGATGGGGTGTGGGATGATCCTTGATGGAGACCCAGGTCTGGGTAAAACGACGGCATTAAATGTTTATGTCCGAAGTATTTACGATCAAGAGTGCTATCAGCCGACAGACACCCTCACACCATTACCAGTCCTCAAAGTTCGTTTACCAGGAAGACCAACAATCCCTCGCGTCATTGAAAAGTTATTACTGACATCAAATCATCTACTCCCTACGTCGCGTAAATCTCAGACGCTTGAACATCGTCTGCATCAACTAATTACGCGACAGCAGGTAGAAATGATTATATTTGATGAATATCAGCACCTGCTTCGTAAACATGCACAAATAACGACTAACGATACAGTAAATTTTATCAAGGTACTGGCTGATGATTACAAATTAGCCATTGTTTTTGCTGGCTTGCCAGAAGGCAGAGAAATTTTAAGTAACTTTCCCGAATTGAACGAAAGAATGTCTTTTGAATCAGCCCGATTGACGGCATTTAATATTGAAAGTGGCCAAGCTACTCAAGAATATGCTCGTTACATTATCGGTATACAAGAACATTTAGACCGGATTGGTGTAAAAATATGCTCGCTAGCCGATCAAGGTATGTTGATCAGAATTTTACTAGCGACTCAGGGTAGCCCTCGATTTATTAATCGTTTGTTTATGCGTCTATTAATGCGATTTGGCGACCAAAAGAAAATCACGATAAAAGAATTTGAACAGGAATATTCGAGCCCAATTTTCGGTGGGCATCTTGGACTTTTTAATCCTTTTTCTGCAACGGATGAAGCTGTTTTAGAAAAGTTAAACGAACTAAAAGCAGGAAGAAACAGCAAACATTCAAAAATCGTGACGAAGAAATAAGGGATGAACCAATGAAGCAACTGGGGGTTCGGCCCTATCCTGAAAAAAATGAATCCTTGTCAGGCTATTTATTACGACTAGCTAGTTGGAATGGTTTTGTTTCTATCAATGAGTTGCTTCATGCTATTGGCGTTCATAAACCGAAAGCTCGGCTTTGGGGATTATGGAAAAATGAAGAAATTGAAGATGCTTTTACATGTTTAAGTGTTGTACTCAACAGAACAGTCGAGGTTATAGCTGATCCTTTTAAGGTTCAATCGCAACGCTGGATGTTTTCGGAACGCCATCTTTTACAGGAATTACGAGTTGATTTTCCTAGGATATGTCCAGAATGCATGAAGCAAGAACAAACAATTGATTGGCGCTGGAGCATTGCGAGTGTAGCTCGATGCAATCATCACAGCACTTTACTCGTCGATCATTGTCCAGAATGTCATCAGACATTTAATTGGGGTTATCGGCTTTTTAATGGTTGTTCTCATTGCAAATTCAAATGGAAAACATATAAATCAGAACGAATTTCATCCAGTTCGCTATTAGAGCAACGTTTATATCCGAAAGATGATGGTAGCATGGTAGCCGGACCACAAGAATTGACCTTGTTTGTGAAAACTATGATGTTTATGGCTCGGCCTTATGATGCAAGAATTGACGCATTACAGCGAGTTCCGTTCAGTCCAAATCATTCTCAACTGATATTAAATGCATTAGCTTTACTTGAAAATCCGTCTGTTAAGATAGAATGGCAAGCGCGAAATCAGAAAAAAAATGGACTATTTTCAGCTGCGATTATAAAACCTAAACTCAAGCAGCTGGATAACTATAAAAAAACAGAAACAATATCCATTGATGCTAATTTTATTGAACGCCCAGAATATATCAGTAGAGCAAGAAATAAGCTTCTAATGAATGATCAAGGTGAATCTCTACCTTATCAGGTTTTTCATGATGATTTGGCTGGTTTATTTTCAATCCGCAAAGAAGATCTGATTGATCTGATTCATAAGAAAGCATTGTTCTCGTTAAATAGTACCGAGGTGCTACGAGATAAAATCTTTGACTACCGCGTACTTGCACAATTCATAGAAACTAAATTTTTCGAGGTGATGCCCATAGGATGGATTGAAATTAATCGAAAATCACCTTTTTTACATCAAAACCTTACCGAATATGGCAGCCTATTAACAGCGATCCTTACTAAGAATGTTCTTGGTGGATTCACGGATAAAGTTAATATTTCATCCGTGATTGTCGAACCTGAAAGTTTCAAGAAATGGCTTCAACTACAAATAAAATTGATTTGCTCAGAATCTGTATCGCCCAAGGCAGCAGCCCAAGCCTTGCAATGTTCACGGGATGAAATTGATAATCTGGTTAAGCAAGGAGTTTTGAAATGGGCCTCTTGGCAAAGAGGGACAAATGTAGTTGATGGGCCTTCTTTATACAAATATTTGTGTCAAAGGCAGTTGATGTAGCGCTGTCGTTATCATTGATTTTTGTCCATTGCGTGTTGGCTCAATGAACTAACACGTTTCTGTCCATAGGCGCATTAGCCAATGCTAGCGCATTCCTTGCACCAAAGTAAGTTAGTACTAATCTTTGAATTAGGTCACTGAGCTGCGTTTGGGCTATTTTATCTAAGTCTTTCATTACGCACATATAGAGGTCATTAGACACCTTGCATGCAATCCGTGACTCTTATTAAAAACCTTTATAATCATAGTCATATGTTTATATTTCAGGTTCAATCCAGGTTGATTTAAAATCAAACCAGCCAAGATTGTTTAAGTGAATGCCTTTTGCTTGTTCAGGGCCTTTCAAGCGCATCCAATGGTGAAACAGCGGTTGTAACCAACCGGAAGTGGTTGTAAATCTCATTAACTCTTCCGCGTTAATGGTGTTATTCCGCCATTTGGTCATCAAATCATTCAAATGCGAAATATCTCCGCCGGAAATTGATTGTCGCAATAGCGGTGTGCCAAGTAGCCAACAACCAACATTCCAGACTTCTGGCACCGCAAAGTTGACTGTGCCCAGCCACAGATCAACATCTGCATTGCCATCAGCCCAATCCGTATAGCTAAGTTCTACTGTCTCTAACGCAACACCCTCTTGTGCCAATACATTTGCCATCAGCACAGTCAGCATATGATATTCCGGATGCTGTTCATGATAAGCCAACCGAAGTACCGGTTTAGTGTTCTGGTCTAAACGAAAGGGGCTTGCTGAATTACAGGACTTCATGCAGTGAAACCAGGTTGGCAGCAGACTACCGGTCGGAACCCAAAAATGACGTATAGGCTCAACTAACTGTTGCAGTAACACATGGGGGCTTAATTTTTCCCGCAACCAACGCCGCTGTTCCACATTCTGCCAATATGATGATCGGCTATCGCAAAGTAAAAAATAGCCTCCTTTCTCCAGGAACATTTCACTAAATACATCTGATGGCTTGCCAGTAAAACTTGCCGCCAGACCAGCAGCATAATCAACATCACTCAAACTGGAACTTAACCAGGTCGCCGTTGCAGTGGAGATTTTGGTGGTGGGTTTCACTTTATCCGTGGCTGATTTTCGTAGATGAGCTTGTTGTTCATCTAACTGTGGCGGCACGCTTAATTCGGGCCACATTAAAATTTCCACTTCATCAAGTAATGCCCGCAAGCCAAAATAATGATCAAAGGCTTTAAGGCGCAGATGCCAACCATCGTTTTCAGCCACACAATATGGGCCAGTGCCGATAGGCTTAGCGGCAAAAGCAACTCGCGAGGCATGATCTGCTGGCAAAATCATGGCTTCAATATTCGATAGCAGTAAGGGCAGATGGTTATCGGCTTCAGCAAGCTGAATATCAACACCGAGAGTTCCAAACTGACTGATCTGGGCAATATGCGAATAGAAGGGTAACTGAGCGCAACGCGTCAATGAAGCTACCACATCCGCGGCACATAATTCACGACCATCGTGAAATTGCACAGCTGGGCGCAAATAAAATCGCCAATGCAGCGGATCTAACATCCGCCAGTGGTGAGCCAAGTCGGCCTCTACTTCCCCTTTTTCCTCATTTATACGCGTTAAGCCGTTAAAGATCTGTCTGACCAGATGCAACTCGGAACGACGTAAGGGCGTGCCCGGATAAAGATTTGGCATCGTCCGGTAATAAGGCACCCGCAAGGTCTGATGATCAGCGCGGATGCTGTAGCCCAGTTTGGCCCGTAATAGCGGTGCAATGAGTTGCTTTTCTTCGCCTAGCAACTCAATTGCCTCGCTAAAGCAGCCAGAATCAAGCAATTTGACTGCTTTATCACTCAGTAATTGATGTTCATTTCGTAGCAATTGCAGATATGAACGCCGCCCACGCCCCGCTTCTGCCTGCCAGTTGATCCAGCCTATCGCCTGCATTTGCGTTAACAAATTGCGCATGTGGCGCCGGGTACAGCAGAGTCGATCGGCCAGTTCTTGTAACGTGGTCGTTACTTCGAGCAAACCAAATTGACCAAGTAATTTCAGATATTGGTGTTCAAGACGCCGTCCGGACATAAAAGAGGAACCAACTTACTTAAAATTCAGCAATTTTTAATAACATCTTTTTAGTTCATTCTTTTCTCAACAGCAAGCTATCACGCTAAAGAAAAATAAATTCCCGCTAAATGAAATTTATTCATTTTGGAACTGCATAGCGAAAGATCCCTGCTGCCATGAAGAGAAACACCGTCTGGTTAATTTTACTTAATCAGTCACCCCATCATTTATTTATGGAACTAAGACGATGACAAAACATCTGAATAAAGACACAACTATTTGTATGTCACTGGCGGCAAGACCCAGTAATTTTGGCACTCGGTTTCATAACTATTTATATGATGCATTAGATCTGGATTATTTATACAAAGCCTTCACCACAACCGATCTCCAATCTGCAATTGGCGGTGTACGCGCATTAGGTGTTCGTGG
Source organism: uncultured Tolumonas sp. (assembly GCF_963678185.1). Classification (NCBI taxonomy): domain Bacteria; kingdom Pseudomonadati; phylum Pseudomonadota; class Gammaproteobacteria; order Aeromonadales; family Aeromonadaceae; genus Tolumonas; species uncultured Tolumonas sp. The sequence continues at coordinate 489,709 of NZ_OY782757.1, forward strand.
CTGCGCGATCTCGATGCCATTTAAAGAAGCCTGCATTCCGATGGTGGATGAATTAGATCCCTCTGCCAAATCAATTAACTCTGTGAATACGATCGTTAATACCGATGGCTATTTGAAAGCATACAACACCGACTATATCGCCATTGCAAAATTGCTGGCGCAATACCAAGTGCCTACTGATTATGTTTTTGCCTTAAAAGGCAGTGGTGGCATGGCTAAAGCGGTTGCTTGTGCTTTAAGAGATGCCGGATTTAAGAACGGTTACATCGTCGCAATTGAAGAGAAAACCGGTAAACAACTCGCTGAACTGTGTGGGTTTGAATGGAAGTTAACGATGGATGGTATTCAAGCCGACCTGTTGATCAATGCCACACCGATTGGTATGTCCGGTGGACCAGACAGTGACAAATTGGCGTACAACGAAGCAGAAGTGCAGCAAGCCAAAGTGATTTTTGATGTGGTCGCATTGCCTGCCGAAACGCCATTGATCCGTTATGCCAAATCGCAAAATAAAACCGTGATCACCGGTTCCGAAGTATTTGCCATACAAGCCGTTGAACAATTCGCGTTATACACCGGCATTCGCCCTAGCGATGAATTATTCCGTCAGGCGGCAAAATATTCCCGGGAATAATATTTCGACCAGCCGATTTAAAAACGACAAGCACAGCAGAGACAGTGAAGTACTGACGTGCTTGTTATTCAGCAAACAAAAATAAACCTAAGGTGTCCCCCATGAGCAAACGTATTGTTGCTATAACCGCCTGTCCAACCGGTGTTGCCCATACTTTTATGGCAGCCGAGGCATTAGAAGAAGAAGCCAAAAAACGAGGATATTGGATAAAAGTAGAAACGCGAGGTTCTGTTGGTGCTAAAAATGCGTTAACCACAGAAGAGATCGCGCAAGCCGATATTGTGATTATTGCTGCCGATATCGAACTCGATCTATCCCGTTTTGCCGGGAAAAAACTCTACAAAACCAGCACCGGTGCGGCACTGAAAAAAACGGCACAAGAAATTGATCATGCGCTGACTACGCAAACCGTGTTTAAAGGTAATTCAGCAACAACCCAATCTCATTCCGGCAAAGCGGAACTACCCGGTGTTTACAAACATTTGATGACTGGCGTTTCACACATGCTGCCGTTGGTCGTCGCGGGTGGTTTGTGCATTGCCCTCTCTTTTGTCTTTGGCATCACCGCATTCAAAGAGCCCGGCACCTTAGCTGCCGCGTTAATGCAGATCGGTGGCGGAGCCGGTGCTTTTGGGTTGATGGTCCCCGTACTGGCTGGGTTCATCGCCTTTTCAATTGCTGACCGCCCTGGTCTGGCACCGGGTTTGATCGGTGGTATGCTGGCCACTTCTGCGGGAGCCGGTTTTCTTGGCGGGATCGTCGCAGGTTTCCTTGGCGGTTACAGTGCTAAATTTGTCGCCGATAACGTTAAATTGCCGCAAACCATGGAAGCGTTAAAGCCCATCCTGATCATCCCGCTCATCTCTAGTTTAGTCACCGGGCTTATCATGATCTATGTCGTCGGCGGCCCGGTTGCTGCAGCCATGGCGGGGCTAACGCACTTCCTGGCGGGCATGACTTCAGCAAATGCAGTTCTGCTTGGGGTTATTTTGGGGGCAATGCAATGCTTCGATTTGGGTGGCCCAGTCAATAAAGCAGCCTATACCTTTGGTGTTGGCTTGTTAGCCTCTCAATCATATCTTCCGATGGCTGCAATTATGGCCGCAGGTATGGTTCCAGCATTGGGTATGGGGGTAGCAACCTTTGTGGCTCGCGACAAATTCACCGAAGCTGAACGCGAAGCTGGTAAAGCCTCTTTTGTTTTGGGTCTGTGTTTTATCTCTGAAGGTGCGATCCCGTTTGCGGCACGTGATCCAATGCGAGTTATTCCTTCCACTATGGCGGGTGGCGCATTAGCGGGCGCACTGTCTATGTTATTTGGTTGCACCTTGATGGCACCCCATGGCGGTCTATTTGTACTGGCCATTCCAAATGCAGTAGGTCATGTTGGTATGTATCTGATTGCGATTGCAGCAGGTACCGCGCTCACCGGCTTAATGTATGCGGTACTGAAACCAGCAATGGAAGTTCAGGAAGCGTAATTCAAATTTGTGCGTCCTCTTCCCCGGCTGAATAAGCCGGGGCTTTTTGAGTAACCGATGAAAGAAACCGAGACAAGGGAAAAACATAATGTTGAGCATTGCTGAACTTTTTGTTGATGTCATAAGGGTTTGCTGAGCTTTCATTTTGATTACTGTGTAGCTAAAAGAGAATACTGGTATGGTGATTCTCTTTTTTATTTCTATAGGTTTCTACAGGTTAAAGTGGGAGAAATGTATGTAGTCCCGCGGGAAATTGAACACAAAACCTTTCCGACAGCGAAATCAAACTTATGGTTATCGTGCCTCACAGTATGTTGAACACCAGTCATGAAGGGGGGCGACGCACTGCGGTAAATGATGTCTGGATTTGATCAAACCACAATACGCTGGCGATTTTACGACATATGTTGTCAGTTTTACGCCAGTTTAAATACCCGTATTACGCCAGGATAGAATAAAACCTAGACCTGGAGAATCAGAATGCTACAAAAACCCTCCCAAAAATACCGGGCATATCCGCCGATTGCTTTACCTAAACGTCAATGGCCCGTCAAAGTACTGAGCCATGCCCCTCGCTGGTTATCAACCGATCTGCGCGACGGTAACCAGGCGCTGGCCGAACCCATGGACAGCACACGTAAACTGCGTTTTTGGGAACTATTGATCAACTGTGGATTTAAAGAAATTGAGGTAGCATTTCCGGCGGCGTCGGAGACAGATTTTCAGTTCGTTCGCCAGTTAATTGAAGAAAAACGAATTCCCGAGGATGTGACTATTCAAGTGTTAACTCAGGCGCGTAGTGATCTGATTGAACGCACGTTTGCTGCTCTTGACGGAGCAAACCGTGCCACAATCCATTTGTATAATGCTACCGCGCCGCTGTTCCGCCAGTTGGTGTTTCGTCAGAGCAAAGAGGAAATTATCCAATTGGCGGTCAACGCTTCCAGGCAAATACGAGCGCTGTGTGAAGCCAACTCCAAAACACGATGGAGCTATGAATATTCGCCGGAAACCTTTTGTTTTACAGAACCTGAGTTTGCCTTACAGATCTGTGAGGCTGTCGCAGAAGTTTGGGAACCATCTGCTGAACGACCTATGATAATCAATTTGCCGGCGACCGTAGAGGTCAATACACCAAACGTTTATGCAGATCAGATAGAATATTTCTGTCAAAATTTTTCAAGACGCAGCGAAGTCTGCATTAGTGTTCATCCTCATAATGATCGAGGCACTGGCGTTGCCTGCGCGGAACTGGCGATGCTTGCTGGTGCTGATCGCGTGGAAGGTTGCTTGTTTGGTAACGGGGAGCGTACTGGAAACGTCTGCCTGGTGACCCTGGCAATGAACCTATACAGCCAGGGCATTCCGCCAAAACTTGATTTTAGCGACATGAAACAAGTTGTGGAGCGTGTAGAACAGTGTAACCAATTGCCGGTGCACCCTCGTCATCCCTATGCTGGAAAGCTGGCATTCACCGCCTTTTCCGGTTCACATCAGGATGCAATTAAGAAAGGATTTAGCGCGCGCCAGTCATCACCGTCCCCGTATTGGGAAATGCCCTATCTTCCCGTTGATCCTAACGACATTGGCTGTACCTACGAAGCGGTTATCCGTGTGAATAGCCAATCAGGCAAAAGCGGAGCAGCGTGGATACTGGAGCAAAATCATGGTTTATCGTTGCCGCGAGGTCTACAGCAAGATTTTAGTCGCCACGTCCAAGCTCAAACAGACTGTGATGGCAATGAAATGACTCAAGCTGCTCTCTGGCATTTATTTCGAGAATTGTATGGTCCTCATTCAGTTGCCAAATATCAGTTATTGGAATATCGAAGTAACAGTCTGGCAAATGGAACTTTGAATTTGTGGGCGTGTGTGCAGACGCATCATGGCACTGTGACATTGCAGGGAACTGGAAACGGACTGCTTTCGGCCACTGTCGACGCGCTTAAATCACGGTTTAACATCTCTCTGGCTATTGATAATTATCATGAGCATACACTCGGCAGACATAGCGAAAGTCGTTCAGCTGCTTATCTTCGCTGCACCTTCGCTAACGGTGAAAGTCGGTGGGGCGTAGATATAGATAACGATGTGTCACGAGCCTCTCTGCAAGCATTGTTTAATACACTACTCGCACAGGACTAATTGGTAAGAAAATAATCACTTGGTGAGACGCCGAGCGTACGACGGAACATGGCACTGAAGGCACTGTGGCTTTCATAGCCCAGGTCCAGCGCAACTCTAAGCACAGATTGCCCTTGAGCGAGACGACTTAGAGCCTCCAACAGCCTCGCCCGTCTCACCCATTCGCTGAATGCCAGCCCCGTCTGCTGACGAAAATGGCGTAGCAAAGTCCGCTCACTGATACAGAGTTGTTGTGCTGCGAGTGCCGTGGTCCACTCTTTACCCGGTTCAGCCTGGATCTGACGACATAGTGTTAGCAGTGTAATCGCTTTCGGTTGAGGAAGATTAAAAGGCAGTTCAGCCATCATGCGGATCTCATCAAGTATCAGCTCGTAGAGTCGCTCTTCCCGACTGCCAGAAAGGTATCGTTCGGGTAATGATAATGAGGCAATAATCAGCTCACGTAACAACGCCGAGATTTGTACAACCTGACATGTCGAAGGCAAATCTGCTCTGGCAAAGGGATCAACAAATAATGTTCTAGCTGCCACGATCCCTGTTACCTGCAATCGATGGCGAGTTCCGGCTGGCAGCCAAACGCCGCGGCTGGGCGGCACAATCCAATAGCCCTGATTTGTTTCTACGCGTACTACACCGCTTAGTGTATGCAGTAGTTGTGCACAGTCATGGCTATGCCAAGGTTCCTGCGCCCCGTGAGGGTAGTCATGGGCAAAGGGAACCACAGGGCGGGTTGCAAAGTTAAACTGGACGCTGATAGACATTATTAACTACTGCTAGAAACTAACACTGAGTATACGCTAAGCATAAAAAAGAGCCATAAAGCTATAATGGGGTCTGAAATTCAGCGAAATTATTCGATGGGAATTTCAGAGGCCGGAGTTGTCTTTTTGCTAGACGTGTGTCGAGGGCTGTTTGCGTTTGGTCAAATTGGGGTGGATCAAAATTCAACGCAAAAAAGTGAGTCAGTTTTAAACGCATATCAACACATGTTCTCGCAGTCGAAAACTTCAAATCGCGAAACTCACTTCTGCCCCAAAATGAGTTTACCTAACAACCTAACTAATCATTTCTTACAAAATATTGGATTAATTTTTATCCACTGAAACAGGATACAAAATTAAATATTCCAACAACGACCACGCTTGATTGCCAAAATTTATGTTGACCAAAAACACCAAATCGGAGGTCAACATGAAAAAAACAGCTTTAGGCAAATGTACTGGCATAAAAAGACCATTCAAGTTAGAAGAGATCTGGCGTATTCGTACTCGGCTTGAACTTGAAAATAACTTAATGGAGTTAGCACTCTTAAACTTGGCCATTGATAGCAAATTGAGAGCCAGTGATTTACTGAAAACCCATGTCTACGATATTGCTTCTCAAGGGATCATCAATAATCGAGTGCAGTGTGTCCAACAAAAGACAGGTACTGATGTCCATTATGAAATCACGCCTAGAACACAACAAAGTCTCAGTCTTTGGATACATTCTGCTGCTCTTAATGCTCAGAGCTTTTTATTCCCTAGTTGTCGTCGGAAAAACCAAGCAATCAGCTACTCTTTTTATCGTGCGATTATTCGACGTTGGGCAATAAAGCTTGGGCTAAACGCAGACTATTATGGAACACATTCGATGCGTCGGACCAAAGCGACTCTAATCTATGCTAGAACGAAGAACATTCGTGCTGTGCAGATCTTACTGGGCCACGCAAAACTTGATAACACCATTCGTTACTTGGGTGTTGAGTTGGAGGACGCGCTTAAACTATCAGAGCAAACAGATTGCTAAACTAATTGATACGGGCTTTTCTTGGTATAAGAGAAGCCTGTGCACCTGAATCGCCGTGTGATCTAGAGGTCCCACAAGTTGTGGGTTAATTGGTTGGTAAAACAACCAAACCTTAATTATTCATATTTTTTCAAATTACGTTGAAATGCTGACAAGTGGTTTTTTGAAGCATTCATTAAGCTATTGAATAGCGTTTTCACTTCAGCATTTTCTGGCTTAGATAGCATTGGGTTATCAAGAAAAGCCTGGTACATGGCGATATTATCAATTTCAGCCTGCACACCTGCTTGTAACGCATCATGAAGTGACGTTGGGGTACTCACTGTATTGGCTGTTGTATCTCTGGGTAATGTTAACCCGCGATGTTCATAAACAACGGAAAGCATTTTGATATGTTGTGACTCTGCTTTGATGATGTTTGTGAACGGTTTTGTATTGCCGAATTTCTCAATAATTAACTCATATTCACGATGGGCTAAGTATTCATCTTGAATCGCATACTGCATCATTTCATTCAGGGTCGGCGTACTATTCATTTGAGCAGCTTTAGCGCCAATGACAGTGTTATTTGCAGATGCAAACCCAACAGTAGTAAGTAATGCAATAAAAATTAGAGAGCGGATTTTGTTCATGGCAATTTCCAGATAGTTGTAGAGTTACCATAATGTACTTTAGTATCGTCTAAAGTATGTCAAAAGTTTCTAAATTTGTAATAACTAATATTGTTGCTTTTTTGAATCAAGCTTTGTACTTGAGCAACCAATTAACATAATCACTATCGGCGTATCAGCAACAAACCATTTCCACTCAAATGAATGCAATTACGCACATAATCTGTAAATTACCTGTCTTATGCTAAAAATCAATGAAATGCGACATCTATTAACGCCTTTTAGGAACTATCCAATTATAGTCTAGACAGAAACTTGATTTGATCTATAGACATACAAAAGGAGCTCAATGTGAACACTCAAGCCATCAATATTGGTATTAATGAGTCAGATCGGTTGGACATCGCGACAGGTTTATCACGTCTATTAGCTGATAGTTATACGCTTTATCTGAAAACACACTATTACCACTGGAATGTTACTGGCCCAATGTTCAATACATTGCATCTAATGTTTGAAACACAGTACAACGAATTGGCATTAGCGGTGGATTTGATCGCTGAACGCATTCGTGCTTTAGGCGTCTATGCGCCAGGAACATATAAAGAATTCGCTAAATTAACAGTGATTGCAGAGGATGCAGACGTACCGAAAGCACAAGAAATGATCAAGAATCTAGTTGAAGGTCAAGAAGCTGTTGTTCGCACTGCTCGTTCGCTCTTTTCTATTGTTGAAAAAGCAAATGACGAAGCATCCGCTGATTTGCTCACACAACGTATCCAATTACATGAAAAAACAGCGTGGATGTTGCGTAGCTTATTAGAATAAACACGTAAAGGTCTTGTGTATCTTTTGCCTGTTCTTGACTCTGTTGTTTCGACTTATATTGAACGAAGGCGGAGAGAACAGGCATGAAAATATCCCCAGTGATAGATGGATAAATTCAATGTGGAACGAAAAATACAGCGACCCAAGATTTATTTATGGCTCAGCACCAAATGATTTTCTGAAACAATCTGTGCATCATTTAAAGATTGGTGGAAAAATTTTATGCATCGCCGAAGGCGAAGGTCGGAATGCTGTCTGGCTGGCAGAACTGGGTTTCAAAGTGACGGCTGTTGACGCCTCTGAAGTAGGACTGAACAAAGGGCAAACACTGGCAAAGTCAAAAGGGGTTAAGATCGACTGGATACATGCAGATTTACAACATTACAATCCAGGTCAACAAGCATGGGATGGCGTGGTGGCAATATTTGCTCATCTTCCTCCAGATCTACGCTCGCAAGTACATGCAGATTGTGTGGAAAGCCTGAAAGCAGGAGGCGTATTACTGCTGGAAGCCTATACTCCCGAACAGCTTAGATTTAGAACAGGTGGTCCATCAAACCCAGATTGGTTAATGACACCAGAAATGCTGGAACAGGAATTACGGGGTCTGACGTTCGAGCGGTTACAAAAAGTTGAACGACAAATCATCGAAGGCATTGGACATACAGGGACAGGTTCTGTTGTGCAAGTCATTGGTGTACGGCATCTATAACACTGCATCAATGATATTACGGCAAAATTCATGCTACTGATGTTCTTCATACTAACTTTTTAATATGTCAGAATTTTTTGATGCTGCCGCCCCAACATGGGATACCAAACACCAACGGATTGCACAAGCTGGGGCCATTGCTGAAATAATAGAACGCGCACTTCCTTTAACTAAAACGACCAAAGCGCTGGAGTTCGGTTGTGGCACCGGTTTGCTGGGGTTCAATCTTATCGATAAAGTTGGCGAACTCACTTTCAGCGATACCTCCCGTGGCATGCTGTCTGAGGTAGAAAACAAGCTGAAACTGGCGGCCTGTTATTCAGCAAAAATACTGGATCTGAACGTAGCAAAAATTAGCGATGATTATGATCTGATTTTTTCTTCTATGGTGCTGCATCACATAGCCGATCATGCCCAGACCATTGCTAAGCTCAGCAATTCGCTACATCCTGACGGGTATCTCTGTATCTGCGATTTAGATAAGGAAGACGGAACATTCCACAGTAAAGAAACCGTTCCGCACCATGGCTTCGAACGCACGGAAATTCAGCAGTTATTTCAGCATTCCGGTCTGAACGTTATTCATTCTTGTACTGGGTTTGTGAATAGGAAAATCATCAACGGTCAGGAAATTGATTTCCCTGTTTTTGTGCTTATTGGGCAGAAATTAAAACACTGTATTAGCGATTAGTTGCCACAGCAAGGCGTGATGTTTTAGCCCAGCTTTCTGCATCTTGTAATGAGCCAAGATTCTCAACCTTCTGATATCCGCTCTGCATTAAAAACGCTTTGGCAATCTCAGCTCGGCGACCTGATCGGCAATACAGATGCACGGTATCTTGCTTTTGGACCCCAGCTTGCTGTGCGCCGATCACTATCTGTTGATACTCGATATTGATGGCCCCTTCTGCATGCTCAATGGTGTATTCCGCAGCAGTTCTGACATCAATCAGCCACTCTTTGGCTCTGACCGTAAAACAGCCAGTTAATACTGTAAATAATAAAAATGCTCTGAACATATTTTTATTCCTGTGTAATTGATGGGATCCCACTATCAGATATTACCAGTCAGTGAAGCTACTTCTCCGGTTCCAATATGCATACCGGCATGGAACTGACCAACGGCGGTATCCCGCAAGTTTTCACGTAGCATGACAATAACATCATCACCGGTGCAATGTCCGGCATAGATAAATTGTGGTTTGAGTTTTTTCAAATACGCGATTGTCTGTTTGAGGCGCTCAGCAGAAGGATGCAACAAATGCAGACCGCCAATAATACCGGCAATACCCGCACCGTCGTTAAGCTGTCGAATATATTCGACCGTATTTACAACTCCGGAATGACAGCAACCCAGAACAATAACCAGTCCTTGCGGCGTATTTATCCATAACGCCTGATCGTCTGGAAGCAGATCCACAAGTTGTCCGGCTTCATCAAGGTAAAACGGCCCACCGGTATCTTCAAACAGATATGTACGGGGAACCGAACCCGTGATGCCAATATTTTCGCTGAGTAATAAAACACTTGAAAAACAGTGCAATCGATCTGGATTCAACAACTGCAATGTAGCCCGAATGTTATCGGGCATGCCGATACGTTTGATTGGCCGATCAGCATGACGACTGTAGCGCTCAGAAAAAGCAAACGGATGTGTGATTAGCTGACACAAGGTATTAGCTGCCAATACTTGTTCAACGCCACCAGTATGATCATAGTGGCCGTGACTTAAAATAAGATGTGAGATCTGGGAGAAATCAACGTCCAGCGCAGCGGCATTGTGTGGCAGCGTTTCACCGCTGCCGGTATCAAACAGGATCTTTAGTCCATCCGCACGGATATGCAATGAAAGGCCATGTTCAGGGAGTAAACCCTCTCCAGCATGGTTATCACAAATGACGGTCAGTTCAAATGGGCAACTCACGATGGATCACTCCGCTTTTGGGTTGAATGAATTTACCTGTCGCCTTAACGCATACTTGCTTCGCTACAGACAAGGTAGCCTCTAGAAGATAAATGCCCCGCCGTTGACTGATAAGACGACCAATAATCTGTACGGTATCACCGACTAACACGGGGGTATGGAAACGTACATTCAGCTCGGCGGTCAGTGCTTCAATACCTTTCGAAAGCAAACAGTGCGTCATCGCAGCATCCAGTAAGGTGCTGGCGATACCGCCGTGTAATAAATCGGTATAGCCCTGATGTTTTTTATCGACCTGATAATCTGCCGCAACTTCATTTTCGGTGATCTGCTTAAAACTTAGTTGCAGTGAATGCGGATTAGTTGAGCCATCACTGCACACAACACAATGTGCATGGCTTTGCAGACATGCTTGATAGGTTTTCATGCTATTCCTGCTTTCAGATCAGGAAGGACATTGCCTTCCTGATTACCACTGAATTATTCGGCAGAGAGCTCTTCGACCGCCGCCAGTGCCTGCGTGCCATAAATAATGGCCGGACCACCGCCCATCAATACAGCCACATCGATTGTTTCAATCAGTTCTTGTTTTGTTGCGCCAGCTTTCAGTGCTGCCGCGACATGCGCGCCAATGCAACCATCACAACGTGCGGCAATAGCAATGCCGGTAGCAATCAGCTCTTTATGCTTAATACTGACAGCGCCTTCAACCATCGCCGCCTTGTGTAAAGCCAAAAAGGCATTCATGGTATCCGGGCTGGCTTTGCGATATGCCGAACCGAACTGCCGTTGATCCTGATTAATTTCTTTGTAATTTTTAGCCATGATGACTCCTTATTTATAAACAGAAATTATTAAAATTTTGTGGTGACCATTTGATAGGTTTTGAATCCACCGGTCAGATTGCGGGCTTTAAACCCGTACTGAATCAACATCCGGCAGGCGACATGTCCTCGTAAACCAACCTGACAGGCCACCAGAATCTCCTTATCTTTCGGCAATTCGTGTAACCGCTGACGCAATTGATCCAGTGGTATATTGACGGCATCAGGGAAAGAGCCGGATGCTTCCAATTCAGGCGGATTGCGAACATCTAATACGATTTGATCTGACGCGCCGAGTAATAACTCTTCCGAGTGGCAAACCGCTTCATCACCTTTAAGAATATTCGATGCCACCATGCCAGCCTGATTGACAACATCACGGGCTGAACCAAAAGGCGGAGCATAGGTGAGTTCAAGATCCTGCAATGTATAAACGCTCATCCGCGCTCTCTGAGCAACGGCCAAGACATCGATACGTTTATCTACACCATCCAGCCCAGCCGCCTGAGCGCCTAAAATTTCACCATCCGTCGGATTAAACAATAATTTCAACGTAACCGGATGCGCACCAGGGTAATAACTGGCATGGCTGGCGGTATGAACGTAAATTTTTTCATAAGGCAGTTTTAGGCGTTTCAGCGTTTTTTCATTCAAGCCCGTACTGCCGATCGCCATGTCAAACAGCTTACAAATAGATGTACCTTGTGTACGTCGATATATTTCGCGGCGCCCCAGCATATTATCCGCAGCGATACGCCCTTGACGGTTTGCGGGGCCAGCAAGTGGCACCAGCGAAGGTAATGCGGTCACAAAATCTTCGGTTTCAACCACATCACCAACAGCAAAGATGTCAGGATCAGAAGTACACATCCGGGCATCAACTTTGATCCCACCTCGGGCTCCCAACTCGATACCCGCTTGATTTGCCAACATGGTTTCGGGTTTGACACCAATCGCCAGCACAACCAGTCCGGTTTTCAGCATCTCGCCGGTACTCAACATCAATTCCAGCGTGTTGGTATGCTCAATTTGCTTATCATATTCACCTGTTGCCTCAGGCTCTGCGGGTTGGATCTCCAGCTCTGTCACTGCGGCCAATCCGGTATTCAGGCGTAAATCGACCCCTTTTTCGACCAATTTCTGATGCAGCATATTGGCCATTTCGCGGTCTACCGGCGCCATAACCTGATCGGACAACTCCAGTAATGTCACCTTGATCCCGCGATGATGTAATGCCTCAACCATTTCCAGCCCGATAAAACCACCACCGACAACAGTGGCATGTTCTGGTTTATTCAGTAACAAGGAAGATAGGATTTGATCCATATCCGGAATATTACGCAGACTAAAGACATAGTGACTGTTGATACCAGGAATCGGCGGTTTAACCGGTGAAGCGCCAGGGCTCAGCAATAACTTATCGTAGGATTCCTGATAGATTTCCCCCGTTAAAACCCGACGCACTGTGACTTCTTTTTTATGTTTGTCGATAGCAATAACTTCATTGAAAACCCGAACATCCACATTAAACCGGTGGCGGAAACTCTCTGGTGTTTGCAGCAATAAGGCGTCTCTGGCTTCAATCTCTCCGCTGATGTGATAGGGCAAACCACAATTCGCAAAAGAAACAAATTCTCCCCGTTCAAGCACAATAATTTCTGCGGTTTCTGATAAACGACGCGCTCTGGCCGCAGCCGATGCACCGCCAGCAACACCACCGATGATCACAATTTTAGTCATAGTCGATTCCTGCAAGTCAGATAATGAATAATTTAAGCAACCACATTGTTTTTATTCAGGTCGGCACAATTCACCGGCAATAACTGCTTTGCAGGTTCTGACCACAAGCCACAGCACCAAAAGCGACAATATGGAAATCAATGCCATAAATAAAACGTTAAAAAGAGGTAACGCGGTAAACATAAACATTTTCTTCGTGGCTATCGTCAATGCTGCAACCGGAAAGGAATATGCCCATGAAGAAAGAAAAAATGGAAGGCGGATAAAACGCAGCACATTACTGAAGAGTAGCAGGCTGAGAAACAAAGCAATGTAATAGAGGACCCGACCAAAGTTATCTAATCCGCCCACCAAGCCACTGTATGACACAAATCCAACGGATGGTGGTGCCAGAAGAATAAACAACATCGGCGTCAAACGGGCTGGCAAGGGCTCATGAAAAAACAAGCGGTAAAGCACAATCGTCAACAACACCAGCCAGAAGACCAGACCAATGCTGAAGAAAAACCAGCTAACCTCAGTGTAAGCAAAATGGGAACCGGTAATAGGCACAATAATGTTACCTACCACTGGAATAAACCAACTTGGATTAGCATGTGACAATGTGTAATGCGAATGATGGATCCAACTGCTCATGACATAGAGGGTCAGGCAAAATTGAATCACTGCGCCACAAAGCCACAATCCAAATGAAATCTGCGAGTAATCCTGCCAAGCCACAGACAGTAGTAACAAACTAATTGAAAATGCAGGGAAAAAATTAAGACGAACAGGATGGCGTAACTCATCCATTACAGCCGATGGGTAACGCAAAAGTTTCACGGCATAAAAAGATGTGATGACAACCATCACCAGTGATGTAAACAACATCAACATGAATGGAATAGCAGCAGGTGTCGATTGTCCAGCCGCTTTCCAGGCCAGTGTTACTCCGCTTAACCCCATCACGATTGAAAAAAAAGACACCGGAAAATGCAATAACCGGTTTTGTTCGGCAACAATGCCATGATCTGTCTGGATATTACTCATACTAACCTCAGTAAAAGAAGACAGGAGGCTCTACATCTCCCCCTGTCTTAACGGAGTTATAATTTACGTTTACTGAAATACCAGTCTGTGTAGTTATAGCCTTCGCTTTTACGTGCTTCTGCCGCCATCGTCGTGGCTGGCGGCGGAACAATGACTTCATCTCCTGGCTGCCAATTTTCAGGAGTTGCACAAACATTGCTATCGGTAGTTTGTAAAGCTTTAACCAGACGAAGGATCTCTGCAACAGAACGGCCATTACTCATTGGGTAATACAGCATAGCCCGCAGCACACCGTCAGGATCGATGACAAATGTTGCTCGTACAGCAGATGTATCACTGGCACCCGGTTGAACCATGCCATAAGCACGGGCAACCGCCATATTCAGGTCTGCAATGATGGGGAAATTGATTTCAACACCAAAGTTATCCTTGATACTTCGCGCCCAAGCAATATGAGCATGAACACCATCAATCGATAACCCCAGTAATTCACAGTTCAGTGCTTTAAAATCACCACTAGCTTTCGCAAATCCCATGAATTCTGTTGTACAAACCGGCGTAAAATCGGCTGGATGCGAGAACAACACCAGCCATTTACCTTTGTAATCAGACAAACTCAGCATGCCGTGAGTTGTCTTGGCAGTAAATATCGGAGCCGCTTCATTTAAACGTGGCATAGCCACATTGTTTACGGTTTCAGTCATTATAAACTCCTTGGTTAGAGCTATACATTAGATACATCTAATGAATGAATGATACTTTAATTTTTGGCATATTCCAATAAAAACACAACTTTGATAAAATCAGAAATGAATGGTTTTATCTTCGCTACGTTCGGTATTGTCATTTTTTTCTTCTGATATAGCTGATTTTTCAACTGTTCTTGTCAGCAAGAAAAAGAACCCTGCCATGGCAACAGCAATGATCAATAGCGATAAAAAACCAGCAAAAACGGCAATCCAAATACTCATGAATGGCAGCAACGTCCTTTGCCATGACCACGCTCTGCAATTTGTGCATCACTGCGGCTTTGGCAACAACGGCCAGCACCCTGTTGATGAGCATGTGAATGACCTTGATTGTCATGATCACAGTGAGATTGACGGCCTTCATGCCCTTCGTGCTCACAACCACATCCACCGCTGGCTTGCTTCGCTTCATAATTCAATGATTGGCGCCCTTGTGATGGGCTGGTCATGTGTGTCAACTTGTTAGCCTGTTCACTCACCATTTCTTTTACACTTTGACGACCACAACTGGTCTGATATACAGAAAACTGGCTTTCAAGTAATTTGCTCAGAATTCGTTCACCAATATTACGCACAATAACCCGCTGTGCATTTTCAGCTTGCAACATAGTGAGCAGGTCTTTTTTACCAGCACAATTGGCATTCAGCGCAGGGTTTGCTTTGCGGGATAACACATCACCGTTTTCATTAACAAAAACAAAGCTGTCGGCCTTCGTAAAATGGCTGGCCACGCGATCTTCCTTCATGGGAATAGCTGTAATCATCGGATATGACTCCTATATCAAAGTAACTGAGAGGTCTAATCCCGAACTGATAACTTCCTGCAAATTACAGCAACGAGTTCTGACCTGAGGTAGCCAATTACTACCGTTCCCTGACGCGACATTGCCTTTCAAACATTCACATCCGAAAAATCAGGAACAGCAGTAACTGGCATATGCAAACTATAGGTCTTCTATTTGGCATATGCAATATACAAATGAATAAAATTCAACCTTTGGTTTAAAGACAGGCAGTAAACGTCCACAGATGAACGCCCACTGACTATTCAGAAAAAGTCAGTTCTTGAGTTTGCAGTCAGGATCAGAACAGTAACCAAACAGACACAAATGATGATGACCCAATTGAATGCCATATTGCTCAGCAATCTCTTTCTGTCTTTGCTCAATGAGGGGGTCAAAAAATTCAACTATCTTTCCACAACGTAGGCACACAAGATGATCATGGTGCTCTTTCGATTTCAGTTCATAGTAAGCCTTACTGCCCTCGAAATGATGCCGTTCGAGCATACCCGCTTTTTCAAGCTGATTAAGTACTCTGTATACCGTTGCCTGGCCAACATCAGCACCATTCAGACGCAGATCTCTGAAAATATCTTCAGCACTGAAATGACGTTCATCCGCATCAGATAAATAATCAAGAACGGACATACGCTGATTCGTAATTTTAAGCCCTGCTTTTTTTAGTTTTTTTATGCTCATGCATCGCTCCGCATGTACTAGTGCCGCAAACAATTTAAAAAGTTCCTGTGTCTATATCATCACTGACAGATCGTTATACCGATTTATAAATAGCAAACTCATTCAGCCAAATACTTATGTGTCAGCAAATTAGCAGCGACAATGACAATCCAGACAATCAGATAAACACTAAAAATAAGCACTAGCCATTGGGGTAATTCCCAGCCCCACAAATTCCATTGACGTTCAGAACACTCGGCCAGAGGCTTAAACCACCAAGGGAACCAAATATCCAACGGTAACCAAGCAGGAAAATCAGGAAAAAATGCACAAGAATTGAATGGTGATGGATGAAGCAAATAATCAACATGTCTGAGTGACAGCTGCAAACCCCGATAAATACTCAACCCCCACAAGATCAGCCCACCCCAACGCCACAGACTTTTAGCTGGGTCTATCAGCGCAATCAAAGCGGAACCAAATAACCCAATCACGGCAAGGCGCTCATAAATACACATCAGGCATGGCCGTAAACCGAGCCCATGCTGAAACAACAAAGCACACACTTCGAGAAATACGGCTGATAGCCCCAGCAAGAGCCAGGCAGAACGTTCCCTCGTGATATGACGCAACCAGAAGGTCATGCATCCTCTCCTTTAATTAATTAGCATATGCCATATAACAATAAATTATTGGCATATGCAATATTAATTAGCGGTTTTAGATAGCAGAATCTCTCACCTGTTCAATCTGAACAGGTATTCTAATTGTCAATTTGATAAGTGATTATAGACGGCAGGCAGGATACCCAGGCTGAGAACTCAACCGGATGTGGCATCATAAATAATGTATCCACCAAGGAGGATCAAAAAAATACCGAAGAGTAACTTCATCATAACTGGATCAATGCCCACAGAGAATTTTGAGCCAAACCAGCTTCCCACAACCACCATCACAGCAATGATCATTGCTGCTTTCATATCAACCGCACCTTGTCGGTAATATTCCATGACCGCCGCAATGCCAACTGGGGGTAATAAAATAGCGAGACTTGTACCGGTTGCCAATTTCTGACTAAATCCAAGCCCGTACATCAGCGCCGGTACAATCAAAATACCACCGCCAATGCCAAACAAGCCCGATAACACACCCGCTGACAACCCTATCAGAGCTAACCCAATTAATAATAACATTTATCAATAAACCTTATTGTCCATGAGGTGATGTATAGCACCCAATGCCAGTAAACCTTAGATATGCCTACCATTAGTTGTACGCATAAACTTCGGCCATTTATCCTATCAACAACAATAATGTCCAATTACTTCGCTGAGAATGATTAATATGTTACGTTATAACATATCACCCATAACACGGAATCATCATGAAAGTATTATCTTCATTGAAAAGCGCTAAAACCCGTCATCCGGATTGTCAAATAGTCAAACGTCGAGGGAGGGTATTTGTTATCTGCAAAACCAACCCTCGCTTTAAAGCACGTCAGGGTTAAGGTTGAAATAATTGGACTATTTTCCCGGAAAATAAGCAAAATCGGGAATATAGTCCTTCAGTTCTGGGCTCCACGTATTGAAAGCAAACGAATATGCGTAAGTAAACAGAGTGTTAGTTAAATCGTTAATCCGGCTGATGCATCATCAGTGCCTTACCATGCACTAAACAGTCAACGACTTTACAGCGGGCAGCCTTAACCAAATTTGCAAGAGTCTGGCGTGAAACCCCCATCACAACAGCGGCATCCTGCTGAAGCATACCCTGTAAATCAACCAGCCGAAGTGCTTCAAATTCATCCGGCGCTAAATCAATTCGCTCAAGCTCACTCATTGGAATACCGTTTGGCTTAAAACAGCTATCCGCTGGTTTACCACAAATATTCCGGGGGATTTTTGGTCGACCCATAAACCATCCTTTATTGCATATGCAAAAAAACATTAAATCACAATATATAGTAATTTAATACAATGACATCACTCTATCTGGTGCTCGCAGCTTCGGATGTTGGAATACTCTATAGCTAAACGATAATTATTTTATCCTTTCTATATCTGCGGCACTAAGTGCCGCCAATTAAGGCAAAGTTAAATGTTTAAGGAATCTATCGTGCTCTGCTCTATCTGAAATTTCGGCGGCTCGCCATGTTTCAGCAGCCCCAAACATCGATGGCGTGTAATTCCTCGAAGCGGTGGTTTAAACATATTCGCGGTAACAATCAGCTAATTTACTATTCGCTACCGCACAACAAAAAATTGAAAGACACCCACTTCGCTCTGGACCTCAACAGCTTCACGGTTTCGGCCCTTTAATTAAAAGTTATGCGTTTATATGGTTTTATCCGCACACGTAACTAACTACATCAGAAATTTGCTGTGTACATCAAGTTTTGTTACTCAGAAATGCTCATTTGGCTATTTTTAATCCATAGTAAAGTTTTATATATGGAGATATTTTTTATGAAACCACTACGACTCATTTGCATTGCTCTATCGCTTGTTTTTGCTTCTCTTTTCAGTTTTTCATACGCCGCAGTTAATAATGACCCACTCTTCATCAACATGACAACCGATGATATGCATCGCTCTGAAATGGCCATTGGTTTTGGTAAAAATCAGCTACTTAAAGGTCATTCATTAGTTGTGTTTATAAATGATAAAGGTGTCATGGTTGCGTCAAAGAAAAATAAACACCATTACATGATGCAACAGCAGATGATCCTAGACATCATCAAATCGGGCGGTGTGGTTTATGCCTGCCCAAGTTGTATGAAATTCTACAAAATTGATAAGGCAGACCTAGTGGAAGGCGTCAAGGTAAGTAACCCTGACCTAATGGAAGGCGAATTATTTAAACCTAACATGAAAACGCTCAGTTGGTAGCCAAACGCATAACAAGTCTTGATGGTTGATTTCAACACTAATCAACTTATCAAGACTTGTCCATATTGAGACGAATGCCCCTTACTAGGTAATACATATATAACGCATTTTTGTCCAGAACCAAGTTTATTGGGTTTGAAGTAGTCAACTAAATTTGATCACTGACCGTTGTTCCGTACCCTCCACAATAACAGTAGCACTTATTTCTAATGCGAATGGTTATCATTTGTTATATCATTACTGCCATGACCCCAAATGATGCATTATCGCTGTTTACTGTCCTTTTATTTGCTGGAGCCTCGAATTGAATATGAAAACAAAACTGTCCCTCCTTTCTAATACGGTGTTATGTACCTTTGCGCTGATTTCAACAGTGGGTGTGATGGCAGCACCCAGTGCCGATGGCATCGTGATCTACAATGCCCAACATGAGACGCTGACCAAAGCGTGGGTGGATGCATTTACCCAGGAAACAGGTATCAAGGTTACGGTACGTAATGGTGGTGATACAGAACTGGGTAATCAAATCGTGCAGGAAAATAAATCATCACCCGCAGATGTGTTTCTGACAGAAAATTCTCCGGCAATGGCGCTGGTTGATAATGCAGGCCTGCTCACCTCACTACCTAAATCTACATTGGTACAAGTGGCACCAGAGTACCGACCTTCACATGGTCGTTGGATGGGTATTGCGGCCCGCTCTACTGTCTTTGTTTATAACAAGGACAAACTGCCCGCTACCTGTCTGCCAAAATCAATCATGGATCTGGCACAACCAGAATGGAAGGGGCGTTGGGCTGCGTCACCAACAGGTGCTGACTTCCAGGCTATTGTCAGTGCAATGCTTGAGCTGAAAGGCGAAACAGCCACATTGAATTGGCTAAAAGCGATGAAAACCAACGCAGTGGCCTACAAAGGTAACAGCACAGTAATGAAAGCCGTGAATGCTGGTCAAATTGACAGCGGCGTGATCTATCACTACTACAGCTTCATCGATCAATCTAAGACTGGCGAGAATAGTAAAAACGTAACGCTGCACTACTTCAAGCAGAAAGATCCGGGGGCCTTCATCAGCATCTCTGGTGGTGGCGTACTCGCGTCCAGTAAACACCAAGAAGAAGCTCAGACTTTCATCAAGTGGGTGACTGGCAAAAATGGCCAAGATATCTTACGTACCGGGAGCGCTTTCGAATACGCGGTGGGTGTGAACTCAGCATCCAATGCCAAGCTAACGCCACTGAAAGCGCTGGATGCGCCAAAAGTAGATGCCGCGAAGCTCAACAGTAAAAAAGTTGCCGAGTTGATGACTCAGGCCGGGTTGCTGTAACCGATGACAGAACAGACCGTCACTGTCATATCGGTGCCAGAGACTGAGTCCATACGCCGTGTACCAAAACTTCGGAAGCACGGCAGTGGGCGTTCACCTTGGTGGTTGCGTAGTACTGCCACCTTGGTGTCCTTGCTGTCTTTGTTACCTTTACTTTTTATTGCGCTGGTCACCTGGCAAAGTGGATGGAATGCAATTGATCAACTTATTTTCCGTCCTCGCGTAGCGGAACTGTTGATCAATACAGCACTACTGACAATGCTTACGGTACCGTTATGTATGATCCTGGGTGTAGCACTTGCCTGGTTAACCGAGCGTAGTGATTTACCCGGTCGTCGTGTATGGTCTCTTCTGGCTATCGCGCCATTGGCTATTCCCGCCTTCGTCCACAGTTATGCTTGGATCGGACTATTTCCCGGTATTCATGGCTTAGGGGCTGCGGTATTGCTGGCCGTAATTGCGTATTTTCCTTTCATGTATCTCCCCGCTGCGGCGGCAATGCGCCGACTAGATCCTGGTATCGAAGATGTTGCCGCTTCACTCGGTCTTGAACCCTGGCGCGTATTTCTGCGGGTGGTCTTGCCGCAGTTGAGATTAGCGTTGTCTGGCGGCGCATTGCTGGTTGGACTGCATCTGCTTGCTGAATATGGTTTGTTTGCTATGGTACGGTTCGATACCTTCACTACCGCCATTTTCGACCAATTCCAGTCCACGTTCAGCGGTCCAGCCGCTAATATGCTGGCCGGTGTGTTGGCATTGTGCTGCCTAGCCTGGCTGGCAGGCGAATCCGCTTCACGTGGTCAGGCGCGTTATGCGCGGCTGGGTGCCGGTAGTCCCCGTTTGTACCCCCCTTTCCTCTTAAAATTCCCCGCCAGAATAATGGGTATAGCTCTAATGCTGATAATGACAACCCTAAGTATGGGGGTGCCACTGTGGACGTTAGGACGCTGGTTATGGCTGGGCGGTTTAGAGGCTTGGCGCTGGAATGATCTGCTACCGGCACTGAGTCAAACCATGATACTGGCGGGTCTTGGAGCCTTATTGACGACACTAGCGGCAATGCCCATTGCTTGGCTTTCCGTGCGTGCACCCGGACGATTTCAGAAGATCCTGGAAGGTGTCAATTATGTGGCCAGTTCTTTGCCAGGGATTGTAGTCGCACTCGCACTGGTAACCGTCTGCATCCACTATACACGGCCACTGTATCAGACCGTATTTACCGTATTACTGGCTTATTTACTGATGTTTCTGCCCCGTGCGTTAGTGAGTCTACGTGTCAGTATTGCTCAGGTACCCCAAGAGTTGGAAAACGCAGCCCGCAGTCTAGGTCATTCTCCGTTAGCCGCTTTATGTGCTACCACGTTGCGACTGGCGGCACCGGGTGCCGCGTCCAGTGCAACACTTGTTTTTTTGGCCATAAGTAATGAGCTAACAGCTACATTGCTACTCGCCCCGAACGGTACTCGTACTCTGGCCACAGGTTTTTGGGCATTAACCAGTGAGATCGACTATGTGACAGCGGCGCCCTATGCCCTGATCATGATCCTGTTGTCACTGCCCCTGACAGGGATCCTCTATTACCAATCAAAACGGACATCCGGACGATGAGTATGTTGCAACTAAAATCGGTCAGCAAATCCTACGGCCAGGTCAGTGCAGTACATAAAGTGGATCTGGCTATACCTCAAGGCAGTCGTACAGCTATCGTTGGGTCTTCAGGCTCCGGCAAAACAACGTTGCTGCGTATGATTGCGGGTTTCGAATTCCCGGACGGGGGTGAAATCCTGCTGGGTGGCCAATTACTGGTCAATGGACAACTCGCGGTACCCGCACATCAGCGCGGTATTGGTTACGTGCCGCAAGATGGTGCCTTGTTCCCCCATATGAAAGTGGAAGACAACATTGCGTTCAGCCTTACCGGAACCAAAATAGAATGTCGGCGACGGGTGAGTGAACTGTTGGAGCAAGTGGAGTTGAATCCAACGATGGCCAGCCGTTGGCCACATGAATTATCCGGCGGTCAACAACAACGCGTATCGTTAGCCAGGGCACTGGCACAGCAACCAAGACTGATGTTGCTGGATGAACCCTTTTCAGCATTAGATGCCGGTTTACGTGTCGCATTGCGAAAAACTGTAGCACGCATACTGGCAGCGGCGGGGATCACAACTATTCTGGTAACTCACGATCAAGCTGAGGCGCTGTCTTTTGCCGACCAATTGGCAGTGATGCGTGGCGGACGTCTCGTACAAGCCGGCCCCCCCACCGAGCTTTACTATCATCCTGATGATGAAAATACCGCTCATTTTTTGGGTGAAGCTATCATTCTACCAGCGAGTTTATCAGACAATCATGCTGAGTGCGTATTGGGACGCTTGGCGTTGAGTCGGCCCACTCAAAGACGAGAAGCGTGTATTCTGCTTCGGCCGGAACAGTTGAAACTTTGCGAACCGTCAGAATCCGCCTGCATAGCAGAAGTGCTAGATAGCGAGTTTACTGGATCAGTGACAATGTTAACGGTACGTCTGTCGGGGCATGATGAACTGATGTCAGTGCGTCATGCCGGCTTAGACGCTCCCCCTCTTGGTAGTCAGATCGGGCTTTCGGTGTCTGGCATGGTGCATGTATTCGCGGCACGAAGAATTTAGCTCGTAAATGCTATCAACCACGGATCAAAACGGCTTGAAAATTTTTTTGCGTATTTTTATTACCCTCGCGCCAGTAGAGCGCGAGAAATAGTCCATGCATTTTTTGACTGCGGTAGCAGCAAGTGACCCAAAGAACTGCTTTGAATACTCATCAAGATCTGATCTGACCCAGTGTTATTGGACACTTCATAAAACGAGTAAAATAACTCATAGAGGTGGATCATGACCAAAACTGCAACTGAACAGAAAAAGTCCCGAACTCAATATTTGCAAAGTTATAAAGAAGATGCGCTCGCATTAGCTGAACGGATAGGTTTTGCCAAAGCAGCCACTCAACTCGGTGTCCAGGAGTCTCAGCTTTACTACTGGAAAAATAAACTTCGTCAGCAACAAAATTCCAGTGAGCGGGAACAACTTTTGGCGGATGAAAATGCCCGACTCAAGCGTTTGCTGGCTGAGCAAGCAGAAGAGCTGGCCATCGTAAAAAAGGCCGCAGCGTACTTTGCCAAACACCTGAAGTGAAGTACGCCTTTATGCTGGCTCATAAAAGCAAATTTTACTTATCGACCATGTGCCGTGTTCTGAATGTTTGTCGGAGCAGCTTTTATCATTGGCTGAACGGCAGCACTAAACGTCATCTACGACAACAAGCGCAGCAAAGTCTGGATAAACACGTAGCGCTCGCATTTCAGGCAGAAAAAAGCAGGTGTGGCGCAATTCGATTAGTCCGAAGCTTGTCTAAACAAGGACTGCACTATAACCGTAAAACGGTGGCAGCAAGCTTGAAAAGACAAGGATTGCGGGCGAAAGCTGCTCGTAAATTTAAAGCCACGATACAGAGCAACCACAACTTACCGATAGCAGAAAATCTGCTGAAGCAGAACTTCCATGCCAGCCAGCCAAATCACAAATGAGCCGGAGACATCACGTACCTATGGACTGAAGATGGTTGGCTCTATTTGGCAATTGTGATTGATTTGTTCTCACGTAAAGTCATTGGCTGGTCGATGTCAGAACGAATGACGGCAAACTTAGTCTGTGACGCATTACAGATGGCGTTATTCCGTCGTAAACACCCCAAAGGGGTCGTTGTGCATAGTGATCGAGGAAGCCAATATTGTTCTCACGATTATCAAACATTGCTACGTGACCACCAACTTTTATGCAGCATGAGTGCAAAAGGCTGTTGTTACGATAATGCCTGTGCAGAAAGCTTTTTCCATAGTCTGAAGGTAGAGGCAATCCATGGTGAAAGATTTGAAACCCGAAGTCAGATGAGAGAAACCGTATTCGAATATATAGAAGTTGATTACAATCGACAGCGTTTACACAGTTATCTGGATTACAGAAGCCCAGATGAATTTGAACAACAGAAAATAGCTTAACCGTGTGTCCAATATTGCTGGGCTAGATCACATACGCTCCGGCAAGTTTGCCAAACAGATACCAAAGTTACGGCCCCATGAAGAATGCATCTGTAACATCACTTAAGAAACGACGAAAACTGAAATTCAGAGCTATAAAAGCAAAGACTAAACTACTTAGCTAAATTAGATTTATTTGCATATTTCTCTTCAAAAAATATAAACAATCCATCAAGTATTCCATTTTTAATTAATTTTCAACATATTCCTGAAATCATTCATATTTGAACTTTTTTGTTTTGTAATGTTCAGATATGAACATTACAAATGGTTTTGCCTATAAAAGTTTAAAATTAATTCATTTATTATCAATATTTTAACTCTTTTTTAAAGTTGCTACTCGTAATATAAATAATTATATTTCGTGGCATATGGCTTGCACCTTATATGTGAAACTCATCACAAATATAGGGATGCATATAATGAAAAGTCTTATCAAAAAAGGAATTTTACTCTCAGCTATTCTCGCTGGCACTGTTCCCCTGCCTTTGTGGGCCGGAAATGAAAAAAAAGAAGTCATTATTGCGCTGACAACCAGCATTGAAGATAGTGGGTTGCTGGATGTCATTCTTCCTCCGTTTGAGAAGCAAAGCGGTTACACCGTAAAAAAACTCTCGATTGGTACAGGGCAAGCTTTAGCATTAGCAGAAAAAGGCGAAGTGGATGCCTTGCTGGTTTGTGCGCCGAAAGCAGAACAGGCGGTCGAAAATAAAGGCGATGTCATTAACCGCAAGCTGATCATGCATAACCAATACGAAATTGTTGGTCCTGCTAATGACCCTGCAAAAATCAGCAAACTAGACTCCCTGTCTGCACTGAAGAAGATCAGTGAAACGCAAAAACTGTTTGTTTCCCGTGGCGATAATTCTGGTACACATAAAATGGAATTAAGCTTGTGGAAATTAGCGGGAGTTCAACCTTCTGGTGATTGGTATAAAGAGATTGGCGCAGGGATGGCAGATGCATTACGGATCAGTGATGAAAAGAACGCGTATACCCTGACTGATAGCGGCACATTCACTTTTTTGAAAAAATCATTGTCGTTGGAAGTTCAAGTATCTGGCGAAGATCGTCTGTTAAATCTATTCCATGCTATGCAAACCAACCCTGCAAAATTTAACAAAGTGAATGCTGCTGGCGGAAAGGCTTTTGTCGATTTCTTGTTATCGAAACAAGGGCAAAAATTGATTGCGGAACATGGTATTAAGCAATTTGGAAAGCCATTATTCATTGTTGATGGTGGCAAGTCAGAAAAAGACTACGGATTCTAAATAGCAGGAGTTTCCCATGCCTGATCTTTTTAGTGTTGTTCACCAGCTTGCTGATACTGATGTATTAGACATTACCAGTCTAACGCTGCAAGTTTCATTCACTGCTACTTTTATCAGCATTGTGGTTGGTGTTCCTGCCGGCATGTGGATGGCATTAAACGCTTTCCGTGGAAAAGCACTACTGTGCGCACTACTGAATTTTGGTATGGGGCTTCCACCCGTTGTGGTTGGTTTGATGGTGAGCTTACTGTTATGGCGTTATGGCCCGTTGGGCGAATTGGGCTGGATGTACACCCCCAAAGCGATGGTCATTGTACAAGCCATTGTGGCTATCCCGATTGTTGCTAGCCTGAGTTTTTCCGCGATTTGTAGTTTAAATTCGAAATTATATTTGCAGCTGCTTTCATTGGGCGCAAGTCAATGGCAAGCGCAGCTGTTATTAGTGCGTGAAGCTCGTATTGGATTGATGGCTGCCGTGATCGCTGGTTTTGGGCGTGTGGTTTCAGAAGTAGGTGCATCCATGATGGTCGGTGGAAATATCCGCGGTCAAACTCGGGTTCTCGCAACCGCAACCGTGATGGAAGTAGGTAAAGGTAATTACGATATTGCTTTAGCAATCGGCGTTATTTTACTCCTGGTGACATTTATCATCGTTTGGCTAATGACTTATTTGCAGCATCAAAACATGAAAGTTAGTACGCATGAACGTTAAATAAGGTTAGGTGATTATGGCAACCCCTCCTCTATTAAACATGCAGCAGCTCAGTGTTGAACATGCCACTGGGCACAAAGTGTTGGATCTTGACTCACTCACCATTCAGCCCGGAGAGCTTATCGCGTTATTGGGGCATAACGGAGCTGGGAAGAGCACGCTGCTGCAAACCATCAACCTTTTACAACCATTCTCCGGTACGTTTTATCTATTTGGTCATGATGTAAAAAAAAGCAACCCAACCCTCCTGCGTCGCCGGTGTGCGTTGGTATTTCAAGATAATTTGCTGCTTAATATGAATGTTTATGACAATTTAGCCTGCACATTACGTTTTCATGATACGCCACGTCAGAATATTCCTGGCCGGATAAAACAAGTGCTGCAAGATTTCGGTTGTGAGCACTTAGCTCAACGAGCTGCTACCGAACTTTCTGGCGGAGAAGCACAACGTGTATGCCTGGCGCGAGCAGTGATTGGTGAACCAGAGTTGTTATTGTTGGATGAGCCATCGTCATCGCTGGATGTATCGACTCGACGCGAGGTTATTGAAAAAATCAGGCTCTATGCCAGCGCTCACGGTATAACCACGTTATTGGTTAGTCATTTATTCACGGATGTTCTCAATTTTGCTCAACGGGCTTTGATCTTATCAAACGGTCAGATTATTCAAGATGATGCACCAGAGGTAGTGATGCGACGCCCTGTTGATGAACAAGCGGCCAGACTGGTGGCTATGGATAACATCTTACCTTGCCGCCACAGCTCCAATAATCAGATCTGCTTGCCGGGGAATATTGAACTGTCGTTATCACATACACCAATTTCGCCAATATCACACTGCTGTTTGCCTGGGGATGCCATTTTTCATTACAACTCAAGAGCAACTTTACCATCGACGGGATTGATCTGTTTTGAGGCCGTGGTTGAGCGGATCTACCCTGGAATTGGCAGCCAGCGACTCACGCTGAATGTGAATGGCAGTCTTTATCATGCTCGAGTACCTCGATCGGCACTTGATACCACCGACTTATTGCATACCTGCCAACGTTTTGCATTCCATTGCGATGAGCTGCATGTGATCTGATAGCAGTTGTACAGATCCCCTATTGGGGATCAATATTTCTTCACTTCTATCTGTAATTTCTGTAATGCATAACCGAGCTGTCTGGGTGTTATACCTAAATGGCGTGCGGCTTTCGCTTTGACCCAACCACATTTTTCTAATGCCATCACTAAACGACTACGATCTGTTTCTTTATAGGCAGCCGGTGCGCCCCCAATACGATATTCAACTTGCGTTGATTCACCAAGAGCTGGTCCAACCGTAAGCAAACCATTAATCGGTGCCTTGAGAGTTTCTGTTTGCTGAATAGTTTGGTTCAAACGACGGCGGATACATTGACCAGTTGCACAAGGTAGTTGCTGAATAACATCTGATTTCGACAATAACGCTGCATGTTCTAAGCAATTTTCGAGATCGCGGACATTACCCGGCCAATCGCAGGAATACAAATGCTCCATGGCATCCCGAGCAATCGATATATTTTTGCCATTTTCTTTGTTGTAACGTTTAAAAAAATAATCGACTAAATCAGGAAGGTCTTCTGCTCTCTCTCGCAGCGATGGTAAAACGATAGAAGCAACGTGAATGCGATAATAAAGTTCAGGTAAAAAACGCTCTTGTAATACCAATGTCTCTAAATTCTTCTCTGAAGCACAAATAATTCTTATGTTGCTTGATTCAACATGATTGCTACCCAGTGGCTCGTACTTTTGCTCTTGTAAAATCCGCAGCAACCGACTTTGCATGGCCAGTGAAAAATGTCCAATTTCACTTAAGAATAATGTGCCTCCTAATGCTTGCGATACGCGACCTTGTCGACTTTGTGTGATTCCTGGTAAGAAGTCGGCCTCACAACCGAAGAGATCGAGCATGAGTTGTTCATCAGAGATATGTTCACAGCAAACTTTGATGAATGGACCTTGTTTATTCTGTGATTGAGCATGGATGGTTCGAGCAATCACGTCTTTTCCTGTGCCAGGCTCTCCTCGCAGTAGTACAGCTGAACGGGTTGGTGCTATTTGATTTATCATTTCAAGCATCTGCTTCATTGCTGGTGAATGCGAAATAATATGACCAACTGAATGATGAGAATGTGCTTTCCGCGCCTTACATTCCTGAGCTTTATGCTGCTTATGCTCTTCTAATTGGGGGCGCTCTATAGCGATATTTGATTGTGCTGTGTGTTCTTGCATACCCAACCCCTATATAAAAATTTGCATAACGACATGAAGCAAAAAAAAGGCCATCAAACGGCAAGACAAATCCGATCGTAACAATCTGATTTACAAGGGTTTATTAAGAACGACAGGGGTTAGATAAGTGATTGGATGTCTGAAATGTAAGATTTACCACCAAAATAGGACATAACGGTACACTAATAAGGCAAAAATGAGCCCCCTCTGCAAAATGGGGCCCATTTTCTTATAAGTTAAAATCAGGCAGAAACACCCAGAATGACGCTGCCTGCTTTGAACAATACACTGGCAGCTGAACCAACAGCCAAGCCAAGATCTGTTACTGCATCATTGGTAATGATAGCTTTAACTTCGCTACCGCCAGCCAGCTTCACAACGACTTCACTGTTCACTACACCTGTTTTCAGTTCAGTAACAGAACCCTTAAGGTGATTACGTGCACTGTAACGAACAGAATCATCGCCAGTTACAATCATGATTGCCGGTGCTTTTACAAATGCGGTGGCTGCTGTTCCGACGGCTAAGCCCAAGTTTTTAAGGCTATCTAAGGTCACTGTTGCAACAATTACGTCACCACCAGTAACAGACAAAGAGACTTCAGCATTAACTGCGCCTTCACGAATTTCACTTACCGTTCCTGCAAACACATTACGAGCGCTGATAGCCATACGAATTTCCTTATCAAGTAACAACAATTTAATTTTATACCGTTCCCAACTGACAGCCGTTTTTGGCTTTCAGCCTCATAACCATACTTTTTATCGTTGTATAAATACCAGCATAGCCTCTATTGTTTTTTTACTTTGATAACAGATAGATAATGACTTTTATAACCCAATGTATGCCGGTCCACTGCCGCCTTCCGGTGGTGTCCAGTGAATCTGTTGTTTCAAATCTTTAATTTCACAACATTTACAATGCAAACAGCGATTTGCCCGAATAATAAACTGATCATTCTCTTCGACATATACACCAGCCGGACAACAGTAACAGAGCAATTTTTTTGCTTGGGGATCAGTGTAATTACGTGCAAATTGCCCATCGGCTAAATGAAGATGATCGGGTTGTGTTTCGTTATGTTTAATTCTGGCCAGATAAAGTGAATTATCTCGCTGTAACGCAATGCCTGTTTCTTGAGGTGTGTCTTTTGATGCTTGTGTGTGATCATGGTCTGCACGACGATATTGAAACGTTGGTAAACATAAACCAACATGATTTAGCCAGTAATGTAGCCCAACATAAGCAGTGCCGATGATTCCGCCGCCAGTTATACCGCCAAACGTGCCTAATGCCGGTTTGATCACTGCGGCTTTTCTTAACGCTTTTCCTATAGGACCATTTTTTACATCAATCTCATATGTACTTAATTCATCGTGAGATCTTCCTGCTGAGAGCGCCGTAACACAGGCTTTAGCGGCTAAAGCACCCGATTGAATGGCATGTGGAATACCTTGCTGGTTGAGTAAATCAAGTAATCCGGCGGTACAGCCTAAAAAGGCCCCGCCAGGAAAGGTCAGTTTACCTAACGATTGCCAACCGCCTTCTGCTAATGTTCGGGCACCAAAACCCTGACATTCTGCACCATCTAATAATACGGCAACGGATGGGTGGTGCTTGAATTGCTGAAATAATGAAAAGGGATCAAGCGTCGCGTCGGGGTAATCAAGCTGCAAGATCAAACCCACAGCCAGTTCATGTTCGCTAAAGGCATAAAGAAAGCCACCGCCTGAATTATTTCCGAGTGGCCAGCCCATCGTGTGTATGACTTGCCCTGCCACTAAACCACCTTTGGGCAGATGCCAGCGTTCTTTAAACCCAAGCCCGTAGTGTTGTGGCGTTTTGGCAGCATAACCAAAATGTTTAGTAATATCGCGACTTAATGAGCCTTTAGCACCTTCGGCTAGTAATGTATAAGACGCATGTATAGCGATGCCAGGAGCATACTGAGGCCCTGGCGAACCGTCTTCCATACACCCCATTTCACCCGTCATCACACCAATCACACTGCCCTGTTCATTATAAATTGCACTCACAGCGGCTTGTGCGGTGAATATTTCAACACCTAAGTTAAGCGCTTCATCACCGAGCCAACGACACACCGAGCTGAGTTGAATTAATTGTTCTGGTTGCGAACTGCTATGTTTGAATGCTGGTGGTAACAACCAAGAAGGTAGTTTGATGGCACTTTTTTTAGTCAGCCAACACCGCTGGTTTGTGCTCACTGGTGTTAGCTTTGAATGAGAAGTTGCGAAATTTTGGAGTGATGTTAATGGTGCCAAATAATCTGCGGGTACAATCGCGCCAGACAATTGATGCGCGCCTATAGCAGCAGCTTTCTCCAGAACACAAACGGTTGTCGATGGTGAGAGCTGTTTGATGTGAATAGCCGCTGCCAAGCCAGCTGGACCAGCTCCAACGATTAATACATCGTAGATAAGCATTAAATCATCGTCGTTACTCAAGAGACTGGCTCCGCTATTTGCGCTACATTTTTATGATCAATCGCCTCACAAAACTGTGGTAATAACTCAAACATGTCACCCTGCAAAATGTAATCTGCCATCTGACAAATGGGCGCTGATACATCTTTGTTAATTGCGACAATGACTCGGCTTTGCCCTATGCCTGCCACATGTTGTGGAGCCCCTGATAGCCCGACAGCGATGTAGAGCTCTGGCGCAATATGAGAGCCCGTTTGCCCAATCTGACAAGTGAAAGGCACTAAGCCAGCATCGACAGCCCCACGCGTTGCACCAATCGATGCGGAAAGCCGAGACGCGAGCGGTTTGATCGTTTGCATAAACCGTTTGCCTAAAGGTCGACCGCCAGCAATAACAATTTTCGCTTCATCGAGACGCTGGCTCTGACTTGTTGCTTTTTCATGGTCCAGGGTCTTCGCTGCTAGTGACGATTCCGAAACAACCAATTTCTGCACTGGCATTGGCGTTAATCGTGAATTATGCAGATCAGGTAATGCAAAACGGCCCGCTTGAAGTGTTAGCAATAGACAAGCGTTACTGCCATTGGCACGTTCAATCCAACACCATGCCTGCTGATCGTAATATGCAGTCAGGAACGACGCGGGTAACTGTTGGTGGTTGTTTTCTCCAAACCCCACAATGTCTGCTACCAATGGTGAGCCTTCTTGACCAGACAGCACTCCCAGCGCAGTGACCATATCTAATTGATGCGGAATTACCATGGCTTGATACTTTATAAGTAACGGTTTTAGTAACTCAGCAAAAGTTGATGGCTCGGGCCAGTGAAAGCGCGATGACTCGGCGATCAAAAGTTCATCGATAAACGAAAATTGCGTCGTTTGCTGCCGCAAAGCTGGCATCTCTTCAGCGGTAGCCGCTAACAACAGATGCACGGGTAAGTGCCAGTGACTGACAGCTCCTAAAACACGTAGTGTCGCTTGTGTCAGTTGCCCTGCCGTGTGTTCGGCAATGACTAAAATACTCATAGTTGCACCCCTTGCTCAGTTAATCGACAGACTAATTCCTGCACGCTATTCACTTGCTGGCCTGTTTTTCGGCTGGGTGGCTGTTGCCAATTTTTGGCAATGAGTTCATTTTTCGCAGAGGTAATATCAATATCGTAAGGTTGTTTCGGTTTACGCTTGGCAGCAACTAAAGCTGGTAACGTAACATAACGGGGTATCGCTAAATCAAGTTCGGCACTGACGATGGCGGGCATAGCAATCGAGGCATGGCGCGATTGGGTAATACGACGTTGCAGAAAATTAAGCGTCGCCTTATCAATCGCCAATTCACTTACCGCTGTTGCCAACGGCCAACCTAACAAACCAGCTAATTGCCCAGCTAATTCACCTTTCTCTTCACCTAAAGCTAAACGCCCGAGTAATACCAAATGCGGGGAAAGATCGCCAATCAAGGTAACCAGCTGATCAGGAACCATACGTTTATCATGCGTTGCATTATTAAGAAGCAATGCCCTGTCCCCCCCCAGTGACAGGGCCCGCTCCACTGCGGCTACACCCGCAGAACTCGAATTTCCGACTACCACAACCTCTGCGGGTAGATCAGGATATTGATCTTTAAATTGCTGTCGCAACTGGATAGCTGCCTCCACTGCCACTTCATCAAATGGATTTAGCTGCCAGTTGAATGCAGCTAAATCAGGGGCACCCTGCATCAGCGGGAATGGCAGATTGCTATCTGGCACACTGCGGGCTAAGACAAGAATTTTCAGGCCATGTTGTAATAGCGATTCAGAGGTGGTTCCTTCCATCTGCAAACTCCTTTTGCGAGCTTATACGGCACCAACAGCAACACGATATTCAGAGTTTTGATTGCCATAACCCAGTAGGCGTCTGATCCACAGTGGCGGGTTGTGATTCATTCGCCACTGCAATGATGAAAGCACTTCATCAATCTCGCGTGAGGCTTCCATTTTTACTGGGAAAACGCCAGCATCGCGAATACGCACAGCAGCCAGATCATTCAGGCCAACGCAGAACATGACATCACATCCTTCTAAACTGGCGACACGCATTGACAGTTGATCGACTTCACTACCGCCTATCTCAGCCATACAGCAACCCCCTTTTTTACCGGTTCCATTGGGTTGTTTCGGGGCTGCTGCTGCGGCTTCGCTACGGCGTGGTGGTGATGCAAAGCGAGCAACGTCGATAAATTCGATGCTGTCATAACTGACGTCATAAAAAACAACCTGACGCGAGAATGAAAATGCGGAATCAACGTGGGTTAAGTTTTTGCTGCAAACAGCAACTTTCAAATGGCCGATTTTTTTCGACATTTCAGCTCTCCTTGACATCATTGGGGGGACATTGAGTTGTAAGCGATAGTTGGTTAGACATTTCAGAAGGCTGAGAGCCAGAACGGCATTCCCAGCGATCAAGCGCAGTAAGAGAAATGGCATTGATATACCGTTTATCTTCTGTGATAGAAAAAGGTGTTAATGCCTCCATCGGCACGACATAAAACCGATCATTTAAGCGCAAATGAAAATCGATAGGATGACAAAAACCATCGTCATAACGCGGGTTAAGTTGGATCACACAGAATCCATCGGTGACCTGATAGCGAGGGTTTTCACAATCTAAGCGCCAGTGGCGGTTGATATTCAAACCGGGGCGGAATTGACACAACACACGGTCTTCATCTTCAAAACCACGTAATTCCCCGATCAGATCGGTGAAATAACTTTGCAACATGGCATCGTGGTAAGCATCACCATATTGAGTTTGTGCGCGATTCAGATAATAAAATACAAGCGATTGCAGCAGCGCTAATCCGGTATCGGTTATTTTTAGAATCAGTGGATATTGGTTACTGTTGCAGCACAATTCAGTCACGTTGCTTCGCCGCTCAATTTGCCCGTCAGGGTGCAGCCATGCCACACGCACGATACGCAAAAGCCGGTAGGTTTCGGCGATAATTTTGTCCGCGATCTGTTTTTTCGGTAGCTGCTGATAACGTTGCCAACTGGTGACACCTTCCAGTGTTTGTGGTTGTTGTTGGCTGAAATAAGCCTCTAACAAATTCAGCGCAGACCAAGCACCTTGCAGTGATAGCAACATTGTTTGTTTGCCTGAGAATACAGCGTCACTCTGCACTTTTTGTATATCAGCACTACGCTTTTTTGCAGAATACATCTCTAATCCACGATATTCCGGCTGATGCCAGTGGCTACCGTGCGATTTACGAAATTCATCAAGCAAACAGACTAATGTTTCCATCGAATGACCCCTACATCACATACCAAAAAAGAGAGTCCGGCCTGAAGGCCGGAACTCGCCTGAAAAATGGTGCTTACCACGTATTCAGGATCCACTCTTTGTTATGGGTGTATTCCATGTGGGCAAACAAGGTGTTAGCAATTTGTTCTGCTAACTCCATGGCACCGCGATATCCCATTGTTGGTTTACGGTATAAACCAGCACGGTCGAAGGTTGGGAATCCAACCCGCACCATTGGAATGTTGTTGTCGATTGCCACGTAACGACCTTTGGAATGACCTAAGATCAGGTCAAGTTTCAGGCCATTTTTAACGCGGTTTTCCAGTTCCCACAGATCCGCGTTGAAGACGATTTCCATATCGAAATTCACTGATTTTTTCAGTTCAGCAATACGGGTGTCTTTTTTATAGCGTGAGTTGTCGTCACCTAACAGTAGCAACACAGGCTCCATTTCCATTTCCATACAGAACTCAGCCAGACCCAGCACTTGGTCCGCATGACCGAAAATGGCCACTTTTTTGTTGGCAAAGAACATGTGGGTTAAGTCAGCCAAGGCATCCAGTGCCAAACCACGCTCATGCACTAATGATTCAGGGATTGGTTTACCGGTCAGTTCGCTTAAATTTTGCAGCAACAGATCGGTATTTTTGATGCCATAAGGTGTAGCTGTTGGGATCATTGGTACTTCAAACTCTTCAAACAACGCTTTTGCGGCGGTGTCAGATTCGTAACGAGCCAAGCTGATAGTCCCAATCGCGTTAGCGCTGTTCTGGAAATCTTCTACCGTGGTGTTACCGCGAGTTTTGATCTCTTTACCTGGCAGCATTGGCGATTCGAAAGTGGTGGTATCCATAAATACCGTACCGTCGATCTGCATTTCAGACAGGTAGTGCTTCATCAGCTCTACATCACCAGGGTTAACAAAACCGGTGAACAGGTTAATTTTGCCAGTTGGTTTGCCTTTTTTGCCCAGTGTTTTCACCAGTGCTTTCATTGCTTCGTCGTAACCACTGACATGGCTACCTTTAAAGCTTGGTGTGTGCACAGCAACCAGATGAATGTCACGATCAGGGAACTCTTCTTTCAGTGCTTTGTTACACAGACGAATTGTTCCTTCGATGTCATCACCGATAACTTCGGTAGAACAGGTCGTAATGATCGGGATGATGCGCAGTTCAGGGTAGCGTTTCGCCAGCACCATCACGCCATCTTGAATACGCTGCACACCACCGAACACCGCAGAGTCTTCATGTAAAGATGAAGAAGCAATGTCAAAGTTTTCTTTAAAATGTTGTGCTAACAACAGACGCACAAACATACAGCAACCCTGACCACCGTGTACTAACGGGATACAATCCTGAATACCGATGCAGGCATATTGAGCGCCAGCAGGCTGGCAATCGAGCATTGGGTTAATAACCCCGGAACGCTCTTTTTTATGGGCGTTAACTTCGCCGCATTTCTTTTCGGTTGTTGTGCAATCACAAGACATATCTGATTCCTTTCTGATTGGGGAGCGAGACCGGATGCTCGCCCCCGTATTCAAATTTGTTAATTAATACAGTCTGTCGTTAAGCTCACGGTTCTTAGAACCGGTGATAACGGTGTCAGTCAATTTTGCGGCCAGACCATCGAGCATAAGGCTGATATCAGCAAAACTGGTTTCTTTCACCCAAGGGAAACGGGATTTGAAATCAGCAACCATCAGCTTGGCATCCGCCAGATGACAACGCGCATCAGGGGTCTCAGCATTCGGCTCTTCTCCGGCAAACAGTTTTTTTGCCTGCGCCATGATGCCGTCGATGTTTTCTTTGCGATCCCAGCTACGGGAGAAGAATTGCCACAGGCAGCGCTCTTGCACGTAGTTGTAAAGTTCAGTGATGTTCTGTTCCATTACACAGCCTCCTTCAGTGCAGCAGCAGTGCTGGATAAGTCGCGGATGTCAGTGCCTGCCAATTTGTGGATCGGGCTGCGCATCGCGTTGTAAATATCACGCGCCATGTTGACGAAGCCTTCAAAGCCCATGTACGGACCATTGTGGTAGGCATGACCGTTGATGTATGGCAGATGCAGTTTTTTCACCAATTCGCCGACGCGAGGGCCAGTGAAAATGATGTCTGGTTTCACCAGGTCGATGATTTCAAAGAACTCCAGTTCGTTCGCATCATCAAGGTAGTAAGTGCCTTCACGACCACGCGCCACTACTTTTTCAAAGTCTTCTTCATGACCGAATTTGGAAGACATGGCGACAACTTCGATGCCCATGTCGTCTTCGACGGATTTAGTCCAGTGCCACAGACGTGGGCCACCGGTCCAGATTGCCATTTTGGTTCCCTTCAGCTGCTCTTTGTACCAGTCCAGCTGCGGTTTCCATTTAGCTTCTTCTTCTGCGATCAGTGCTTCTCCCTTCTCTTCAATACCGAAGAAAGCGCAGACTTTACGGATCCCTTCCGCCATATAGTTAAAGCCCCAGGTGTCGATATCCAGACGTGGGATGCCATAACGTTTTTTCAGTTCATTGGCGATGTAACCGGCGGAGCGCGCACAGTTCACAACATTCAGTTGCGCACGGTGCATACTGCGTAATGAGTCGTAAGTTGAGTTACCGGTGAAGTGGGCAATAACCTGAATGCCCAGACGATCCCAGTAGGTTTGCAGCAACTGAGTATCGCCCTGAATGTTGTAATCACCGATGAAGTTGATGGTGTAAGGGCTGGTAATTTCGGGTTCCACTTCCCCTACCTTCTCATCGACCCAACCGATATTCAGCACGTGGTGGCCTTTGGATTGGCTGACGCCAGAGAAGCCAGGGCATTCCACGGTGAAGATGTCCACATCAGGGCGATCTTTCATGACCTTTTTTGCGACCGCTTTTACGTCATCACCAATCAGTGCTGTCGGGCAAGTGGTATAAAGGAACATGCTTTTCAGTTCAGGCATGGCGTCAAACGCTTCATGGATGCTCTCTTCCAGGCGTTTTTCACCACCGAACACGATGTGGCTCTCTTTCATGTCGGTTGACCAGACATATTTCAGAGGGAAATGACCGTTGTCGCTTGGGTAGCGCTTGGTATGCCATGTATCGTAGGCACAACCAATCGGGCCGTGAATCATCTGAATCGCGTCTTTTACCACACCGCCGATTACCAGTTTGGCACCACAGAACGCGCAACCACGTTCAGACAGTGTTCCCGGAATCGTGGCGACGTTAGCAATAGGCAAATACTCTTTGGTGCTTTCGCCCGGCGCTTTCAGATAAATATGCTTTTGGCGTTCAGGAATATCCTTATCGCACTTCAACAATACCATTGGCATTTTGTCAGACTCCTCTGTTGAGATGGCCGGTCTGGTAACTGGCCCTTCGTTCTCGGTAAATTAATTACTCGGTAAATTTACTTGCCGAATTCAACAGAGCATCCGTTGTGCCAAATTATGCATAACGGTTGGTTATTTTTTATAACCACATGATTTATAAGCTGTTAATTTTTGCGATGACGATGTATTGATTCGCAGATGCATGGTTATATGTGCGTGATTCAGTTCACAAATGTACAGAAAATAGCTAAATGTTCTCAGCGGTTCAGATCTCAAATTATCAATACCATTAACCCATTTATCGTCTGTTCTGATTACAGCAGCCTCTTCTTTATAAGCCTCGCTATATAAAAAAATACATATCGACAAGGAAGATGGCTTTCCTTTTGCATTGTGATCTGCATCTCATTTGTTGGCGTGAAAAATGGTTCGTTATGCTTGTTTATATATAGCGATCCTACAAAAACCGACAACCAATGTGTTAAACCCGACAAACCAATAGTCACCAGCAGTCAGGGAACGATAAACGTAATGGGAGGCAATATGGGTAATCTGGCAACAATAACTTCTGAACCCACTGAGCACAGAGAGCGATCACATCGGAGAATACCTGTGGTGTCTTCATGTGCCTGTGACTTAGGCGAATGCCGATCTGAGTCATTACCCTTGCTTTCTGAAGTCAGTAAAGTGGTGAGTTCTGATGGTTCTTTGTCCAAGACCTTAAAGGTGGTGTTGGATCTGCTGCAAAAACATCTACAAGTTGTACGCGCCATGATTTCGCTCTATGACGCCAGCTGTGATCAAATATTCATTCATGAAAGCCTCGGTCTGACAGAAGATGAAATCGCAAAAGGCGTCTATTACCCCGGTGAAGGCATTACTGGCAAAGTCGTAGAAAGTGGTAAACCGATCATCGTGCCGGTCATTGCAGATGAGCCATCATTTTTAAACAGAACAGGTAGTTGGGATGAAGAGCATGATCTGAAGCACTCCTTTATTTGCGTGCCAATCATACGTGGCCAGAAAGTAATGGGCTCGATCAGTGTTGAACGTCGTTATGACAACCCAGCACTGCTACATCTCGATTTGGAACTGCTCGCCATTATTGCCACCACCATTGCACAGGCTGTTGAGCTTCATCTACTGGAACACGCACATCAAAAAGTGTTGCGTGATCAGTCCATCAAACTAAAAAGCGAGCTGAAAGAGAAATTTAAGCCGACCAATATCATCGGTAACTCGAAAGCCATGCAGTCTGTTTACCGCATGATCGAAAAAGTCAGCCATGCAAAGACCACCGTGCTGATATTAGGTGAAAGCGGTGTCGGAAAAGAGCGCGTTGCCAGCGCTATCCATTATCACAGCAACTGTGCCAGTGGCTCATTTGTTAAATTCAACTGTGCATCATTACCTGAAAGCGTCATTGAGAGTGAGTTATTTGGTCACGAAAAAGGGGCATTTACCGGTGCAACTTCACGTCGTACAGGTCGATTTGAAGAGGCCAATGGTGGCACTATTTTCCTAGATGAAGTTGGTGAATTATCGCTCACAATGCAAGCCAAATTGCTCCGTGTGCTGCAAGAACGCAGTTTTGAGCGAGTGGGCAGTAACACCACGATCAAGGTTGATGTGCGCATTCTGGCGGCAACCAACCGTGACTTACCCGATATGGTGGCAAAAGGTACATTCCGTGAAGATCTTTACTACCGTTTGAATGTATTCCCGATCACCATTCCACCACTGAAAGATCGAGGTAATGACATTGTGACATTAGCCGATCACTTCGTTGCTCGTTTTGCGAAAGAGCAAGATGTTGATGTGCCCCGCATTGCAACACCGGCGCTGAATTTACTGCTCAGTT
The DNA here is from genome assembly GCF_963678185.1 of uncultured Tolumonas sp. NCBI lineage: Bacteria > Pseudomonadati > Pseudomonadota > Gammaproteobacteria > Aeromonadales > Aeromonadaceae > Tolumonas > uncultured Tolumonas sp. Next base: position 529,067 of record NZ_OY782757.1, read on the forward strand.
ACAACTGGCCAGGGAATGTGCGCGAGCTGGAAAACACCATGGAACGCGCGGTGTTGCTTGCCGAAGATGGCGTTATTCATGGTTATAACCTGCCCACTTATCTACAACCGCCGGCACTGGGGGAAATCAGTGCACAGGGTGGGTTGGAAGCACGTCTTTCACAAATTGAATACGAAATGATCATTGAGGCGTTAACCATGCATCAAGGCAATGTCAGTGAGGCGGCGGTTCATCTTGGTCTTTCCCGGCGGATTTTGGGGCTCAGAATGGCGAAATATCAGCTGAATTATAAAGACTATCGACAAGGCGATGGTCCGTTTAGCCCTGATTAATAGCAATGCAATGCGAAAAAATGTTCGGGAATGAACGTCTAATTCTAAGAAAGTTCACGCGGGTACATTCCCCCCTGTTTTCAGACGAACGCTCACCATGCAACGGGTGGCAGGAGAAGGCAAATGGATAGTAAAGATCTGGAAAAATTGCAGCAAGAACCCGCATGTCAACACAACAAATCAGGAAAAGGTGGCTGTGCGAGAGCCAAACCTGGGGCAACGCAAGGCGGCTGTTTTTTTGATGGTGCCAGAAACGCCCTTCTCCCCATTGCTGATGCCGCTCATATTGTTCATGGCCCAATCAGTTGTGCTGGCACGTCATGGGATAATCGCGGTTCACGTTCTTCCGGCGCCGATCTTTATCGCAAAGGATTTACCACCGACTTGAGTGATATCGACATCATTATGGGGCGTGGCGAAGAACGGCTTTATTTTGCCATCCAACAAATTGTCGAGAAATTCTCCCCAGCGGCCATCTTTATCTATACCACCTGTGTGCCAGCACTGCATGGTGATGATGTTGCCGCTGTTGCTCGTGCAGCGACAGCACGTTGGAATATTCCCGTCACCGCGGTGGATTGTGCCGGTTATTACGGCAGTAAAAATTTAGGCAACCGTCTTTCCGGTGAAATTTTACTGAATCAGGTGATTGGCACTCGAGAACCTGAACCCGCAGAGTGGAAACCTAATGGTGTCAGAAAAACACACGACATTGGCATTATTGGCGAATGGAATGTAGGTGGTGAATTTTGGCAGATTTTGCCACTGCTCGATGAGTTAGGTGTGCGGGTGCTTTCAACACTAACTGGCGATTCTCGCTTTGCAGAAGTTCAAACATTGCACCGAGCTGAAGCTAACTTGTTGGTATGTAGTAAAGCCTTTCTCAATGTAGCGCGAGGCCTACAGGAAAAATACGGCATGCCCTACACGGAATGCAGTTTTTACGGCATGAATAACACCTCGGCAGCGTTAAGAAAATTGGCAGCCATGCTCGATGATGCCGATTTAACAACGCGGGTTCAGACACTTATATCCCGAGAAGAGAATGCATTAATTGAACATTTAGCACTTTATAAACCATTTCTGGCTGGAAAACGGGTGTTGATTTTCAGTGGCGGTTTTAAATCGTGGTCGCTGGTGGCGGCAATGCAAGAGTTAGGCATGCATGTGGTTGCCACGGGCACAGAAAAGTCGACGGAAGAAGATAAAGAGCGCATTACCAAACTGATGGGCGATCAGGTTAAGACGATTGATGATAACGATCAGCAAGCGCTGATCCGCGCATTCCATGAGTTGAAAGCCGACATTCTTATTGCCGGTGATCGCTATATCTACCCAAGTCTTAAATCGCGTATTCCTTTTTTAGATGTCGATCATGTGCGTCACATTGCTTATACCGGTTATGCCGGTGTGCATGAGCTCGCTCGTCAACTGACACGCGCGTTGAAAAATCCGGTTTGGGAAAATGTTTCTCGTGCGGCGCCGTGGGCTGCGGAACAACCCACGGCGTCTGAATTAAAAATCAGTAAAGTAGCGTGAGGAACAAGCGATGGCTAGATTTCAATTAACACAAGAACCATTGGTGCTTAACCCGCTTAAAGTAGGCCAATCGATTGGGGCTTCACTTGCTTTTCTTGGGCTTGATCGTTGCATGCCGTTGCAACATGGTGCACGTGGCTGCACGTCATTCAATAAACTATTTTTTATGCGTCATTTTCGTGAGCCAATTCCATTACAAACCACAGCCATGGAGCTAACGACTGTTGTGATGGGCGCTGATGCTAATGTAGTCGAAGCATTGCAAACCATTTGTGAACACAACAACCCCGCCGTGATTGGTTTAACAACGACTGGCTTGAGTGCGACACAAGGTGTTTGTCTGCAACATTCCCTCAAAGCATTTCGGGAACAATGTCCAAAATATGCTGATGTTGCGGTTATTCCGGTGGAAACTTGCGATAGCCAAGGGGGTTTGGAAGCTGGTTTCTCGCTGGCTCTGATGGCCATATTGAAAACTCAGCTGCCTGCAAAAGCATACGCATCGGTTGCTAAATATAAATCAAATAAGATCGCCTTGCTGCCATCGCCGATGCTCACACCGGCAGATGTTGAAGCAGTAAAAGAATGGGTTGAATCATATGGTTTTAACGTAATTTGTCTGCCAGATATCTCATTATCTCTGGATGGTAATTTAATGGATGATGGCTTTACGACCCTCACGCAAGGCGGTACATCACTGTCGCAAATTGCCGAAATTGTTGAATGCGATGCTGTTATTACACTGGGGCAAAGCCTTAACCACGTTGCCGATTGGCTGCAAGAATACCGTGCAGTACCGCAATTGAGATTAGTTGGCTTACACAGTTTGAAAGAGTGTGATCAGCTAAATCTGTTTTTGTCTGATCTTTCAGGAAAACCTGTTACTGCTCGTCAACAACGTCAACGCCGACAACTGCTTGATGCGATGGTGGATACACAATTTCGTTTAGGCGTTTCCCGCATTGCCATTGGGTGCGAGAGCGATCTGTTATTCGCATTAGAATCAGGGCTAAGTGAAACCGGCTGTGAACTAGTAGCCGCAGTGATCCCGACTTTTCCGCTAGATGCCAATTCTTCTGTGATCAAAACCAGAGTGAAAAATTTTCCTACCGATGTCATTACCGTTGGCGATCTGGGTGTGTTGGAACATCTGGCGTGCCAGCAACATGCGGAGTTACTGATCACTAATTCACATGGTTTGGAAATATCGGAACGAGTGGGTATCCCTCTGCTACCAGCCGGATACCCGCTTCACAAACATGCTGGCGCTCATACCACTCAGTGGATTGGTTACGCCGGTATTCGCCAAACGCTTTACCGCATTGATAACTTATTAGCGTCAGGTCAGCAAACTGTAACGCCTTATCGTTCCAGTTTTTGGCCTCAACGCGATCTCACTCATTCTGTAACGACCATAACGTCCATTTAGAGGGAACTGATATGTTAAAAGTCGCCTTTGCCAGCTCAGATGGTGAGCACGTCGATCAGCACTTTGGTGCCAGTGAACAATTAATGATTTTTGAAATTCAGCCTGGTATGGCTGATTTATTGGATGTGGGTCATTTTGAACAAGCCACGATGAAGGGTGAACACAAAGACAAAGTGCCAGGCTATGAAGATGGCGAACCACTCGCGGTTGAAGCTGAACCCGAATTAGAAGATCAGCCGGCTTTACTCACGGAAGATAAAGTCATCGCTAAAATCGGTTTTGTGGGTGAATGTGCAGCGGTTTATGCCGCATCGATAGGCACCTCTTCTATTCGTCGCTTGATGAATGCGGGTATTCAACCTGTCATTGTCGATTATGGCCACGAGGTGGTTGATTTACTCAATGAAGTGAGTTTTGCATTAGTACATGGTGGTCTATCCTGGGTTGATCGGGCTAAGGCAAAAAATAAATCCCCCGATAGATTTACATCATTAGAGAATAAATCTTGGGAAAACAACCTGACACAGCATAATTTAATGACAGATATTCCTGATTAAGAAAAATATTTAATTCCAAAGACGCCTTGTGCGTCTTTTTTTTATATTTATAACCAGCGTTTTTAATAAAAAACTTTCTATATAAAAATATATTCGGAATATTTTTACTTTTATGAACTATTTTCATTGATTTGTACTCCGATGAACGTGATATAGATGCATATATCACGCAGTCAAATACAAAATCATTATAAATCAATATGTTAAATATTTGGCATGCCAGTTGCTCTATATAATAGGTAAACTAATAAAACCAACTGGAGGTTCATCGTGGCAATTCGTCAATGTGCCATTTACGGCAAAGGTGGTATCGGCAAATCTACTACCACACAAAATCTGGTAGCAGCTTTAGCTGAGGCTGGTAAAAAGGTCATGATCATTGGTTGCGACCCCAAAGCAGACTCTACTCGTCTTATTCTGCACTCTAAAATGCAGACAACAGTTATGCATTTAGCTGCGGAACAAGGTTCTGTGGATGATCTGGAATTAGAAGACGTGTTACAGGTCGGCTTCGGCGATGTGAAATGCGTTGAGTCAGGTGGCCCAGAGCCAGGAGTTGGTTGTGCCGGTCGTGGCGTTATCACTGCGATTAACTTCTTGGAAGAAGAAGGTGCTTACAGTGATGATCTCGATTTCGTGTTTTATGACGTATTGGGTGACGTTGTTTGCGGTGGTTTCGCGATGCCAATTCGTGAAAACAAAGCACAAGAGATCTACATCGTTTGCTCTGGCGAAATGATGGCGATGTATGCGGCGAACAACATCTCTAAAGGTATCGTGAAATACGCGAAATCTGGTTCAGTTCGTTTAGCTGGTCTGATTTGTAACTCACGTAAAACTGACCGTGAAGATGAATTGATCATGGCGCTGGCTGAAAAACTGGGCACACAGATGATTCACTTTGTGCCACGTGACAACACTGTTCAACATGCTGAAATTCGTCGTATGACTGTTATTGAATACGATCCGAAATGCAAACAAGCCGATGAATACCGCACGTTGGCCCAGAAAATCATTAACAACAAAATGTTCGTGGTTCCAACTCCATTAGAAATGGAAGAACTGGAAGAGTTGTTGATGGAATTTGGCCTGATGGATGTGGAAGATGAATCCATTGTAGGTAAAACAGCCGCTGAATTATCAGAAGCATAAAATAATATTTCTCGCTGAATGACGTTGACACTTATTCAGATTGGAAATATCGACACTAGGAAGGCGCCAGAATATGGCGCCTTTTTTCATATTAAACAGAAAGTTATAGTGAAATTTACTATTGTTCAATCGTGAACTTTTATGTTTTTTTTGTTCTTCAATGTATAACCAAAAATTACGCATTTCTTACCATTTTGAACACTATCAAACAGACGTTATTTATAACCTTATAAATCAATGCTTTACATTAAACATTAACTGTTCATTTTTGTGGCACATCTCTTGGTATATCTCATGTGAGCTTCATCACATTAATTTGATAAAACAAAGGACTGTCACATGAAATCAATGCCCCGTGAATTTTGTTTATCCGTACTGTGTTCATCGCTTATTGCTGTAGGGCTGCCAGCAACAGCTGCGGATGAGACGGCCATGAAAGCTTTGCCTACAGTGCAAGTAACTGGTCAAGCTAAAAAGTTAGCTAATAGTGGAAAAGCCTCGCAAGGGTATTGTGTCACCAACGCAAATGTTGGGCCATTAGGAAATAAAAAGGTGTTAGACCTCCCCTATTCTGTTCAATCTGTTTCCAGTGATTTTATTAAAAATCAGCAAGTTGACAGCACACCTGACCTGCTTAAATACACACCATCCGCACAAGTTGAATACCGTGGTGGTGGCGAAATTGGTCGTCCGCAGACACGTGGTTTTCAAGCCGATCTGCTGCAAAATACGCGAATTGATGGTTACAGTGTGGGCGCTCATTTTCCGCAGCCCGTTGAACTTTATGAACGCCAAGATGTGCTATATGGCTTAGCAGGCGCATTTTATGGCCCATCCAACGCAGCAGGTATTTTCAATTCGGTATTAAAACGCCCAACTGATACGCCAGTTCGTCGAGTTAGCCAGTCTTATGAAGGCAGTAGCCAGTATGTTAGTCGCGGCGATTTCGGTGGTCGTGCAGGCGATAACGACAAATATGGCTATCGTTTAAACGTCATGCATGGTGATGGCGAACGCTATGTTGAAAACAGTAACCTACGGCGCGAATTAGTGGGGTTGGCTGTTGACTCTAAGGTCAGTGATAAAACGTTAATCGAAGCCAATGTTAGTCACTATGTTTATGATCAAACAGGCTATCCGGGTAGTTTTGGCCTTAGCACCACTGCCACATCGTTACCCAGTGCAGCAGATGCAAAAAAAGCTGGTTACGGGCAATCATTTGCAACCTCAGAAGTCACCAGTGATATTTACGGGGCTCGGGTGACACATCAGCTGAATGATGACTGGAAAATAAGTGGCGGGCTACAAGAGCAGGATGTGTTGAGATCCATCCACGGTGCCAGTAACAAAAATTTTGGCAGTGATGGTTCGTTTACTGTTACCACCAGTGAAAGTTATACCAAACAAGAGTTGCTGAGTAATCAGCTCTATCTGAATGGAAAAGCAAAAACCGGTCAATTCAAACATGATCTGGTAATTGGAACCAATGGCTATCGTAACCCGAGCTATCAGGCGAAAAATTCGGCCGTTGCAGCTTCAACCTGCAAGGGTTCGATTGATAACCCGTGTTTTATCAGTAACGAACCGGCCTGGAATGGCTATGGTAGTTTTGATAAGACTGGCGATACCACATATCAAACATTGATATTTGGCGACACCATGGCCATCAATGATCGCTGGTCAGTTATGGGAGTCGCCAGTAATGGCTGGATCAATATAAATAGCTCATCAGCTAGCAGTAATAGTGATAATGGCGGTGCAGCACAGACAGTGAATTACGCGCCAAGCTATACCACTGCGTTGATTTATAAACCCCGCAAAAACATGACCACCTATATTAATTACGCTGATAGTGTGCAGCCAGGCGGCACAGCACCAACAACAGCCAATAATGCCAATGCAACATTAGATCCGTACCACACCAAACAAATTGAGGCTGGTTACAAAGCGAATGTCGCAAACATGGAATTTACCACTGCCGCTTTCCGTATTGAACGACCACTAGCCTATACCGGTTCTGACAATATTTATCGTGAACAAGGCCAGCAAGTTAACCATGGTCTTGAATTCTATAGCCGAGGCCGGGCAACCGAGAACACCACTGTCATGGGGGGGATGACCTGGCTTGATCCGAAACTCAAAGACACATTATTAGCTTCAACCGATGATAAACAGGTGATCGGAGTGCCGAAATGGCAAGCCAATATGCTCACGGAATACGACCTTCCACAGGTTAATGGATTAACGCTCACTGGCAACCTTCATTACACAGGTAAACGTGCTGCGAATAACACCAATACCGCTTGGGCTGATGGCTACACCACTGCTGATATTGGCACACGGTTTACCAAAAAGATCGGCAATAACAAAACTCTGACCTGGCGTTTGGGCGTTAACAACGTCACCGACAAGCAATATTGGGCTTCGTTGATGCCAGGGAATACCGAAGGGAACACGGTTGCGGCATCCAGCGCATATTTAGGTGAACCTCGGACTTTCAAAACCTCGTTGCAGCTTGATTTCTAAACCAACCCAAAGTCTACGAAAGGAGTTTACTTATGCGTAACCTTAAATCGTTATCTCAACTGGTTGGTGCAATGCTGGCAATCAGCACTATCAGCGTAGCGACACAAGCAAAACAAATAACCGATTTGTCGGGTCGGAAAGTGGAGATCCCCGATCATATTGCGCGGATTTATACCTTCTCGCACTCGTTTGCCATTATCACTGCACTAGCACCGGAACAATTGGTGGGGTTACCCCACCCGTTCAAACTAAAACCAGAATATATGGCTTATTTACCAAAGCCAGTTCAAAAATTGCCTCAAATGTCAGTCGGGCAAGATATGAATCTGGAGCAGGTCAAAGCAGCAAAAATTGATTTAGCCGTGGGGTGGAATACCCCGGCTTTTCAACGGGAGCAATTAAAACAACTGAGTCGGGTGAATGTTCCTGCTGTCTTAGTCGGCGTTGATAAACTCAGCGACTACCCCGCCACCTTCCGTTTTCTGGGAAAAGTATTGGGCAAAGCTGAACGCGGGGAAAAACTAGCGGGTTATATTGAAACCACCAGTGCCAAACTGGCAAAAGCCGTTTCAATCATTCCAACCCAAGACAAGATTCGTGTTTATTACGCAGAATCGATGGATGGCCTGACATCACAGTGTGGCGAAGCGGATCGTGCGGAAGTCATTCGTCTGGCCGGAGCTGTAAACGCACTGGCTTGTAGTGATTTACCATCGGCAACGGCTGTTCCGGCAGATATTGAGTCCAGCAATGTCACTGCGGGCATGGAAACCCTGCTGAAAATTAATCCTGATGTCATTGTTACCCGTTTTCCGGCAACCACCGATCTGATCAATAACGATCTGCGTTGGGCTAAACTGAAAGCAGTCAAGGCACACAAAGTTTACCCCATCCCTTCCTTGCCGTTTAACTGGTTCGATCGACCACCGTCATTTATGCGTGTAATGGGTGCTCAATGGCTAGCCAACAAACTCTACCCCGCAGCTTACCCGATCAATTTAGAAAAAGAGACGCATGATTTTTACCAACTCTTTTTTCAGGTCGATTTAGATAAACCCGCTACCGACAAATTGCTGAACAAAACCAGCTAACGGAGTCTGTTATGGATGCATCAGCCAGCTCTTGTATTGATTTACCCAGTGCCGGAACCCGGCGCTGGTTTGAGTGGTTAACCTGGTACAGCCTGCTTTTATGCGGGCTGCTTACGGCCATTTTACTGGCATTTTCTATTGGAAAATATCCAACCAGCCCACTGACGATCATCCAGTTTTTCCTGCATTGGATGGGTTTTAATGTAATGGAAAATGAGCAGTTTGACACACTACATAATGTGCTGATTGATATTCGTTTACCGCGAATTTTGGTAGCTATGTTAGTAGGCTCGACACTTTCAGTTTCCGGCGCCGCTTTCCAGGCCGTGTTTCGTAACCCATTGGTTTCACCGGGGCTGTTAGGTGTGCAAAGTGGTGCCGCGTTCGGTGCAGCACTGGGTATTTTGCTCGGTTGCAGCTGGGCTGTTATTCAGGGCTTGGCTTTTTCTATGGGGCTGATAGCTGTATTTGCCAGCGTGCTGATCGCTAATGTGTTCGGGCAATCATCGATGGTGATGTTGGTGCTCGGCGGCATGATCAGTAGCGCGTTATTTTCATCCTTAGTATCGGTGATTAAATATGTCGCCGATCCACTCAATGTGCTGCCATCAATTGTTTATTGGCTCATGGGAAATCTGGCGCTGGCTGATTTACCACAAGTGCTGACCTTTGGCGGGCCATTGGTTGCAGGAATTTTGCTGATTGCTTGTTGTGGCCGAATGCTCGATGCACTCTCGATGGGTGACGATGAAGCGCGCTCATTAGGCATTCCGGTTATTTGGGTACGTTATAGCATTATTGCCATTACTACCATGATTTCGGCTTTAACTGTCTCGATCGCAGGCACCATCGGCTGGGTCGGTTTATTGATCCCGCATATTGTCAGAATGATGCTTGGCCCGGCGAACAGTCGTGTTTTACCTGCCAGCATCATTCTTGGTGCGACTTTTTTGATCCTTGCTGATTGCGTATCACGCTGTATTGCTGACAGTGAAATCCCGATTGGAATCGTGACAGAAATATTAGGCATACCGGTGTTCCTGCTGGTGTTAAAACGCTCACGCAAAGGGTGGAATTAATATGGATGTGTTAACCGAACTCAAAGCTAATGCTGTAAGTTACGCCTATAAAGGACACCCCGTATTACGTGATGTTTCATTGTCGGTAAAACAAGGTGAACTGGTTTCTCTGCTGGGAAAAAATGGTGCAGGTAAGACGACATTACTAAAGTTGTTACAGGGTTTTCTTAAACCTAAACACGGCAATATTTCTCTTAATGATCAGCCATTAACTCAATTTTCAAGACGAGAATTGGCCACCCATATTGCTTATGTGCCGCAGTCGCATATTCCCCCCTTCCCCTATCTGGTGGAAGAGGTGGTCACCTTAGGGCGCATACCTCATTCCGGCATTTTCCGCTCACCCACACAAGAAGACAGAGACGCTGCACACGCAGCAATAGCACAACTGCGGATCAACCATTTGAGCCGTCGGGCTTATACCGAGTTATCCGGCGGGGAACGCCAATTAGTGCTAATTGCCCGTGCTTTAGCACAAGGCACACGTATTTTTATCATGGATGAACCCATTACCGGGCTCGATTATGGTAATCAGTTTCGGCTGTTAGACACACTACAAGAACTGGTTGCCAGCGGTTTTGGTATTTTAATGACGACTCATCACCCCGAACATGCACTTCGGGCATCGACTAAAGTCGCTTTACTGATTGATGGAATAATTGAACAAGCGGGCACTCCTAAATCAGTTATTACACCAGCCACCATTCAACATTTATATGATTTGAGCGTAGAAGCAATTGATGCAGCAGGTCATACACTGTTTGTACCGGCGGGCGTCTAATCATGTTAGGCGAAGCATTAATTACCGACTGCCGGGAGACGTCAGCTAAACCATCGTTGAACAAATATCGCCAACAATATCATGCGTGGGGAGTAGCCATACTTCTTCACCTATTTACTGGGATTCTATTTTATAAAATCGAAAGTTCCCTCGCCTCCCAAACATCGGCGGCAGAAACAATCAGACCAGTCAGAAAAATCATTCAGGTTCAGCTGGTTTCCATGGCACAAGTGGTAGCAAAAAAATCTCTCACAACGAAAACCCCTGAACCTCAAGAATCGAAAGCGAATCCTGTCATGAAATCTGTTCCCGCTGATAACGCAATGACATTACCAGTAAAAACAGATACGAACGATCCTCTGGCAAAATTACATACCACATCAGAAAAGAGCAAAAACAAATTAAGAAACAAAAAAGAGAATAGAGCCATTTTGAAAAAAACAGATGTGGCTCTAAACAAACTCCCTGAGCAAATTAAGCAAGAAAACACCGCTAAAAAACAACCACGAATCATTGAACAAACAACACCGCAGAATGACAAGCCAAATATACCGGCCAGACTGGATGCCCATTACCTTTCTAATCCTCCGCCAGAATATCCGGAAATTGCACGGGAGTTAGGGCAAGAAGGCACAGTACTACTGAAAGTGAAAGTCTCAACTTCCGGTTTGGTATTACAGGTCAGCATACATCGTAGTAGTGGTCACAATGCATTAGATACAGCCGCAATAAATGCTGTCCGTCATTGGAAGTTTGTTCCAGCCAACATTGGAAATGTGACACAGGAGGATGATGTGATTATTCCTGTTAGCTTTTCATTAGAAGATGCCTGAAATGACAATTCTGAACTTAATTTTATGAAATACACATGAATGTACATTTCTCATAGAGAACAAATTCAAACAACAATTAAATCTACATATGGCATTGATTTCATTAAACAAATAACCATCAATAACACAAAGAAGAAACACTGTGTTGGCACATTAAATGCCATCTATTCATCATAAATCTGTCGTACTCGTCATTTCATACTAATAAATAAACGGGAGAGATGAAGTGGATACAAAAGTTAATATTTTCAATAAGCCATATAAACAAGATGTGATTACTGAATTTCTATTATCCCGTCATTCCAGTCATCACCTGGCATTACCAGCTCCCGATGAAGAACAGCTAAATATTATTCTCCGTGCAGCGATGCGCGCACCTGATTTTCAATACATGCGCCCATATCGTTTTTTAGTTGCACAAGACGCTGGTCTGATTCGGTTAGGTGAGTTGTTTGCTCAAGCAGCGAAAATGATGAATAAGCCCGAGCAAATCATCGAACGGGTTAAAAAAATGCCATTGCGAGCACCAGTGGTGATCACTGTTGTTGCTATACCTGCCGTAAATAAGCACGTCACAGCTTTTGATCAAGTTCTCTGCGCTTCCTCTTCTGTGCTGATGATGCAAATGGCCGCGCAAAGCTTGGGTTTTAACGGGATCTGGCGCTCTGGTTGGTTAATGCAAAGTCGTGAATTACATCAGTTGCTTGAATTACAAGATACCGATCAAATCGTCGGATTTCTCTATTTAGGCACCCCGACAGAAAGTGTTGCTGCTGTGCGTCCAGATGACAATCCAGAACCCTACACCCAATGGTTATAGCGAGGCCGATATGATGAAGCCACTGCAAATGAAATGTGGGATCGAATATGAATATATGCTCATTGATACCGAAGGTGAACAGACCGGGCGTCTGCGTAATTTTACTAATCTCGACTTTAAATCGATTGCCGGTTTATTGGAAGAAAAGCCGGGAAAATGGGATAACGCTCTGGCTGTCGGTGATTTAGGCATCAAAAATGGATATTGGTATCTGGAAGGTGACGAGCGATTTAATCCTGATGGTGCTTTTCACCAGATGGCGGTAAAAGGTGTTGAGATTCGCACACCACCAAGAGGATCTGTATGTGAAGCTATTGCCGTATTAAAAGATATTGAACATCAGTTAACGCTTACTCTGCACAAGCATAAACTCGGGCTTGCGATTTCAGGCTTTAACCCCGAATTAGCCGAATATCATTACGAGCCACCACTGAATCGGTGGGAAAATACACTACGTGAGCAACATCCTGAATATGCCGCATCGCATATCTCAACGCTCAGTTATGGGCCGGATATCAATCTTTCATTCAGCGAAATGAACATTGAAAAGAATCTGGATGTTGCCCGTAAACTGACCTATTACGGCCCGTATATTGTTCCATTCAGCTTTAGCTCACCATTTTCTGGCGGAGCACAATGGCAAGGTTTATCCAAAAGGACCTATGAGCGTGGCGGGTTGCGCCCAACCTGCAAATTATTTGCAAATGCCGCCGAAAAACCAGATTCACCGCTGGCATATTCTGCACGCATTCCATCAGAACATAGTCGTATCGAATTCAAGGCTTTTGATGCGATACCTACACCTGAATTATTGGCGGCTTGTTGTTATCTGTTAATCGGGCTTTGCCTTGATCATCAGTTGGAAGATCGGGCTGATTATCCTGATCATCACCTGTATCAGCGCGCTGCAATCTTGGGGTTTTCTGACGATAAGATCTGCCATACCGCTATCGATGTTATCAATAAAGCGCGTATTGCCTTGATTCAGCATGGCGAACAACAAGGAGCCCAATCTTTATCATTACTAGGAATTATGCTGGCAACTCGCCGAACCCCTTCTCATGATCTGATAGAACATTATCAACGTTCTGGTCAGATGTATTACGCAGGAGGCTTAGCAATATGATTCCTGATGATACGGTGAATTCATCGCTCGATTTCCTCGGGCGAATGCCCATCCCTCTTCGATTGGCTTTTAAGTCGGGGCTGGATAAAACAGTCGCTGCGCATCAAATGAAAAGTGGTGTGACGCTTAATTGTATGAGTATGACCGGTGGCGAATGGTTCGAGCCATTTTCCCGTGTCGTGGCACCCGCACATCCGGCAACATTACCTTCTATGTTAGTAGTCACTTGTTCGTCAGATATACTGATCTCAAAAAATCAGTCATATTATCAAGGACCTGCTTTATTCCAGCCATCTGAGTTTCATCCGGTATATCAAAAAGCCGGAATTCCTGATCCAACAGGCATCTTCCATCCTTTTTCAGTGATCCCGTTTGTTTTTCTGGTTGATAAAACAAAGCTGGGCAATCGCCCGCTCCCACAATGCTGGGAGGATTTGCTCGATCCCATCTATCATAACGACATCACGTTTGGTGGCTCACGATCTTCAGACTCGGGCACTTACACTGAATTCAACCGCTTCCTGTTATTGTCGCTATACCGCGAATTTGGCCCGAATGGTGTCATTACCTTTGCGCATAATGTCCGGCATTTACTGCACCATGTGGAAATTTCCCGACTGATGGGCTCGAAAAATCAGCAGGTGCCTGCAATTGCTATTTTGCCCTGGATGCAGGCCGAACTGTGCCCTCGTCGTCAGCAATGTCAGATCATCTGGCCGCAGGATGGCGCGTACACTATGCCTATCGCCTTCATGTTAAAACCTGAAAAACGGGAAAAATTACAGCCCATTATTGATTATCTGACCAGCGAGCAACTAGGTAACCTGCTGATGCATAACTGTTACCCACCTACTTTATTACAACATATCAGCACCATTCCCGCAGAAGCTCGTTTTCAATGGCTGGGCTGGGAATATGTTCGTTCTCATAACCTTATTCAGCAGAGTGAACTGGCATCGACATTATTCTTTAATGCCTGGTTACAGCAGCAGGAGAAAAAACAATGCAGCTAATTACCGTCGCGGGTGCCCCTTCTGTTGGCAAGACTGCTGTGATATTGCAGACCATTCGTCAACTGAAGCGAGATGGTCTAAAAGTTGGCGTCGTTAAATTTGATGCACTGTCTACCTCTGATGACAAACTCTATCAAAAACACGGCATTCCGGTAAAAACGGGTATTTCCGGCGGCATCTGTCCCGATCACTTTTTTGTCAGCAACATTGATGATTGCCTGGCGTGGGGCCAAAGCCAACAATTCGATATGCTAATCAGTGAGAGTGCAGGGTTATGCAATCGTTGCTCTCCACATATTAACGATGTGCTGGCGATTTGTGTCGTTGATGCGTTAGCCGGTATTAACACGCCAAAGAAAGTTGGCCCGATGCTGAAACTTGCTGATCTAGTCGTGATCACCAAAGGTGACATCATTTCACAGGCTGAACGTGAAGTGTTTGCTTATAACACCCGGTTAGCAAACCCTCGTGCGCACATCGTTTTCTGCAATGGCATTACTGGCCAAGGTTCACTAGAAATTGCTCTACAAATGCGTCGTAGCGGCTCAATTAAATCATTAGATGGCCAACATCTACGTTTTTCCATGCCGGCTGCAATTTGCCCCTATTGTGTCGGTGAAACTGCTATCGGAACTCGTCATCAACGTGGTCATGTCAAAAAAATGCAATTTGGGGAATGTCACCATGAATGAGTATAAAAATTTATCCTCAATGAACATTCGCCGATTGCAACGTGATCAGCCCTGCATCGCTGAATTCATTGATAGCATTGGGTTAACCCACGCAGTTAAAGCCACATCGGTGAAAGAGTGGATCAACAGTTTATGTGATGAAGATCTGGCCGATGGCGGAATGGCGAGAGAAATGTTGTTACCACATATGCAGCAACTACTTCACGAGGTTGATTCAATTTATCAGACTAATCAAATGCAAATTGAAACATTGACCATCATTGGCGGACGCAATAAAAAAGGCGAACCAGAAAATACAGAATTAACGGTTCAAGCTGGTGATATCGTCTGTATTGTTGGGCCTACCGGTTCAGGTAAAAGCTGTTTGTTAAGTGATATTGAATGTTTGGCTCAGGGTGACACTCCAACCCGTCGGCAGATATTACTCAATGGGTCGCAAGCGGATTACAAGACCCGATTTTCAATGCATCGTCGCTTGGTTGCTCAGCTTTCTCAAAATATGAATTTTGTTGTCGATCTTAGTGTGCATGAATTTATCACCATGCATGCGCATTGCCGATTAACCGAAGATATTGAATCAACCGTGCAACGTGTCATTGATTGCGCTAACGACCTTACCGGAGAAAAATTCTCGCCAGAATGCTCAATCACCCAACTTTCTGGCGGGCAAACCCGTGCCTTGATGATTGCTGACACCGCATTATTAGGGGCTGCACCAATAGTACTGATCGATGAAATCGAAAACGCGGGCGTAGATCGAAAACGCGCGTTAGATTTGTTGGTTTCAGAAGACAAAATTGTATTTATTTCTACGCACGATCCGCTATTAGCCCTGCGCGGTAAACAACGTATTGTGATTCAAAATGGCGGTATTGCTAAAATATTACCGACGACAAAAGAAGAAAAAGAAAACTTAAAAAAATTAGAAGAAATTGAGTTGATCATGCTGAAAGTACGAGATGACTTAAGATTTGGAAAAAGGATTTTTGATTTGTACGGGTAATATTTAATGCCGCCAGTGACGGTAAAATTACCTCACTGGTGACATTAATCTTCAAATGAAACCATTTAATATTTTTGCCAAATAGCACGACCACCAGATATTATAATGCTGTTTTTCAATTGCTCAAATAATCGAGCTTGTGCACTTTTATCAATGGATTGTGCCTCCAAAAACATGTTTTGATAGTTACTATTCAAATATTGAGTCGCTACCTCGATTGCTCTGTCTTCGATAATTTGCTCTACTGGTTTTTTAGGAACCAATGCATACGTTAGCTCACAGCTAAGTTGTTCTGCTAAGTTTTTCAATTGATTAAGGGTGATTTCACCTTCAACTTCTTTACGTTCGAGTACCGAAATTCTGTTTCTACTGAAACCTAAGCGTTGTGCGAGTTGCGTACCGGACATGTCTAATGCCTTGCGCACAGTTCGAACCCAACCCTCTTTGGGCACGCTAGGTAATTTTTGGCCAAGAGATGAATTTGCAAAAGACTTATACTGTTGAAGTACGGTTTGTTTAACAATGTCTGTTGATTTTAAAGTATGCAAAGTACTGCTCTCTTGTTTGGTTTACTGTTATTAGTGATTGTAACCTTATTTAAATAAATAACCAAAGAATTGTCTTAAAATCAGGTTACAACAAGTAATCCAAACCCAAACATCAGTAACTGCTAACCTTGGGATAAATAGGTTTGATAAGCGCTAATGACATGGACTTAAGTGCAAAAAGTGCTCATGTAGAAAGACTTTTGCAGACCTACTTTTTTCTGAATTTCAAAAATCAATAGATCAGCCAGATGGGATAAAATCAAATGAAGGTCCACATCTTGGCGACGGAACATTTGGAATGCTAGCCAAATTAGACCACATCATTCATTGACAGATTACTCACATAATTCTGCTTGCTTTAGTACATAGCCATGTAGTTAGTCTGAGAAACAGAAAGAAGATTTGGTTATTAATGCAGCATTAACTATTTGATTTCTCCAGTATCTCTATATATTATTTCATATATTAATTGCGAGATAATCTATTTAAAAGAAATCTCACTGTTATTGTACAAATGATAGAAAATCTCACCACTACGTTCAAAAGTAAAATGCCCTTAATGTTCAAAGTACTTCTAACCCTTTGATTTATATTAAGTGTGAATCTCACGCGTAACTTAAAACAACACGTATGTCTTTTGCCATCATGCATGAGATCGATCTCACCTTTATGTCAAAATATTAATGTTAAAAAACAATACGTTGTAATTTATTTTTATATGGCGGAATATTATTTTGCCAAATAGCGCGAGATCTGTGTTGTTTCGCTTTCAGATATGGACATGTATTTTTCATTAAATTTCTATTGTTAATCAAATCCAATTATCGCGTTCCTACGTGAAAAGTTTAAGGAATTGGCTATGGTTCTCTTCACTTTTTCACGTAGCGCGATCTGGTTTGGGTGCGCGTGTGAGTAAGTTTATTGCTGATGCGGATCTTGAATTTTCATTACACTGGTAAATTATTGCGTTCTCACTGCTTGTGCCGTTATCGCGATTTTCAATTTACTTAACTAAGAATGTAAAATACTGAAGGATTTTTGGTGCCACAGAAACAAGGAACAGAATGGCTACTTATTTTGATGCCGCAGCTATGACATGGGACACAAAACAACAACGAGTGGCACAAGCAAAAGCGATTGCTGAAATAATAGAACTAACTATCCCCTTATCCAGAGATACAAATGCACTGGAATTCGGTTGTGGCACTGGCTTGTTGGGTTTTAATCTTATCGACAAAGTCGGAGAATTAACATTCAGCGATACCTCACGGGGAATGCTTTCTGAGGTGGCGAATAAGATTAGATATCATTCTCACAAGGCAGCAAAAATATTAGATCTGAATATCGCTAAAATTAGTGCTAAATATGACCTGATTTTTTCTTCAATGGTGTTTCATCACATACCAGATCATACAGATACTATCATGGTGCTCATCGGTTCATTACATGCCGGTGGTTATATCTGCATCTGTGACTTAGATAAAGAAGATGGAACGTTCCACAGTAAAGAAATCGTTCCTCATCATGGTTTTGAGCGATCTGAAATTGAACAATTGCTTCTAAATTCTGGCTTAGATCTTATTTCCTCTCAGACCGGCTTTATCAACAAAAAAATTATTAATGACAGAGAAGTCGATTTTCCTGTTTTTGTTATCATTGCCAAGAAAAATGAATCCTCAACCGAGGAGTACTCATAATAATTACGTTAGAACATAACGACAAACCATGTATGTTCTACCCAGAAAACCATGGCGCTTAGTTGCGAATAACAGCAAATCCTGATTTCTTACTCCACACCTCAGCCTGTGCAAGCGCACCAAGATTCTCGACATTTTTATAACCATCTTGCAGCAAAGATCTACGCGCAATCTCAGCTCGGCGCCCTGAATGGCAATACAAACGAATAGTATCCTGTTTGGGGATCCCTAAATGTATAGTTCCAGCAACTATATGTTGATATTCAATGTTTTCAGCACCATCAACGTGCCCAATGGTATATTCATTTGGCGTTCTTACATCAATTAACCATTCTTTGGCTTGGATACTGAACCCTGCTAACAGCGTAGCCATCAGTAATAACGATCTAAAAAGCATTTTTATCTCCTTGAATTATTAGATTGCAGATGTCCGACATAATGCTGCATCAATGAATACCACAGCTCTCGAATCATTTTGAACACTGCTACGCCTTATCTATCTAATATCAACTATATTCATAATTACTAATAAATAATTTATACAATTTTGCGATTACATTTAACAAATGAATAGTTATCGGGAGCACTGTCATGATTTTAATCCAAGCCAGAAAGTTATCAAAAAATTACAATATTGGTGAAGTTGAGAATATGGCATTGGAAGATATAAGCTTTTCTGTTGAAGCTGGGGCCTTTGCAGCTATCGTTGGCCCTTCTGGTAGTGGTAAATCGACCTTGCTGAATTTAATTGGTGCGCTTGATCACCCAAGTAGTGGTGACTTACAGGTCTGTGCTACGCAAATTTCAACTCTCTCTCGTACCGAAGCCGCAAAATTTCGCGGTGATAATATTGGTTTTATCTTTCAGGACTTTAACCTGATTCCAGTCCTCACTGTTTTTGAAAATGTCGAATATCCCCTGTTAATGGTACGAAACTGGCCGGCAGAAAAGCGACGGGAACGCGTCATGCAGGTACTGGCAGCGGTTGGTATGGTGGAGCAAGCTGAAAAAAAACCAGATCAAATATCTGGCGGACAAAAACAGCGTGTTGCAGTTGCTCGTGCATTGGTCGGTGAACCTAAACTAGTTTTAGCCGATGAACCGACAGCAAATCTTGATCACGATACCGCCTATCGCATTATTAATCTGATGAAACAAATGCGTGATGACTTCGGTACAACATTTCTATTTTCCACCCATGACCCAAAGATCATGTCGGAAGCAGAGCAGACTTTCGTGCTGGAAGATGGTCGTCTCTCCGTAACAGGAGGTGCCCTATGATTGCTTTATTAAAACTTTCGGCTCGGAATCTGATGCGATATCGCCGGCGGACGCTATTAACTGCCATTTTGATTGCTGTTGGAGTAATTGCATTGTTGTTATTTGTCGCTACGGCGGGCTCATTTAAACAAGTTATGGTTGGTGGAATTACTGACAGTATGCTTGGTCATCTACAGATCCACCATAAAGGTTACACTGCCTCTATTGATAATCTTCCACTCAACCTTGACCTGAAACCAACCGCGATAAAAAAGGTCGAAGCTATTCTGAAATCGGAACCTGCTATCGCCAGTTATTCTGAGCGTGTGAAATTGGGCGCCATGTTTAGCAATTTCAATGAAAGCACCAGTATCCGTTTAAACGGAATTGATCCTGTAACAGAGGACGCTACCGTCCCTACCCTGCGCCAACGTATTAGTAATGGAACATCAACGGGCTTATTAGTGGAGCCAGGGCAGATCCTGATCCCTGCTTTATTGGCGAAAGGAATGAAAGTCAAAGTCGGCGACTCCATTGTACTGGTCGCAACTAATGCTTCTGGCTCAGTGAATGGCAAAAATTTTATTGTTCGTGGCGTACTCGAAGCAGTAACCGGCCCTGGCGGTCGAGATGGCTATATTCATATTGATGACGCCCGTGATCTGCTTCGATTAGAACAACCCGATATCATGGAAATTGCCATCCGGCTAAAGAATATGGATCAGCTATCAGATGTTAATGATCAACTGAGTCAAAAATTGTCACAAATCCTCAATAAAGAGGACAAACCAGTAACGGAATTACATTCCTGGAAAGAACTATCTCCTTTCGCCAATATCGTCAAAATGATCGACATGATGACTCTTTTTATCCGCATTATGCTGGTGACCATCGTGATGGTTAGTGTGCTGAATGTCATGCTGATGGCGGTTTATGAACGCATCCGTGAAATCGGCACGTTAGCAGCGATCGGTACGCAACCTAATACCATCATGGGTATGTTTATCGGCGAAGGTTTATTGCTGGGGTTAGTCGGCGCAGTGGCGGGAATTTTACTCAGTCTTGCCATACTGGCATTGTTACAAGTCGTACCGATCTCCTTTGCCTTTGGCCGGGAAGTGATCACACTACATCCGACGCTATCAATAATCGATATTACTTGGGTATTAGTTGCAGCACTTCTGGTTTCCATTTTAGCTAGTTTACAACCGGCATGGCGTGCATCGCGAATGGACCCGATAAAGGCATTACACCATGTCTGAGCAGGAGATAAACATGCGTTTTCTTAACTATCTGTTTGCTGGCTGTCTGTTAATTTTGCCGTTCAGCGCCATGGCACTCGATGGCAAAACTATATTGCAAAAAGTGGATCGGAACCTGGAACCCGAATCATACGAATCGTATCGAAAACTTATCAATATTGAACCCAATAACTCACGGAAAGAGTTCGTTATTTATTCGGTAAAAAGCGGTCGCGATAAAATCGTTACGCTGTTTCTTTCTCCTGCCAGTGATAAAGGCCGAACCACCCTGCGTCAGGGCGATAACATGTGGCTATATATTCCTAACGTTGGTAAGCCGATCCGCATCACCAGCTTACAGTCCGTGACGGGGGGTGTTTTCAATAATGCAGACATCATGCGTGTGGATTACGCCGAGGAATATGATGTTGCCAATATTGTTGAACAAAATGATGCGTATCTGCTCACCCTGAAAGCGAAAAGTACCAGCGTTGCTTATGACCAATTGAAAATGACGGTCGATAAGTCATTACTATTACCGCGTGAAATAGAAGCCTATGCCAGCAGTGGCATGTTAATAAAAACACTGCATTTTAAAGATTTAAAAGATTTCGGCGATGGCATAAAACGGCCAGCAACCATTGAAACCGATAGCCCGCTGTATAAAGGCTTCCGCTCAGTCATGCTTTATTCCGGTTTGAAGAAACGCGAAGTCCCTGAAGACGTATTTACATTAGGTTTTATGAGTCGTGTTGAGGAACTACGGAAATGAGGTCGTTGATCGCCATAGAATTTTTTTTGCTGGCGATCGCCTCATGTTCTTCTTTGGCAGAGGATTTTTCTTTCGATACTAACGAATATGAAAAGAAGACTTTTGAATTCAACGGCTATGTTGAAGCCAAACAAGAAGCATTACGTTTGCAACCGGAGCGGGCTGTTTATTCTCTGATTTACCCTGATGAACCAGCGCGTAACTGGCTTTATCGCAGTACAGGCACACTGGATCTAACAGGTAAATTGCATCTGACCAATACGATTGCAGATATCCACGGACAAGCCAGTTATGCGGAAGATCCATTTGTTACAGCGGAAGAATATAACAAGATCATGGACGGTGGCATCCGCTGGAGCCCCGCTACAAATTTTTCTGTAGATATTGGTAAACGGGTACAACGTTGGGGAAAAGGTTATGCCTGGAATCCGGTCGGTTTTATTGAAAGGCCCAAAGATCCGTCCGATCCACAAACTGCGCGTGAAGGCTTTAATATGCTCAGTATGGAGTGGACCCAAACACGTAGCGGAGATCTCAGTACACTCACGTTAACACCCGTTATTGTGCCCACCTATGATGAATTAAACCCTGATTTTGGAACTGAGGGATCGCTTAATCCAGCAGCGAAACTTTATCTTCTGGCTTGGAACACTGACATTGACCTGATGTGGCTGGGTAAAGGTTCCAGACCACAAAGCATCGGATTGGATTTCTCGCGTAATATCAGTAGTGAGCTAGAGGTTCATGGCGAATGGGCGCATCAATATGCTGTGGGAAAAAATACACTCGAGTCATCAGGTTCTACGGCGTTATCAACAGCGAATCCCGATAGTTACTTATTGGGATCTCGTTATTTAACTGAACATGAAGTCACCTGGATTGTTGAATATATTCATAACGGGCGAGGCTACAGTACCTCTGAATTAGATAGTTATTATACATTTATTGATGGTGCAGCTAATTCTGGTGCAACCACAGCTCAGTTTCAAAAAGCCCAGAAGCTCATGCAATCGGGTTATAACAAGGCCAATTCCGGTGAAAATTACCTCTATCTACGTGCCAGTGTTAATGAACCTTTTAACTGGCTCTATACCACTCCTGCCCTGACGGTTATTAGTCATCTGGATGATGGTAGTTTCCAGATAACACCGGAAATCAGCTACACCGGATTTTCAAACATTGAGTTACGCGCCCGTGCCATTTTATTATCCCGCGAACAACGAACTGAATTTGGCGAGAAATTATCCCGCCAGCGGTTTGAAATTTATGCCCGTTATTTTTTTTGAATCAATACAAAGTTACCGGCGCATCTTTCGGTTTTCTGCGATGCACTGTTAATCGCCGTTCAGTCGCTAAATCACCAAATGTCCCATCATCGAGTAATAACCTCACCAATTGCTCGCGACCAGCCAGTTAATAATTCCACCGCCCAGAATCAAATACACGAAAAGAATACCGCCCAACATCAGCGGTTTGATTCCCGAAGATCGGATCGCCCCCAGATGTGTGGTTAAGCCTAATGCGGCCATCGCCATCGCGAGCAAAAAATTATCCAGCACAATCAGTTCATGAGTGAGTGATGCCGGCAACCATTGCAACGAGTTGATGCCAGCCATTACCACAAAAAACACCGCAAACCACGGGATGGTTATTTTGCGACTCTGTTCTGACAGATTGGCAGAACGAAGTCGCAGCCAGCCAGAGAGTAACAACAAAAAAGGAGCCAACATCATTACCCGGATCATTTTCACAATGACGGCAATATCCGCCGCTTTAGACCCAATCGCCTGACCTGCCGCAAATACCTGTGCGACTTCATGTATGGTTGAACCGGCATAGACACCATAACTGTTCTGAGTCTGGAACATTGGTAATGCTGTCAACCCGAGATGATAGAGAGCCGGATACAAAAACATACCTGCCGTACCAAATACCACTACGGTTGCCACTGCAATACTGACTTTGCTGGCTTGTGCATGAACCACCGGTTCTGTGGCCATCACCGCTGCGGCCCCACAAATTGAACTGCCTGCACCAATTAATAACGCCGTATCTCTGTCTAGCTTGAAGATCCGAGTTCCGAGCCAATAAGCCAACAGAAAGGTAGAACTCAGTACCATAAAATCGGTAAGAATAGCTGTCATCCCTACCCCGACGATCTGCTGAAAAGTGATCCGCAAGCCATAAAGTACAATCCCTGTACGCAGCAATTGCTGTTTAGCAATGCCGACACCTGGTGCACATGCACTCGCAATATGCGGATAAACGGTATTGCCTAAAACAATTCCTAGTGCAATCGCAATAGTCAGCGCACTAAAACCCCAATGCTGCGCCACAGCACTTTGTGACATCAATAATCCTGCGATGGCGACACCAGCGGTAAAAATTAACCCCATGTAATGTGATTTGTTCACATCATTTTTATTTAACAATAATCTAATATACTGAGTCATGGCGGTACTCCTCTTGACCCGATCAGAGTAGCACCGATGTTTCCTATATCTAAATTCGTTATATCGATAGAACTAATTTAGATAACCAATTAACCCTTCATTTCAAGTGGATATACTCAATGTGGGATGAAAAATACCGTAATTCACAATTTGTTTATGGCACTTCACCTAACGATTTTCTGCGCGAAAATGTTCATCATTTTGTCCCAGAGGGAAAAATTCTGTGTATCGCAGAAGGTGAAGGCCGAAATGCAGTCTGGTTAGCAGAGCTCGGTTTTAAAGTGACCGCGGTTGATGCCTCCGAAGTTGGATTAGCGAAAGGTCGCTCGTTAGCAAAATCAAAAGGTGTTTCTTTACATTGGATCCATGCCGATTTACAGCACTACGATCCGGGCAAGCAGATATGGGATGGCGTGGTGGCTATATTCGCTCATCTACCACCTGATTTGCGTGCGAGTGTGCATGCTGATTGCGTGGGAAGTTTAAAGATTGGTGGCGTATTGTTGCTCGAAGCCTATACACCCGAGCAACTTAATTTCAAAACGGGAGGCCCATCCAATGTAGACTGGTTAATGACCCCCGCAGTATTACAACAAGAATTACATGGCCTCACATTTGAGCGTTTACAGAAGACTAAACGGGAAATAATAGAAGGTATTGGACATACCGGTATGGGTTCTGTAGTGCAAGTGATTGGGTATCGATAATCAAATATTGAAGGCAAAAACGGATTTAGTTTATGCCTTCAACACATTACAGCGTTAAAACTGCATAGCCTAGCGTTTGCAATTCTACTGATGTGGTCATCGCCGAAAGAACAACATCCACGAAAGCGGGTAAGGCTTTTTTTGTAATCCCTTTGCCCGCTAAAGCCTGACTACAAATCATAAAAGAGACACCCGCATTCACTAAGTCTATTAATACCGGCTGATTTTTTTCATATGAGTCATTGTGCGTATTGAACATCTCAACTGCCGGGCCTGAAACCAGCACAACAATCGAGAGATCATCAAGATCAACCAAGGTCTGCCCGTACAGATTCATTGCGCGAGCTATTTTATCCAGTCCAGGCTGAATGTCATCTGATATGTTATCTAGGTTATTGAGTATAAATAAAATTTTGTAATTACTCGGCTCAGGAAATGAGACTTCGCCATCCCATTTTTTTACATTCCCAGCAGATCCAATCACTCTTCTCAAAGACGGCTCAATGATACCTTTCATATTCTTAAATCCACTCTAATTTAATTTACCCAGTATTTTATTGATCTCGTTCGGTTCTGGCATCCCTTGTTGCTGCTGCAAACGCCCTGTTTCATCAAGATATAATAAAGTTGGTGTTGCGACCGATCCCAATTCATCCATTAATAACTGATTATCATCCAGCTTCTTTTGTATGGCAGATGGAATTGGATCTAATGGCTTCAGACCATTCTTCCCTTTGCTTTCTTCATATTCCTGTAATCCCTTTGCTGGGTCTTTCATATTGAATAAAGCCGCTGCTTTTGCAGGACTATCATGGCTGAGGATCCCAACCAGAATATGTCTTATCTGAACTTTTCCACCCTCAACCCACGGACGTGCCTGTTGCCAAAAACGATTGCAATAAGGACAGTTGGGATCGGAAAACATATAAATAATTTTAGGCGCATTGTCCTGACCATCAGCAATCCAGCTACTTTTTTGCAGTTTAGCCCAAACCTGTTTTGCCATAGGCGAATAAACTAATTCGTTCAACGGTTTCAATGACATATTGTTGCCTTTGGCGTCATAAAGATAACCGCTGAGGACAAACTTACCGTCACGACTCGCATACAAAGTAATTCCCTGTTTTTGATATTCAGCCGCATATCCTTGCATGCCATTCGGCGCATCAAAACGACCAACAATATGCATACCTTGTTTCTCAAAAGCTTGAATGGCCGCAGGAAGAGGTTCAGAGGCCATCACGAGTTGAAACGAAAAAAGGTAAAGCACCAGCAGACTTCGCATTATGCCAACACACATAAAAAACACCTTACATTAGAAAAAGCTAAATAATGAGCATTAACAATACTGCAACAATATGCTTGTGGCATATCTTTTTTGCTGCTGGAAGGGGAATAAGGAGACAACACTTCAGCCTGTTATAGCTGGATATGAAGTCCTGCATAGAGTTGATGGACCTTAATTTTTGGTAGCTTATTCTGAATTGCCGTGATTGCGTCATTACCAGTACAGTGGCCAGCATAAATAAAATCCGGATTTAGTTGTGCCAAAATTGAAACAGTTTGCTCTATACGCATTGATGAAGCATGCAACAGATGTAACCCACCAATGATCCCTGCAACTCTCGATTCGCCACTGATATGACAAACATAATGGAGCGTATTAGCTAAGCCTGAATGGCAACATCCCAAAACAATAATTAATCCGCGAGAAGTATTGACCCAGATAGCCTGATCATCTGGTAGTAAATCAGCAAATTGACCCACTCTATCAATAAAAAATGGCCCGCCAGTATCTTCGAATGCTGAAATACGAGGAATTGGACCTGTAAGACCGATTTTCTCACTGAGTTGAAATGGAGCAACATGAAATTGTAGCCGTGATGAAAACGTTTTCTGTAATGCAGCCAATACTTTACTTGGCATGCTAATCCGTCGACTTGGCTTATCTGGATGCCGACTATATCGTTCAGTTAAAACAAATGGATGCGCGATAATCTGACAATGCTCATTGTGATGTAATAACTCATCAATCCCACCCGTATGATCGTAATGTCCATGACTCAGCACTAATTGAGTGATATCAGCTAGATCAATACCCAGCTTAGTTGCATTGTGGATCAGTGTTTCACCATTGCCGGTATCAAACAGTATATTTTTGCCGTCCGCGCGTAGCGCGAATGATAAACCATGTTCCGAGAGCAATCCTTCTTTTGCATGGTTATCGCAGATCACCGTTAATTCAAACTGACAATTCACAATGGATCACTCCCCCTTTAGGCTGAATGAACTTTCCAGTAGCTTTAACGCAAACCTGTTTTGCTACCAATAAGCTGGCTTCCAGCAAATAAATTCCTCGACGCTGGCTCAATAAACGCCCAATGACTTGTACAGAATCTCCAACCAAAACCGGTACATGAAAACGTATATTTAGTTCGGCTGTTAGAGCTTCAATGCCTTGGGATAACAAACAGTGTGTCATCGCTGCATCAAGCAACGTACTAGTAATGCCTCCATGCAATAAATTGGTGTACCCCTGATGTATTTCATCAACCCGATAATATGCGGTCACTTTATTATCTGCCGAGGATGTGAACTTGAGCTGTAGTGAGTGCGGATTTTGAGTTCCGTCGCTACAGACAACGTAATTTACATGACTTTGCAGGCATGCCTGATAGATATTCATGTGTTTCCTATGTAAAGATCAGGAAGATCATTACCTTCCTGATCTCAAAAAACTACTCAGCTGACAATTCCTCAACAGCTGCCAGTGCCTGAGTACCATAAATTACTGCCGGACCTCCGCCCATCAACACAGCGACATCGATCGTTTCAACTAATTCTTGTTTGGTGGCGCCCGCTTTCAACGCAGCCGCAACATGCGAACCAATGCAACCATCGCAACGGGCCGCAATTGCAATACCCGTTGCAATCAATTCCTTGTGCTTAATACTGACGGCACCATCAACCATCGCGGCTTTATGTAATGCCAAAAATGCATTCATGGTAGCAGGACTTTCTTTACGATAAGCAGAGCCAAATTGACGTTGCTCCTGATTGATTTGTTTGTAGCTTTTAGCCATCAGTAACCTCTTAATCACAGTATTTCTAAAAAAATTTGGTGCGTAAATAATTACACTGAACGACAGCAGCGTTTCTCTTGTGCCGATAAATGTTCTGCGTCGTGTTTTTTATGACAACAGCGTTGTTGCTCTGGATGATCGTGCTGATGATGGCATTCATGCATCTCACCATGCTGACAACCACAGCCGCCAGATGCTTGTTTCTCTTCGAAATGCCGTGATTGACGACCCTGTGACGGGCTAGTAAGTTGAGTTAGTAAATTGGCTTTTTCGCTACTCAATTCAGTAGCACTCTGCCGGCCACACTGGGTTTGAAATACATCAAACTGGCTTTCCAGCAGCTTGCCTAACATGCGCTCACCGATGTTTCTAACGATAATACGTTGCGCATTTTCTGCTTTTAGCAGCGCTAATAACTGACTTTTGCCTGCGCAATTTGCGTCTAAAGCAGGATTATTCCTTTCTCCTAAAATCTGACCATTGTCATCTAAAAAAACAAAACTGTCGGCCTTGGTAAAATGGCTAGCAACGTGGTCCTTGTTCATCGGAATAGCGGTGATCATCAGAGTTAACTCCTTCTTCCCTATGCATAATTAAGGCTTTGCCCTGAGTTAAACAGTCCACCACTTTAAAGCGGGCTGCTTTCAGAACATTAGCCAATGTCTGCCGGGATACACCCATTTCAATGGCGGCTTCCTGCTGCTGCATTCCCAGCAAGTCAACCAACCGTAATGCCTCAAATTCATCTTCGGCCAATATCACCTGTTCAAGTTGAGACATAGGTATGCGATTGGGCTTGAAGCAACTATCCGCGGGTCTACCGCAAATAGTTCTGGGAATTTTAGGTCTCGCCATGGGGGCTCCTTAATTGGCATATGCCATATATAAACTCAATTATTGGCATATGCAAATAATTGTTTGTGAATACTCGACTACAAATAAATCGGTTATGTTGCGATTCAAGCCGACTAATTTTGATTTTTTATCGTTTCATTTTCTGCAAGAGAATAAAATTTTGCTGATTTTTCAAGCGTCATTTATGACTAACTATAAGAAAATAACCATTAAAAAAAGAGGATCATGATGTCATGACCCTCCTTATTATTGAACTATCAATTAACCCCTAATTTACTGTCTTTGATTCTTCTTTTCGTGCCAAATAAAGAAAATACAGCACTGGGATCACGACCAGCGTCAGCACGGTCGAGGCAAACAAACCAAACAACAGGCTGATGGCCAGACCGCTAAAAATCGGATCATCCAAAATAAAGGTGGCACCAATCATCGCAGCTAATGCCGTCAGAATGATGGGCTTTGCCCGCACCACGCCACTATTGATCACCGCTTCCGCCAGTTCCACGCCCGCCGCGCGTTGTTGATTGACGAAATCAACCAACAGGATGGAATTGCGTACGATAATGCCCGCCAGCGCAATCATGCCTATCATCGACGTGGCAGTGAATGGAGCCCCCATGATGGCATGCCCCGGCATAACGCCGACTAAGGTCAGTGGAATAGGTGCCATGATGATGAGCGGCACGCTGTAGGAGTTAAACTGTGCGACCACTAGAAAGTAGATCAACAATATCCCGACCGAATAAGCGATGCCCATGTCGCGGAAAGTTTCATAGGTGATTTTCCACTCACCATCCCACTTGATAGCGACACCGGAAAGCCCGTCCGGTTGCCCAATTAACGACTGTTTCCATGCCGGATGTTGATCGCGCAATGTACTGGCAATTTCCGCCATACCGTAAAGTGGGCTGTCGAGTTTACCCGCCATATCAGCGGTCACCATTACCATCGGTTGCATATTTTTGTGCATGATGCTGTGCGTTTTGCTGGTTTTATTTACCTGTATCAGTTCACTCAAGGCAATGGTTTTACCGGTGGCAGCGGGCAGCATCAGGCTTAACACGCCGAGCAGATCGACTTTTTCGCCATCCTCCAAACGCAGGCGGATCGGTTTGGCATATTTCTGATCGGGCGCATGCAGATAACTGACATCCTCACCGTTCAAGGCGCCAGCCAGTGTCTGTCTAATTGCCATCTCTGAAATACCAAGACGGGCTGCACGGGCGCGATCAATCGTGATCTGCCAATGCTGCTGTTGCGCGGGAACATCAACATCAATATCCACGATATCGGCGGTGTTTTTAAAAATATCCTGGATCAGTAAGGCGGTCTGTTCACGCATGGCTTGGGTCGGGCCATACACTTCCGCCAGGATCGGCGACCACACCGGCGGGCCGGGTGGGATCTCAACGACTTTCAGTGTGGCACCGGCTTTTTGCGCTAAAGGTGCGAGCCGTTCCCGTGCGTCGCGGGCGATCTGATGGCTGGAACGATCGCGTTCATGTTTGCCTTGCAGATTGACTTGTAGATCGCCCAACTCGGGCGATTGGCGCATAAAATAATGCCGCACCAAGCCATTAAAATTGATCGGGGCCGATGTCCCGGCATAGATCTGCACTGAGGTTACTTCCGGGATCTGCTCCGCTTCATGCGCCAGTTGTTGTAATAACACCTGCGTTTGTTCCAGTGGCGTACCTTCCGGCAGATCGACCATCACCTGAAACTCTGATTTATTGTCGAATGGCAGCATTTTTAGCACCACCAACTCAACGACGGGCAACGCTAACGACCCCAACACCAATAAACCGACCACCAGTGCCAGTTTGCGGCGTGCTTTTTTTGCATGCTCACCGAGTAAGAATGAACCCAGAATGCGGCGCAGCAACCCGGTGGTTTTGTGTTCCGTTGCGCTAGCTGTGTTGTGATGTGATTTCAGCAGATGCAGTGCTAACCAAGGCGTGACGATAAAGGCGACACCCAGTGAAATCAGCATGCCGGTGCTGGCATTGATCGGGATCGGGCTCATGTATGGCCCCATCATGCCACTGACAAACGCCATCGGTAGCAGAGCAGCAATCACCGTGAGTGTTGCCAGAATGGTCGGGCCGCCGACTTCATCTACTGCCTGTGGAATGGCTTCTTTCCAATTACCGCCAGCTTGCTGATGGCGATGGATATTTTCTACCACCACAATGGCATCATCGACCAGAATGCCAATGGAAAAAATTAGCGCAAACAGCGAGATACGGTTTAAGGTAAAACCCCACGCCCATGAGGCAAACAATGTCATCGCCAGCGTCAGCACAATCGCACTACCGACGACAGCGGCTTCGCGCCAGCCCATACTCAGCCACACTAAAATCACCACTGCGGTCGTGGCAAAAATCAGTTTACTGATGAGCTTGTTGGCTTTCTCATTCGCCGTTTGCCCGTAGTCACGCGTCAAGCTGACTTCAACCCCCTGCGGGATCAAAATATTGTGAATTTGTGCCACTCGCGCACTGACTGCACGGCTTAAATCGACGGCATTGACACCGGGTTGCTTGGCGATCGCCAGCGTGACAGCGGGATAGATTTTGCCTTGCTGGCTCATCCAGACATTGGCGGTTGGTACATCGGCGCCGTCGCGGATGGTTGCCACATCAGCCAGATACACCGGATGCCCTTGCTGACTACTGATAATCAGTTGACCCACGTCGTCAGCGGAACCAAGAAATTCACCCACTTGTAAGCTTATTTGTCGGTTATCTTGCGTCAGAGACAGATTGTTTTGCTGCTGATTGGCACTGTTTAACATCTGTGAAATTTGCGGCCAACTTAAACCAAACGCATTGAGTTTGGCCGGATCAATCGTCACCTGCACGACCCGATCATGCCGCCCAACGGTCTGGATCTGGCGTGTACCGGGCAGCCGCTTCAGCTCGGTTTCCAGGCCGTGCGCTATCTGTGTGAGTTGTTCTGCGGTAATGTCGGCTTGTTTACTCCATAAGGTTAAATTCAAGATCGGCACATCATCAATGGCACGCGGTTTAACTAATGGTTCGCCGACACCTAAACCAGCCGGTAGCCAATCTTTGTTCGAGGCCAGTTGGTTATACAGATCGACTAACGCTTGCTGGCGCGGTTTGCCCACCTTAAACGCTACGATCAACATGGCGCCACCGGGTTGCGAGAACGAATAGAGGGTATCGATATCCTTCATTTCCGATAACACCTGCTCGGCAGGCAGCGTTACCAGCTGTTCCACTTCCTGCGGGCTGGCGCCGGGAAAAGGAATATAGATATCGGCGAATGTTACCTCGATCTGTGGTTCTTCCTCTTTCGGCGTCACCAGCACGGCGGCAATGGCTAACAGCAGTCCGACGATAGCGAACAACGGTGTGATGGGGGAATGCAGGAACTGACGGGCGATCCGCCCCGCAAGGCCGAGATCAGGGCGCATATTGGCCTCCCTGTTGAGCGATAACGGCATAGGCATCTTTGGCAATCACGTCACCGGCGTTCAACCCAGCAAGGATCTCGATTTGTCCTTCATAGTGGCGGCCTAACCGCACTTGCCGTAATACAAAGCCGCTTTTTTCCGCCAGATACACCGCTGATAACTCGTTTTGCCGTAACACCGCATTTTCCGGGATCAGCAGCTTCGGCTTGTTGTCTAATGGCATGGCTAATTTCACCCAGCTGCCATTGCGCCAGATCGGTGTGGTTTGTTTCGGCAAATTCGCCCGTAAAGTAAAGCTGTGGCTGGCCGGATCAGAGAACTGATACAGCTGATGCTGTGGCAGTGTAATGACCTGACCATCAGGAAAGGTGATCTGTAACGGTGTCGTCTCTTTCAACTGGGTAACGTAACGAGCAGGCAGCGAAGCCACCACGCGCATGTTTTCGAAAGCATAACCACTGAGTAATGGTTGGCCGGGATTGACGGTTTCTCCTAATGACACATGACGGGCAGACACCACGCCTGCATACGGAGCAACGATACGGGTAAAACCTAAGTTCTCACCGGCTTGTACCAGTTCCGCTCGCGCTTGCTTGAGCACACTGGCAGCAGCTTGCGCTTCCGTGGCCGCACTGTCATATTCACGGCGTGAAACCGAGCCTTTTTGGACTAAATCAACCAGTCGTAACCGTTGCCGTTCAGCATCGTTATAACGCACTTCCGCCGCTTTCACCGCCGCTTTGGCTTGGTCTTGCCCTGCGGTTTGTGAGGTGTTGGTGATTTCAACTAACAGATGACCACTGGGCACCACATCATTCACATCAACGCTAATGGCGCTCACTCTACCACTGGTCTGCGCTGAAACTGTTCCCTGATCAATTGGCTCGACTCTGGCATCCATTACAAACCATTCAGGTACTGCTGATAACGTTACAGGCAAGGTATCAGATACCACCGCTTCAGCATGAACAATAACAGAAGCAAAAATAAGCAGGATCGAAAGACATCGCATGACTAAATCCTTTAATTAGATATATCTAAAGTATATCCCTTTGGATATGCTATAACTAATGAAAGTCTAGATCTATTCGATGGTTATAGTGAGAAATCACATTTATCCGCCACTTAATCAAATAAAA
This sequence comes from uncultured Tolumonas sp., assembly GCF_963678185.1. NCBI lineage: Bacteria > Pseudomonadati > Pseudomonadota > Gammaproteobacteria > Aeromonadales > Aeromonadaceae > Tolumonas > uncultured Tolumonas sp. Next base: position 562,237 of record NZ_OY782757.1, read on the forward strand.
ATCGCAGATAGATCAAATTTCAGCAGGCAAATTTGGATGACGTTTAATCAGTGAATATTTGAGGAACTTATGACTGTAGATAAAGCGGTTCGAGCCCTAGCCGGCACCATGGTATTACTCTCCGTTGCATTAACTTATTGGGTCAGCCCATGGTTCGTGCTGTTGACTCTTTTTGTCGGCGCCAATTTGTTACAAAGCGCTTTTACAGGGTTCTGCCCAGCTGAAAGCGTTTTTAGAAAAATGGGACTAAAGTGAATATAGGAAGGAATATTAATTTTCAATTTCTAACGTGATCACTCTGCCAGAGAAAAAGGCTTGTTACTAAGCCAAATGATGTGGATCTGGCTCGGATTCAATGGATCGGAGATCTCAGATGGCAACAATAATTGTAGTTGGTGCTGGCTTAGGTGGGATGTCAGCAGCTTATGAGCTTAAAGCGGAATTAGGTCAACAGCACGAAGTTATCCTGATCAATAATAAACCCGATTTTGAGTTTACCCCATCTAACCCATGGATTGCTGTCGAATGGCGACAACGCAAAGAAACATCAATTCCTATAGAGCCCTATGTCAGCAAAAAATCTATCCGGTTTATCGCTTCCGGCTTAGAAAGCCTTAATGCCGCACAACAACAGCTCGAACTGATGAATGGTCAAAAACTGAATTATGACTATTTAGTTTTGTGCACCGGTCCTGAATTGGCTTTTGATGAAATAACAGGAGCTGGTCCCGACGCAGGCGGAACAAGTAGTGTTTGTACATTAACGCACGCAGAACATTGCCGGGATAACGTAAATAAACTTATTAACGAACCTGGTCATGTGATCGTCGGTGCGATGCCGGGGGCATCCTGTTTTGGACCTGCCTATGAATACGCATTTATTTTGGATAAACATCTGAGAGATAAAAAAGTCAGAAAATCAGTACCTATGACTTTCGTTACCAGCGAACCTTACATTGGACACCTTGGTTTGAATGGGGTTGGCGATTCGAAAGGTATGTTGGAAAGTGAACTACGGCAACGTGATATCAGCTGGATTTGTAACGCGAAAACCGTCGGAATCATTGATGGCAAAATGGAAATCGATGAGTTGGATGAAGATGGTAATGTTAAGCGACACCACAGTTTGCCCTATAAACACGCCATGATGTTACCAGCGTTCCGTGGGATTGTGCCCTTACGATCTATAGAAGGTTTAGTGAATCCTCGCGGATTTGTATTAGTGGATGAACATCAACGTAATCCTAAATATCCACAAATTTATGCTGCTGGTGTTTGCATCGCAATTCCACCGCTAAGTAAAACCCCCGTCCCTACTGGTGTACCCAAAACGGGCTATATGATTGAGTCAATGGTAAGAGCCATTACGCATAATATTAAAGCAGAACTAATGGGACAGCAGCCTACGTGTAAGGCGACTTGGAATGCTATCTGTTTAGCCGATATGGGTGATACAGGTGCCGCTTTTGTCGCCATGCCTCAAATTCCCCCCAGAAATGTGGCTTGGTTTAAGAAAGGGAAATGGGTTCATCTGGCAAAAATCGGATTTGAAAAGTATTTCCTACATAAAATGCAAATTGGAGATACCGAACCGATGTATGAACGATTCATGCTGAAATATCTTGGTATTGATAAATTGGAATAATATTCAATTTAGTTGCTGCATTAAGCCTGATGGTAAATAGAACGGGCTTCATGCAGCAAACATCAACGGTGAAACATATTAACCCATCTGATTTGAGAATAATTTATGCGAAAATTAATAATTGCCAGCGCGTTAACACTTGTTTTGTCTACTGCTTATGCTGCGGACACGTTTACCGATGCGATGCAACAAGCATATGTGCCCTATCGGGTTGCGTTGTTCAAGACAGGAAATGGAACACCGGAAGAAGCCTTAAACAGTGTGCAGCAAGCTCAGCAGATATGGAAAAAAATATCTGAACAATTTGGTTCAAAAGTGCCGGCGCCTTATGACAGAGACACAGCGTTTGCTGCCACACTGGAAACTGTGACACAAAGTTATTCTGAAGCAATCGAACAAGTAAAAGACAAGAAATTATCTATAGCACACCAAACACTGGAGAAAGTGCGAGGATCGCTGGCGGAACTACGCCATCGTAATCAGGTTATCATTTATAGCGACCACATGAATGCTTATCATGCCGTTATGGAACAACTTATTGAACACAGCAAGAAAATATTGGCTGAGTCAGACGGGATACAAAAACTAACACTTAAGGCTGGATCATTAATCTATCTCAACGAAAAACTCAGTTCAGAAGCGCCAACGGAATTCAGAAACAATCCTGAATTTATTAAATTACTTGATGCACAAAATGCATCAATCGCGACACTCCAAAAAGCATTATTCAAGAAAGACGCACCCGCCATTCAGAATGCAGTTAGTAAACTAAAAATGCCTTACTCCAAATTATTTGTAAAATTCGGCTAAAAATGCATAGCGAGCTCTGCCTTCAGAGCTCCTATGTCAACAACATAAATTGATTGTTGTTTATCAAAGTTATCTCGTTTACCAATCTGCCCGGGTTTAGCTATCGAGATGTTCCACTTAATTTTCTTATATTAGAAAAACACGAACTAATGGAACTATACTTAAATACGCCAATTCACCAGAAGCTAACACTTCTACTATTTGATAAGGAAAGACAAATGTCATCAGCTCTTTCGTTCAAATCAGCATTAATTGCTCTGTTATTGATCCCTGTAATTGGTATCGCAGCGGAAAAAAACGTAGAACTAACTAAACCCGTAGCGCCGCCAGTTTCACTGAAACAAGACGCCATTTTTGGGTATCAACTCATGACGGCTTCTGAACGGACTGAATATCGTGCAAAAATGCTAAATGCCAAGACCCCAGAAGAACGTCAAAAAATACGTATTGAACATCATAATTTGATGCTTGAGCGAGCCAAAGCTAAAGGTGTTACTTTGCCGGAAACCCCCATGATGAATGGTCAAGGGAAAGGGATGGGAAGACAGATGAGGATGAGACAAGGACAATAAGAGAAAGCATTGAAGATATAAAACACAAGGGGTTGCATATAAATGTAACTCCTAATACGGATTCTAGACCTATTATTTGAACACCTAACACAATGCCAGTTATAAAAATAAACCTCTCAATTAAAAACCTGAATGGCTACTACATTTAACTGCCAATATATACATATAATAATTAATTCCAATTTAATTTCCCTATAAAAAACTCAATCCACTGGATGAAAAAATCACTTATAACCAGCACACTCAGTTAAAAAACATGTTGAATTGTTCACTCAAAAATTAATCAGTAAAACTGATTAATTAAATCGATTTTATAGGTATAGCCATATATTTTATCGTGCATCTATAAATTACAACCTTAAGGGAAAATTAAGATTTCCTTGCTAGTTTTACAATGTGAGTTAACACTTGTTGCTTCGTGGTTTTTCATTTTTTTCAAAAATTTCAATAGCCATTTTATGTAATCAGGTCGGCCAAGGAACATTGGGCATCTTTTATTTTGTGCGATCACAAGGAAAATTAAGTATTTGCATGGTGCTCTATATTTCAACTAACCATGATGTATCAAATCGCACATATAAACTCTGGATAGATAAGGATCAACACGTTGAAATTAACATACCTTGTTCTGCTAACCACTTTACTCAGTATTAGTGTTCCGAGCTTTGCCATAACTATTTCATCCGCACAAATTCCAGCCCCGACTCCATTAGCAAAACCAGATCCAAGGCCTGATCCAAAACCTGACCCCGTTCCAACAGCAATACCCAGCCCGCCACAAATTACCGCAAAAGCTTATTTACTCATGGATTACAACAGTGGTCAGTTACTGTTTGGTGAAAGCCCTGAAGAACGCTTGCCTCCCGCCAGTTTAACCAAAATGATGACCTCCTATGTGATTGGTCAAGAACTGAAGTCAGGGCGAATAAAACCAACTGATATGGTGACTATTAGTAAAAATGCTTGGGCAAAAAACTATGGTGACTCTTCAAAGATGTTCATTGAAGTAGGAAAACAAGTCAGCGTAGAAAACCTTAACAAAGGTATCATCATTGATTCCGGCAACGATGCTTGTATTGCTATGGCAGAACATATCGCAGGATCTGAAGACTCATTTGCTAGTTTGATGAACCAATGGGCAGCAAAATTAGGCATGAAAAACACTCATTTTGTGAATGCACATGGCCTGTACAATGAGGATCACTACTCTACAGCACATGATATGGCTATATTAGCCCGAGCATTGATCCACGATTTGCCAAATGAATATGCAATCTATTCACAAAAAGATTTCACTTTCAACGGGATTGCACAACATAACCGTAATCGACTGTTGTGGGATAAAACGCTGGTAGTTGATGGCATCAAAACCGGTCATGTTAGTCAAGCTGGCTATAATTTAGTGGCATCAGCCACTGGGCCAGAAAATATGCGGCTCATCTCCGTTGTTATCGGTGCCAATAGTGAACAACAACGAGCTGAAGAAAGTAAGAAATTACTCACTTACGGTTTCCGTTTTTATCAAAATATCCAGCCATACAAGCAAGGTGCAGAACTCACCAAACAACGGATCTGGATGGGAGATAAAATGGAAATCAGCCTAGGTACAGCTCAAGATATTAATCTATTAGTACCAAGGAATGCAGCAAGTAAATTAAAAGCCGACTTCCAGCTCAATAGAGAATTGCATGCACCAATTAAACAAGGTGAGACAGTTGGGACCATATTTTTACGCATCGATGGTAAAGATATTGCACAGCATCCTCTTGTAGCACTAAATACAGTAAATGAAGGTGGCATTTTTAGCCGTTTATGGGATTATCTAGCACTGTTAATACAACGAATTTTTAATTAAAGTCACATTGTTAATCATATCGCTGGACCGCCAATAAATTAAACATGGTGATTCAGCGATATAAAGTTCATGATTGGCAGAATCAAATTCCTTTATTTTTACAAGTTCAATTGCAAACGGACAAAAATATTTTTGAGATGAATAACTGATTACAGGTGTTTTTTTTATGATGTTGATTGGGTTACTCATTATAGGCCTTTCCGCGGGTTTGCTCTCTGGTGTTTTTGGAATTGGCGGCGGTATATTAATTGTGCCAGCGTTAATGTATCTACTCGGTTTCTCTCAGAAGTTGGCGACTGGAACTAGTCTTGCCATTCTTCTTCCCCCTGTAGGAATTGCTGCTGTATGGGAATATTACAGGCATGGAAATGTTGATTTACGAGCTGCACTTATTATTGCATTGATGGTATTAGTTGGTAGTTGGCTTGGCGCCCGGATAGCAACGCAGCTCGACGCAAAAATATTAAAAACTCTATTTGGTGTCTTTTTAGTTCTGTTAGGTGGCTATGTAATATTTGATGCTTTTAAACATTAGTCGATATATTCCCCTATGGGGAAACCGAAATGAGATCAAATTCGCCATGCGGTAAATTAATCTGAATGGTTTCTAGTTAAGTAGGCCATCCAGATTAATTAAAGTTATCCAAATCGACCTGTTATGTAATCTTCAGTTTCCTTCCGGCTAGGCTTCAAGAAGATTTGGTCTGTATTATCAAATTCGATTAACTCACCAAGATACATAAATGCAGTAAAATCAGACACTCGGGCTGCTTGTTGCATATTATGTGTCACGATAACAACTGTATAATCTTGTTTTAATTCGATCACTAGCTCTTCAATTTTTGCTGTTGAAATCGGATCTAATGCTGAGGTTGGTTCATCCAACAACAGCACTTCCGGCTTGATTGCTATAGCTCTGGCAATACATAACCGTTGTTGTTGACCACCAGATAAACTCATTCCACTTTGATGTAATTTGTCTTTTACTTCATCCCAGAGTGCGGTTTTTTTCAAAGCCCACTCAACACGATCATCCATCTGATAGCGTGGGAGTTTTTCATACAAACGAATACCAAATGCAATATTTTCATAAATTGACATCGGGAAAGGTGTTGGCTTTTGAAACACCATGCCAATTCTGGCTCGGATCAGTGACACATCTTCTTTTGCATGAAGAATATTTTGTCCATTAATTTGGATTTCTCCGTCTGCTCGTTGCTCGGGATACAGCTCATACATACGATTAAAAATACGCAGTAAAGTCGACTTTCCGCACCCAGACGGTCCAATAAATGCTGTTACGCATTGTTGCGGGATATCCATACTGACATCTTTAAGTGCCCTAAAATTACCATAATAGAAATTCAAATTTCTTACGGAAAAACACGGGTCAAGTTGATTGACATCCGCTTTGGGCTCCAGATTGAGTAGATTGTTCTGATATCTCATTATTTTTTCAATCCTTTTTACCAAATAACATTCGGGCAGTAAGGTTGATAACCAAGACACCGAAAGTAATAATCAATACACCAGCCCAAGCCAATTGCTGCCAATTGCTGTATGGGCTCATAGCAAATTTATAAATTGTGACGGGTAAACTCGCTGTGGGTTGTGATAATCCCGTTACCCAAAATTGGTTGTTTAATGCAGTGAATAACAACGGCGCCGTCTCACCTGTAATGCGGGCAACTGCCAACATGATCCCAGTTAGAACACCTGATCTTGCCGATTTTAATACAACATGGGAGATGACTTTCCATTTGGGCGTACCTAATGCATACGCTGCTTCACGTAGTGTATTTGGAACCAAACGCAACATATCTTCTGTGGTTCTTACAACGACAGGCACCACCATTAAAGCAAGTGCTATTGCACCAGCCCAACCGGAAAATGTCTTTGTTTGGGCAACTATTAGTGCATAAACAAATAATCCGATAACAATAGACGGTGCGGATAAAAGAATGTCATTGATGAACCGAGTCGTTTTTGAAAACAATGAACGACCACCATATTCAGAGAGATATACACCTGTCATCAACCCAATTGGTGTTCCAATTGCGGTTCCCACAACAGTCATTAACACTGAGCCATAAATTGCATTAAGTAACCCACCATCAGAATCTGGCGATGGCGTCATTTGGGTTAACGTCGTTAATGTCAGGCCTTTGAATCCCATTTGCACAACTGACACCAATATCCAAATAAGCCAAACCATGCCAAATGTCATGGCCATCATCGAACAGGTCAAGGCGATAAGATTAGTCAGTTTACGACGCTGAAAACGTCGATTTTTAGCAGCAGCGATCGTTGAAGAACGAAGAATCATTATGTCCGTCCCCCTTCGCGTTTTGTTAGTTTAAAGATCAGCGCTTTTGACAACGCAAGCACAACAAACGTAATAAAAAACAGTACTAAACCTAAATAGAATAGTGCTGATTGGTGTACCGTTGACGCTTCAGCAAATTCATTGGCTAATACGGATGTGATGGTATTACCTGGTTCGAATAATGATGCGCCAGTAAATGAACTGGTATTACCTACGAGAAAAGTAACTGCCATCGTCTCCCCCATTGCTCGCCCCAAACCAAGCATGATGCCGCCAATAGCGCCCACTTTGGTATAAGGTAATACAACGTGCCACATGACCTCCCATGTGGTGCAGCCGATGCCGTATGCCGACTCTTTCAGCATGGGTGGTGTGACTTCAAAAACATCTCGCATCACTGATGCGATAAAGGGAATAATCATTATTGCCAGAATAATACCGGCAGCAAAAATACCGATACCGACAGGTGGTCCTTGAAATAATGCACCGATGCCAGGAATATTGCCGAGCCAGAGTTGTAATGGTTGCTGCACGTATGTAGACAACAAAGGCGAAAAAACAAGTAATCCCCACATGCCATAAACAATAGAAGGAATAGCAGCGAGTAATTCAATTGCGGTGGTCAGAGGACGCCGTAACCAGCGAGGTGATAATTCTGTCAAAAACACAGCAATACCAAAACTGACCGGTACAGCAATCAATAGTGCGATCAAGGACGTTATTAACGTCCCATAAATCATGGTGAATCCACCAAATTGCTCATTAACCGGATCCCAGTTGGTATCCAGAAAAAATTTCAATCCAAACTGATGAATAGCAGGCCAGGCGCCAATGAAAAGAGAAAAGATGATCCCCGCCAAGGCTGCCAGAGTGATACAAGCCGCACTTAACGCTAATGCACCGAAGATAAAATCCCCGAGATTATTTATCTTATAACGACGAAAAACAGATTTGGTGTTCAGTATTTGCTTTTCAACGTCAGTTGTAGAGGTATAGCTAAAATCCATTATGAAATCTCTTAAAAAAGAAAAACTGCCAGCATGACGCTGGCAGTATGTATCTTATTTTTTCCAGAGAGCCTGGCCACCAGGAGCTTCGATGGTCAACCATTCCTTACGGATTTGTTCTTTTACTGAAACAGGCATAGGAACATATTGTAGTTGTTCTGCCATTTGATCCCCGGTACTGAAACCAAAATCGAAGAATTTCAATACTTCTTGAGTCTGTTCTGATTTATCAGCAACGCGATGTACCAATACAAACGTACCACTTGTAATTGGCCATGATTCCTTACCCGGTTGATTTGTCAGGATCTGGTAAAATGATTTAGACCAATCAGCACCAGCAGCGGCAGCTTTAACGCTTTGTTCAGTTGCTGCTACAAAATTACCGTCCGCATTTTGTAATTCCACCGTCGTCATGTGGTTTGATTTGGCATAAGCGGTTTCAACATAGCCGATAGAACCAGATAGGCGTTGTACAAAAGCAGAGACACCTTCATTACCTTTGCCACCGACACCAACAGGCCAGTTAACGGTGGTACCGAATTTATATTTCTGAGCCCATTCAGGATTAACTTTGCTCAAATAATTAGAGAAACCAAAGGTAGTGCCTGAAGCATCAGCACGATGAACAACAGAGATTTGCGTATCTGGCAATTTGATATCGCCATTTAGTTTAACGATGGCCGGATCATTCCATTTTGTGATTTTACCGATAAAGATATCAGCCAGAATGGAGCCCGTTAATTTCAATTGATTGGCATTAACACCATCAATTTTGACTACTGGCACAATGCCACCAACGGCTGTTGGCCACTGAACAAAACCATTTTTAGCTAATTCTTCATCGGTTAACGGCATATCAGAAGCGCCGAAATCAACCGTTTTAGCAATGATTTGTTTAATACCGGCACCAGAACCAATGGACTGATAGTTCATGCGAGTGCCGCTTACTTTATTGTAAGAATCAGCCCACTTTGAATACAAAGGTGCAGCAAAAGAAGAACCTGCGCCTGTCACATCAGAGGCATAAGAAATTGTCGCAGATGAAGCTATAGCTACGCCTAGAGCAAGCATTTTAAACGTCATTTTCATTTTTCCTACATTCTTAATTAATCGAATTAATGAAGTTCCATGACCAGTCGATGTGACTTTAAGGATGAAAAATGACATTTAAATGACAAGTCTGTGACATTGCCTTAGACAAAAATTTTATAAATTATTGATTGGGCAGAATAAGGCTTCGATTGAGGGGCTTTAAAGCTAATTACTCGATATATTTTAAGCATCAGAATGATTTAAATGATTAGAGCGTTCATTCACATTTGAACTATGACAACAACCTTTCTATTTATTATCGGTAAACTAACTTTGATTGGATGGCTTTTAGCCGTTATAGGAATACGATTTGGTTTAAAGCCGCTATCCGTTGCTTTAAACCAAATAATTCTAGAGATCTTGGGGCGTCGTCATCTTTTATTCTGATTACATTGTCTGCACGTGAGCTTGTTCTTGCTTACGTTTAATATTTGCCAAACGGAGTGTTCGTTCCAATATCTGGCTATATATTGGTTTCCCACCCAGCCACTGAGCCACCAATGTTGCACTCAGTGTTGTCACCATCATCGGCAAAATCAGCGCGTAATTATTTGTCATTTCTGTCACAAGCACTATTCCAGTCACTGGTGCTCTGACCGAAGCAGCAAACAGGGCTCCCATTCCAACAATAGGAAAAACACCGTATTGCACCGTTAATTCAGGAAATAACAGAGAAACAACCGTGCCACACAGAGCTCCACACAAAGTACCAAGAGCAAGTGAAGGAGCAAATATGCCACCAGGTACACCAGAGCAAAAACAGAGTAATGTACCAAGAAAACGCCATACCAATAACCAAAACAGCATGTTGAGCTGCATTGGTTCAGTAACCCACTGAGGGATCACTTTCATACCACCGGAAGTAAGTCCATGTCCGAACAAAGACAGAACGCCAAATAATCCACCGAGCAATACTCCAATGGAAACAAAACGGAACCGTCGGTTTTGATGAAGGGCAAGGTAAGTATCCTGGAATATATTCACCATTTTATTGAAAATGAAACCCACACTACCCATGACACAACCGAATATTAAAAAAATCATCAGTGTCGGAATTGATGGCGTCTTAAATGCGGGAATAACAAATACTGCCCCGGTTCCAAAGAAAATTTGTCTGGTGATAGTGGAACAAATTACAGCAGTCGATACGACTTTGATTGATAAAAATGAATACCGAAAGGTGGGACGCATCTCTTCCAAGACAAATAGAATTCCGGCCAACGGCGCATTAAATGCAGAAGCCAACCCCGCCGCAGCTCCTGCGGCTAAAAGTGCGTGAGCATTGTCTTTGGGAAGGCGGAATAAATCAGCAACCATTTTTCCAACATTCCCGCCAATTTGAACAGATGGACCCTCTCTTCCCAGAATCATTCCAGAGCCAAGTGAGCAAGTGCCGCCCAAAAATTTCACCGGTAATACCCGTTTCCAGCGGACAGGTCTAATGTCATCTAACGCACCTTCGATCTCTGGAATTCCTGAGCCTCCAGCTTCAGGAGCAAAACGATGCATTAGGTAAAACGCTATCATGGCAAGAACGCCACTTATGATAAATGCGGCAACCCAACGCCACTGGGACTCAATGCTATCTAAGTAGCCCATGCGATGCTCGACTACCAAATCTGTACAAAATTCAAATAAAGCACAGATTGTTCCGGTCAAAACTCCGGTCAAAACAGCCAGTATGAGAACTTTCGGTGATGTGTAATCACGACGGACGAATCGACGAATGATTCTGCTAATGTGTTGACGGCGACGCGTAGGACTTGTATGAATGGGATCTGAAGTGGCCATATGAAACATTAATTTTATAAAAATCTTATTATTCGACCAATGAATCGGGCATAAATCTAAACTCAGCACAATATGATGCTAAATGAAATATACAGCCCCGTTATTTTAAATCTCAGCCGTATATACTCCGGCATAAAAGAGTAATACTCAACATTTTATTGGAGCATAAGCATTGAGGAAAACTTTAGTGTATCAACAAGATTGATTAGCTGGAAAAGTCAGCATCAAAACGTGCCTTACGGCGTCACCATATGCAACGTCTGAAACGCTACTATCAGCGCAAGTATAATTGGGTAAACGATAATAAAAGAACATGCGATCCTGTTGCGGCCGGAAAATATTTTCAGACCCCCCATCCGTGCAGTTGCTTTATGTATAGACATCGCCGTAGCTGGTATGGTTTGTCGTTAGCAGAGCAGAAAAATCAGTTAAATTTTGCAGAACAAATAGCTGATATCTGATGACATCAGCAGGGAATGCCCTGCTGATTCATTTCAGTAACTTATCGGTTTTACGCTTTTTATCTCGCTTCACATCAACGGTCATAAACACCGGTTTACGGGCACTCGCTTTCGATAATGACGCAGAAATTGCTTCATTCAAGAATGATAAATCGTCCCATAAATCAGGTTGATTTAGATGATCGGAGATCGTATCGGCCATTTGTTCCAGAATGACAGCCGGTTTGATCACTTTCAAATCACGCCCGAATCGCAGTAACCCATCGTGATCCGGAAATGTATGGCTTTTATTCAGCTTCAGCGCTAACTCTTTATCATGCGTCGGATAACTGGTTGTGTTCACCACGTCATACATGGGAGATAATTTCAGTAACGGCGCATGCTGATCAGCCGAATACAGTAGCGCGAAATTTTTCAAATGTGCATCGCCATTACCAACGAGACAGCTGAAAGCAACATAACGGAAATAACGTTCAACCTCTGATTGATCTTGCGTGTATAGGCTGACAATTTTGGCGCCCATTTCATAAGAACCTGTGTATTTTTGCTCACTTTGCTTGCCCGCTAAGACACAGAAATCTTCCATACCCAGACGTTGATTTCCTGTCAAATCGAAGCGCTCCATAATGAACAGCTCTTTGTTATCCGACAGGTAAAAGTCTGGTACGGCAATCCCACACGCTTTTGCCATGCTCATACAAAGATATTCATTTTCAGGTAAATGCGGGTATTCCACATCCCCGGTTTTTGCGATCAGATTGGGAAATAATACCGAGCCCTTACTCTCGGCATTCAGCATCACTTTGGGCTGAACACCTGATACAGAGGTGTTCAGCAGATATTTATCAATCAAATATTCAAATGCGCTACTTTTGTCATCCCAGTGAAGCAGATCATCCAGCTTTTCTGGTGTCGGTTTCGGGAGTGACAATTCACTCTGATAGCGTAAAGCACCAATACCGGTATCTTGCTGTAGAGCAAGAAACAACATGTCGGAGACTTTGCCAACGTAGCGGAGTAAACGCTCCGAAATACGATGGCGAACATAGCCTTCAGGAAGGTTCATTTCAAAAATAGGAAACAAACGACCGTTGTTATAGAGCCGTTGATTCTGCGGCTGCATCGTTACCGATACCGGCAAACTATCTGCATGCTCATAGGCATAATGATAACTACCCTTTTCAAACAGCAAACGGCCTGATTTCTGATCTGCGATACCAATATCCAGCTCCGCGATTTTTTGCGGTAATGATCTCAGGTCAATCGTCATTGAATATATCCTCCAGTTGCCCAAACTGAGGTATGTTCGTTTTATTGACGCTCAACGCTAAGCCCAGTACGGAAAGATAAGCAACCAGCGACTTAAGACTGCCAGTAAAGCGTCCTCGCTCGATCATGGAGATCACAGGCCGAGCCAGATTCGCTCGCGTTGCCGCATCAGCTTGTGTCCATCCTTTCGCTTTGCGTTGTTCAGCACATAGTGCGCCTATTTCAGACATACCTTGCAGCATAAAACCACCGAATGTATTTATATAAATACATAATAGGCTTTTAAATTACTTTTGTAATTATATAGCTACAAAAAATCACAACTCTTTTAAATCATCAATCGTTCTGGTCTCACCGACAAAACCGATGCTCTCTTTCAGGCCATTCCTATTTTCCGAATACAACACGTTATCCCGGCTATAGACCTGCGATACTCCGGCATCACGGCTACGCTAGTTTAATTGATATTGTTTCCAAACGATTTGATGCAGGAGTCAGAAGAGGAGATCAAAATGCTAACGATATGATTGCAATGCGGATCTCACCGGATTTTCGTATGTTCGTAGTGGGTTCCCCTGAGTATTTTGCGACAAGTTTAATTCCTAAAACACCGAATGAATTGACAGCACATAATTGTGCAAATGTAAGACTAAAAACACATGGTGGACTCTATACATGGGAATTTACTAAAGACGGAAAATCGGTGAATGTACAGGTTCAGGGGCAAATGATTTTTAACACATCCACACAATTATTAACTGCTGCACTGGATGGATATGGTTTGGCTTATGCACCAGAAGATGTTGTTCGACCCTATATTGATAATGGGCGTATGACCTGTTTATTAATATTATCACTCATCACAACCGATCCACCTTAATGGCAGGAGTAGCGGATCTGATCAGCGGCTTGTATTCAATTGCGTGGAGGCGGGTCACCATGATTTAGATCTAATTTGCCAACGTGGTCAGATATTGTTTTTTATCGCAAACATAGGCTTGAGCTGCGATACCAAGCGTATGACCGGCATTTCCATTTCAGACATCGCTATGAACCATTGATCCGGATCAAGGCCTGTTTTTTGTCGATCAGGGGATAAATTCCAGCAAGATGTTGACTTTATACGCCTGCAGGTAAGTTAGTAGCTGCGGTGAGAACTGGCGCGACTAAGCAGTGATTAGCTATTGATTCCTCAAATTTTCTCTAATTTAGTCAGAGTATGAGCAAATTTTATGATCACGCGTTTGGTGGTTTCTTTGATCAGTAACTGCCCTTCTGGCCCTGAAAGATCCAGTTGTTTGGTGGCTGGAACATGCGGACGGTTAATAGCCTGTGGTAGCCCAAACTGATTCGTGAAAAAGGTGATTTTCTTGTTCACTGGTCGTGAACCTCGCGGTGAGCCAAGTCAACGCCATGCACAAATCCCTGCTTAAAATCCCTTTCCAATACGGCTTTATCCTTAATGGCGCGCCCCAGCAATAATCCAATTTCATTAGCGAGATCGGCAATTTCCAGCGGCTGGCCTAGACGAACAATAGCTACTAGCGACTCATGTAGTTGAACAATAAACTGCTCAGGGTCAATAATCACCGGAACGTCAATATACTCGTTCAGCATTTCATGGCCAACAGGTTCGGCATTAAGCCACTCCCGATCAATATCATCGAGAGGTATGATTGGATCACACTGCGCCAGTAAATGATCTAATTTGTTCGGCATATCGCGTTCCTCTCTTTATGTTTAAAGATACCGCAGTTTGGTTATGTCCATCGGTGCGTTAGTTCAGAACTAACGCGTTCGTGCCCCATTCCTTGTTTGAAACATAATTTAACCTCTCTCCTTAACTTGTGAGACCGTCCAAGACTGATCATTTTTGAGGTTCAGTCATTATGTCTACATTAGCTTGATAAAAATCAGATAAAGCTAAGATATAAGCTATTTTCGATTGTCATTAAACAGTCTCATCCGGCATTATGAATTCAAATGAATTCACGGAAAAGCATAAAGCATCGTGAAAATACGATGTTTTAGCAATGATAGATGGAATGACTCTACATAATAAATTGTTAGAAATTAGGAGTAAAAATGAAGATCAGCAAGTCCTTGTCATCTCTTTTTTCATTTTTACGTGAAAAAGAAATTTCAGGTAAAAAATTTTTACTTGATGAGATATTAACAGCCACAGGTTGGAAACCAGCAACTTTTAGAACATATTGGATTAAAGGGCAACTCGCCGATTTTATTAGTGAGACAAGCGATGGTAGTTATGAAGCATCAAATTGCCAAAGCATCAATGAAATTGAATTTGCCAAGTTATTATCTCAATCAAAACATAGACGAGGTCTAGGCCATAACTGCCAGTCCAAACTAGCTAAGGCGTTACTATCAAAATCAAAGGATAATATGCTTTTAGCTCTCGAACTATATAACCGCCCGTCTCTTGAAAATAGAATGGATGCCTTTGTTATGTGTTTTTGCACAGCTTGGGAGCAATTTTTAAAAGCCATACTAATTGAGAAAAATGGTGAAAAATCCATTTTTAGAAGTTCGAGCAAGCGAGGTCTTAAAGAGACGATTTCGCTAAGAGAATGCTTAGAAAAAATTTATCCTGCCACCTCAGTAGTACGTAAAAATATTGAACAGATTACATTCTTTCGTGACCAAGCAGTTCATCTGCTTATGCCTGAAATCCAAGGTATAATCTCAAGGATATTCCAATCTGGAGTCTTAAATTACACATCAAAATTTGAGGAATTCACGGAAGTTTCTTTTTTAAGTAATAGCCATGCGGGTATGATATCACTAGTTGGTGAGTTTAAATCCCCACCTCTATCAGTCATGAGATCAACATATGGCGAGATAGCTGATGATATTCTGGAGTTAGCCAACGAATTAGAAACAGATGTAAAAAACAGTAATGATATTGAATTCGCCATACCATTAAATGTTAAACTTGTTTTTGCCACAAATAATGATGATGGCACAATAATTACATTGGCAAGAGCAGAAGATGGCATTGAAGGTTTGAAAAAAGCTTTAGTTATCGAGAAACCAACAGATAGAAATAAAACCCACCCTTTTTTGCAAAAAGATGCAATTACAGAAATAAACTCCTTGCTTCATTCTCGGTTTACAGATGAGAAACTCTCTAAACATTTAACATGCCGAGATAAACACAACAAGAAACCAGTAATAAACAGAAACTGCTTTGAAGCTGTCATACAGAAGAACAACTGGAAAAACAATAACAACAAATATCACTATAAAAACATAAACCCTGAATATCATTATTATTCTCTTGATTTAGTCGAAGAGTTTATCAAGAGAATTATAGAACAAGAATCATATCTCAAAAATGCAAAAGACTCCTATAACCATGCATAAACATTCCATACAAAATTTTAATGTCGGATGGCACTACGTGCCATCGCATAAAACGAAATTAGTTGCCTCACTTAGTTTCCACATCTAGGAAGAATTGTGATTATTGATAGAAATTGGACTTTGCAAGAAGCGTTTGAACATATTAACCGAGCATATCGTCCCGGCGGTCATTTAAGTGGGCCGCAAAGAAACCGCCTTGTGGAAACGTGGGGGCAACTAGTTGGCAAATCTCGTGCGACTAAGGAAATTGATAGGTTACTTGAAATGCATGGTTCCATGAACAAAGCATGTAAATTCGTTCAGATGAGCCCTGACTCGATGAAAAGTCTAAGAATTTTTTTCGAATCACTGCCAGATGATTTAGAACGTGTACTCCCTCTTGAGAAATACGAATTCATTGAAGGCGAAAAAGTTTCCTTCGAAGAGGATTTATATCACGAGTTCAAAGAGGTAAAAGGTAATAATCCTGCTAAGTCAATACAAAACTTAGTAGATGAATACATTTTAGCTTTTCTGAATAGCTCTGGTGGAAGTATATTCTGGGGAATTACAGATCAGGCTGTGGTAAAAAGCATTAAGCTCAATGCTGAACAAAAAGATGATATAAGAAAATCCATTAATTCAAAAATAATTGCAATTGAACCAGCTATTGACCCCACTCAAATAGAACTTGTATTTCACATTGTGAAAAACAAAGACAGTTGTTATGTTTTAGAAGTAAAAGTCCCTAAGTCAAATGCCGTAGGTTTATATTTCAATACATCAGGCAATACTTGGGTAAGAATCAATGGTTGTAAACAGAAACTTCAGGGTGTTGCATTGCAAGAATATATTTTAAAAAGAGTAAAAGTCAGTAACTAATAAGTGACTGTGGTGGAAGATTTCAATAACAACCAAATCTTGTAGGGCATCTTCAAGATTGAACATGAACAACATTAGCTATGCGACAGGACGTTAACGCGTTTTCGTCCATCGGTGCGTTTGTTTGGAACTAACGCATTCTTGCCTCATTTCTTTTTACTTCGATTACTGAGCGATGGACATCGTTTTTGTCTTTGCGATACTTCAATTATAGTAGGAGTCAGAACGGCTCATTGTGAAAGTTCCCTACTGCATTCATCATTGGTGTTTCTAAAAATTTTTTTTCGTCTACATCGTTATGCAAATCTACTGGCCATAATACCTCGCAAATGGACAGACAGAGTTGGTAGCGTAGACAGACTTTTATTTACGCTACCGTTTCATGCAAAAATACTATCGAGTTGAATATATTTTGTTCGCTCCGTTCAGCTCGCCATTGTCAAAATAAAATGAGCCACTGAATTCCATACGACCATAGTGATGGTTTGAGCTTAAGGAGCCGCCGATAACCCCTTTTTCACCTTGAAGTGTCCATACTATATCTAAGTTATTGTCATTCAACATTCTTAAGAATGGCTCTTTCTTAATAAGTAAATGTGTTCTAACGTCATTCAAAGCCTCAGCTGCAAAACAAACAATGTTTCCATATGTATCATTGTAACTCCCATCAGTTTTATTACTTTTCAACCCCATCTTTTCAAAGATTAATGAGCTAGGCTTAAGAAATTTCAAAGTCTCTATTTTTGATTTATCGAATTCTTCTTCCCATAAGTAATTGATCGACGTGATACTAACATCAGCTATCTTAGTTCCAGAGTCTTGATCTGTTATCGAAGTCCAATCTGAACCCCCATAATAGTCTGATTTGAAAAACTGGAACGCTTTAGACCAATAGAACTCTCTATTAAATAATTGGTATCTATCACTTCCTTGTGGCATCCATCTGCCCATATAATGCTGGTTTTCCGTCCAAACTTTAAAAGATTCAAATTGTTCTGATTTGACTAAATATCCTCTGATATGACACCAAACCTCCTTTCGAGGATGCCCCCAGTCTTCATTACCGATAATTTTTGGTTCTTTCCATGATGGATAACTTTCTAATATCAACCACTCAGTGCCATTATTGTCATTTACTTCAATCAAACCATTCGGATTACTTATCGTAGAAGGATTGCTAACCCATTCTTCAAAAGTACAATCCCAATCAAATACTTCTTCATTAGTCCACCACATTTCTTGCGGGCTTAGCTCTTTTGTACCCGTATTTTTAAGTAAGATAGTTGGATCTATGTCTCTTACATATGGCTCCCAAGGCCCTTGATAAGGACTTTCTTTGCGTTCTATTCCATACCCTTCAAAACGAATAAAATTATCAGAAAGCATTGCCATGTATTCGTAATAGGAAATCCATTGATATTTTTTCCCGATCCGCTCTTGAAATGACTCTCTGCGACCTCGTCCAGATCCTATTTGCTTGTCAAAATCACCATGCAGTTCTGGATTCCAACCAAGATCAATTACACGATTAAAAATTAGACGCTCAGCAATTCTAAGGTCGAAGTGCTCGTCAGTTTCAAGTAAGTTATTATTATGATCTAAATATGGTTCTATATTTCTTTCAAATATAGTCAATAAGTCTTCCGATAATGATTTTTTGAACGCAACCTTGCTGGCAAAAATTGCTTCCTCACTCTTTCGACCTATTGCACTACCCCACCTAATTATAGTTTCACCAAACGGAATTTCTTCAGCGTTATCATCGTAAATAATAGGGTTTGTAGAGAGATACAACTCTTTTTGTTCATCAGTTAAATTGCTTTCAAAATTTTCAAAAATCTGTTTATGGTTAATTGGGGTTTCACCAAACTTACAACCTGACCAATCAGAATGATTGTGATTTGTTCCAATTGTATATCTAGAGAAATCACCACCCCCCATTATAGAGCACCAAAGAGACCAATACTCACTCTTATCATAAAGTAATTTTAGCTCTTCTTTAGTTGGTATATTTTCAGGCCATTTACTTTTGTATGGAGGCTTAGTTTTTGATAGTTCAAGACCTTCTGGCATTAATCCAAGGTGTAATACGTATTCGATAATCTCTCGGGCATAATCTCGCAATAGAATATGTGGATATACATTCTCAGGCTGAAACACTTTGACAAAAACCGTTTCAGCCAATTGACTTAGCTCATCATGATTTTTTGTTCGTAATGTACAACCTAAAGCTACTGCAAACACTCTTTCCCAAACATACGGATCGTCTATCCCCTCAAACTTGTTTATTATCCTAATCAATACTGGGATTCTTTCTTCTAACAAATTAACCAAAGCTTTAGTTGAACAATCTCTCAGTTCCCTATTACTTGATGTTAAAAACCAGCATAGAGTTATTGCGACGAGTTCTATTGAATCATCAGATATATAGCTTTTATCAGCATCACTCCAAGCCCAGTCAATAAGTTGTCTGAATGTAGAATCTTCATCATATTTATGCTTTAACTCTGTCGTCCAGAAAGCATCCCTATTCGGTAAAGGACTCTTTGATAACCAGTCATGTAAAAAATTAGCATTCATGGGGTGCCCCTCTACACCAGAAATTGAAATCAACTTCTCCAAAAAATGGTCAAAGGTATATTGGTAAGGGAGAACATTATTATTTATAAAATCTCTTAGTTTTTCGAAGTCTATAGCGTCAACATCTCTCCAAACTAAGCTGTTAATAAAAGCATCCACCAAACTATGATTTTCGCTGAACTCAGGCAGTAATTCGTAAAGCTCTTTTCCATACTTTTCTGGTAATTGAATTGATAGAGCCTCAACAATTCCTTGGTTGCTATAAAAGTCATATTCATCATTGAGGTAACTTTTAAGGCGACCGCCAGAATTAAACTCATCTTCAATATTTTCAACACTGTCTAGTAAGTACTTAACTGTTAAATGATCGTCAAACCTTTCAAAAGATATATAAACAACTTCTTCAATAGAGTTGTTTTCATTGCGAACGATTCCTTTAGTCAGCAATCCTTCATCTATCAATGCACTAAGAAAAGTTTTATCGCTCACGCAGTATTGAACGACAGATTGGACAACCAATTGAGCATCTTTAAGAGAAATATAATTGTCATCATTAGTGAGTTTAACCTTGATGAGCTCATTAAGAGCATCATTAACCAATGGAAAACCGGGGTCGAATCTGTATTTTTTGGGAGAAGCTAATGATTTATTTACACCATCAACAAAGAAACTTAGGATTTTAGAGATTCCATGAAACCCTACAGGAACTTTAGTTAGACCATTTTTTTTAATCCCTTCACACAATAACTTAAGAAATAGTGGATTTTTAAACTCTGGATTTAAATTAGGTGATGATGGTCTCTCAATATTGTAATGGTCATAAAATATGCTAACAGCTTCCATTTCTACGTGCTTAAAACCCAAGTGCTTATGAGTTTCAAAATTATTACGAGATACCTGTTCATTTGATATTGTAATACCTTTATACGTTGTTCTGATTGACATTATTAAGCCAATCCATTCAAAACATTTTATTCCATCAACAAAACTATTGATGTTATCTTCCCAAAATTCGTTACCCTTTCCCTCATTGATTGCATCAACACAGATCAGAAATATTTTCCCACTTCTTTGCCCATATAAATTTAGCTTTTCAAGAAACTCCGTTGTTGTGGTTTTTAGTTGTAGTCTTTTTATAATTTGCACCCAAGGGGATTCATTAGTAGTAAGTTGCTGCCCTAATAAAAACAGGGATGGATATCCTTCTGCAATTCTTGATTCAATGACATCAGCAAGTAAGTGGGACTTTCCAATTCCAGCTTCACCTTCAAGAAGCAGAAATGGATTGTTATATAATTTCACTGTTATAGACTCGAGGAATGCACATAAAGTGTCACACTCACAATCAAAGTCCCTTAATTCCCTCAAAGTAGATGAGTTCTTATCAATAAAGCTTTTCGACTTACCATCCGTTTTTGATTCTTCCTTGAGTTTCCATAATACCGACTCAGACTTGGATATTGCTTCTTGGCAATTGGAAATATATTCACAAAATTTATCAACCGGAACTTGGCTCAAGCTAGAAAAATCAATCCCCAGGTACAATGTTTTTATATCTACCACATACTTAGCGATTAAAGATAATTCTTCAGATATCTCATCACAATTTCTTATTTTATTTCCTTTGATTAGGAAACTATCGATATGTTTATAAAACATATCAGAAAATCTTTGCGTCCTGCCAAAACCATCAAACACCTTTGAAATTTCAAGCTTAACATTTAGTTGAGGCGTGTAACGCCCGCCTAAATCGGCTATCGCCTCTCTATTCTTCCTATTTAGCCAATCATTACTTAAATGAAAGGTTATTTGTTCATCTAGTGATTGCAACAATAGTTTGATTTGAATAACTTCGTCGCTGATATCAAATATTTTCTCTTTATAAGTTTCTTCAATGTGAAGTTTTTTTAGAATTTTATTACTATTGATTTTTAACGAAAGCATCCCATAAAAAAGTTCAAGTTGCTCTTGGGTTGGGGGGGTAACGTTTGGGAATTCACCAAACTTGCGTAATAACTCTTCTTTATTTGGCAATTCTGTAAATAAAATGTACTCATTTAATGTTTCAAACAACGGTTTAGATTGATAAAACGGAATCTTGCTATTTTCAACTGGGAATTTTTTCTCAAACTCAATTGCTGCTTCTTCAATTAGTTGATATAGTTTATTAACATATTTTCTTTTTGGAAATAGTAATCTAGTAATTAAACCATAACCTTCTTGAGATATGAAACGGTCAAAAATCTTTGTAGCTACATAAGTTAATACCGTTGCAATTGATACAGGTTCCATGCTTAATCTATCCTTTCACTTTAATTTTTTCTAATATTAATGCATTAATTCTCACCATAAAACTTATACATATGTTTTTTTAAGTTTCTCAACAAAAATTTGACGTATAAAGAAGCAGCCTAACTGTCACATTTCAATTTTTAAATGGACCCAAACCTAAAAACCTCACAAACGCCAAGTAACGGTAGCATGATGTATAAGTACTCTTTTTCATCAAAGCGTTGACTTTTATCAATTATACAATACAGCGACGCGAAAATGCAGGTCACACTTTAAGCGGTATAGAATGATGAAATATGATCTGACCCAGCATTCCTGGACACCCCATTAAACGAGTAAAATTACTTGTAGAAGTGGATCATAACCAAAACTGCAACCGAACAGAAAAAGACCCGGACTCAATATTCTCAAAATTACAAAGAAAATACGCTCGCATTAGCTGAACGGCTTTTTTTTCCCAAAGCCGCTACTCAGCTCGGTGTTCAGGAGTATCAAATTGGTTCTGTACAGGGATGTTCTGAGCTAACTGGCTGACACAAATTTGTCCAAAGCCAAGTTGGTTGGGTTTGATACTGTAGATTGAGAAGTTCGTTGATTGACTCTTCCACAATGCTACTAGTACGGTCTTTGATGGATAGCTGAATCCATCGATGGTATACCATTATCGACATCCCATAATATGTTGCACAGAAAATTGATGAGACATATGAATTTGCAAAAAAGTTTTTAGCTGACACATACAATTAAGCAATATCATGGTTTCTATGTTCATAAATTGGTGAAATGGCAGGTAATAAATGAATGAATTGCAATCCAAAATGATAGGAAATGACCAGATTTGGTTGGGTATTGTACCTGGACAGCGTTTATCCGTAGATTTTTTGCAAATGGACGCCGACGCATTACGTAAGATGTTTATAGTCAGTGCTGTTCCTGTAGATGTATGGGATGCGGCACAGCAATTATTCGGTAACGAGCACAGTTCGATCAACTGGTTATGCAACCCTGCTCTTGGATTAGGAAAAATCCGGCCAATTGATGCAATAAAAACAGCGAAAGGCAAAGAAGCTGTTATGGCTCTTATTACTCAACTGACCTATGGCATCATCTCTTAATATTATTTTATAGTCAGCAGACAAAAGCATCACCGCCTTGAGAGCTATCTATACAACTGGAATAAGGTTCATGAAATCATTCGAATTATTTGGAATATACCGAGAACATATTAGAGCAGTAGTATTGGCCCGATTCGGTATGATCTAAAGGAATTATTGCAGATTGAAGTCGATGTTCTGACGTCAAACGCATTACCTGAATCATTCAAAGAATTAATATTGGCAGAAGCGAAACCCGTCTAAAATTTTTACATAAGTGAGGCTCTTCGATGAAGCGGCTGGGAATGCAGTATATTTCTAATCAGCCAGTTCCAGTTATTTCTCCATGACGGACTGTTTTTCGGAGCAGCAGCCTAAGTTCGATGCAAACAAAACAGTACTTATTTTTCCTCCTTTTCACTCCTCTACCAGATAGACGACCATCCTTGAATCGTGGCTACAAAAAACTAAACAATCAAGATAGACAACTGGATGAACCGTTGCTAGTGGATATTGGTGTCCGCAGTTATGTCTAGAGTCATCATCAAAATACTGGCTTATCGAACGTATGAATTAGTACATGTAGTAAAATGTTCGTTTGGAGCAAAAATGTAGCTACAAAGGCCAAGTACATGAAGTTGAATTGTTTAAAAACCGATAGCATCTTGCTTGCAGCCCCATTGGATACTGCATTTTGTTCAATAGCTCAAATCATGTATGACCTATCTAGTAGACATTAGTTTAATTAACTATGATATCTAATAAGATGAATATCACTCTATACCGCTCAAACGGTTAATTTGTTTTCTGGCTGCAGTTTCATGCCGTTCTATTTTACTGACATGTAAATATTGTGATGTGGTGTCAATGCTGTCATGTCCGGCATCTGCTTGCACATGCGATAACGGTCGGCCATTTAAATTGATGTCATGCGTAATGCCCGTATGACGAATACTGTGTGGCGTCATTTGCCGCATTTCCAGAGCATCTTGTTCAAATCCATCTTCCAACGCCAGATCTGCTGCAACCTGGATTAAATAATTGATTTCATCACGGATCTGGCGGATCCCAAGATTAGCATTCCGCAACCCAGCATCACGACCACGACCAGCCGCTTTATGGCGCATAAATAAAGGAATACTTTCATTGGGTGCCGGTAATGCTGATAACCCCAAATAGCTTCGATAACGTTGCAATGCCGTGATTAATTGATTCGAAACTGCAACCGTTCTGCGTTTGCCGCCTTTACTTACTGGAATAAAAAATCCCCATACCCCGGTATGATTATCACGCCGAAATTGCCCCATAACAGGTGAAAAACCAGGCCTGGCGGCGACTTCTGAAATACGCAAATAACAGCTATACATTAAGCTGACTAAGAAAAGAGTTCGTTCATGTTGTTCTGGCTGCTCATTAGCCAGTTTTTCAGCCGCAGACATCACGTAAGACCACTGTAATTCACTGAATGATTTGATATTTTCATCATCATCTAACCCCTGAATTCTCAGCGGTTGCGAGGCAAATCGGCTATGGCGCATCCACATCATAGCCGGGTTACGTTCGGTATACTCTTCGTTAATCAAATAACCGTAAAATGCAGATAATATGGCAATTTTGGTCTTTAAAGCCTTATCACTTAGTCGATATGGTAATACCTGATTATTTTCTTTTTTGCCCAAAAAAGGACGCCACAGTGGATTAGGTACTCGTTCCCCCCACTCTTTGATGGTGACAAATTGCGCAACATTGCGATATGCAATCAGCTCAGCCGGAGGATCCAGGCAATAATCGACATAGCGGTTCATCATCCGACGGTTAATTTCGGCCAAAGAAATGCCTTCCACATCAAAACACCAATGTAAAAACGTGGTCAATTCGCTGCGATAAGTCTTGTAATTGTTTTCGTTAAAGCGCTGCTCAGAAAGCCAATCAACGGCATGCTCATAAACCAATGCGGCATCATTAACTCGCTCAATAGTTACTGTAGCCAGATGCTGATTTACGCTGGGGTTTCCGTCATCCAGATACAGAATAGCGTCAAACAATGGAATAACGGGCGGTAAATCCTGCATAAATCATCCTAATAATTACTTATATTTCAATTATATACTAAGATAAATCCATAATGCCGATAAATTGCGTTATCGGCATTAATGTACAAATGAAATCTTACGAAAATCATATCGATCGCTGTCAGCCCTCTTTAGCAGAAAATGTTATGATATAAAATTCAGCTATAGATTATTCACTACGATAATTTCCATAAATCATTCGGCCGGAGTTTCCCCAGCATGTTTCAACACGTAGACATCTACCCAGGCGACCCTATTCTTTCGCTGGTAGACACATTCAAAAAAGACCCCCGCTCTCACAAAGTTAATCTCGGCATCGGTATCTATTACGATGAAGCGGGTCTGATCCCTGTTTTAGGTTCTGTACAAAAAGCTGAGTCGGAAATTGCTCAAACCGTCACCCCTCGCCCTTATTTACCGATGGAAGGTGCGCCGGTTTATCGTAAAGCGGTGCAGGAATTACTTTGGGGTGCTGATCATGCAGCCCTAAAAGCTGGCCGCATCGTTACCATTCAAACGCTGGGTGGTTCAGGCGCATTAAAAGTGGGTGCGGATTTTCTGCACCGTTACTTCCCACAAAGTGAAGTCTGGGTGAGCGACCCAACATGGGATAATCACCACGCTATTTTCCAGGGTGCTGGCATTAATACACACACTTACCCTTACTATGATGAAACAACCGGTGGTGTTCGTTTTAACGATATGCTGGAAATGTTCCGCACGCTGCCACTGAAAAGCATTGTGTTACTGCATCCATGCTGTCATAACCCGACTGGTGTTGATCTTTCATCACAACAATGGGAAGCGTTGCTGCCTGTTATTAAAGAACGTGAGCTGATCCCATTCCTAGATATCGCTTATCAGGGTTTCGGTGACAGTATTATTGAAGACACCTTTGCTGTACGCATGTTAACTGAGGCCAACATCAGTTTCTTCGTCAGCAACTCTTTCTCTAAAAACCTGTCACTCTATAGCGAACGTTGTGGTGGCTTATCCGTAGTTTGTCCAACTGCAGAAGAAGCTGATCGCGTATTAGGTCAATTAAAATTGACCGTGCGTAAAATCTACTCCAGCCCGCCAAGCCATGGCGCACAAGTTGTTGCCTCGGTGCTGACGCAATCTGAGTTGCGTGCAACATGGGAACAGGAAGTCGCTGAAATGCGTGAGCGTATTAAAGCAATGCGCCAAAAATTGTATGAAACTTTAACCGCAAAAGTTCCGGGTAAAGATTTCAGTTACATGATCACGCAACGCGGTATGTTCAGCTACACCGGTTTAACACCAGAGCAAGTTGATCGTCTGCGTGAAGAGTTTGCTGTTTATCTGGTGAGAACGGGCCGTATGTGTGTTGCCGGTTTGAATACCAGTAATGTTGAGTATGTTGCCAATTCAATGGCCGCAGTGCTGCAAGATTAGTATGTAATATACTGCCGGGATAGCCGTCGTTGCACGGTGTCCCGGCGAATCAAATATCTCTCTTCGGTAAGTTGTCACAATCTTATTCCACTTTTATCCCCAGAAATTGTGGATAACCTGCTTCCCCTTCCTTACTAAACAAAATGTTGATAAGTTATCCCTTGCAAAACCTTTCTATAAAATAGAAAAATAGAACCTATTTTCTGCCATTTAATTCCTGAAAATAGAAGATATAGTATCTATCAACACATAATGCCCACACCGAGGTATAAATAATGAGCAATGTATTAGTAATTCAATCAAGTATTCTTGGCCCTTACTCTCAATCAACCAAATTGCTGGATAATTTTGCTGTTGAATGGAAACAAAAACACCCTGCTGACAACATCGTTGTTCGCGATTTAGCTGGCGAACCATTGCCAGTACTGGATGGCGAAATCATTGCTGCATTGGGTGGTAATGGTGAACTGAATGATCGTCAAAAAGCAGCTGTTGAACTTTCATTTTCACTGATTGAAGAAGTAAAAACTGCTGATTACGTTGCGATTGCAGTGCCAATGTATAACTTTGGTATTCCAGTTCAATTGAAAACTTGGATCGACCTGATTTGTCGCGCTGGTATCACTTTCTCTTATACTGAAGCCGGCCCTAAAGGTCTGCTGACTGACAAAAAAGTGCTGGTTGTGACAACAACTGGCGGTGCACATCGTAATACAGCAACTGATCTGGCGTTGGCACACGTTCAGGCTGTATTAAACTTAGTGGGTCTGAAAGACATCACTGTTGCTTATGCCGAAGCACTGAATATGGGCCCGGAAGCGCAAGAACGTGGTCTGGCTGATGCAACCCAAGCAATACAAGCATTTATTACCGCACAATAATTAGTGTTATGCTGAGGGAAGTCATTCTTTCCTCGGCATTTTTTATGACCTCCACCGTTCCCTCTGCTTTTCGTTCCGCTATTGAAGCCTACATTCTCCAACATGCACTTCCAGTCGATAAATACAGTCATCAGCCTAGGCTTTATGCACTCGCTTTAACTTTGGCACAAAAAGCTCAACTTTCATTCGATGATGATATTTTGCATGCGGCTGTCTGGTTGCATGATTTAGGCGTATTTGAAGGTCACCGCCCGGTTAACCCTACTTTATTGGCTACATGGGATAATGTGGCTTATGCCTGTCGGGTCATTCCGGAGTTACTGCAACAGTGGAACTTCCCCGCTGAAAAAATTCCGGCAGTAATTAATGCCATTGAGCAACATGCCGCGCATTGCCAACCTACTACACCAGAAGCTGTTCTGTTACATGACGCCGATTTGCTGGAACAGCTAGGTGCGGTTGGCGTCATGCGTACACTGTGTAAAGTCGGGCGTGATACTCGTTATGCCACTCATGGCTCTACTGTAAACGTGTTGGAAAAGGCGTTGGAATTGCCCGCATTCCTGTTGTTACCAGCTGCGCAATCACTGGCTGAGCAGCGAACTAACCTGCTGCATCACTTTTTGTCATCACTTGCAGATGAAACATTTAATGTCGATTTTTGACGGTTTCATAAGCTTCTGCAAAGTGGATCACAGGGATTGGCGGATTTATTTGACCAACATCTACCTTTAAAAAAGCAATAAATGATTAGATGAGCTTGTGTTGATGAAGTTAAAAACTCCAGATACAAGCAGTGGATGTCAGCATAATCAAAAAGATAAGTGTACTGACATTCGTATCATGAGCACATTAGTGGCGAGTAGTATTTATGCATCCAAGACATTCTGTGATTTTAGAGCTGGTTAACAGCTCAGGGCGGATCAGTGTGGTTGATTTATCCACACAGCTAGGCGTTTCTGAAGTGACGATCCGACAAGATCTGACACAACTGGAAAATCAGGGTTTTTTGAAACGGGTTCATGGCGCAGCGACCGTGCTCGACAGTGAAGATCCGGAACATCGTTTGTGGGCAAACAGCAAAGTGAAACAAGATATTGCTGCGTATGCCTATTCACTCATTAAACGTGATGACTGTGTATTAATTGAAGGTGGCAGCGTCAATGTCATGTTGGCTAAGTTGTTGGCTGAACGTGCGGATATCACGATTATCACTTCCAGTTCTTATATCGCACATCAGCTACGCGCCAGCAAAGCAGAAATCATTTTGTTAGGTGGCCAATATCAAACCAGCAGTGAAAGTCTGGTCGGGCCACTGACGCGTTTATGTATTGAACATGTGCATTTCAGCAAAGCATTCATCGGCGTCGATGGTTTTGACATTCAAACCGGGTTTACAAACCGGAACATGATGCGGGCTGATATTGCCAACGCCATTTTAAATAAACACCAGGAAGTGTTTGTTCTGACTGATTCCAGTAAATTTGGTCGTATTCATCCGGCCGCTATTGGCCCGACTTCCATGATCAAACATGTGATCACAGATAGAAATGCGCCAGACAGCTCATTGAAATGGCTGACACAACAAGGTGTACAAGTTCATCTGATTTAATAAAGCAAAAATAAAAAAAGCCCCGAAAGGGGCTTTAATCTTGGTCGATACGACTGGCAACCGCACCTTGCTGCGTTTTGTATTTCGCATTCGTGCGTTTGTTATACGGGCGCGCGGCTGAACCTGACATAGTCTCAAAGTTCAGAGCCCCAATCACCATGCCTGGGCGTAATGCTAACGGCAAACGACCACCGTTATAAAACTCCAGCACAATGCGACCAGACCAACCCGGATCGATACGATGTGCAGTCACATGCACCATCAACCCCAGTCGAGCTAAAGAAGAACGGCCATCTAACCAACCGACAATGTTATCTGGCAACGTGACTGACTCATGCGTCACCGCCAGAGCTAATTCACCAGGGTGAAGAATAAAGACATCGCTGTCATTGATATAGATCTCATCACTCATTACACGATCAATGGCGGCAGAAACTTCTTCTTTCGGGCCACTTAAATCGATATACGGTGCGGTATGAGCCTGAAAAACCCGAAACTCATTACCGAGCAACACATCAACACTGACACCACTAATGCGTGAACTGTCAGGACGCGGCTCAATCACGATTTTACCTTCTTCAAGGTGTTGTTCTATGTCGCGATCACAAAGACGCATGTTTTCTCCAGAATAAATAATCAGCTCAGCAGTAAATGACGGATCCGCGATTTCAACATTTCAATCGCGATACGGTTACGACCGCCTCGGGGAATAATAATATCGGCGTATTGCTTTGATGGCTCGATAAATTGCAAAAACATCGGTCGCACAGTTTTTTGATACTGTTCCAGCACAGAATCCATGGTTCTGCCACGTTCCTGAACGTCTCGTGCCAGACGGCGAACCAGACAAATATCCAATGGCGTATCCATAAAAATACTGACATTCAGCAATTTACGCAGTGTGGAATCGTTCAGCAGTAAAATCCCTTCCACGATAATGATCCGTTTCGGGGTGAAATGCAGTGTTTGCTCTGTACGGGTATGCTCTGAATAGGAGTAGGTTGGAATATCAACCGCCTTCCCTGCTATCAGTTGTTTCAGATGCTCAGCTAACAGCGCATGATCAAATGCGTTTGGGTGATCGTAATTCGTCTTCACCCGCTCAGACATCGGCAGATGGCTTTGGTCCTTGTAATAGCAATCTTCCGTGATAACACCAATCTGATCTTCACCCAGTTCAGCCGTCAGTTCATTGTAGATAGTTCTGGCGATCAAACTCTTACCTGACGCAGATGCACCAGCAATACCTATAATTACGCACTCGGGTTGCTTATCAGACATGGATCGTTCTCTTTTCGCTATTTTAAGCGGCGCATTATATATAAATTGCCGCTTGAAATAACATGCCATTCCCTAGCGATTAACAGCAAAAATCGTGCTTGGCTCGGTTTTTCCTGAAAAATAAAGCGAAGCCGCAATTTTTCGGGCGATCTTCTGATAATTAACGGCCAGTTTACTGTGTGGTTCAGCAACGACAATTGGCACGCCATCATCGCTTTGTTCACGAATATGGATGTGTAATGGCACTTGACCAAGCAACTGAACGCCTTGTTGCTGTGCCATTTTAATACCGCCACCTTCGCCGAAAATCATCTCTTTGTGTCCACACTTGCTGCAGACGTGGTAACTCATATTTTCAATAACACCCAGCACTGGAATATTCACTTTCTCGAACATGGAGATGCCTTTGCGGGCATCAATTAATGCCAGATCTTGCGGTGTCGTGATCACTACTGCAGCCGTGGTCGGCACTTGTTGCGCAATAGTGAGCTGAATATCACCGGTTCCCGGCGGTAAGTCAGCAATCAGATAATCCAGATCACCCCAACGGGTATCATACAAAATCTGAGACAATGCTTTACTTGCCATCGGGCCACGCCAGACTGCGGCTTCATTTTCCGGCACTAAAAAGCCGATACTGTTACATACCACTGAATGCGCTTTGACTGGGCGCATATATTTTTCATCGATAATTTCCGGGTGCGCATTAGGTTTACCCAGCAATAAAGGGATCGACGGACCATAGATGTCTGCGTCTAATAAACCAACCCGAGCCCCTTCCTGATGTAATGCTAATGCCAGATTAACGGCGGTCGTTGATTTACCCACCCCGCCCTTACCAGAACTAATGGCAATCAAATTACGCACCCCAGGAATGGGTGGAACGGTATTTTGGCGGGCAATACTTTCGACCATGATATCGGTTTGCCAATCGATGCGGCTGATATCAGCAACCTGACGAATACGTTCATCCAACAAAGTTTGGATCTCTTCTCCCCACGATGATCCGGCAAACGGTAACTGAATATGAATATGCAGTTTGCGATCGACAAGTTCGATTTTTTTTACAAAACCGGATGACAGTAAATCCTTCTCCCAGGCTGTCGGTTTAAATTCGCTTAGCAGCTGGCGTACAGTTTCAATCACAAAGACCCCCTTGATGGAGCAAATCATAGATTAATGCGCGAGATAACAGCCATTGAGCCTAGGCAGTCAGAGCGTAATTCAGGTAACATTGCCATTATTTTTCATTCAAAACAAAGTCAGAACACTATGTCGAGCGCATCAAGAAATATTCTGGTTACCTGTGCCTTACCTTACGCCAACGGTTCTATTCATCTCGGACATATGCTGGAACATGTCCAGGCTGATATATGGGTTCGTTTTCAACGCATGCGCGGGCATAACATTCATTTCATCTGTGCCGATGATGCCCACGGCACACCGATTATGCTCAAAGCGCAACAACTGGGTATTACACCCGAAGAAATGATTGCAGCTGTTTCCGAAGAGCATCAAACCGATTTTGCGGGTTTCAAAATCAGCTTTGATAACTATCACTCTACTCACAGCACTGAAAATCGTCACTTCTCTGAATTGATCTATACGAAGCTGAAAGAGAATGGGTTCATCAAGAGCAAGACTATTTCTCAATTGTACGATCCGGAAAAAAACATGTTCTTGCCCGATCGCTTTGTGAAAGGCACCTGCCCGAAATGTAAAGCAGCCGATCAATACGGTGATAACTGTGAGGTTTGCGGTGCAACCTACAGCCCGACTGAGCTGATCAACCCAAAATCAGCAGTGTCTGGTGCTACACCGGTAATGAAAGAAACTGAACATTTCTTCTTTGATTTACCACAGTTCGCCGACATGCTCCAAGCATGGACGACGTCAGGTGCTTTGCAGGACGAGATCTCAAATAAACTGAACGAATGGTTTACTTCGGGCTTGCACCAGTGGGATATCACCCGTGATGCCCCGTATTTCGGTTTTGAAATTCCGGGCGCACCAAACAAATTCTTCTATGTATGGCTAGACGCGCCAATCGGTTACATGGGTTCTTTCAAAAACCTGTGTGACAAACGTGGTGATATCGATTTTGACGCATTCTGGGGTCAAAACAGCGACGCTGAGTTGTATCATTTCATTGGTAAAGATATCGTTTATTTCCACAGCTTATTCTGGCCAGCAATGCTGGATGGCGCCGGTTTCCGCAAACCAAGTAATGTCTTTGTACACGGTTATGTGACCGTGAATGGCGCGAAGATGTCTAAATCTCGCGGTACTTTCATCAAAGCGTCCACTTATCTGCAACATCTGGACCCTGAATGTCTGCGGTACTACTACGCAGCCAAACTGAACAACCGCATCGACGATCTGGACTTGAACCTCGATGATTTCGTTGCTCGCGTCAACAGCGATGTGGTGAATAAACTGGTTAATCTGGCCTCTCGTACCGCTGGTTTTGTCACCAAACGTTTAGATGGCAAATTGTCTGATACTCTGTCTGAACCAGCCCTGTATGCCACCTTTACTTCCACTAGCGAACGTATTGCCGAAGCGTATGAGAATCGAGAGTTCAGCCGCGCCATTCGTGAAATTATGGCGTTAGCGGACGAAGCAAACCGTTATGTTGATGAAAAAGCGCCATGGGTGATTGCTAAACAGGAAGGCCAGGAAGCGGAACTGTCTGCCGTTTGCTCTACAACACTGAATTTGTTCCGTGTATTGATGACCTACCTAAAACCGGTCATGCCGGAATTGGCGGCTCGTGCAGAAGCATTCCTGAATGTAACTTTAAATTGGACTGATATTGAACAGCCGCTGCTGGCACACACAGTTGCACCTTTCAAAGCGCTGTTTAACCGCATTGATCCAGTTAAAGTTGCTGCGATGGTGGAAGCTTCAAAAGAAGAACAACAAACGGCAGCACCAAAAGTGACTGGCCCATTAGCCGATGAACCAATTGCACCAGAAATTTCTTACGATGATTTTGCTAAACTTGATCTACGTGTTGCGTTGATTAAAAAAGCGGAAGCTGTACCAGAAGCCGATAAGTTACTGCGTCTACAGCTGGATCTGGGCGGTGAAACTCGCCAGGTATTCGCCGGTATAAAATCAGCGTATGCTCCTGAACAATTGGAAGGCAAATTGACAGTGATGGTCGCAAATCTGGCACCGCGCAAGATGCGTTTTGGTATGTCAGAAGGAATGGTTCTGGCAGCAGGCCCTGGTGGAAAAGACCTGTTTGTTCTCGAACCGCACGAAGGCGCACAGCCTGGCATGCGTGTTAAATAATTAAGGAACATCACATGAAATTAAAAACACTGGCTACGGTTCTGTTAGGTGGAATGCTGACCTTCAGTTCAGTTGCCGCTGAAATGAGCCCGACAGAACAAGCCAACATTGAAAAAGTGGTGCATCAATATTTGGTTTCTCACCCTGAAATCCTGATTGAGATGTCGAATGCACTGCGGGCAAAACAAGAAACCCAGCAAGCTGACACTGATAAAGAGTTGCTAAAACAACATGCCAATCAGATCTTTAAGCAAGCGGATGATCCTGTTGCTGGTAATCCTCAGGGCAGTTTGACTATTGTTGAATTCGTCGACTATAACTGCGGTTACTGTAAACGTTCGGCACCATTGGTGCAGGAATTGCTGAAAAAAGACAAAGAAATTCGTTATATCTATAAAGAATTTCCTATTCTGAGCGACACGTCAGTCTATGCATCAAAAGCTGCCTTGGCAGTAAATGCACTGTACCCAGTAAAATATGAAGCTTTTCATAATGCGCTGATGGCACACCAAGGTGCACTCAAAACAAATGATGATGTCGTCAGCATCGCTAAATCCTTAGGTTTGGATTGGAGCAAAATTTCCACCAAAGCCAATGACCCTGCTATCGATAAAAAGATTGCTATGAATCATGCCATGGCGCAAACCTTAAATATCACTGGAACACCAGCGTTCATCATTGGTGACCAATTATTGCGCGGTGCCCCGCAATCGCTGGAAATGCTGGAAGACAGCGTAAAACAAGCCCGCAGTAAATAACCTATCAACAGCGCGGGGATTTATCCCCGCTCTTTTTTATACTCCACAGGTGTAATTTGAATAAGCTGACTATCGATTTAGCCGCATTTATGCGTGACTACTGGCAAAAAAAGCCAACCGTATTACGCGGTGCTTATGCCCCGTTTATCGACCCGATCACACCAGATGAACTGGCAGGATTAGCCACCGAAGAACAGGTTGAAAGCCGTCTGGTTACTTTTTCTGATGGCAAATGGAAAGCAGCACACGGGCCATTTGAAGATTACAGCCAGTTAGGTGAAAGCCACTGGGCTTTACTCGTTCAGGCCACCGATCACTGGATCAAACCGGTTGCCGATTTAATCACGCCATTCCGTGGTTTACCAAACTGGCGTATCGATGATGTCATGATCTCCTACTCCGTCCCTGGTGGTGGTGTTGGCCCTCACATTGATCAATATGATGTATTTATCATCCAAGGTAGTGGCAGCCGCCGCTGGCGAGTGGGAAGTGATACACCGACTGAGCAATTTGTTGCTACACCGGGTCTGTTACATGTAAACCCATTTGAACCAATTATTGATGTGGAGTTACAACCTGGCGACATTTTATATATTCCACCAGGATTCCCACATGATGGCTATGCCATCACCGAAGCGATGAGCTATTCGATTGGTTATCGTGCGCCCAATCAACAAGATCTGTTTTCATCCTTTGCTGATTTCTTGTTGCAAGAAGATGCCGGCCAATTACGTTATGCCGATCCAGATCGCGAATTGACGACTGAACCCGGTTTAGTGCCTGCCAAGGATGTGAATGATATTCGCACGTTGATGCAATCACTGTTACAAGATGAGCAACTGTTTTCAGCCTGGTTGGGCACGCAACTCAGTCAGGCAAAACACGAACTCAATATTCTGACATCCGATGAATGGGATTTGATCCCTGATGAATTGATTCCTGCTCTCGAAGCGGAAGATGAGCTGTATCGTTTGGGTGGACTGCGTTGCCTCTATTTCCGAGCACTGCCTGACGTTTGTTTCGTCAACGGTGAAAAACTGCAGATCCCGGAAGGCGGGCAAGAATTAGCACATCTGATGTGTAACAGCACCGTACTGACTTTAGATAACCTTCAGCCTTATCTGGATAACCCAGTTTTAGTTGAATGGATTTGCCACTGGTTCAACCAAGGCTATTGGTATCTGGCCTCAGACGCCGAAGAGTAAGCATTATCTGACTCTCGCGCCTAAAGCCCGTTGCATGAAAAATTAATTCAGCAAATAACGAACTGCGGTGCGCATATTCGATGCGCGCCCTTTTATACTGCCTAAGCAATCACTCGCCAAAAACTCACCACCGGTAGACTCAATTTTTACTTCGCCTACACGACATGGCCAGCCTTTCGCGTCCTGAATGCGGATCATCCATTGTTGCCCTACACGCTCTTCTGCAAACACGCCTGGGTACACTTCATGTCCTACATAAAAACCATTCACAAAAACACTCATAATGCGCTCCTGCTGACCGATGTCTGTTGATAAAGTTGATGCTTAAACAAGCATTTCTGACGACAGAGATAATCTACTGTATTTATATACAGTATTGCAAGATTATTTTTTGATCTCTTATTCCTGAGTCATTGCCTGGTTTTTAGCAAATGATAAAAATACCGTGTAGTCACACAGCAACTCTGAACAACACGATGAAGATATTCAGGAAATGAGAGAGTAAACATGACGCCACACAGCGTATGTGTGGCCTTTTGATTGGGGAGTTGAGCTAATTAAATGGGGCTTTTTCGCCATTGGCGTGGGCTGATATTAAACCAACGACGGAAGGCACGAGAAAATGCACTCACTTCAGAATAACCCAGTAATAACGCCATATCTGATATTGATAGCTGATTTTGTTGCATATAACGCGTGGCCATTTCACAGCGAAGTTTGTCGACCAAGGTTGAAAAACTGATGCCCTCTCTTTTCAAGTTACGTTGCAAAGACCATGTTGATAACCCCATTTTTGCCGCAACATCATCTAAATTGGGTTCGCCATGCATCATCTGCAAGCGCACTTGAGTGCGCGTTTGATCGATAAGATCTTGATTGTCTGTCGTCCGATTTAACTGTCTAATTGTCTGACGTAACACCATCAACAATGCTGTATCACTTTCTGGCATTGAGCTGCGCATCAAATCAACTTTAGGAATAATCAATGAGTTGTATGGCTGTTCAAACCAAACTGGTGCATCAAAGACTTTACTGTGTTCGTGCCATTGTTCTGGTCGAGGATGTTCAAAATGCACGGCACGTGGTGCCCAATTTTTTCCTAAAGCATAACGAATGACGTTTAAGAACATGCCTAGGGTTAATTCTGCATCCTGTCGACGGCACAAGATCGCGCCATGACGAACTTGATAATCGAGACGCCAACAATCACCAATATCGACCATTTGAGTCAATGTATGGTGTTGATGCCACTGGAAGTCCGTTGCCATATTATGTAGTGCATCGGTTAATGTCGGCGAACTGAGCCCGATATAACCGATCAAGCCAAGGGATTGCGGTTTAAATTGTTTACCGTAATACAGGCCAAAGTTGTCCACGCCAGAATAGTGCGCGGCCTCCTCCATGACTCGGCAGTAATTGACCAAATCAAGACTCAACGTTGGGTTGGCGAGCAATTCAGGGTTAATACCGCTTACACCGAAAATACGATCGACATCGCCGCCGTTTGAGCTGATAAAATCACTTAGCCCGGTTGCGGCAGCAGCTAATACGCCTCGATTACTGTCAAATGCGTCTGTAATCATGCCAGTCAGCGCAGATTGACGTGCAGATATGTTCATAATTGCCCCTATCAACGCATGAACGAAATGCTTAATTAGAGGTAAGCAATAAATGATCCAATAATTAAAACAATAAATATCAATCAGTTAAATAAATACTGCTGCAGGTTCGATTCAATTTGGTGCGTAATGCCCATATTTGTTTCAACACATGAATATCGCGTTTGTCCCTGATACCAGACATCTTCTCTTTGTCTCTGATATTTGCCTCTGAAATGCATAAAGTTGACTTTAGAGAACAAAAATCACCTTCCTCACGTCAAGTTTTCTGATTTTGCTGGGAGCAAGATCACAACTACGCAAAGGGGTATACCTTTTGCTTTAGTGATTACGACTCCCAGCTCTGTCGATGAAAGACAGATGGATCAATTAAACAGAGGTACACATCTATGCAAAAGGACATTGCTGCTCCGGGCTTAAAACGGACACTGGGCAAATTTCATCTTTGGGGAATTGCCGTTGGTTTAGTTATCTCAGGGGAATACTTTGGTTGGAGTTATGGCTGGGCTCAGGCTGGTACGCTGGGCTTCATGGTCACCGCCATATTGATTGCAGCCATGTATACCGCGTTCATCTTTAGT